>NZ_JAEVHG010000027.1:0-55382 GCF_018263875.1 Zooshikella ganghwensis
AAGTTAGAAATTGCTGATCGGCAAAATACAACAAAACGAGATATTACCGCGACTCAAGAAATTAATAAGATGAATGAGTTAAATTACAAAAAAGAAACTGGAAATCAGGGGATATAAGTTGGAAAAAGATATTATCGACTGTACCGAAACATTTATGGACATACTAAGTGAACTTGTTGATAACGTTGAGTTTATTAAACGGGATGTTGTTACCGTGTGTATATTAAAAACAAAGTCTGGTTTTTATTTTGTAGGTTACAGTACTGCGATTAATCCAGAACATGCAGGCTCAAGCTTTGGAGAAAAAGCGGCTAAGTTACACGCTTTTCTAGAGCTGGAAAGGTGTTATCGGTTTCATTTAGAGCAGTTAAAAGACCAATAGTGAAAGGGTATAAGAGGACAAGTATATGGCAATAAATCGTGATGAAATACTTGAAGAAGTAATGGAAACAGTTGAGTTCCTTACTCGTGGTGTTTTGACTCTCTGTGTTTTAAAAACCAAAAATGACTATTACATAGTAGGTCAAAGTGCTTGTGTTAATCCAAAGGACTACGATCAAGAACTAGGAGAGAGCTTAGCATTTGACCATGCCGCCAAACAATTGATAGAAAAATACAGCTTTTATGTAAGTCAGACTGGAGTTGTAGACGAGCATTAATAATGGAAGACGAAGCGTATCAAAAATTATTAAATGACGAGATTAATGAGCACCTTTATGCCATTGAACTTGGTAATCAGGCTGTAAAGTTTTGGAAAAGTGAAATTGGACAGCACATTATTTCAAGTGCAGAAGCCAACATTCAACAAGCAATCAAAGCCTTTTTAGTCACTTCACCATCTAATACTCAGTCAATTACTGATATTCAAGTTGAAATTAAATCCAACATTAACATGATAATGACTTTAAAAAGTCTGATTATCAATGCAGACGACGCCGAACAAAGCCTTCACGCCTTAAATAATCCTGAGTACTATTAAGTAACCCACTATGACTGACAACACAACAGATTCAGTAAACACTGAAGCTGAAAGCACTGCTGTGCCTTCAGAAAACCCATACAGTAGTCGTATTGAGCTGCTGAGAAAAGAACGTGAAAAGAGTTGGGACGAAAAGCTAGAAGATGATGATGAAAATGAAGACGAAAATAAGAACAAGAACACTGAGCTTGATAAAGAAACTCAGTTAACTGACCCTATCAAAAGTTCTGCTGACTCAGAATTAGAGCCGCCTCAACCATCAGAAGAAGAACCAGAACCAGAGCTACAAAACTCAGAAGATACTCTGATTACCATCAGAGGACAGAAGGTTCCTATTAGTCAAATTGAGCAACAGTTTGATGATCTTGAACAGGTAAAACAACGTCAAGATCAACTGATTCAAGCTTTTTTAACGCAGCAGCAACAAGCCGCACAGTTACAAGAACAAAGCGAGCCGCCTCAAAGTAAGCAAGAAAAGGCCATAGATTCTGAACAAATCAGGACTCAGCTGGCTGAGGCGTTTGATACTCTATACGAAGGGGACTCAGAAGCAGCGGCTGAAAAACTGAGTGATCTAATCCTTCAATCGCAAAGTAACTCACCTCAACTTGATTATGATTCCCTGGTCAACCAAATAGCCAGTCAAATAGAGCAAAACAACCTTGTGAAACAGGAGCAAGAACAAAAGCGTGCGTTGGCTGAGGCCTATCAATCATTTCAAAATGAATACCAGGAAATCACTACCAACCCTGTACTTTTCAAGCACTGTGACAAACTAACCGAACAACTTAAAAGTAAGAATCCACACTGGTCCAACACTCGAATATTAGAGGAGGCAGGCAAACAAACACTCAAGTATTACAGCGAAGAAAAATTAAAACTTTCCCAACCAACAAACAAGCGTGTTGCAAATAAGCAGCGTTTAGAAAGCCCTGTTCAATCTTCAAACCAACAATTCAATATTTCATCCCAAAGCCAGGCTGAATACTCTCCAGCCAGACAGATTAGTAGACTTAAGGAGTTAAGACGTCAATGAGCATGTTGTGGACATCCAATGAAGGCTATTTGGCAAGTCCAAAGCTTTCAGACCATTTAATGACGAAAGTTCAACCCATGACTCGGTTTCGACAATTTGGTGAGATTGAGGAAGCAATTGGAAAAAACAGAGGTGAAAAGTTTAATTGGACTGTTTTTGGCGATCTTAAAGACCAAGGTGGCCGATTATCAGAAGATAACCCCATACCAGAAACTGAATTTGATGCAGATAACGCTTCTGTCGTAATCACTGAGTGGGGGTTATCCGTTCCGTACACTGGTAAGCTTAATGATTTAAGTGAAAAGCCAGTTACACAAATAATTAACAAACAACTTAAAAATGATTGTAAAAAAGTACTGGATACAGGCGCATGGGAAGCATTTGAACGCTCGCCTGTTCGAATGGTAGGTCAACCAAATGGTGAGGTGATCACTTACAGAACGGGTAAGCCTGAAATTATTAATGACTCTCCTTTAAGTATTGATCATATACAAACCATTGTTGATGATTTGGAAGAAAGTAATGTTCCTCCTATCGACGACGACGGCAATTATGTGTGTATTGCCAGACCTAAGACATTTAGACCTTTCCGTAAGGAATGGGAAAAGCTCAGTACCTACGTTTCGGAAGGCTACACAAGAATTATCAATGGAGAAAAAGGGCGTTATGAGGGTGTAAGGTTCGTTTCTCAGACCAATATACCAAATGCTAAGTGGAAAAACGGCAAGTCTGATCGTGCTTATTTTATTGGTGCTGATGCCGTAGCAGAGGCTGTGGCCATACCTGAAGAAATCCGGGGCAAAATTCCTGATGATTATGGGCGTGGACATGGTATTGCTTGGTATGCACTTTTAGAGTTTGCGCTATGTCACCCTGCCGCCAACGATGCACGTGTTTATGTTTGGGACTCTTTAGAAACACCTGTACAACCAGGGGACTCTTAATATGAAAGATATTACTCCAAAGCAAAAAATCACCACTAAAAACACTGGCCCTGCCACAACGAAAAACCAGCGCCAAAAAAAGGAAGACAAAGTACGATTTAATTTTGGCAAAAAGTAAGGGGGAATAATCCCCCTTTTTTTATTGAGATATAAAGGCCAATTTAATGCGATCAACTAAATATATATCGTTAGATACAGCACAACCAAAAACCTTTGAGCAGCGCTTTAATGAAGGACAGGACACTAAAAACGGGTTAAGTGGTAGAGCTAAAATTAACACCGAAAATATTATATTAAAAAAGCGTATTAACTATTCTGATGAAACTCAGTTTGGTGAACATATCTTCGGAGGCGTTACATATGAAGATTAACTTTCAACTGCCTTATGCGACCGTATCAGGCCGTACAGATGGGGCGGTCTACTGGCAAGGCGGTATTTATTTTGACACCCGAGGTGAAAGCATGTCGGGTACTGAAAATGCCACCATAGCAACTACTATGGCAACGAATGAGCCAACTTATGAAGCGGCTGTAACCATATACACTAAAGAAGACCTTGAACGATTGCTTGAAAACCAAGGTATTAAAGGTTTGCGCCGTATAGGTGATAAATACGGTGTTAAAAGTCGTAGCTCTGAAGAACTGATTACTGAAATTTTAGAAGCACAAGCCAAAGCCAATGACCCAGAGAACCTATCTTGAGTTATGCCAGCAGTTGCGCGTTGAATGTGCAGCTAGTGGCTCTGGCCCACAAAGCACTATCAATCAACAGGGTGAGTATGAGAGATTGGTTGGTTGGGTTCGTGCAGCCAACGAAGAGATTCAAAGTGAATATTTTAATTGGAAGTTTTTATGGCGTAAACACCGCTTTATAACGTCTATTGATCCTGCGACTAATCAACGGCCTTTTATTTATGCACCACCTGATGATTTACAGGTTTGGCGAACCAAAGAAGTATCAATTAATGGCTATAAAGTTGGTGTTGAGGAAATTGAAGCAATAGAAGGCATTGATGTGGTGAGAGGTCAGCCCTACCACGTTATTGTCCTTCCTGATGATAGTTTACAGCTTGTTGATGCGCCTGATGGGGATTATGAGGTTGTTGCAGAGTATTACTGTAAACCTCAAGTGTTTGAAAATGATGATGATATGAGCTGGATTCCTTCTCAATTTGAGCGTCTTATTATTTATTATGCAATGTTGTATTACGCCAATTATGAAAACGCGCCAGAGTTAAAAAACCAAGCACTTGAAGGCATTAATCGGTTATATCCTAAGCTCGAAACTCACCAACTACCTAAGCGTCGCAATCGTGGCTTTTTTGGTGAGTATGAAGAAGTCATAAGGACTTATTAATGGCAGCAACGCAAACGAAGTATATCCCATTTGACGGTGGATTAGACTTAGTAAGCCCTGCAATGACTATTAGTGGTGGTAAGCTAATTGACTGTCTCAATTACGAGCCAGGTATGAATGGCGGCTATCGTCGTATTAATGGGTACCAACGCTTTGATGGTCAACGCTCTCCAGTAGAACGCTATGCGTTGTGTATAGAACTGGATCGAGAGCCACCGAATGTCCAGTATCAAGCCATTACAGGCGCAGGCACTGGTCATGTAATTTTTCAAGATCGAGCACGAATAGCAACGGATATTACAACAGCTTTGCAGGTTGGTAGTGTACTAAGCATCCAAAGTGAACAATACGCCGTAAAGCGCCTACTGGAAGGTTTGTATGAAGTCGGAGAAACCATTGAGCGCGATAAAAAATTAGAAACCTTGGAAGCATTTTATCGACAGAAAATCACCAAGCCCCACGGAACAGGCCCAATTACGGGCCTTTTTTATTTCCACAATACGCTTTATGCCTTACGTGGTACCCAATTAAGTCAATCAAGTGCTACAGGGTGGCAGCAGGTAAACACACAGCAAATCATACTATGGTATGAGCAAGGAGAAGAGTTCCCCACTGATGCTATTGAAGCAGGAGCAGCTAAAGCGAAGGTACTGAAATGGGTGCGTACCAGCGGCTCAAATGACGATAAAACGAGTAAAGGCTATTGCCTGATTCAAATAGTAGAGGGTAGTTTCCAAGCAGGACAGTCACTCAACTTTGGTGCAAAGGTGTGGAGAGTTGAAACACGTCAGTTAGAGCAAATTAAGCACTTTGATCACTGTATCCATAATTTTTATGGTTCTCAGAACCAAGAGGCTGTGTATTTTTGCACGGGAAATGGCCCCGCCTATTGCTTTAATGGTGAGTATTTATTTCCGATTCTTTTAGAAAATCCAGAAGAAATTAATAATCCCAGCTTTATCGAAACACATAATCATTATTTATTTTTAGGTTTTACCAGTGGGCGAGTTAGACACTCTGTGATTGCTGAGCCAACATCTTTTAATGCCGTTTTAGGTGCTAATGAAATTGCAATTGGTAGTAACGTCACTGGATTAAAATCAACAACGGGCGGTGTTTTAATTATTGGTTGTGAAAAGCAACTGTTTGGATTATTTGGACAAACTTCAGACCAGTTTTCACTAAAGCTTATTGCACAAAACTCGGGTGCATTTAAAGACACGATGCAATCTTTAGGTGATACGTACACCATTGATAATAGCGGTGTAGTTGCTATAGGTCGTGTACAAGCCTTTGGTGACTTCAGTGATGCGTGTGTTTCAAAGCATGTTAAACCAATACTGGATCAGTTGAAGTTACACATTACAGGTAGTGTAACCGTACCTGAACGGGGGCAAGTTCGCTTTTATAGTCGTATGGGTGAAATACTGATAATGAAGCCCCAGCAGTATTTTACTTACCTGAAATACCCTGTTGAAATTAGTTGTTTCTGTACAGGTGAGACTGCTACTGGTGAGCCAGTTCGATTTTTTGGTAGTCCTAACGGTTATGTTTACAAAGATGGTGTTGGTACCAATTTTGACGGATTACCCATCGAGCACTTTTTAAGATTTCCTTTTAATCACTTAGGCTCTCCTTCCTACCGTAAAGCGTTCAAACGTATTGAGCTGGAAATTGATAGTCCAGGACCAATGAAGCTTTTAGTGGCTCCCGAAATTGATTATTCAGCTCCGCATGTCGAAAGCCCCAACACCCAACCATTTTATGTCTATGGTGGTGGTGGACTATGGACAAGCTCAAACTGGGATGAATTTCTGTGGGACTCGCCTATTGTTGCAACCGCTGCTTTGTCTGTAAGCGGCACTGGTAAAAACATTTCAATCTGTATTCACGGTGAAGATGCCTTCACACAGCCTTTCATCATCCAAGGGGTACACATTCACTATATCCCACGTCGTCGAGATCGAGGCTAATGAACAGTTATTACAAAGTACGACACCAGTATGCGAGTCGCACCGCCGCCCGTGGCTCACATGTACGAGAAGACTTTCTGTTTGTTAAAAAAGGGTTTGATGCACTACCCACACCCAATGGCAAAAGCACAGGGTTTAATCAGCAATTCATTGTTGAAAACCCAACACAAGCACAAAGCCCTGTGCCATATCATCAATGGCAAAAGTGGACTGAAAATGTCTCTGCAAACAGTTTCAATTTAACGAACTTAGCCGCAGCAATACAACTGCATCATGCAATGACCTATGGTCAATTTAAAGCATGGGACACACATGTTGATGCTAAGCATCATCATATCGCTAACTTAAAGTCAGCAAAGGAAGATCATCAAGCCGCTAACCTGGCAGATGTAAAACTACATGTACAGCACTGGCTAAAAGATACCAGTGCGGAAGGTTATAGGCTCACTGGTCTTGGTATTCCAAAGGATGACACTGATGCAATTCACCTTCGCTATTTACGGGATTACGTTGCAGCTTACGTTGCAGTAGGCTCTGATAATGCCTCAATTTCATTGCAAGCGATAAAGACGACAGGCTTAGTAGAAAAAGGCTGTTATGTGAAAAGTAATGGCGAGTTTTTAGTACAGTCTGATTTTGTTGAAGACTTACAGTTTCATGGCGATCAGCGCTACTTGCAAAAGATACAGCTTGATGATGCTGGTGGCTCTGATGATGCCAATAAATTGGTCAGTGTTGCTAAATTAAAAGACACAGAAGCAACCATCAATGGCGCAATTCAAGCAGGTCATACGGCATTAAGAAATGATATTAATGAAGTTATCAAAACACGATTAACTCAAGGCCAAGTCGATGGCCGGTTTAATGCGCTTGCTAATCAGCGCTTTGGATTACCTGAAAATAAATTGTGGGCAGCCAAAGGTATCGATTTAGGCAATAGTCGTACTATAGAAGGTTCGGCAAGCAGTGGCGTTTGGTTAAAAACAGTGTATGGTGGCGTAGCTATCGGACCGATTAACGCATCTTATACCCATTTTCAAACAACCACGCCAGCCTATCACATGGACAAAACGTTATATGTCCAAGGTGAAATTTATGCAGGTGCTAACTATCGTCAGCGCGTATATCACACGGCATTTAAACCTACCGCTGCTGATGTAGGAGCGATTTCATTAGGTGAAATGCCAAAGCTTATACGTTCTGATAGGAATGGCTCTATATCAGGTAACTTGAATTCCACAGGCACTGTTTCCGCTGCATCATTAACCTCTACTTATGACATAACAGTTGGTCGAAACGCACAGGTAAAAGGGACAACAACAACCAGTAATTTAACGGTTACTTCAAATGCGGGCATATCAGGGTCAGCAAGCATTGGTGCTTTATCTGTACAGGGTTCAGCAACCGTTAGTAGTTTAACTGTGAATGATGGTGTAGTTGTTAAAAATAACTTAATTGCAGCTCGTTTAGGTCAACGCTCAGACAAAAGAGTCAAAACAGATTTTACTGTCATTAAAAATGCGCTTGATAAAGTGCGTCAACTGTCTGGTTATCACTATACACGTACAGATTTGTCTCAACATCAACATGAGGCTGGATTAATCGCACAAGAAGTGCAAGAAATCATGCCAGACGGGGTGTATGAAGATAATGAGCTTTTAAATATCAATCCCATGGCCGTCATTGCACTGCTCACACAAGCATTAAATGATTTAGTTGAAACCCTTGAAAAAGAGGGAGTCATTTAAATGCTACCCACAAGTGGTGAAATTTGGTTACACCAAATTATTGCAGAGTTTGGTAATAAGCCTGACGCCAATGGGATTACATGGCTTGATCAGTATTACGGTGTAGATGCAGGTGTGCCCACGTCAGGCGCAATAGAGTTAAGCCAGTTTTATGGTAAAGCCAATGTAAAACACATTACGTTTAGTGCAAGCACAACAACACTGTCTCATTTTAATATGTCTCAGTGGGTTGCTCAGCGATTACCAAATGCCCAAGACGCTCGACGTGTTGTATTAACGATTCCCTCGAACTATCGATTTTTATCAAGCAATGCTACCTATTATGGATTGTATTTCCACGGCGAGTGTGCAGGACGAGAGTTAACTGTCATCAATTATGCACAAATTTTAGGTGCTGGCGGCCATGGTGGAGGCGGTGGCAATCGTGGTAATGGTTTACCAGGACAAGCTGGAGGAAATGCACTTTATATCAATCCAAATCATGGGTGCAGCAAATTAGTCTTCAATAACCAAGGCATTATCTACGCTGGTGGAGGCGGAGCAGGTGGTGGTGCTGCCGGAGGTCACAGAAACAACAAAAGTCGTATCATTTGGTACAACGGTGGGAATGGTGGTATAGGACAAGGGCATTCTTCATCTGCGTCGCCAGGTAGCAATTCTCAGCATCGCTCTTATGCTGGTCATGGTGGGCATGGTGGTGCTTATGGAAACAACGGTGCTAATGGGGGCAATGGGCAGGTAAGAGAAAATGGACCTACATTAAACTATTATGGCGGCGCTGGTGGTATTGCCGGTATTGCAATCAATGGTTATCACCATAGGGTAAGCTGGATAGGTGCACTAGGGGGCAATAACATTAAAGGGCGTATTATATGATAGCCCTGCAAACAACTTGGACCTACCAAGATTCTGCACTTACAGACTATTCACAGCAGTTTTATCAATTCCGACCAGCTTTTTTTAGTCGTTTTACCCAGTTACCCAGTGGTAAGCATTATGTGGGTCTTGGTACAGGAACAGGAAAAGATTTTAATCAGTTAGCAAGGTTATGTCCTGATTATCAGTTTACAGGTGTAGAGTTTAATGCGGATTATGTTGCCATTGCAAAGCAAGATGCCCCCACCAATGTTGAGTATGTGTGTTGCGATTTTAAAGATTACCAACCAAATAAATTCATTGATTATGTAGTGACAACAGGCATTTACTCATGGGTTTATCCTGAAGACCGACAGTCAATGCATAAGATTTATAAAGATTATGTCAGTGACAATGGCATTATCGCGTTTGGTTACAACAATGCGTTGTTTTGGCAGTCTATGCGGGTTATACGTGAATTAGCGATCATCCTTGCTCAACAATGTGATGGTGATTGGCAGACAATTAGAACGCAATTACTGGCTCTTAATAAATTAAATTACTTTGATAAAAATGAAAGCATTAAACACTTTCTAATTGATGTTATTAACCAGGCTGAAACACGCGCACACTGGATATTTCAACCGTCTTGGGAATGTTTTTATTCAGCCGATGTGCGTGCCAAAATGATACAAGATAACTATAAATTTATCGTATCAAATGATCTACCTACAACACCTTCCTATGCTGAAAACATAGCATTAGAAATTAAACATCATGCCTCATATATTTTTGATATTTTTCAGAAGACATTATGAAATTCAAAATTATTAATTTTAATGAAGAAAACTGTACAGTTGATGTAGAGTTAGAATATGGCTTTATAACCTCATTTCATACAAGTTCACTCACAACTTACAATAACCCCACAGAACAACACATTATCAAGGCTATATCACGAAATGTGGAAGGTTTTGATGCTTACTTTGTTGAAAATGAAGAAGCATTTAAAACACCCATCATTTTTAATATGTTGGATAAAACCTATGAAACTGTTAAGTGTGACCCTGTTATTGATGAAGTGCTTTTGCGTGCTGAAGTTCATGATTTTATACAGCGGATAATTAACGATACAAATTGGACATTAATGCCGGATAGTCCGCTGAGCGAAGAACAACAGATTCAATGGACAGACTATCGGCGAAGGCTTAGAGAACAACTCACAAAGCTTTCACTTGATGACATTGTCTGGCCTGAACCCCCCGTAGCATCAGCATTTATGTGGAGTATGAGTAATGTCGGGACTATTGAGTAAAGCAAATAATCAACTTAATAAAACAAAAAAAATTCAAACATTAAATACTGCCTCAGCCAATAATTCTAATTTTGCAAGCTCAAATCCAAATAGTCCTGGTACGCTGCAACAAAAAAATCCTAATGCATTAACCAGTAATCAGCTTAATAAGTTAACCAATAGCGATTCACTGTACATGCAGCAAGCAAAGCAAAGTGGTTTGAATACAGCTGCCAGTCGTGGCTTAGCTAATTCTAGCTTTGCGGCGGGTGCGTCTACTGCTTCAGCCATTCGTAATGCACTGCCTATTGCACAAAGTGACGCACAAGCTGAGCTCCAAGATTATATGACCAGTCGCAATCAGGCCCATGACAAAGATGTGCTTGAACAGCAAAATACATATAAAACCGGCTTACTTGGGCTACAACATGGGTATGACTTAGAAAAAGCGGCCAAAAGTCATGAATATGACTTAGCAAGCAAATCGAAGTCTCACGAATATGATTTAGCAAAAGCCGCAAAAAGTCATGAATATGATTTAGCAAGTAAATCGAAATCTCATGAATATGACTTAGCAAAAGCTGAAAAACTCAATCAGTATGAGAAAGATAAACTGGGTCAGAGTGTTGCTGCAAATACCCATGGTCAGTACATGAAAGCCATACAAGATATGTTGGTGAACGCGGGTATTAGTGTTAATGAAATCGAAAAAGCTGAGAAAATTCCCCAGGCTGAAAAAGATAAGATGATCAATAACACGATTGCTCGCCGTAATGCTGACCTGAAATTTCTTAAGAATTTCTTTAGTGCTTTACCCACTTGGCAATCGAACTGGACAAAGCATGACACCATGCCAAACGCTCCAGGTATTTAAGGAGAAACAGTATGAGTTGGTTTGATTCTGTCGTAGATACAACAAGCGGTGCATTTAATTGGCTAAAAAAGAATGGTGAGGTAGCTTCAGCGATTGCGGGTGCGGCAGGCAGTGCGCTTAATTACATCAATCAAAAAGAAGACAGAAGTTGGCGTGAAAAGATGTTCGATAAGCAATGGGCGCAACGTAACAAACGCACGTACTTTGCTTCAAACCCACAAAATTACCGTTATGACTCCCATTCAGCCAACTTAACAGGAGGCTTACTCACACAAGGGCTAGTTGCTAACACTAATGGTAACAAAAGGAGTTAGTTTTTATGTCACACATGAGGGGTATTTCTCGTAGCGAATTACCCAACAATCGAAACAGTAACCGATCTGGTCCAGGTAATCATCGGGGCGGTGAAGGCCGTCGAGGTGAATCACGAAATAGTTCAGAGAGCAATAACAGCAATACCAATAAAAATAAGTCTGAAGACCGTAGAACTCGCGCAAGAAGTGTATTTGACAGTATCCGCGATTTTTTTGGTGGCGGTGATGATGATCAGCTAGCCAATAATACTGACAAGAACCAACCAAGCGATGCAGACAAGGCAAAAGAAGAACGCGATCTACATAAAGCGAGAACGCATGATCCCAGTATGCCATCGAATAAACGCATGGCGAGCAACCAGGCTAAAAATGTAGGCGGATTGCTTGGCATGGCAAAACGAGCAGGATTTAATGAAAACTCATTTCTGGGTGGGGCTGCCAATCAAATTGATAAGGTAGCTGAATCGCTTGGCTTGGGCGATGGATATGACACTAAAGTGGAAGTGGGTGAAGCATTACGAGGTGCTGCAAAAGAAAATAACAATGGTGTTACTCCACAAGATAATTATGAAAAAGCTGGCGCAGCTGTAAATGCAGTTTCAAGCATTGCAAGTTTAAAAAACCCTTTGGCTGCATTATCAAAGCCTATTGCTCGATCAGTGTTTTCTGTAACTAACTCTGATGATGTAGAAAGCTTAGCGGCCTTTGAAAGTGGATTAAACTCAGGATTAAGTGACGACACAAAAAAAGCGACAGGTGTATTAAGTTCTGCGGCTAACCTGGCAGGTAGGTCAGATGTAGCCAATATCATAAATAGGGGGACTAAAATAGCTGATGCGGCTGTATCTGCATCAAGCTTAGTAGGTGGTAATTCTAAGACTAAAAATACCAACACGCCTAATGCCGTCTCAATGAATACAGGAATGCGCTCAGAGCGCAGAGCACGAGCAGCTAATACTTTTCAGCCTGCTACTACTAACAATACTGATTACTCACCATATTACACAGCAAGCAGCGGTGCTGTAGCACCTACTGATGATTTGCTCTACGACTACGACTCCCACCTCGATAACTTCAAAACATCCTAAAGGTTAACTATGAATGGCTTACTTTCTGCGGCTGCCAATGGTAGCAGCCAAGGTGCTGCTATGCCTGCACAATCACAGGCCATGACTGCACCCACATCCACTGGACCTAAAGCCTCCGCTGAAGATCAAGAAATTTTAAACACATTAATAGGCCAAACGGCGGATTATCTTTACAACAATTTGGAAGATGTAAAGGCACGACTGAGTGTTGATGATGACCCCGTTGATGATATTGGCGGATTGATTGGTTTGCTTTTGCTGCAAAACAATCAATCCGCCAAACAAGCAGGAAAAATGATTCCTCCACCAGTGATGTTTTTTGCGGCTATGCAGCTTTGTGAAATCGTATCAGAGATAGCAATTAAGGCAGGAATTATTAATGAGCAAGATGAAGCCAGTATCACTGAAGACGCATTCTTTCATGCAATGACAACCTTTGGAGAGCAGGGAGGTGAACAACTGAGTGAGCAAGAAAAGCAGGCCTATTCTCAGATGATTAATACTATGGTTGAAATGGAACAACAGCACGGGGGGCAGTAATTATGGCAGGTTTATTAGCCAACATGTTACTTGGTGCCGCAGAAGCTGGGGGCCGTGCTATTCATAGTGACTGGAAAGATCGGATAAGGCGTTCGCGAGATGAAGCTTTTCGTAAAGAAGGTTGGGAGCATGATGAAAAAGTGAGAAAGGAGGATCGAGAGTATCAAGAGAAAGTTCGAGCTGATGATAGAAGTTATCAAGATAAAGTGCGTGCAGAACAAAATGAATTTTCAAATCAACAGCAGGCGAATAACCAAGCATTTAATTTATCATTAAGCGATAAAAACTTTGCTAATGCCAAAGATTTAGCGACATTAAATTCATCGCTAAAACTTGATGAAGCAAAAGGTATTCAAGCATTACAAAACGACTCACAAAAACAATTTGCACTAACGCCTGATGGAAAAGTAGCACCATTATCACAGGATGAAACGGGCAATTTAAATGGCATTCCATTAGTTCAACAAGATAAAAATTCAGGTCGAATGGAATTTTTATTTTCACCTGGCCGCTCCGCTTCAGGCTTATTAAGTAGCTCAAAAAAAGCCGCTAGCAGTAACAATAAACCACATAGCGTAATTTTAGATAATGGCACCGAAGGGAGCATCATTAACCAAGGTGGCCAATGGATGTTGTTGAAGCAGTCTGAGGAAGGTCAGCCTTACTTCACACCCATACAATCAAGAGACCCATCACAGTTAAATCCCGCGAAAGTCGCAGAGCATATTCAGAAATTAAACGATGGTGAAATTCAACCAGAGCGTTTTGCTGCTGTTTACGGTCAGCAGTTGTTAGAGCAAGTGTATATCCCGCCTAAAAATGAGGACCAGGATACATCAATGGACTGGGTTTCTCTGTTGAACTTCTTTTCGGAAAGCCCAAGCGCAGGAAAAGAAGACATGATTCGCCAACTTTTAGAACAGAAGAATAGTCAATGAGCAGTAATTTTGATCAGCAAGTTGATGATTATTTATTGGGTAGTACAAATAGCTTGCCTGATAGCTACGATAACCAATTATTGGACGAAGATGATAAAGACGATTGGCAAATAACGCGAGGTTTAAAAGGGGGCTGGAATCAGTTACAAGGGCTTGGTGGTGGACTTTTAGCACTTGCAGGTGATGCATTTAATAATGAGCCAATGCGTCAGCATGGTATGAAACAGTATGTAAGCGAAATGTCCCGTGCACAAGCATTGCGTGGTGATACACCCACCTTTACTAACATTGGTGGTGTAGGTGATGCGGTCGATTGGACGCTATACACCACAGGCGAGTTATTACCTACGATGGCTGGTGCTGTTATTAGTGGTGGTGTGGGTGCACCGATTGGTAAGAAAGTTGTTGAAGAGAGTGCAAAAAAACTACTTAAAAATAAGCTATCCAGTGAAGCTATTAAACAGCTTGGAAAAACAGGAGCAAGAGTTGGCGCGGCGCTTGGTGCGGGAGGTTTTAGTGTAGGCGCTGAAACAGGCAGCATCTACGGTGAAACACAAGATCCTGAAGTATCTTCAGCCCATGGCCTATTAGCTGGCTTGTTTGATACATTGCCCATGATGCGCGTGCTCGACAAAATTGGGTTAGGAGGAAAAGCTAGGGAGGAAATAGGTTCTTCATTTTTAAAAGGCGTGGCTAAACAAGCAGGCTATGAAGCAGCAACAGAAGGTGCTCAGACTTTAATTGAGCAGCACGCTAAACATTGGGTAGATAACAACG
Source organism: Zooshikella ganghwensis (assembly GCF_018263875.1). NCBI lineage: Bacteria > Pseudomonadati > Pseudomonadota > Gammaproteobacteria > Oceanospirillales > Zooshikellaceae > Zooshikella > Zooshikella ganghwensis. The sequence goes on from NZ_JAEVHG010000027.1 coordinate 14,718, forward strand.
GCCAATCTATTTTAAACAATTTAGATGCAGTTGATTGGCATGAAATTATTGATGCTTCAGCCGCAGGTGCACTGGGTGGCGGATTATTTGGTAGCGCAGGCCAAGTCACTCAAAAGCTGTTGAATAGGCCCTCGGAAGCTGCACAGCAAGCAGTAGATGAAGCTGAAGCTCATGGTGGTGATGCACTTGACCAGGCATTTGCCGCCAGTACAGCAAGTGGAAATGCTCAACCACGAAGAAGTTTGTACGACATATTAAATGAATTTAAACCAAGGTCTGAGTCTACAGAACAAGCTCAACCACAGTCAGAGCCAAGGAATTTAGCTGAAAAACTGGATGCGGTTTTAAGCCAACAAAAAGAACAAATAAATAACCTAGCGGCTGAAACGCAGCCACTGTCAAAAAACACAACTTACTATGCTGAGCCAAGTGACATTGATACGTTAGGAATTGATGAAGCTATTCAGCAGCAATTTACACATAAATTGCCTGATGAACGCTTGCTAGATGAAGGCCATAAACACTATCTGCAAAGAACACAAATAGCCGCACAACAGCGTGCAGCAGTACCTGCATTTGTCAAAAATGCAATTAACGAAGCGGGTATAAATCCAGATCGAATTGAAGATACACAGCTTGCAAAACGATTAAAAAATTATGCAAAAAAAACCAAGCAATTAGGTTTTTTAAATAAAAAAGGAAACAGTTTAGCGGGTTTAGCTAACCGGCTTACAAGTCGTGGTGTACTGGATAGCAATGAAAAGCCTTATACCAAAGAAAGCTTATTAACCGCGCTGTATAACTTGGTTGACCAAAACCCTGAAACTACAATGGCGGCTGATAGTCAGTTCACGACGACAGATATACCAACCACAATAGATAAAGCATTTACGGGTGAAGTGCTCTCACAAAACGAGCAATCAGACTTACACTATATGCTGAATGCTTACCCTATTGATGAGTTAGTTACAAATCAACGTCATGTGTGGCCTTTAGAAGCTGCACAGCTTATAGATAACAGTAGTATTCCACTACAGGCCAAGGACTTAGCTGATACAGATGTAGAGCTTATAGAGAGCTTTTATGACGCCATTGAGCAACAACATGACCCAGAAAGTATTGAATCATTTGTTCAAGCGTATGAAACTGAACAGGCAGCAGATGTTGCCTTTAATCAGGGTCCTACTTTAAAAGAAAAGGGCAATTGGCAGCCTCAACCAGTACAGCCAGCGACACAAAATGAAGTAGATTTTAGTAATTACTATGATGCCCAGGTAGGTAATCATCCAGTTGCTCAGCCTTTTGGTCGTTTTAACTGGCCTGATAAAGCAACACTTGCTGTAAACGAGTTAAACATTGATGCTGAATCACTGACAGCAGAAGATATTGAGCTTGTCGAAGACTTTTATGAAGCATACTCTTCAATACCTGAAGAGGATTTAGCAACAGTTTTAGATGAGCACGCTTCAGAGCAAGCTATTAATGCTTTACCAAAACTTAAACCTAAACTAAAAAAACAAAAGGAGACTGCAAGTGGCAACAGTCAAACAGTGTTACGAGATAGCCAAGATGTTACACAAGAAAGGCATCAAACCATTGAAGCCTCAGCAACCCCAGCCACAACCAGTGAAAAGCAACAAGCAATAGAAAGGACGACAGATGAGACCACACGCGAGGATGGCGATCGAGCATTGGAAAGAGTTCTTTCCAGAGAAGTACAACCAACTCAAAAGCCAAGGAGAACTGGAACAGAAAGCAGAACAAGCCGCAGGTCAAGTCGCGGAAGCGATATTCAAACTAACCAGCAGCGGGATGGACTTTCACGAGGCGAAGCACCAAGCAGAGAAAGAGTTCATCTTTCTGAACCCCAGCGAGCAGGAGTAAAAGAAACCCCTAGCAATTACCGTATTTCGGATAATGATAATCTTGATGAGGGGGGAATTAAAGGACTGAAAAGCCGAGTGAACAATAACTTGGCGGCTATAAAACTTTTGAAAAGCCTTGGCGGTAAGCCTGCAACCCACGAACAGCAAAAGGTACTGGCGAAGTATGTTGGTTGGGGTGGACTTAAATCGGTCTTTCCGAAACCAAACGGAGCCTTCGCAAAATCGTGGGAAAAGCAAGGCTTAGAACTAAGAAGGTTACTGACTGACGAAGAGTATGAGGCAGCACAAGCCAGTATCTTAGATGCTCATTACACCGCGCCTACCATCATTAAAGCCATGTATTCAGGGCTTATGCAGCTCGGATTCAAAGGTGGTGTGATTGCTGAGCCGTCCATAGGCGTAGGTAATTTCTTTGGGTTAATGCCCGAAAACATCATAAAGCACTCAAAATTAATTGGTGTTGAATTAGATAACATCACAGGTAGTATTGCGAAAAAACTTTATCCCAGTGCAGCCATTTCGACACCTGTCGCCTTTCAAGATTTTAAAGCACCAGATAATAGCGTTGATTTAATTATTGGTAATCCACCATTCGGTGGTTTTCAAGTTTCAGATAAAACGCGAAAACATTTACACAGAGAGCGTATTCACAATTATTTTATTGGTAAATCCATTGATTTATTGAAGCCTGGCGGCTTGCTATCTGTCGTAGTTTCCAAAGGCTTTATGGATTCACGCTTTAGTCAAAAATTACGTAAAAATTTATACAATAAAGCAGAGTTATTAGGTGCTGTTCGTCTGCCAAATAACGCATTTAAAAAGAACGCAAATACAGAAGTTACTACAGATGTTTTGTTTTTCAGAAAACTCAATGAGGGCGAAACAAATACAGGTCCAGATTACCGTGCAATTAAACAGTACCCGTTAGAAGATGGACAAAATATTCCACTCAATGAGTACTATCATGAACATTCAGACAACCTGTTAGGTAAATGGACGTTGCACAAAGGGCGCTATGGAAAAGCGACGGAGCCAGCCTTAATAAGCGATGGCACAGACATTAAGGAAAACCTTCAAAAACGAATACTGGAAATCTTACCTGAAGATATTTACCAGGGTGAGCCCATAAATGACTCAAGCCTAAAGACTGTTCAAAGAGATGCTGTACTTGAAGATACGACACTAACAGAAGTCAACGGCTTGTTCTTTGATAACAAAGGAAAGCTATTTCGCAGGTTGCCAGGTGAACATGGCTTATTTCACAGTGAGCCAGTCACAAGCTACGCAAACCAACAGGGTAAGGATATTGAGCTAAAAGGAAAAGACATCGAGCGCTTGAAACAGCTTGTACCACTCGCTCAAGCTGCACGACAACTGATACATAAACAGATTGAGCATACACCTGATGCAGAACTAAAAGTGTTACGCCAAGCTCTTAATGAGCACTATGACCAGTTTGTCACTGACTTTGGCTATGTTAACCGTCCTTATAATAAACGCTTACTGTTGAATACTGACTTAACAATCAGCCCTTTGTTGTTGTCCTTGGAGAAAAACTATAAATCAGCGGTTAAAGGTAAGCGTCAGGAAAGTGCTGAAAAGTCTGAAATTTTCTCAAAAAGAACACAATATCCGCATCAGATTGCGGATCAAGCCAATTCCGCTCATGCTGCACTTGTATTGAGCTTGGTAGCGAAAGGCAAGGTTGATATGCCTTTCATGACTAAGGCTTATAGTAAGACAGAAGAAGAAATCATTGATGAACTAGGTGATCAATTATTTGAGTCACCAGATGGCGAATTCTTGACAAAAGATCAGTATTTGACAGGAAATATTCGAGAGAAAATAAAAGAAGCAGAAAAAGCCGTTCATAATAAACCACAGTTAGCGCGAAATATTACTGCGTTAAAGTCCGTTTTACCTGAAAGCATTGATATAAACGAAATATCCGTGCAAATGGGCGCACCTTGGCAGCGTGTGCAAGATATTACCGCGTTTGCAGACTATTTTACTCAGGGTGAATTTAAAGGAAAAATATCTTTTGAGCCGATCAGTAATAAATGGCATGTGGAAAACACGCGCTCACGAACAGCAAGCCTAGTTCAAGTAAAGGACTATGAAACAGAAAGGGTAAAGTTTTATAAGCTGCTGAATTCTGCGCTGAATCAAAAGCCTATCACGGTTACGGACACAATATACAAGGTCACCACGGTTAATCGTGCAGCTACAGAAGAAGCCAGAGCGAAAGTTAAAGATATTCAAAGTGAGTTTGCTCGATGGCTCTGGAAAGATGAACAACGCGCTGATGAACTTAAAACAATCTACAACGAACGATTTAATAGCCTGAAAATAGGGGCTTTTGACGGTTCTCACTTACCTTTACCTGGAATAAATAGTGCAATTACACTGCGAAAGCACCAAGTCAACGGCATTTGGCGAATTCTTCAGCGACCAATCACGCTTTTAGATCATGTGGTGGGGGCTGGCAAAACGTTTACTATGATTGCGTCGGGCATGGAAATGCGACGCATAGGATTAGCACGTAAACCATTATACGCGGTACCAAATCACTTGGTGATGCAGTGGGCACAAGATTTTGCTTATTTATACCCTAATTCAAAAGTGCTCGTAGCTACTGAAAAACAAACGAGTAAACATAAAAGAGCACAGCTACTTAGCCAGATCGCTACAGGTGACTGGGATGCAGTGATCATTGCACACTCAGCGCTAACGCGAATCAAAAATGATCCTGAAGAAGAAAAAGCATTTTTAAATGAACAAGTAAGAGACCTAGACACGTCATTAAAAACATTAAGTGATGGTGATGACAAACGCACTTTACGGCAGATGGAGGAACGGAAGAAACGTATAAAAGAAAAATTAAAAAACATAGTGGAAGATCAAAATAAAGATGATCATGCACTTAATTTTAAAGAGATTGGCATTGACGCTTTATTTGTTGATGAGGCACATGAGTATAAAAATTTAGAAATCATCACCTCTTTACAAAATGTTCGAAATATACCAAGCAAAGGTAGTGATAAGGCGGCTGACTTATTTCTCAAGATTCGATCAGTATTAAAGCGTACAGGTGGACGTAATCTGGTATTCGCTACAGGAACACCCATCAGTAACACTATGGCCGAACTCTATAACTTGCAGCGCTATTTAGGTTATGACGAGTTAAAGAAAGCTGAGATTACTCACTTTGATGCTTGGGCAAGAACATTCGGTAAAGTAGATTCTCTGCTAGAACGGAAGCCCAGTGGTAAGTTTGGTGAGGTGCGACGGTTTGCAAAGTTTGTCAATCTATCAGAGCTGTCTGGGTTTTATCAGCAATTTGCTGACTGTATTACTAATGATGATATTACTGATGATTTAATTGCACAGGGCAAGAAAATTCATATTCCACCCATTAAAGGAGGTAAGCCACAAAATATCATTGTGCCAATTTCTGTGTATCAAGAAGGGTTTATGAATGAGATCATTCAGCGCTTTGAAAATATGCCAGAAGATCAAACAGTAGATAACCGACTTCTTGCAGCCAATGATGCCCGCAAAAGCGCACTTGATATTCGCATGATTGATGCAGCATTACCTGATGTGTCAAACAGTAAGCTGAACAAGGCTGTAGAGGAAATGTGGCGTATCTATGGTGACTCTACGAAAGATAAAGGAACACAGCTGGTTTTTTGTGATTTAAGTATCCCTCAACAACATCGTCAGTCAGAAAGAAAAAAAATTCAGGAAATTATTCGTCGAGCTGACGAGGGTGATGAAAATGCTATCACCAAGCTAGAAAAGCTATCCTTTGATGAGATTTCAGCCGTAACTTCAACATTTGATGCCTATAACGACATTAAAGACAAGCTAGTCGCAAAAGGTGTTCCTGTTGATGAAATAGCCTTTATTCATGATGCAAAAACAGCAGAACAAAAGATAGAACTCTTTCGACAAGTGAACGCAGGTGAAATACGGATACTGTTAGGTTCTACGTCAAAAATGGGTGCAGGAACCAATGTTCAAGAGAGGCTGGTGGCATTACATCATATTGATGCTCCCTGGCGTCCCAGTGATTTAGAGCAACGTGAAGGCCGCATTCTACGCCAAGGTAATCAGTTATATGCTAAGTATGATGACTTTAGCGTGGAAATCATTCGCTATGCGACAGAAAATACTTATGATGTGAACATGTGGCAAATAATTGAGGTGAAGGCCACTTTTATTAATCAGTTCAGAAAAGCTGGTATTAATGTACGAGAAACTGAAGATATTAACAACGAAGCAGTGAATGCTGCTGAGATTAAGGCGGCTGCTTCGGGCGACCCTCGTTTAATCCGGCAAATACAGTTACGCAAAGATATTGAGCTGCTAGAGCGCTTAGAATACCAGTACAACAAACGTTTTACATTTAACCAGGCACAACTGCAAAAACTCAAAAAACAAGCTGAGTCATTACCAAATGAAATAAAAACCTTAAAAGCGGATTTGGCATACCATCAAAACTATAAAGGGCCAAGATTTGTTACTCACTCAAATAAAGTGTTAGATAAAGATAAAGACATTTCTCACTATTTCACGCTTTTAGTTAAAGAGTTAGCTCCAGTAAAAACAACGAATAAACCTGTTCATGTTGGCAAGGTTGCTGGGTTTGATTTTTATCTTGATAAAACAAGAGATTTTTTCGAGTTCTGGTTAGAGCGTAAGGGCTACTACGCGCTTCAGCAAATTAATGCTAAAGACCTAACACCAGGAGGGTTATATAAACGTGCGATCAACCGTATAGGCAAAATTGAAACAGACTTTGTGTCTTATGAAGAACGCCAAGAACAACTACCAAAAGACATCAAGCAAATCGAAAAACAGCTTGAAACACCATTTGATAAGCAACAAGAGTTAACTGATAAGCGAAAGGAATACCAAGATTTAGCAGCAGTGCTGGGCAGCAATCAGGAAGCAAACTCACACATTGTAACCCTGCCTGGGTATAACGAGCTGCAAGCTAAAGTGCATTACTTCAATATGATGTCAGGTGGCTATTCAGCTGAGTACCTTAAAAAGCTGGCCAAAGGTATTCGTATGAAAGAAGTCATGGACAAAGTAAACCATACGCCACGCGGTGAAGAGGGACCAGCACTTGAGGCGGCTAAAGAAGAAATTACACGTATAGAAAACTTAGTGTTTTCAAGCAAATTAGAAGAGGCATTACCGAAAAAGTCCATAAGCTTGTCAGAAGCTCAAGAAGTTGCTAAAGGAATAAAAGATAAGTTTAAGCTCCATGGTAATCCAAATATAAGGGTTGAGTTGTATGAATCAGCAGAAGACTACATCAAACAACATCCACACATACCAGAATCAGCCAAACAGAGAATTAGAAAAGGTAAAGGGTTCTTTGGAACAGCCATCCATGAAGGACGAAAAGTACAACGAGTGGTTGGATTGTCCAGCGCGCACGCTTCCACTGAAGAGCTTCAAGCAACCTATCGCCATGAGATTACGCATATTGGCTTGGATACATTATCTGATGCAGCCCGTAAAGCGATTTTTGAAAGGATAAAAGCTAGTTATCGTCACGCCTCAATAAAAACTATTTATGACGATGTTTCAAAGCTGTACAAAGGTGAGCCTGATGATGTTATTGCTGAAGAAGTAATTACTCATATTGCTCAAGAGAAACCTTCCTTATTTGATAATGTTCTACGCCCCATAAAACAGCTAGTCATTAAGCTATTCCGAAAGCTGGGCTTAATTACTGTTCCCCTTACAAAAACTGAAACACAGGACTTAATAATACGCTTGTTTAGTCGAGTAGCTGAAGGTGCAGAGCCTCATTTTCATAACACTGAAATTAAGCAAAGAAGGTTAGGTGACGCTTGGCAACATATCGCGCAGATGGACCATGAGCACATCAAACGTAGTAAAAAGCGACTTATGCGTAATCTGCGGTCAGTGGGTGAGAAGGCTAGGCCTAGTTTGCTTGTCACACTAGGTGGTCGGCAGATTGTTGATGTATACAAAAACATCTTTGAACAACACGAAAAAGGCAACCCATTAGCAGAATATCAAAGCATACTTCAAAACAAGCTTGCTTTGCGCAGCCATTGGGTAGGTTTAGCAGACAGAATTGAGGTAGCCTGGGCAAGACTTGCCAAGTCTAAGCAAGACTATGCAAATCTGACCAAGCTTTTATTTGAAAGTACAGTGGCAGGTGTAAAACCTCACATCGCTTATCGTTCAACTATCAATAAAAGCCAGCTACAAAAGGATATAGCAGCACTTGAATCAATACAGCGATTAACCAAAATTAAGCCGCCAAAAGGCTGGTATAAGTCTAAAGACAGTGCTCAAAAGGCGCTGAATCATTTATTGAAAGAGTGGAAATTAGAAAATCATCGCTATTTATTTAAGTTAGAGAAAAACCAATTTGGTTATTACTACGACATCAACGGTGTTGATGAAAAGGTTGCCTTGTTTAAAGGATTGATTGAGCGAGACCAGCAAAAGAAAAGCGCTCACCAAGAGCTACATGCGCTGTATAACGAGTTATCACAAGAGGCTAAACAGGTTTATCATGATGTAAATGATTATCTCAGTAGCCAGTGGCTGGCAACCAAAGCAGCGTTAATTAAACGAGCTGGTGAATTGTTTGAAGACACAAATTTAGTTGCCAAGCTAAAAGCGATGCTCGATGCTGAATTTAACACCAGAGGATTAAATGATGGAATTTACTTTCCATTAACTCGGTTTGGCCGGTTTATTATTATTGCAAAAGACCCTGATGGACAGTATTACCGAGAGCACCACGAGTCTTTAGCTGATTTTGAGGATGCTAAAGAGAAGCTAGCAGCCGCAGGCTTTGAGGTTCATGGCGCAGGCAAGATGACAGACTTCAGCCGTCGTCAGCTCGAAGGCGTTAGCGAGTTCGCAAGTAAGGTATATGGTCTTTTCAATCAATCTAGCCTACAAGAAGTAGACCCAAAAATCCGCGAAGAGTTTGTTGACCAGTTAAACCAAATCACACTACAAATGTTGCCCGAAGTGTCAGCCGCTAAGCGCAGTTTACACCGTCGGAGAATCAAAGGTTACTCTGTTAACGCACGTAGAGCCTTTGCCTCAGCCGCTTTTCATGGTGCTTACCGCTTAAGTCGTATTGAGTATGGTTACCAACTTCAAAAGCGGCTAAATAGAATGGAGAAAATGATTGATCCCACAAAAGATGTAGACCCGCTGATAGGCTCTGTTAAAGAAGATGATCGGATTGTTGCTACCGCTGTGTTTGATGAAATTGAAAAGCGTCACCAAAAAATTATGAACCCTGATGGGCACCCGCTGGCATCAAAAATTACCAATGCAGCATTTACGTGGTATTTAGGTGGCAGTTTAGGAGCAGGCTTTGTAAACCTGTTTCAGACAGCACTGGTGGCATTACCCATTTTGGGTGGTGAGTTTGGTTATGCCAAAACCAATAAGGCCATGGCAAAAGCCACAAAAGACTACTTTAGTTATGGTTTCAATAAAGTCAGCTTACATGAGTCACTGTTTACGCTTTCAAAAGCCAGAGCGAACAATGATATAGCGGCTGACGAAATAAGCATGATAAAAGAGTTAGTCGATGATGCGACGATTGATACAACTCAGGCCAGTACACTAGCCCAGCAAGCTGATAGCCAGTTAATGCCAGAGGCACAACCAATTACAACAACTTGGACACAAACCGTTCGAGCTTTGGGCTTTTTCTTTCACAATGCTGAAGTAATCAACCGTGAAGTCACAGCACTTGCTGCATTTCGTTTGGCTAAAGATAGTGGCAAAAATTTTAAAGATGCTGTTGATATTGCTCGTAAAGCTGTCTTTGATAGTCATTTTGATTATTCGGGCAGTAACCGCCCTCGTGTTATGCAAAATGACTGGACTAAGGTTTTCACAATCTTTTTGCAGTACTCACAGAACATGATGTATACCTTAGTCAAAAATTTTTATGACGGGTTTGTCTCCAGCAATCCAAACAGAAAAGCGGAAGCACGAAAAACGCTGTATGGCATACTTGGACTACACGCAATGTTTGCTGGTGTGCTGGGGCTACCTATTATTGGCATTCTCTTGTCAGCAATAAGTGCTGCTATTTCCGATGATGATGACCCATTTGATGCTGAAACCGAATTGCGAAATTTAGTAGCTGATATGTTTGGCCAAACAGCCAGTGAAACACTTTTCAAAGGTATTGGTAATGGTTTACTAGGTATTGATTTGCATGGCCGCCTGGGAATCGCTGATCTATTTGTAAGTGCACCGAACTATGAAATGAGTGTGCGAGATGAGTTTCAGCATTATTTGGTAACTGCTTTGGGGCCAGCGTTTGGTATGACATTGCAAGCTGCATCAGGCGTTGATGCAATCTTGGATGGTAATATTTTGAAAGGTTCAGAGAAGCTGGTTCCGAAGTTCATAAGGGATGGACTACAAATGTATCGTTATGCAAGCGAAGGAGCGACAACGGGTGGTGGTGATCCAGTGATTGAAACATTCACCCCTTTTGAGCTTGCTTGGAAAGCTGTTGGTATGTCTCCTGCGCGACTATCCGAAGCGTATGATGCTCGATCTTCAGTGAAAAATCATGATAAAAAAATAAGCTTACGTAGAAGTCGATTGTTGCGTGAATACTATCGTGCACGTCGAGATAACGATCATGAAATGCTTAAAGACGTTCAGCAAAAGATAAGGCACTTCAATCGAGCTAATCCACTTAACAAAATTCGTAGCAAACAGCTAACAGCAAGTTACAAAGGACGTGTGAGGGCAGATAGAAATACAATTAATGGTATTTATCTGCCTGACAACAAAGAATATTTACGTGATCTAGCTCGGTTTGCTAATTAGTTTTAGAGCTGACAGTAAATAGTGATTTAGCAATTGGCTGATACTTCCCTTTTACAGCTCCATTCTTTACATTTTTACAATTTATTGGATGGTTATAGGAAACTCCTATTATCTTTCCTGCATCCCAGCTGGCATGTTCGTAAGACTCAACGGCATAGCACCCTTCAATGACAAGACCATTGAATGCCACTTTTTCAGGCATATTGATAGTGTAACTCTCATGGTAAAATGGAATCCCTCCAAGGTCGCTATTATGTTTGTGTCCTGTATTTGGAAGTTTTTTACTCAGCTTATAAAAGCTAATATTTAGGAAGGGTGAAACTCCAGGCTGTTTTGTATAAAAATACTGTTCATGCCGTTCACTGTTTTTTGACTCTTTGAGGCTTGAGTGATGGCCTACATATATCCAGCTTTGCTCTACTTCAATTGATAGTTTTGGAGAGCTTAATGAGGTAAGGTTATGACCCTCTAAAAGAAAGTCCTGTTTACTGTTTGAGATGCAGCCAGCAACCATGCTGCAACATGCCAAAACTATGATAGTTTTATTCACTTTTGTATCCCCACTGACTGTAACTGGTCAAATGTCGTACAACACTTGTTGGGCAAGTTTTTGAATAGCTTGCTTTTTTAAAATCTAAAACTAGACTTGATAGTGCGCTTATCGTATCTTATTGGCTGTTGTATGGCTTATCTTAGTCTCACTAGGCAATACACTACCATGATTCTATTTTTAGTCACACAGGTAAGGGCCATATAATGAAGGCTGAAAATGTTCACATTATAAAACAAGGTGACAAGCCTGCTTTCGCAGTTTTACCTTATGATTATTATGTAGAGTTAGTTCAAAGTGGTAAAGAATCAGGGAGTTTTACTCCTATTAATCTAAGAACTGATATGCCACAAGAAGTGTTAGATTTTCTAAATAGTGGATACAGTTTGATTGCTTCTTGGCGTATGTATAAAGGTATAAGCCAAAGAGCACTTGCGAAGATGCTGGGAGTGAAGCAACCAGCAGTTTGTCAAATAGAAAGACCTAACTCTACTCCTCAACCAATAACATTGAGCAAAGTAGCAAAAGCTTTAGGTATTTCTATATCTCAGCTTCAAAGTTGATAAGTGGTTGTACTGTTAACCAGTTAAAAAAACTGTACATCCATACAGTAAAATATTGTATAATTTCTCATGCTCACCGAGTAATTGATTGATTTATATACAATAAATAGCAAAAAAGTTTTATTGCAGTAGATTTACGTATAAGATGACAAGTTAATTAAAGAAGCTGCTGCAAGCAGAGAGGAAATGATATCGAGATAGGTTAAAGTGGCCTAAAAAAAGAAAACCCTAATGCGGACACATTAGGGATTCATAAGGCGTGTATTTAGTAGCATTGAACTAACAAAACTAACCAAAAACACAAAAGACATGGTGTTAGTTTAATGCTCGATAGATGCACATGCAAGCTTTTGCCTAAAAAATAGGTGAATCATAATATATGTTTATCGAGCAACATTTCTTGTATAAGCGATTGCTATCGCTCTATCTATTGTGTTTACAGCCATTCTGCAAGCTGACTAGTTAGTTACGCGACAATGGTTGTAAAACCTCACACAATTAAGACTCAAGCACAACTGCATCTTGAGATGCAGCGCAATGGTTTGACTGTCTTATCTCGCCTTATTGATCAGTCTCAATTAGCTGAAACTGGCACCTATGCTATTTTGCCTGAACCTTTTATTAGTTGGCCTGAGTACTTGGCATCAACTTCAAGCTTTTCTGAAAAAGAACTGAAAAAGTTACTTGAAGCGCTAGAGGATAAAGGTTACATACAAGGGTTGGCGGGCTTTATTGGTAATATCAAGCTGCTAGAGAAAGCGACTAAAGTTAAAAACCGAGTGAATTTAGGTGGTGGTTACTGTGGCTTTGACAAAGATAACCCTCACTTTGAGCTTGCAAGGCCCATTAACAAAACAAAGCGCTATCCTTCTGTCATCATAAAAGCTATTGAACGCTTTGCTGACTACTATAAGCGTCCAAATTTGTTCCCAAGTCTGGCTTATTGCCAGCCCCACAAAAAGAAGCCTACAAAAAAAGGTAAAACAAGCAGACATCAATATGCACAACGACGCTATGCGTGTGCTGTAGTCATGGCTGCAATGCTTAAGCGGATGGACATCAAAACACGACGCTTAGTTGTGACTGATGAAAAAGGTAACATATACGACTGTAAAGTATCAGTATTAGTAAACGATACTGGGCTACCACGCCGACGTGTTGAGCGTGCACTTAGTGATATGGAAGATGGTGCACTGTTAGATGTGCTTGGACACCCAACAGAGAAAGATGAACAAGGTAAGTTTGTAGCATGTCCCGCTATGCGTGCAATCAATGAATCACTTTTTGGTGTTCTAGGATTGGCGTCAGCACTGAAGTATGAACAAGAAAAGCGTGAAAAAAAGCAAATCAAAAAGCAAAAGAAACAGAAGAAAAAAGAAACTGACAATAAAGTAAATCGCTCTGGTCAGTTCAGAGTGAAGCTTGCAATGAAGGCAGCAGCTAAGCGCAGTGGTAAAGAACAAGTACAGCCTAAACCTAAGCCGCAAAAGCATCATGACCCTGAAGCGGCCAAGAAGATGTACTTAGCAAAAGTTGTTGAGCTGTATCAAGTGCACAAAGGCAAAAAAACTAGTGCAGAAATCTATAAGCTGGCAAGGGAGTTAACCGGTTATAACGGTGACTGAGGCTTGCTGTACCTGTCATTTATGTTTTTTTGGTCTACGTGGCCAGCCTACCTTCTTACCAAAAATATCCTAGTATCTATTGTGCAATAATTAATCACTACTACCGTTAATTTTCTTTCTATGCTTCATTTACCATGTATAAAAATACACCAATTTTATTTATATTTATTTATGTGTCGTACCGGATTTACAAATAAGTGTCGGGTATTAATCAGTTAGTTTCTTTATATACAATCCAAGCAATATTGTTTTTTTATTTTTCTCCTAAAATCATTTAAAAGCATAAAACCAGGAAGAGCAAAGTACAATGGCTAGACCAGATATTGAAATTATAGTTAATCAGGAAGAGGGATACTTTCAACTTAAACGTATGTCTCTTAAAGTCCGTCGTAGGCTTGATTCAGCAAAAACAGAGTATCTTCCAGAGTTGTTTCATTCAATAGCTGTCAATGAGCTTAGAAAACGAAACAGCTTGAACAAAAAAGGTAGAAACGATGAGGAAACAAACGACACTATAGCAGTACTTGCAGCAATGATAGCCCAAGGATACTTCAAGCTTAAACCTGAGAGACAAGCAGCATATAAAGAGATAGTTGATAAGAGAAATAAGAGTTGTTCCACATAATGTTCCACGAGGAACATGTTTAACAAACATCAATATAGGTTTACAAGGTGATAGAAGAATTTGAAAGCGTTTGGGATGCGTTAGAAGATGATCCAATCAAAGCTCGAAGTTTAAAGCTGCGATCTGGCCTAATGATGGCTATTAATGAGCATATTAAAGCTCAAAAACGAACTCAAGAAGATTTGGCTCAAATCTTAGGCGTTTCACAAACTACAGTAAGAGCACTGTTAGGTGGAAAACTAGGCCAGTTTAATATCGATACGCTTATCGATTTTGCTCATAAGCTTGGTTTAAATGTACATTTTGAAATTGTGACTTAATTGTACACTTCCTGCCTTGCTTGAATGAAAAGCAGTCATTCCATAATAAAAACTAAGCTATGGTGCAAAGTGATTCACGCAGAGTAGTATGTCTAGGTGCTAAAATGGTAGCCAAATGATGACTAAGGATGACAAATGCGGAAGTTGATCGCTACCATAGCAATGACTTTTATTGCCACAACAGCTATAGCAGGCTCTAATCAAAGCGAAATTGGCAACCCTAAAGACGTGTGCTTTGCTGAAGTGTGTGAAATTACAGCCACAACTCAAAGCTTTCCAGTAGAAGCGCATGATAACGCAGTGATGATGGCAGGTAATTACGACATTTCGTTTGCCTTGTTCACTCAGCCCGATCAACTTTTAACATCCCATGATGGTGTAACAATTGGCAAGTTAAAAGACGAGAAAGCACTGGCATATTACACCGCTACAAATATAAAGAATGCTCGCAAGTCCTTGGAATATGCTTTTTCCACTCCAGTATCTAAAGCAAAAACTGGAGACAGAAGCATTACGGCGGCCTTTTTGGAAAAGTCGAAGTTAGATAGCAGCAGTTTTAGAAAAGGGAAAAATTTAAGTGCTTTTCTCTATAAAAATAAATCTTGGACGGTAGCTGGAGGTGTTGCTGAGATTAGCCCAGGCAAAAATAACGCTATTCTTCTTGCGTCACACCAAGAGGCAAATGATACCATTCTTGTAATTCGCCTTTTTCACCTACCCAAAAAAGACATAATGAGAACCATTAGTTCACTCAAACGAGTTAACCTTTAAAGCAAAATTCAAAAAGTGATCCTGAGCATTTCAGGATCACTTACACTCAAAAGCCCATTATTAGGGTTACTCTTAAGTCTTCCCAAGAGGACCTCATTCCTACAGAGCACAAAGCATTAGTCTTTAATCCGCCTTTGTACTCAGAAAGAAATTGGTCAAAAGAGCTGGCGGCGCACTTTGTTAGCCAACCCGCAACATTTGCTGACTTAGGCATGCATTTCATTAAAGCAATAAAGCGCCCTGTGTTGTTGATGCAGTTACGCTGGCGGAGAATAGCTTTCTCAGCATCAACTATGAAATTGTCAGTCATTTTGTTTCTGTTCTCATAGAAGCTGCTATCTCCTGATAGAAGAGACAAAAGGGCACCTATCCGCTCTTTCTGTTCTGGTGTTGGCATAAACATCCTTAATCAACAAGCCTAAAACAGCGAACATATTAGCACTTTCTTTTCAATACAGTGGTGAGCTGAAGCACAAGCAAATAGAAATCCCAAGAGGGTCCTGCGCCTGCACGCCTAATCCTTTGCTATTGCTGGCCTGTAGCCGATTTGGCGTCATTTTTCACTATATTAGAAATATTGCACTTAGTAATACGTATTACCGTTTTTGATATTATAATACTGTTGCAGCCCAAAAATAGCCGATAACAAAGATTATCGGAAGTTTTTTCGAGATGAGTTGGTATTCAGGGTGAGGTAGGAGCACTAAGAGGACTAGAAGTTACTTATGAAAGTAGAAAAGTTAATATTTGTTTAAAAAAATAGGAAAAAAAACAACTTTATTTATTCACAGTATTTTTTTGATTAGTGAATGATATTTACTATAAGGAATAGTCTTTAAGAGATTCTATTAAAGAGGAACAAGTAGCTTCCCAAGCCTTTTGTCATAACTAAAGTCTCGTTGATCAACGATTTTAACTTTTAAAAAGTCTGGGTGTACTGGATTTAATAGCAAGTTAAACTCATCTTGAACGATGGAAGAAGGAACTTTTAAAAAAGCCGTTTTTTGCTGCTGTAGCCACTGGTCTCCAATTCTGCGAGCAACTGATCCATCTGGTAATGCATCCCAGCCTTCAGGTAGTTCTTTGGCTGTTGTGTGTTGAATGGGAGCATCATCAGGAACCCAAATTGTTAGCAATGTTAATGGTGGAATTTGAGCTGCATTCTCATGTACTAACCGTTCAAGTAAGGATAAAGCTCTTGATGAGGCTGTATAGACGATCAGTTGACCTCTTGAGTGCCAACGGCCAGAGTGAAACATCCCACCTTTTCCACTCAAATCAGCATAATTACGATGTGCTAGCCTAAATACTTCCACTATGCGATGTCTCCATAAGCCATGCGGCTTAGCTTTTCTTTTACAAACTGTATGCCTGTAATAGTATCCAGGTAGTCAAATGGCTTGCCTCCTAATGCTGGGTGCTCACTGTTCAACCAGTCGAGAAACACAGTTTCATCACCAAAGTAATCAATGCCTTGAGTGAAAAGACTAGCAATCGCGAGTAAGTGTTCAGACTGATGGGGTTCTAATCTTTTAGCTTTTAGGCGAGATAGCGTACGAGTTGAAACACCAATAATACCAGCCATTTCACCTTTGCTTAGCTTCATCTTTGCAGAGAGCTTATCTACTGCACTTGCAGGAATACCCAAACGAATAAGACCTATTTCATCGTTTACAGACAATGGTGGCTTGGTTACACCTATCGTTTTCAATGTATCATTTGAAATACTCATAACTTTCATCTTTTATTGTTCGGCCAAATGTCTTTGTATTATAAGACATTTGGCCGAATTTCTGCAAGCTGAGAGCTATGCGGCCTTTGCCCTGTAGTATGTCTTTTTAGGCGTTTGGTAAATGATGCCTTCATCTATCAGCTTTTGGTAAACGTGATCTGCGACTGTTTGACCTATTTTGAATTCATTTGTTGCTGCTCGCTTTGAAAGGCATGGCTTACCCTCTTCATCCATTGTCTGGATATAGCTCTTTATCTGTTGAAAGTAGTAATTCACTCGCGCTTCGAAGTCCTCAAAACTAAGTACATTATTATCCACATTGGCCTTAGTCGTTTTGAGTTCAGTTAGCTGATAGCTGGAGTCATCTGTTTGTGCTTGATGTGTTGTTTCAACAGTTACTTCTAGCTGTTCCCTACCCTCTTCTTCATCTTCACTAAAAGTGTCACTTTGAGAAATGGTTTGATTCTTTTCTGGCTGCTGGTTAGAAGTGTCACTTTCTGTGTTCAAGTGCTTTGCTAATTGCTTTCTTATAGATTCATTTTTAATAATGCCTAAGAAATACGTTGCACTAAGATCAAGCAGGATGGAGAAAAGAACAAATACCCAAACTTCAACTTTCTTCTGATCATCAACTTGCAACATTTTGGCTAGCGCTACCATGACAGCACCTATGTTGCTATTGGCAGGTGCTTCAAGCGCATCAAGCTTGGCCTGTACTTCTTTTAGCTGAGTGAGAGCTTTTTGGTTCTCAGCTTGTTTGTTGTTACCACCATTCTTGATCATTGCCCTGTTGATATATTCATCTACAGCATTGTTGTTCTGGTTCATTACGGCAACTAGCTGGTTCCGCTCAATAAGTAGTGCTTCTTTCTTTGTTTCAACTTTTTGTTGAGCACTTTCATAATTCAAAGTGTTACTTTGAAGCCCACCCAGAGAACCCAAAATACTTACAGCAGTCATCACGATATAAATGAAACTGGATGATAGTAACCCTGCACCTGATTTGCGCTGAAGTGACAGAATGAAATGAGTTATTGCTATGAACTTAGCTACTTCAAAAACGAATGCAAGCCCTCCGAAGATACATTGCATAAGCAAATCTTCTTCAGCCGCAATGCTTTTAAACAGCATAACGGAAAGAATGATTGATATGGCAACAGCAATTGTTGCACCAGCATAAGCGGCAAAAAGTGATACTCCTGAAGCACTCAAAGAGTAACACTCTTTAGTGTTTGATTGATTTATACAAGACATAACTATCCCTCAATACCCAAGTCAAGTATGAGTTGGGTTAAGAAAGTACATACAAGAATAGTGTTACTTTTATTTTTTTATATAAGGCAAGTGTATACCAAATTTGAATATACAACACTAGGGAAGATTACATAAAACAACATAAGTCTATATAAGAGTAGTGAAGGGATGGATAATCTTGGCAAGCCTTGGCAAGATTGAATAAGACTTACTAACAGTAAGTAATGCTTGCTAAAACTGGGCAAAAGTTGCTAATTCTTGCCTTGTATATGTAATAGTTGGTAAGATTTACCCATTCACATATAGTTAATGTAACAGCTAACTATGCTGAGCAAGATTGAATAGCATTAGACTACACTAAACATAGATATCATATAGTGTACATGTATTGTTTTATTAAATCGTGACAAGAGATGTATGTATTAGACTGGGCTAACTAGTTTTACAAAAGGGTTGATTGGGTTTAACTATTACTTTGAGGCTTACTATGGGGAAGATATTGGCAATAGCTAACCAGAAGGGAGGGGTTGGAAAAACAACATTAGCTGTAAATGTTGGAAAACCTCTTGCCAGTCTTGGTTATAAAACACTTCTTATAGACAATGATCCTCAAGGTAACTTGACCCTAGCAACTTTAGGTCAAAAGGACAACATAGAGAGTGCAACCCTTTCACTATACAAAGGTGAAGTTGTTACTCCAGTTGAGGTATCAGAAAACCTTCATTTCATTGGGGCAAACATTAACTTAGCTGCTGTTTCAGATATGGAGTTCATGTGTATCTATGAATTTTCTGGAATGGTAAAAGACCTAGCTGAATTCTATGACTATGTTTTGATTGATTGCTTACCATCGTTTGGCTACCACCTTTCTGCTGCGTTTGCCGCAGCAGACAAAATTTTAGTGCCTATCAAGCTTTCAGAGTTTTCTGTATCTGGTCTTAAGGACCTCATCGAAGCAATGGAAAAGATTCAGAAACACATAAATCCAAACATTGATATTTTGGGGTTAGTAGCTAACGCAGTTGAAAACCCTAAAACAAACTTTGAAAAAATTGTTGAAGAGAAGCTTTATACCGATTACCCAGGAGCTTTGTTTAGTACACAAGTCAATCGCTCTATTAAAGTTGAAGAAAGTCATGCATTTTATCAGAGTGTTAGTGAGTATCTACCTAAAACTAAACAAGCTGAACAATTCAAACATGTTACAGAAGAGCTAATTGGGAGATTAAATCAATGAGTAACAATTTAAATAAAATGAGAGAGCAGTTAGAGCAGAAAAAAAAACAACGTACAGCTTCTTCTGTTAGCGATATACTCCCTGGAGAGTCAACTGTAACTAGTGAACCTGCAAAAACTGTAGTTAAGAATGAGGCTGTTGCACCTTCTGGTGAGTATAAATATCCTTGGCAAGCTTTTGATCCTGCGGATAAAGGAAAAAAAGCGGGTCAGCAGTCTGTTAGTGTTGATGTAAACGACTATGAGCTAGCAGTCCTTACCTACTTAATGGAAACTAGGGAAACATCAACTCGAAAAGAAGCTAAACGACTTCTACGTCCTGTATTGCGTAAAGTGGCTAAACATATTGAAGAAAACGGACCTGATGAACTTATGTTCACCTAAAAAAAAGGGCCATTCGGCCCTAAAGATGTATGTAGTATATTAGGAGCAGAAGTGTTGAAGAACTAAGAAAAGTCCTTCGGAGGGAAAACTAGTCTCTAGCAAATTCCTCAAGTGGTATTTCAGTAGAAGGGGAGGTGGGGTAACTGATATTTTCAACTACATCAGCAACTTCAATGCCCGCAACAATGTCAGGAAAGGCATCATAAAGTGCATGAGAGCGTGCTTTAGATTGAGCATAGCGATCTGGGTGTTGCATAGGAAAGTCATAGTTTGCATAAGTGCCTTCAGGTATATCACTTACCTTAAATTGTCGTTCAATTACCTCTTGGCTATCTGTTCGTTTACAGCGACAGGTCGCGACTTCTTTTTCACTATCAAAGTATTCTTCAATGTACTCGCATACACCCGAATTTCTAATGATCGCAAGTAGGACTGGTGTAGCCACATAAACTTGACCTAATTCACCATCAGTCTGTATATGTTGACGAATATTTTTAACAGCCTGCATAGGCTTAAGGCCAAACTCATGACCCATTAAAATTGCATATTTAATATTGGCAGGATTATTCTGGTATTCCTCTGGTAAAAATGTTGAATCTGCAATCAATTGAGCAATTTTATCAATAGTGTCAAGGTTAGGTAATTCTTGCATTCTAATTCACCAATGCCAGTTTTAGTTATAAAGATTAAGTGTTATCTGCTTATGTGAAAATGAAGGCCAGTATTCTTCTTGGAAGGAGCGAGATAGCTTTTTTAATAAATGGTTGCGTTTCTGTAATGCTATATCAAAGTCACTACGTGTAACTTTAACTGTTGCAACTTTGAAAGGGTAAACTCTTTGAGCAACAATAAATAAAAAATTAAGCCTTTCACCAGTTATTTTTTTAAAAACGTCAATATTATGCGCTGCTTGGATGTCATAAGACATATCTAAAATTTTATAGCCCAGTGACACTTTGTTTTTTATATCATCAACAGTTTTTAACTCAAATATCAGCCCCATTTGCTCAGATAAGAGATCAAGACGACACTTCCATGGAAGTTCAGAAAAATTTTTAGAATCAGTAATACATGACACTTCAGGCTTACCAGAAAGAATGATTTCTTCAGCATTACTATTTAAAAAAATTTCAGCTCTAATTTGCTGTAGTTGATCAAGTTTTACAGAATCAATTGTTGGTTTTGCTGACTTTGATGGAAAACAGTCTATGTATGTTTCGTCCTTATCAAGTAATCGCTGCATCAAGGTTTCTTTACTGCCACTGACTTTGATACCCAGCTTTTTGCACTCAGCTTTTAAAGCTTCAAGTGTTGTCAGTATTTTTTTGCTTTCATCAAGTAAGTTGTAATGTTCAAAGAAAGTATGATTTTCAAGAACAAAATGATGAATCATTTGTCCTTCTTGCATAGCTGTTGTGGTTGGTTTAATCACTTTTTTTGTTACAAAGCGATCATAGTATGCGCGAGGGCTATAGTTGTACTCTCTTAAATGTGAGGCAGAAATTGCGTTAATGTCTAAATATTGATCAAAGGGAAGGTAGGGATCAATAAAGTTAACCTTTTCGTTTTGCACCGTATTACTCCTTACTGAACAATCCTTATGGTGCTATGTCAACGTTCAATTTAATTGAACATTATTATTAATATGTTTCTATTTTGTTAAACTGTTAACAATAATAGTTAATTGAACGTTCGTATGCAAACTATATTTTGTAACAGAAGGGACTCCACCAAATAACCAAGGTGGAGTCATAATCAGGAGGGAGATGACGAGTAGGGGTAGCTAAAGCTTAAAGTTGTTGCAGTAGGGTTGAAGGTCATTAGGTATCTTACAATACAGGTCATCATCCACACTTTGACTAATACGAAACTCATAGTACTTACCTCGTTTAATTGACATTTTGGGCCAAACATCAGGTGGGAGAATATAGAAAGTATCTTCATGGAAACTTGAGTAGATGACCAGGTGAAAAAGTTCACTATTCATATTAATTTGAGTGAGATTTGGGTGATATGAGTGAAGATTGAGTAAAAGTTCATCTCCTTCCTGATTAATAACCTTTAAAGTGCTTGAGTCATAAGACGCAATCCATAAGTCTCTGTTTTCTAAATTTAGCTTCTGCTGTAGTACTTTTAGTCCTTCATAATTTAACTGCTGAGTTACACGCTCAAGCTTATTTTGAAGTGCGTTTATCTGGGCAGTGTAACTTGAAAGAGTAAAAAAAGTAGGTTTTGAAAAGTTATCATACTCAAGATTATCAATAAGTTGAGTATTATCATCAATACAATCTAACCCATAAGGTTTATCTAAAGATAAGGGGGGTAAGTTATACACTTCTTCTATTTGGCGCGCCATTTTTGCACCACAGTTTTTACGATCACCTTTATTACCAAAGAGTGAACTCATTTGGCTGCGGTGCTTACCAAGGTCTCTGGCCAAGTCTGCTAGCCTTAACCCCCTCTTTGTCATCAGGTTACGTACGTTCTTCAACCTGATAGTGTGAATTGTGTCTTGTATAGCTTGCATAACATCCCACCTGAATATATAGTTCACATTGTTAAGCAAAACATTAACAAAGCTTAACAAATGGTTAATTATTATCTGTTTAAGTTAATTAACGCTTACTTCAAGCAACTTTTCAACTAAAAAGAAGGTAAAGCGGGTAATGAGCAGTGAAGCTACCAACGCAGTGAAGCGTCTACATATTACCGCCACACAAAAGTTACTCTTACTTCTAATGGCTGATTTTGTATCAGCGGCTAACGTTGTCGAAATTTCATACAACACACTTGTTAAGCTCTCTCGATGTTCGAGAAAAACAGTTATTAATAATATTGGAGAGCTTGTTGAAAAAGATTTTCTGGTAAAACTGAAAAGGAAAAAAGAAACTGGAGAGCCAAAAGTAAATCAATACTGGCTTAAGTTTGTAGAAGAAAGCAGTCATTTCCCTGAAAGACCCTACTACAGTAATGAAAAAAACCAAGCAGCTAATGATTATTATCATTATGTAGCTATGCTTGATGCTCAAAAAAATAGTAGTGAACCTAGTATCAAGAATTCACCACCCAGTGACGCAAATACACTACCCCGTGGTGTAAATACACCACCTAGTGCCACAAGTACACTACCTGAATCATACAGCTTACAGGGCTGCGCACCGCTGGAAGCCCCGCCAGATAAGGTAGTGTCACAGCGACACCTACATAAAGATAATATAGTTAATAGTAATAATACTATATTAAACAATATATATAACCCAATTAACACAAGTTCAAAAAGTGTAGAACAAAAGTTAATCAAAAAGAATAAGAGGCGAAAAAAATATTCAGACGAATTTGAAGAGTTATGGAAATTACGTCCCAGGCGGCTGGGGGATGATCCCAAGCACAAGGCTTACAAAGCTTACTGTGCAAGGCGTAGAGAAGGGCACACCCATGAAGAAATTCTTGCAGGTTTAATCCGGTATAAAAAATATTTAGACTTCAAGTGTCTTATAAATACAGAGTTTACAAAACAGTTAGCAACATTTTTAGGGCCAAATAAAGCATTTTTAGAACCGTGGGCCATCCCTCAAGGCGGTTTAACAAAAACGAAACAATCACTTGTTGATCAGGCTATGGAAGAAAATAGGCAACGCTTGCAAAGCCAGCAGTATCAAGGACAGTGTTATGAAGACAGGTAGAGAATTGGTTGTTCAAGCAATTTCTAATAAAAAACACCAACATCGTTATCAGCAAAGCACAAATACATTAACGCGGGCTGATATCTCTGAATTATTTGTGCGAATGGTTGACTCATATGGTCAAAAATGGAGTAGTCAATTTGGAGTCGTAGACAAAAACGACACATGGCTTAATGGCCTTAATGGTTTAACCCAGCAACAGTTAGCTGCTGGATTTGAGCGTTGTATTAAGCTGGAAACAGTCTGGCCACCAACACTTCCACAGTTTCGTAAACTTTGCATTGAAGCAGGGTGTGTAGGGTTACCAAATGTAGCTGATGCATACGAGGAAGCTTGCCTTCATGCTGATAACCCTACTGAACACAAGTGGTCTCATGAGATTGTTTACTTGGCGGGGAAAAAAGTAGGCTGGTATGAGCTACGTGGTCATGCCGTTGATGCAAACGCATTAAAGCGTCGTTTCAATTATGCCTATGAAAGCCTAAAAAATAATCTCATGACGGGTAATTTTAACCCATCAGTGAGTGACGCCATTGAAGACTTCAGCAGAGAAACCCTTTATCAAAATGCTAAAGCTCAGTCAGAGCAGAAACTAGCTGAATATATGCGTGCGAATAATATTACTCAATCCAAGGGACGAGAAGTATTTGTGCAGCACTTAGCGAAGTGGAGAGAAAAACATGCACTTTGATGAGCCTCCAGCACTAGTATTTGCTGTAAAAAGACTGCAAACCATGGCGGATGGTACACCGCGAGTCTTAGTAGAGTTCCCTCATGACGACCTGGCAACAGTAGCGAAGTACTTTTCAGTTGACTCAATCGGTGCTGCTGCTCGATTGAGTGAAGAGGCTACAAGGTCTTATGCCCAAGGCAAGACAATAGAAGCGGTCAGTAATGGCCCATTTTCAAAGAATGCAGAAATACTGCATAAATCATTTTTTTTTAGAACCCCTGCAGTTTGGAAAGCTATTGGTAGTGATAAGGCGTTTTTAGCATGGTTACGACAACAGCCCTGTGCTATTTGCAAGCGAAAAGCGCCATCTGAGGCGGCACACGTCAGAAGAGTTGCAAATGGAGCGGGTGTTGGAATTAAGCCTGAGTACTCAGCTATACCTCTCTGCCATGAACATCACTCAGCACAACACCAGTCGGGTGAATCAGCAATCGGTGGAGTAGAAAAAGTTGATAGGTTACGGCTGAAGTATCTTGCTGAGTGGTCATCAGAAGCACTTAAGCAGTTACTCAGCGTTGATCATTGGTATAACTGTATGCCAGAGGACTTAAGAGCATGGACAATACAAAACAATATACAACAACACTTGCCAGTGGCGTATCTGAGGACATACGAAACAACTGGCGTACAAAGATAAAAGTAGATACCCAGATGTTTTTGAAAAATGGAGGAGTAATAACAGTAGTCCCGACAGAGCAGTGCAATGAGCAGTATGGTCAAGTTAATTATGATGAAAGAATGTATAGATACAGCAACGTATACCCACTTTGGTATTGATTTACCGTATTACAATGTTGACCATGCGTTAACTTGTGCTTTCAATACTTCGTCTGGTTATCCATGTACTAGCGCTTTCCTCAAGTCAGAAGTCTCATGCAGAACTGATCAAGACTATACGTTCTTTGATAAGTTGCTTGCTGATAAGTATGTGCTTGATCAGCTCAAGCAAAACTTAAATCGTACAGAGTTTAATTTTTGCAAAGCTCGCTATGATGCAAGCTTGAGTCTTGTAGAAAAGGCTTGCTTGCTTAAGCCCCCACCAGCCTGGTTACTCATTAAGCTATCTAAATTCAAACTTAATGAGTTTGAGCTTGCATTTTATATGGCTGCTGCAATTAGCCCTTCAATTAACAAAAGAACAGTCATTGCGATTAGTAAACAGTTTAAAACTCCGCAGAGCACAACATATCAGCGAATAAACTCAATCAGTAAGCAGCTAACACGCTACTGGCAAGATCAGCTTTTGGATAAATTATTTAGCATAATAGAGCAAAAGGTTAACAAAAAGTGAATTTTTGGATGAATTTAGTTCATAGTTAACTTTTTGCTAACAAAAAAGGTTAACTTTGTTGCTGATTAGGAGTATAAATATAGTCACTGGAATGAACGAAACGGAGTAAAAAAGATGGAAAAGGATTCAAGTGTTCAATGTTGCTGTTTATGTAAAACACCATTCTCTAATCAAGATAAAAAAACTGAATTATATACAAAATCATCTATTGGCTTAGTCGTAGTAGGCTATGTGTGTGAGGGAAGCTGTGAAAGAAATTACAAGCCAGTTGCATTATCCAACCCCAAATTCAATAACGAGAGTGAAAATCAAGGCAAGACGAGAGTTACAGCGAGACCTGATAAATTTAATAAGAAAAGCTCGCAGGTCTTATATGCAATGTGAAGAAAATCTATCACAACAGACTGAGCGTGGCTTAGAGCACTACTTTAAACTACTCGAAAAAGAGAATCTTCTTTCTGAAATTATTGATCAGCTTGAATTAGAAAGAAAAAAAGAAGTAAAAAAAATAAGCTGAGTAAATAACTCAGCTATTAAAACTACCTTACGAGAAAAAATATGTTACCACAACTAGATTTAGTTTTCAGCAAATATACAAGTGAAGAGTGGAATAATATTTATGTGCCAGGCACAAGTGTTTTGTACATTCCGTCACGCAATAACCCAAAAGCATCAATGCAGACACAAACCACTGACAAAGCGTATACGCTTAGATCAGATGATCATGTTGTTTTTGTAAAAGGGGTAGCTCATCCTGTTAATTTAAATAATTTGATAGTTATAACGGGTGTAGTAAATGACGAAAAAGAAGGTGTTAAGACGGCTCAAAGAGGTAGCTATACACTCTAAAAAAAATTTAGATTTAATAGCAAAAGAGCTTCCGTGCACTACTGTTTTTTTAAAGTCTATTATAGCCAAAAAAATTGGCTTATCTGATGATATATCAAGCAAACTTAACGAAGTTTTAAGTCGTAATTTCAGTAGCCGTAATAGTAGTAAAGGTAAGCAAAATGTCTGATAGCATCACACGATTCAGTGCTCACATTGCTCAAATTAACCAAGGTGAGTTAGACGACGAGCTTACTGAGAAGTTAACAAAAGCCGTAAAAAAAGCAATGGCAGATGCTGTTAGTTGCGAGTTAACACTTAAGTTGAAGATAAAGCCAGTTAATAACGCGAAGATAGAACTCAATCCTAGCATCACTTTGAAAGTGCCTGAACTTAAACCTAAAAATATCCAGTTTTATCCTACAGGTGATGGTGATTTACTGGTAGATGACCCAAAACAACCAACGTTGGATTTTAATGTAACGCCTTTGCGCTAAACAATATTAAATCATTACAAGGAATTTTTTTATGCTTGTTTTATCAGTCAAGGTATTTGATATTGTCCATTTTTTAGATATTGGTTATATAAAATTAAAAGGAGTAAATGTTGATACTAATACAGCCGTTTTAGAAACAGTAATGATTGATAAGAATCCAGTGTATCTAGTTTTAAGAGAGGGCGTTAAGACCGAGTTTTGTGGTGTAACGTTATATTATAAAAGAAATAAAAGATATAACATGAAAGAGTTCTATTTTTATTTTGGTGCTCCCATAGAAATAAAAATACTTAGAGATAAGATATTTAAAAGAGATCTACAAAAAATAAAAAAAATAGCCTAAATATATAATAAATTCAATATCATAAGGTGATGTTATGGATAAAATTTCTTTACCTGAAGCTGAAGCAATTGCCATTTTATTAACTGAAAAGCAGCCTCTTGCTTATCAAAGCAACTTAGATGGGTTTGCAGCTCCAGGAGCATCAAAGCATAACGTTATATCTGTTGAAACAGCTAACTTATTGATTAATAAGAATATAATCGTTGCCAAAAGAGAAGCTGTTCAAGGTAAAGAAGTCCTAGAACAAATTGATTTAGCAAAAATTGGAGGCTAATACTATGAGAATTATATCTGATGAGCTTGATATAAGAGATTTTTTTAAAAAGAGTTTAGATGATTTGCTAACTGAAATGTATAAACGTGGTGCTGAAAAAATGAAAATACAATTATTGAGTGAGGATAAAAAAGCAAATGTAGCAATCATACTATGCGCTAGAAACGGACAGGAATATATTGATGCAGTAGATAAAAAAGAAGAAGAATTAGACGCAAGTTATAAAAATTGCCACTGATTACTGAAGCAAAAAGCAGGTAATTCAAGAGTTAGCAGTAACAGTCTATGAGAAAAATAGAATTAGAAGTAACGGCATATCAAGGTAAGAGCGGTTTTTGGCTTGGATGCATAGAGGGCTTAGAAGTAACAGCCCCTATGCTTACAGAAGATCAAGCTATTTGTTTCGCAAAAATAACTCTTAAGGGAGGAGGGTTTTCTGTATTACTGGAAAAGATGCAAAGTACATTTGAAAAGTGGTGCCTCGGTGAAGATATAAATATTGATGAAATTGATGGTGCTCGTTTAAGACTAGAAATACTTAAAAATATAACTTGGATAAATGAAGCGTATAAAAACTTATGTAGGTTTTATTATGAAGAATAAAAGCTTAAGCATTCAAGGAAACTCTGGAAGTATAGTTATAAATAACTGTCAGTATTCTGGAAATAGCGTCGTTATTAGTGATAATAATTTATTCATTGATGGTGAATTGCAGGATGTTGAGTTTGGTAAAACGATTACTGTCCACATAGAAGGAGAAGTTGAAAGCATAGAAACTGTTGGTGGCTCAGTATCTGCTGGAAAAGTTCTTGGATCAATTAAAACAGTCTCGGGCGATGTAAACTGCCATGATGTCCATGGTTCTGTAACTACAGTTTCTGGGGCTGTGGGAATGTTGGTAATACAGTCACTACAAAATCAGGCGATATTATTACTATGTAGACTAGAGCTAAATGAATGAATAAAAATACAGCATTCAATAAAATAAAAGCTTTAATAAAAAGTCGGTCTGAGTATGAGCTAAGTGGTACAGTCACTCCTTCATGGGGTAGCTTTGTAATATGTGCTTTCGAACCTAGCTTGGATCGAGGAATAGGGTATTGTGTGCAAATTAGGAAAGGTCGTGGAGCATTTGGTTCTAACCAAGTCTTACTAAGACACTTTGATGGCGAGTTAGTCAACCACGAAAATGAGTTCTTTTTTTACTTATCAGACTACGAAACTAGCATTGCAAAACCTTTCTTTAAAAAATCGCCATCGGATGAAGGTGATAACCCAATTTATACTATCAATGAAAGAGAGCCTGAAGCTGGGTATTTAGTTGATACCGTAGAGAATATGCAATGCATGTACAAAGAAATAAAACCTGTGGAGATAGTAAGAGAAAAAGGGTTTTTTTACCATCCTAATTTACCAGACTGGAGGGAAAGTACACCAACAGATGTTATTAATAAGTGGTTTCAAGAACACTGTTTAGACCGTCATGTTGTTATGATGGATGGTGATGCAGATAAGATGTTTGTAGATAGCTGGTTTGAAGGAGACCTTGATGATTGTTCACCATGGAATCCGACACCTCCAGATGAAGATGCTATCTTGCTTGCCATTTATGACACAGAAGATGGTCCGTGTGCGTGGTTTGGAGTTCCTATACCTTTCTGATATCTGTGAGAAGTTTCAAAAGATGGTAATACATAAGCTACTTGATGCAATAAAAAGTTACCTAAAAAACAAGCTTGAGTGTACAGAGTGGTTTAATACTACAATTTGTAAGGATGTAGAAGGAAAAGTACAAACGAGCACAGGTACAATAATTATTTACGGAAATGTTAAAGGAGATATTGAAACTGGAACAGGTAAAATAATAATAGCTGGTAACTGGGATGGTGATTTTAACTCAAGTACTGGCAGCATTATTAAAGCTACATGTTTAGATGATGAAGATGACTTAACCGAATCTCACTTCAAGATTATGGAGGCTGAGAATAATGCTAATGAGTCCCGCTTTGCTAGAAGTCGAGGACTAACTGCCGTCAATACAAACAATACCCTTATTGTTGGGCTAGGCCGAACAAAGCATAGAAACTACTTTGTAATTCATAAGAAAGATCGAAATACAACAGTAGTTCTATCAAGAAGTGCAGCAGATAGTTATATTAAAAAGCATGGGATTGACAATAGATGTGATTAAAAAAACATCACTAACTAACATATACGCTAAGTTGGCCTGCATACCTTTTTACACAGATAAAGACTGTAGGCACGCGTTGATAAGCATTGCTAAAGAATTAATGAGGGTTTCCCCCTCATTTTTTTTGTATAATGATACCATAGGAGACCAGACAACAAGTGAATGGACACCAATGGATACAGAAAACAGCAAAGTAGTTGAAGTGGCTGAGCATTTAGCAAAGTACGGATTGAGGCTACTACAAGACCCAACTAACGGCTTATGGCTTGTAAGTGTGCCAGTGTCAGATAGCGTCCTCCAAGTGCTTGAGAAGTGTGAAACACTTGATGATGTAGTTGCATTTGCTGACAAGTATGCTGATGAAGAGCTTCGTTATAAGTTTGAAGCAATGCTGGATAGATTGAGTTTAACACAACGAGGCTTTGCTAAAGCGCTTGGACTGTCAGAAGATGGTATTAGTCATTGGAAGCGAACAGGGAAATACCCTGGCTGGGTGTGGCATATAGAGGATGGCCTTAAAAAGTCTTTATGACAATAAAAAAAAGCCCATCAAGTGGGCTTTTTTTAGGCTGCCTATTCGGCAGTTAAAACATAACTTAACTATTTCTAGACTACCTATTCGGCAGTAAATAATTGTACAACCTAAGACTTACAAATTTATACACGATGGTCAATACAGAAATGATTACTGTATATTTGTTTTATTAGTTATTTGCAACTAGTCCAATATACCCCCCAGCTTCTACTTATACGTCTCCAAAACATCGCTTCTATAGCTTTTGACTGTCGAATTACACCAAATACAGGCTCTGACCAAGCGTGTTTATAGTCGCATCTTAGATTATTTTTATCCCTTGGCGTCTCTAGCAGAGCGTAGCCAACATGGTTAAGAGTATACCTATAGTCTTTTTGGTCCCAATAAACTGCATCAGTTTCAGTGCAATGTTTCCAGCTACCATTTTGACCATAAAGCGCCAAAGCATTATCAAGAGCATCTTTTTCGCTGTTACTGTCATTGCTTTCAAATTTTTGATTGCAAGCATCAGTCAAGTAAGTGGCAACTGGCGCATGACCATCTTTAACTATCTGAATAGTTTCATGAAACAATACACCACCTGCAACACGCTGAACTTTAGCTAATGCAGTGGCAATAGCATTTAAACACTCACCGCGTAGTAACAAGTGTAATTTCCCTTGCCCTACAACTTCATCAGAATAAACCTGTGTTATAGGTGTACTGCTAGGGAGTTTTCGTGCGGTAGCGCCACCTTTTTTGTAGGTTAAATGATGACGTAGACTGCTAAAACCAATAGCGAAGTCAATATTAAAACCTGTTTCACGCTCTAGAGTATGTACTAGACCTCCGATCGCTGTGATAGCTGGAAAGCCGACTGAAACCATACCGCTTGAAACATTCATATCAGAAATATCTGCTGATAAGTGAACAAAACTTCCAGTCCAGTTACTTTCTTTAGACTCCATGAATGAGCGAGTTAATAGCTTTACAGCCCCACCTTGCTTATTCATCAAGTCTCCGTGATTACTGCAAGCTCTAAAGTTTGGCTGTATATACCATGTTGAAAAAGGTAGCTTTTGCTCTTTCAAGCGGCAAAAAATCTCATACAACACTCCACAGCTAGGCACTGGACTTGTAAGAATATACTCACCATTTTGCCAATTTTTCAAAGGCAAAATAAGTTGCTTAACGTAGCCGTCTTGTATGTCAGGCAAATGACTACCTGCGGCTTCAGCATCAAATGTTTCAATCTCATCACGAAATTTCGCGATAAATGCACTATTTGTTGGTAAAGACCACAGCTTTTGACGCATAGTTAAATTTTTAGAGCAAACATAATATTCAGGGATGTTACCTATTATGTTTGAGCGTATAGACTCTTGCTTTACACGAGCATTCAAGGTTTTTGTGCCATGAGTTCCAATCATAATTATTTCCTAAAAAAGTGTGCCAGCTAAATAAGCAGCACACTTTGTATATGGTGGGAAAGGTAAGAATTTAGTAGCAGTTCAAAAGTAAGTCTGTAATAGCTGCATTATTGCCTGACAGACTCTCAGCTTCTTTAGAAAACTCTTTGTATTCGTTTTCAGACATAGAGCGAAAGACAACCCTTGGCGCTATTCCATGAGGCAGCCCTACATATTCTTTACTTAAGAAGTACCCATTATTATCGTGATATAAAGCTACAGACCAGCCCCCAAGAGCTATATCGGAATCAAAGACTATTGAAGCTTGTTCAATTCGCTCCTGTTCTTCCGCTGTAAAATCCATCTTTTGATTCCAGTCTGAATCCCACCAATCACCAATATTAATGGCATCTTGCAAGCTAGATATTCTTACACCATCGTTCCCAGCAACAAAATCACCTATGATAAACTCAGTTTTCTCATTAGCACTTAAGCCTATAATGTAATCATTACCTCCACTAATATCGTAAGAGTCATCTTCATCAGCATTCTCATTCAAAATGCCATGGATGATCATCAGCTTAAACTCATCTGTATCAGCGGAATAAGGGCCATCATCAACTTCAATAACCCTGTCACCAACAATTGCACGAAGATCGCCAAGAGTTGTTATTTCTGCGTTAAGAACATCACTAATAATGCTAGTAGACATAGCTCATCTCCTAATGAAAGATAACCAAGACCCTAGCAGGGTCTAATCCGCTTATGCAGCGGTTCACTTGATGCCTTAACACGCTAATACGCGGTCGCCAGTATAATCTATATACTCGTCACATGAAAATCTACTCATTAAGTTCTTAAACTCATCTTCAGTTGTTGGTGCTAAGCTATCAATACAGTCATCCATCCCAGCATCATATAGTAACTCTTCAATCAACTCATGAAAGTCATCACCTTCTAGCTTATCCCCGTATCGATCAGTAATTAATACATTGATGTCCAAAGCAGTATTTAAATGATTTCCTTTTATATGAAAAATAAAGGGTTTCTTAGGGTTATCAGCGATAGCAATCCAGTTAAATGAGATTTCTATACCGCATTTAGATGAGATTTTAACTTTACCTGTAAGCCACGACTCGAAGTGTATATCTGTTTTATTAAAGTAATCATTGCGTACAGCTACTAAATTATATTTACAGCTCCTTATTTTGCATTCAGAAACTGCAAATCGAACGCCTCTAATATCACTATCAGATATAACTCTTTTGATTGTTTTCATTTTTATACCCTCCAATGGTCTGCTCTGAATATGTTGTAAATATAATCTGAAAATTTCAGATTATCAAGGGGTTTTAATTGACTTTATAGTCTAAAAAATAGGAAATAATTTCTTTACATGGTAGGAAATTATTTCTAATATAAAGGTGTAGAAACAAGCAGGGTAATAAAATGACGTCAGAGGAGTTTGCAACAGCACTCTTGATGCTCAAATTGACTCAAGCTGAGCTAGCCAAGCAAATTGGTTTATCAAGCAAACAAGTGAATAACATAGTGCACGGAAGGCAAGTAATACAGAAGCAAACAGCACTAGCCGTAGAGTGTTTATTAAGACGGGCCAAACAATGGAATAGTTTTAAGCAAAGGACAACGGAAATGAACAAACATAGGTACTTGGTAGTAGATTCAGCAGATAGTGATTGTATGTCTGTAGGACGTGCTACAACTGAAGATGAAGCAGTTGAAGTGATGAAGCAATGGAAAAAAGAGCATGAGGACTACAGTGAAGGAGAGGTTAAATATAACGCATACTTTTCGCATGAGATAAAGCCAAGCTATGACCCAGATATACAGGCAAAAGAAGAAGCAGAAGAAATAGAAAAAGACGGAGCCTTTGTTGTTGAGCTGTATAGAAAAGGAGAAAAATAATGATTTATATCGTTTCAATTCCACCGATGAGTAAACCTGAATGCTTTTCTTATATTGATGAAGATCATTTTTTAAATATACTGCGTAAGTATGCCTCTGCAAAAGACCGTCTTGTTTATGAGCGCTTAACGCTAAAAGAGCTGATGGAACAATATGATGTAGCTTCGAGAGAAGAGGCGGAAGGGTATGAGTATAATTTTCTATGTAAATTAATCGATAAGTATACTCCTGATACAGTTTTATATTTTTGGGAAGGAGACGATAAGTATAAAACTGA
The DNA here is from genome assembly GCF_018263875.1 of Zooshikella ganghwensis. Classification (NCBI taxonomy): domain Bacteria; kingdom Pseudomonadati; phylum Pseudomonadota; class Gammaproteobacteria; order Oceanospirillales; family Zooshikellaceae; genus Zooshikella; species Zooshikella ganghwensis. The sequence goes on from NZ_JAEVHG010000027.1 coordinate 48,507, forward strand.
ATCTATGGACGAGTTTGACGCTTATATTGATTTTTTAAGTGAAGATGTTCAAAGCCTTAAGCTTTATATGACATCCAGTGAAGCTATAGAAGCGCTCAAAGATGCGACGGAATGGCAAGGCTCTAAAGGTGTAGAGGCTAGAATGGCTCTCGAAGAAGAATTAAAAAGGTGTGGTGAGTTAGAATAAGTGTATGAGATTTTAATCCAAAACTTTCAAAGACAAGGATGGCCAATCATGAGCATTGAAGTACGTTGCAGCTTCTGCGGTACAAAAACAACAAATCAAACTGCTGGTAATGTATGTCATAGTTGCTCACGAGGATTGATGTATGCTGCTAGCAATGATAACTCAGTACGATGCAACCATTGTGGCTGTAGAGCAACAAATCAGACAGCAGGTGGTGTATGTCATGCTTGCTCAAAAGGATATATGTATAGCTGGTAAATAATAATAATTATTTGGCTAATATTGGCGTATATTTTTACCATTTACAGCTTACATAGCACGCCTTAAACACTCCTATCCCTTGATGCATATAGCCTACAGCAAAATAGCCAATATTAGCTAGTATTAGCCAAAAGGTAAAAAATCTTATACGACACATAAATTATTTTATGGTCCTGTACAAAAACTAGACACAGGCAGGAATTTTGCGGTACGATATAACTACGATAGGCTTGGTGCGTTCAATTTAGCTTATCAACGTTGAATTATCCAACGAATAACTTCCCATCCCGCTACCTCAGCGGGTTTTTTTTGAGGCAAATATGAATATTGAATACTTAGTTGTTCACTGTTCTGACTCGCCCAATTCCAAAAACTACTCAGCAAAAGATATCCATCAATGGCACTTACAGCGGAAATGGGCTGGAATCGGCTATCACAAAGTTATAAAACGTGATGGTAGCATTGAGAATGGTCGCCCTGAGTACTGGGTTGGCGCGCATGTTAAGGGCTATAACAGTCGTAGTTTAGGTGTTTGTTTAATCGGTCGGGACTCATTCACTAAAAAGCAGTTTGAAACACTAGAAATAGTGCTTACAGACTGGAAGTGTAAATACCCTAATGCAACAGTCTGCGGTCACAAAGACTTAAATCCACAGAAAACATGTCCAAACTTCAATGTCACTGCATGGTGGCATAACAAGGAAATAATATGAATTACGAGGATCACAATAATATGAATTTCAAGGCTAGCTACTTGACGCTAGTGAACAGTGTAAACCAGCATCTAGATGGTTTAAGTGAATCAATAAAAGAGGCTGAGCGCCTTTCATTTGTCTTATACAACTCATTAAACGAGTGCGAAGAACATATCAAAGCTCCAGAAGATGACGTTATTCCTTTTCCGTTCAAAGACTCTCTAGATTATATAGCACCAACTTTATTATGTTACACCAGACGTTTAACTATTCTGCATAACAAAGTACACGAATTGATGCGTATTGCAGAAAGCGTATCTTTTCAAGTTGCTGGGAACGAACAAAAATCTAGTTTGAGCCATCCAGGTGCACATGAAAAGCGAGAAAAGCTAACTAGTTTAAGTGAAAATGATAAAGCTACTTTGCGTAAAATGAAGGAATGTGCCTGTGCTAAAGGAAGTTTTGAAGATGTTTTTGAATAGACTTGAAGTGCAGCATTTGCCAACTTCCAATCAATGGAAAGTACAAAAAGAGTTAACTTACAAAGATACTAAACGAGATTTTGGCTTACTTACTGTCCCCGTTGATTTTATTACTGATTTTGCTTCTATCCCCCGCATCTTCTGGATGTTGTTGCCCCGTGATGGTAAGTATCTAGAGGCTGCCGTCTTACATGACTGGCTTTACTTCAGACAGCCTGATGAGATGACACGTAAAGAAGCAGACCTTATCTTTCGTGACGCAATGAACTCACTTGATGTAGCAAGCTGGAAAAGTGCATTAATTTATTATGCTGTACGTCTTTTTGGTAGAGCTGCATTTAACGAGTACAAGCGGCTATTTGATGATGTATAAATATGGCTACTCACAATTCTAGTCAATGTTCTTCCTCTACAACAACCCCGCATAACACCAGTCACCATAACCATAATAGTTGGCACATAGATAAAACTTTTAATATTGGAAATCTTCTTACTGTTTTACCTGTTGTGATTGCGTTATTCACCTGGGGCACAGGGGTTGAAACGCGAATAACGAAAAACACAACCAATATTTCAAATATTGAAGACATAATAAGAGAAGATAAGCTACTTCGTCGAAATGAAATGAGTCAAATGAACAGTAAATTTGACCAAATGAGTAGCAAAATGGACAGCAGATATGAACTAACTAATAGCAAGCTTGATAGAATTTTAGAGCTAAGAGTGAAGTTGTACAATGAAAAAAGCTATTCAAACGTCCAGAAAAACTAATTATCGAGCACTGGTAATTGGTTTAGAAAATAATATCCCGAACAAATACCCCACCTACCAATTTTCTGGCCGCACTTTCTACAAAACCGAGCGACGTTATATACCAAAGCTAAATGACACTGAAGACACCATCAGGTAAACAAGCTCTCTTCATCAGTCACTATCTTGAAAACGGCCGAAATGGGCTACAGGCAGCCAAAAGTGCGGGATACAAGGGAAGCAACAGAGTATTGGCGACTACTGCCAATAGACTCCTAAACAAGCCACATATTCGCGCGGCCGTTGATCAAGAGCAGAAAGATATTCAAGAAAGTATTCGTTATTCGGCTGAAGATAAACGTCGTGTACTTTGGAATATTGCGCAAGCCCAGGAAACAGAAAAACCTCACTTCTCAATTTTGGCAATAGCAGAGCTTAACAAAATGGACGGCGATCTTGCGGCCATAAAACTCAAGACTAAAAGCGAAATAAAAGCTGATTTTAGCGTACTTGAAGAGGCTCGTAAGCGCTTAGAAAACTTAAAAAAAGATAGTAAAAATGATTGATTATCAAATGCAGCGCTTAGATTTTGAAGCGCAACTACGTTCTGATATAGCAGGATTTTATGCTGATCCATTGGGGCATGTGATGTATGTATATCCATGGGGTGAAAAAGGAACAGCATTAGAAAACGAAGATGGGCCTGACAAATGGCAAAGAAAACAGTTGTCAGAAATAGGTGCTGCGATTAGAGATAATCCTTTAATTAGTATTAGAGATGCTATATCAAGTGGACATGGGGTTGGTAAGTCTGCTGAAGTTGCTTGGATAGCACAATGGGCAATGTCCACACGACCTCATCTCGCTGGTGTAATTACTGCGAATACAGAGAACCAGCTAAATACAAAAACGTGGCGAGAGCTGTCTATATGGCATAATAGATCAATTAATTCTCATTGGTTTCAATGGACTGCAACTCGCTATTACCATGTAAATTATCCATCAACATGGGCAATTAACGCTGTACCATGGTCAATTAATAATTCAGAGGCATTTGCAGGGCTTCATGCTGAGCATGTTTTAATGATCTTTGACGAAGCCAGTGCTATTCCTGACTGTATCTGGGAAGTTGCAGAAGGCGCAATGACAACAAAGCGTGCTCATTGGCTAGTATTTGGAAATCCTACTCGAAACTCTGGTCGTTTTCGTCAATGCTTCACAAAATACAGCCATCGATGGGCAACCAGGCAAGTAGATTCACGTACTTGTAAAATGACGGATAAAGAACAACTACAAGAGTGGGAAGAGGACTATGGTGAAGACTCTGACTTCTTCAGAGTTCGTGTCAAAGGTGAGTTTCCTAAACAGGCAGCTAATGAGCTTATAAACAGTGGAAATGTATTAAAAGCTAGAAAAAGAACGTTGTTAGGAGAAGTTTTTCAGCATCAACCTGTAGTTATTGGCGTTGATCCTGCACGTTTTGGCGACGATAAAACAGTCATTATCGTGCGGCAAGGTAGAAAGATACTTCACGTAGAAGCACACTCAGGGTTGCGAACCACACAAACTACAGCTCATACAATAGCACTAAGAAAACGATTTGCAGCAGATGCTATTTTCGTCGATGGCATTGGAATAGGTGCTGGTGTTGTTGATGAGTTAGTCGATGCTGGCGAAAAGGTTTTTGAAGTTACAAGCTCCGAAAGTGCAGATGAACCTAAAAAATTCTTCAATAAACGCGCTGAAAACTGGTATCGAATGAGTAAGTGGTTTGATCTGGAAGTAGATATACCAGATATTCCAGAATTTACAGAGCACTTATGCTGTATGACTTACTCCTATGACTACAATACTAACCAATTAAAACTACCAGAAAAGAAAGATATTAAAAAAGAGTTAGGTTTTAGTCCTGATTATGCTGATGCTTTATCTATGACATTTGACCGCCCTATAGCAGCAAAAGAACTTAGAAATAACTCAAGCTACATACCTCAAGAGCATTATTAATCATGTCCTCGTCGTTTATTATTACTGACCCTGATGAGTTACATAACGCGCTTAAAGAGCAGCGTGTGGTAAAAGAAATCCAGAAGACACTTACTGAGTATTACCCTAAACGCTGCTGGCTAGTACAAGTAAACGTCGAAGGCGGTATTGCATACATATCTAACCCCCAGATTTCAGCCAGTCATGGCTTTGCTGTCCACATAAACACCACAATGCATGATCTCAAGGCTAAAGTGAAACGGTTCGCTGGTGAGCTTCTAGAGCGCTTCAGGTTATCAAGGCAAAGATATGCATACGGTGATGAGCTTAACCTAAAGAAAAACCCTGTCACTCGACGAGTGCTTGGAGTTGACCGTGGTGAGATTTGATCGACCTTCTGAAAACGAGCAAGACACAGGTTTACGATTAGTATCCAGTACTAATAACGAATGGATTTTACTGGCACAACAAGCATATACAGCAAGTACTGACTATATCCAAAGTGGTATCTTTCATCGTTGGCAAAAGGCGTTAGCACACTTTAATAACCAACATGCACCTGGTAGCAAATATTACTCAAAGGCTTTTGCATGGCGATCTAGAACATTTCGACCTAAAACACGAGCGGCATTGATAGGTCATGAAGCTTCAGCCGCCGCCGCACTTTTCACAAATAATGACTTAGTTGATACAAAAGCTTGGAATCCTTCAGACCCTATCCAACAAGCTTCAGCAAAAATGAACAAAGCGTTAGTCCAATACAGGCTTGAACGCAGCATTCCATGGTTTCAAACAGTCTTAGGTGCATACCAGAACTGTCATAATTATGGCTTCTGTATTTCAAAGCAGACATGGTATTTAAAATATGAAACCTACGTCGAGCATGAACCCGTTGTAAACGAGTATGGTATACCTGAGTTTGATGATTCAGGAGATTTACTAACGCGGAAAGTTGAAAAACAGAAGATTGTCAAAGATCAGCCCTATATAGATTTAGTTGCTCCAAACAATTTTAGGTTCTCACCCGATGCCGATTGGCGTAATCCAATAGACACCAGTCCATTCTTAATCGAACAAGTATCAATGTCGGCAGGTGATGTACTTGCCCGCATGGAAGAGGATGATCCAAAGACTGGCGAAAAAAAATGGAATAGATACAGCCTTGAGGAAATATTAGCTGCTGGTACATACAAACATGAAATACTCAAAAATTTAGCTGATGGTGACCTACATGCACTCGAAAGCATTAGAAAATTAGCTAATGAGTATGCGACAGTTTGGGTGCAGTTTAACATCATTAATAAGCGTGGCACTGATTATGCGTTTTGGACACTCGGTACAAGTTTATTGCTATCGCAACCAGTGAGACTTACAGACTTATACCCATATGGTCGCCCTTATGTATTTGGTACTGCCAATATTGAGGCACACAAATCATATCCTTCAGGATTAAATGCACTCATAAGTTCTCTGCAAGAAGAAACCAACGATGTAGCAAATCAGCGCTTAGATAATGTAAAGCAAGTCATGAACCGACCATGGTTTGTTAAGCAGGGAGCCAGTTTTGACGCATCAAGAATTAATGTACCAAACGCAGTGCATTACACAAAAGGTGACCCTAGGGAAGAAGTGCATAGCTACTCGATGCCCGATATAACAAGCAGTAGTTATGCAGAGCATGATCGGCTTGCCGTTGAGATGGATGACTTAGCGGGTAATCTTAGTCAGTCCAGTGTTCAAAATAATAGAGCACTGAATGAGACTGTTGGCGGTATGAACCTCATGTCGTCTGGTGCGAATTCAATCCAAGAGCTGATGTTGCGCATTTTTATTGAGACCTGGGTGGAACCTGTGTTGCTGCAAATCGTGCAGTTAGAGCAGCTTTATGAAACAGATGAAGTCTTGCTGGCTTTAGCCGCAAATGATGCGGATGTAGCCAAAGAGAACATCACTGATGAACTTATACAGCAACAGTTACTTGTTTCTGTCAATGTTGGCTTAGGTAATACTTCCCCAACCCAGAAAATTGAAAAATTAAATATAGCGTTAGGTAGTGTTTCAAGTTTACCGACTATTGCTGCAAAAATAGATGAAGATGAAGTTGCAAAAGAGATTTTTTCTACGCTGGGTTATGGTGATGGTAAACGGTTTATAAAGTCTGAAGAAAAGCTTCAGGAGCAAGGTCAACAACAAGCCCAGGAACAGCCTGATGGTGCAAGCATCGAGCTTGAAATTAAACAACAAATGCTTGCCTTTGAGCAGCAAAAGTTTGAGCAGCAGATGACTTTCAATCGTGAAAAATTAGCCGCAGAGCTAGAGATGCAGCGGGAAAAAAGCATGATCGAATTTGCTTTAAAAGAAAAGCTTTCACTAGCTGAATTACAGGCCAAGTTAGAAATTGCTGATCGGCAAAATACAACAAAACGAGATATTACCGCGACTCAAGAAATTAATAAGATGAATGAGTTAAATTACAAAAAAGAAACTGGAAATCAGGGGATATAAGTTGGAAAAA
>NZ_JAEVHG010000028.1:0-42119 GCF_018263875.1 Zooshikella ganghwensis
AGGTTTATGCTTGACGACGATAGCGAGTGGGCACCACCTGATTCCATCCCGAACTCAGAAGTGAAACTGCTCAGCGCCGATGGTAGTGTGGCGTTTCGCCATGTGAGAGTAGGACATCGTCAAGCGCATATTGGAAGCCCTGGTACACTGTGCCAGGGCTTTTTACTTTTTAGGGATAATGCGTAAAAAAGCTGGCTGTTTACTAAGCTGAAATGATATAGGGCTTAGATAATCATTAGGGATGCTCAGCTGGTTTCGTTCACCTGTCTTCTTTCTTTGTTATACCCTTAAAAGACCTGCTTAATACCTATTCTTTTGGCTGTAATAAAAAAGCCTCTTCTAAACTTGCCACAGTTCTCGTTATAATTTAGTTATCGTAGTAAGAAGTGATGCTATCACTTGTCGATATACTTATTTTCCTTTCTTATTCGCTTATATCTGTGCCGTGTTTTGTACCATCAGAAAACTAAGTTGATTATGTTTATTAGCAAACCTTGAAACTGAATAGCCACTGGACTTGGTGGGGTATTATTTCAAGAAGCAATGGAACACGGACGAGACGCTAGCGTTAGCTGTAGAGATGATTGGCATGGACAGACAGTTTAAGTTGTACGCCTTTATTAAAGAAATAATCAAAGATACATTTTCCCTTAGCTGGCTTCTTTTTAAAGTCATGATACCTGTATTGATTATCGTAAAGATAATGCAGGAGCTTGGCTTCATTGAATACTTCAGTATGGCGCTAGAGCCTTTAATGGGGCTGATTGGACTGCCATCTTCTATGGGGCTGGTATGGGCTACTACGATTGTAACCAATATTTATGGTGGTATGGTTATTTTCTTTTCAATGCAAGAGCCGATGACGGTGGCCCAAGTGACTGTGCTTAGCGCTTTGATGTTGTTAGCGCATGGCTTGCCAATTGAGGTGAGAATTACTCAGCTGGCAGGTTTGCGAGTCATATTTGTTGTCTTACTCAGGTTAATTAGTGCTTTTATATTCGCCTATTTGTTGCATTTGATTTACAGCAGTGGGAATTGGTTGCAAGACGCAAATGTTATTATCTTTGAGCCTCAAGAGATAGATCATTCCTGGTTAGGCTGGGCTAAAAATGAAACACTTAATTTAATTAAAATTGTAGGTGTGATTTTTTCGTTGGTGACCTTGCTAAAAATATTACGCTTGATTGGGGTTGAGAGGGTTTTGATATTTCTTTTGAAGCCTATTTTAAAAAGAATTGGAATTGCGGAAGAAGCAACAACTATTACTATTGTAGGAGTGACGCTAGGCCTTACTTTTGGTGGTGGACTCTTAATTCAAGAAGCCAATAAAGGACATGTTTCTGCAAAAGATATTTTTTTAGCAATGAGTTTGTTGTCTATATGTCATAGTTTAATAGAAGACACTATTTTAACTTCATTATTAGGTGGACATATTTCAGGAATTTTATTTGTAAGATTGGTATTTAGTTTATTGTTAATTTGGGGCTTGGCTTGTGTAGTCGCAAAATGCGATTCTAAAACAATGGAACGCTGGTTTATGCGCAATAAAAAAGAGGATACTGAAAAAGTCAGTGAACAGCCTTTGGTAGAGAATAAATAAAGCACTTAAGATAATAAAAAAGCCAGAATAAATAACTGGCTTTTTTATATCAGATCTTAATTAATAAAGCACACGACAGCGGATTGTGCCATTGACATGTTGAAGTTTTTCTAGGGCAATTTGGCTCTGTTCTGCTTCAACATCAATAACTACGTAACCCACTTTATCTTTGGTATCAAGAAACTGTCCACTTATATTAATGTTATTTTCAAAGAATATCCGGTTAATTTCTGAGAGTACACCAGGAATATTTTTATGAATATGAAGGATTCTATGTTGTCCAGGATGTGAAGGTAGGCCAACTTCAGGGAAGTTAACAGAAGTAATTGTCGTACCATTGTCGCTGTACTTCACAAGTTTTTCTGCAACCTCTTTCCCAATATTTTCCTGGGCTTCTACAGTGCTTCCTCCAACATGTGGTGTTAGTAAAACGTTATCTATACCTCTTAGTGGAGAGATAAACTCTTCGTTGTTGGACTTTGGTTCTATAGGAAATACATCAATCGCGGCACCTAGTAGTTTTTGGCTACGCAAGGCTTCAGCTAATGCATCTATATTGACCACTGTGCCACGAGAAGCATTAATCAGTACACTACCAGGTTTCATGGCAGCAATCTCGTCTGGCCCAATCATATATTTTGTCGATGGGGTTTCAGGGACATGAAGTGTAACAATATCACACAGACCCAGTAGGCTTTTCATATCTGCTAATTGGGTAGCATTTCCGAGCGGAAGCTTAGTGACAACATCATAAAAGTAAACTTCCATACCTAAAGATTCGGCCATAACGCTTAACTGACTGCCAATGTTGCCATAGCCAATAATACCTAACTTTTTATTGCGAATTTCATAGGCATTCGCTGCCGTCTTCTCCCAACCACCACGATGGGCTTTCATGTTTTTAGCTGGAACTCCCCTTAGTAACAGAATTGCCTCAGCCAAAACTAACTCTGCAACTGAACGGGTATTGGAAAAGGGAGCATTGAAGACAGCAATACCTTTTTCTTGAGCAGAGGATAAGTCTACCTGATTTGTGCCAATGCAGAAGCAGCCAATTGCATTGAGCTTATTCGCAGCCTCAAGCACTTTGGGAGTCAACTGTGTGCGCGAGCGTATGCCAATAAAATGAACATCTGCAATTTTTTCTATAAGCTCCTCTTCTGATAGCGCAGTTGAGAGGTGTTCCACATTGGTGTAGCCATTGGCATTAAGCAACTCGATAGCAGAAGGATGTATGCCTTCTAACAGTAAAAACTTAATTTTATTTTTTTGCAAAGATGTAGTGGCCATATCAGGAAGTTACCATGGTCATAGTGTTCATCAGAGAGCAATAGGTTTCCCATAGTCCGGTACAACGAGCTTACATGGTAAGCATTATTATTATCAGCAGATTGCACACACCGATTAAATCCATTTATTAGAAAGTCCTGTTTAACAAATAGTAAGTTTGAGCATAACAAGAAACAAAGTTGGTGTATTTGGCTATGTTCTCTGCATCGATGGCTCATTTCGCAAACTATAAGGGGGGATAATCATAACATAGTGTGTCAGAATTATGAGCAAGTAAAAGGATGAAACTTATTCAGTCACACTATGAGAAAAGCTGAGTAGGAATAAGGATCGTGAGTAAGTCAACGTTATTGAGAGTAAACCAATGAGTCAACCGGAAATCATAGCTCAACTAAAAGATATTATTGTGGAAGGTAAGGTCCTCACTGATGCTGAATCACTTAGCTTTTATGGTAAGGACTGGACGAAAGTATTTACCCCGGCGCCTCTAGCTATTGTATTTCCCAGAAGTATTCCTGAAGTGCAAGCATTGGTTCGATTTGCTAATAAGCATAAAGTACAACTTGTTGCTTCAGGTGGTAGGACAGGGCTAAGTGGTGGTGCAGTAGCCGCAGCTGGTGAAGTTGTTGTTGCTTTTGACTATATGAATAGCATTAAAGATTTCAATCCGATTGATAGGACTGTGGTTTGTGAGCCAGGAGTGATCACAGAGCAGTTACAAACATTTGCAGAAGAGCATGAGCTTTTTTATCCGGTTGACTTTGCATCTGCTGGCTCTAGTCAGATTGGTGGGAATATTTCAACAAACGCGGGTGGGATAAAAGTTATTCGTTATGGCATGACCCGGGATTGGGTAGCAGGCTTGAAAGTTGTAACGGGTACAGGTGAGTTACTTTCTTTGAATAAAGATCTGGTTAAGAATAATACAGGCTATGACTTACGCCAGCTATACATAGGAGGAGAGGGTACCTTAGGCTTTGTTGTTGAGGCAACAATGAAACTTGTGAGACCTCCTAAAGACCTTACGGTTTTACTGCTGGGTGTGCCCGATATGAGCTCAATTATGAATGTATTAAATAGCTTTCAACAAAAGATTGATTTAACAGCATTCGAGTTCTTTTCAGAGAAAGCGCTACAAAAAGTAGTGGCAAAAGGCGATGTCCAACGCCCCTTTGAGACTCAAGTAGACTACTATGCGTTGCTGGAGTTTGAGTGCTTGAATGAGCAACTTGCTGAACAGGCAATGGAGGTTTTTGAACTATGCTTGGAGCAAGGCTGGGTCATGGATGGGGTGATGAGCCAAAGCTTGACTCAATTGCAGAATCTCTGGCGTTGCCGAGAAGATATTTCGGAAACTATTGCTGAGTGGACACCTTATAAAAACGATATCTCAGTAATTGTGTCTAAAGTACCTGCGTTTCTTGCTGAAGTAGAGCGGGTTGTTACCGAACATTATCCTGACTTTGAAATAATCTGGTTTGGCCATATTGGTGATGGCAATATTCACTTGAATATTTTAAAGCCAGAGCAGCTCGACCAAGAGAGCTTTATAGAAAAGTGTCACCATGTCAGCCAGTGGGTTTTTGAAATTGTGGAAAAATATCAAGGTTCGGTGTCGGCGGAGCATGGTGTTGGCTTGTTGAAAAAAGACTTCCTACAATACACACGAAGCCCAGTAGAAATTGAGTACATGAAGGCTATCAAGCGGATTTTTGATCCAAATAATATTATGAATCCCGGGAAATTGGTTGATATGTAACTGGAAGCAAAGTTAATCAGCTGTACCCTGTGAAGTGTTCATTTGGGCACAGCGATTATTTTTTGTCAGACAGAGAGCGTCTCATTAGGGTTATATACCCATATTATTTAAAGTATCCAGCACTTGCCGTGTTGCAGAAGCAATAGCGGGATGACTTTCAGCGAATTTAATGGCTTCTTCTTCTAGACGGTGTTTAAGCGCTTCAATCGGTGGCTCAGCTTCAGGAGCGTTGATAGCTGTATTTATTTCATCAGCGATTTGACGTAATTCTGCAGTGGTACACTCATCAGCTGCTTCTACATCATCAATGACTTTCAGAAGCTCATCCATGTCTGGTTGCAAACGTTTTGGCGTCATAGCGGTCATCCTAAAAGCTAATGTATTTATAAAGATAATATGCCAGGAAGTACTCATCTGGCAATTTTCCTCTTTTCATTAAACCATCAAAAAGTTGGGAGGGTATGTGACTAAATCACTATGGTGGGAGAATGGACAAAAGGTTGAATGGTCATTAGGAAAAATTGTTTGCGTTGGACGTAACTATGCAGATCATGCTGCTGAGTTGAATAACCCAGTACCAGAGCAGCCATTACTCTTTATGAAACCCGCAACAGCTTATAGTGAGGTAACGTCCTCTGTAAAGCTACCTGTAAGTAAAGGGAGTTTACATTATGAGACGGAGCTTGCGTTATTGATTGGCAAGCCTTTATCGATAAATTCAGGCATTAAGCCAACCGAGGCGATTGTAGGGATAGGCTTAGCCTTAGACTTAACATTTAGAGATATTCAAGCAGAGCTAAAGAAAAAAGGGCATCCTTGGGAGAGGGCAAAAGCCTTTGATGGTTCATGTCCAATAACCAAATTTGTGCATTTTGATTCAAGCTGGTCTCTAGAGGATATTGAGTTTTATTGTTGGATTAATGGTAATTTGCGGCAACATGGTGTGACGAAGGATATGCTGTTTTCAGCTACAGCATTATTAGAAAATATTAAAACAGAATTTACTTTACTACCTGGCGATGTTGTTTTAACTGGGACTCCGGCAGGGGTGGGTGAACTAAAAGGAAGTGAAGTTATTAGGCTTATGTTACAGCACAAGCAGACTAAATTGATTGATCAAACTTTTTCTACTAGTGCTGAATAAAGGTTTGCTGTCCTAACACGTTTAATCAAAATCTGTTTAGGACAGCATGAGCAGTACAATTTAATCGACTTTTATTTGGGTAACGTATAAGGAACCAGGGTTATTTGAGCATTGCCTGATGCTCCATAGTAACCACTATAAGATCTTGCTCTTTCTAAGGTATAGAATGAGTCAACATAGTCATCTTCATTACTGAACCAGCGATCAGGCATTGCTTCAACAATCGCTTGACCAATACCTATGAGTAGACCTATTTCTGGTTGTCCTGCGGCTGAGACGATTTTGCTCACAGCTCCAATAAGCTGCTTGGAAAGCTCTTTATAGTTGTAGTTATCGTCATGCTCATAGAGCATGATATTAGCAGCACCAAAACGATATTGACCCCACATCAACATGATTTGATTTGGGTAATAGGTCTTTTTATCTTCATCTAAATAAGGCATGTCAACAACATTGAGAACAGCTTCTTTTTTAGATGGATTAATGCCTGAAACAATTGCGTAGATTTCTGAACTACCAAGCACCCAGGGTTCATGATCATTGTTTAATCTAATCTCAGTGAGTTTAGCGGTTTCACGCATTCTCTGATTATTTGCAGCACTGCTATATTGAGGAAGATCTTTTTTGTTAAATTTTAGTCCTGCTTTTGCAATTTCTTGATTAAGTACTTTCAAACCTGCCTGTAAGTCTTTTTTACTATTTATATCTATTACAAAAACAGGCATATTTGGCATTTCATTTGGATCTAAATAATGCACATTACCATCTTTATCAAATGCCTCGATAGTTGACCAGTTTTGCTCATTACCATCAGGTACGTATGCTACGAGCCAGTCATCACCTGCTTCCCAATCAGCAAGCATAGACTTATCGGCTAACCTAATTTGTAATAAATTGTCTTCGTAGGTAGCAATGCCTTTGCGCTCAGAAAGAGATAGGTTTGCAGCTGAAACTTTTTTACTTAAGCTTTGGTTATTAGTTGAAGATGTAAGCTGTTGTAAGCTCAAAGATTGTTGATAACGGTGAATATTTTGACGTAATTGGTTATCTATTACTTCACTCTGCAAAGCAATATCTTTAGCTAGCTCTCGAGTGATGGGGGCAATTTCTACAAACTCTGATTGAGCAAGGGTTACAGAGGATAGGCATGATAATACAAAGCCTGCTAATGTTTTTCTCATTTAACGCTCCTTGATATTTACCTAATTGGTAGGCAAGGATGATAGTTTTCATTAGTGAAGATAATATTATTAATATTTTAAATACTGAATTATATAAATAATAACAATATTATCTGACTCCAAACCAAGTAGGCTCTTTGAAAAAATATGCTTTGTTTGTTTTATTACACATGTTAGTTATGATTTACAAACAACAGGCTAGGCGACAATGTTTACTGAGTTTGTTAAATTTCAGCTATTATACCCTTCACGAATGATTTCTAGGTTTTGTTATCTTCACTCCTCACCCCAATCACCTATTAATATAGGCTCATGTGGCTTCGTCACTCGATGGCCGCACCTAAAAACCATTCGCATTGGATATACATACCGCGATCATTTTATTATTCTTTTGGAACGAACACGCTAATACACTTTTGGTGTTTATTAGTGCGAGAAATACTAGCTTAAATTATGTTGCAAAATAACATATTAAAAAGAGATAGATATTCTATCTTTTGACAGACAGCCAAATAATGATAAAGCTGATTTAACTAAATTTTTTACGGATAACTTCTCTATAGTAAAGAGGCAGGTATCCAGGTTCTTAATAGCATTACTCTAATTGTGAATTTGCTAATTAATCAGTTTCTAGCTGGTTCTATCATTGATAAAAGTCAAGCTATTAATATCAAAAAAAATATTCTGAGCGCAAGCATTATTTTTATAAATCAAAAATAAAACCAAAATGTAATAATTGGTTAACAATTAGAGCATGTTGATATACCACTGGCTCTCTGCTTTCAGGCCATTGTATAAGTATTTAATTGCTTTAGATTGCTTGGAAGAATTACTTTTAAGTCCAGTAAAAGAAAGCTCCGTGACTGACTCTCTTATCTGTACTTTATTGCCAGCAGGTAAGATAGAAATAACGGAGTTCGCTGAAGATAAAAGTGACGTTTCATTCGATTGGCAAGTTAACAACCTATCTAGTGAAAAGACGCCACCTTCGCAAGAAAACCCAATATCAGTCAAGATAGTTTTAGATTTATTTAATACTTTATCAATAAATAGGGTTTTATCATCATGGTTGGTCTCAACATATACTTGAGTTGTTATCACTTTTCTCTTTGCTGCACATGAAGTAAGTTGCAGTGTAATTAGGCAGACAAGAAGGGTACAGGAAGATGTAAATAAAAAGTGATTTGTCATATTGTTAGAGTTTGCAAGATCGTGAATGTACTATTAGTTGGAATATATACCCAAAACGAAGGTTTTTTTAGGGGCGGCCGTCAAGCGATGAAGCCCCCGGAGCTTATATTAATAAGTGACTGGGGTGAAGAGTGCTGACAACAAACCCTAAAAATGATTCGTGAAGGGTATAACCATGATTACATCATGAGAGTATCTATTTCGATTTTGTGTAGTCACTTTGTAGTGGGTGTAGCATACTTCACCTGATTATTATTAATATTACCAAAAAATTGAGAAGAAATATCGCTTGAAAAAGGCAGTATTATGACATTTTGAGTAATATTTAAGATATACCCTTCACTTACCATTTTATACGCTCTATCCCCCACGGGTCAGCGAAGCAGTCTTAATATTGAGTAGAGAACTACTATATAGTTATAGCTGGTTTGGTCCCTGTAAACATTAATTCATTACTCGCTACAAAATGGATGAAAAGTGTACAGTTATGCTGAGTAGACTTAAAATGTTTATGGCTTTTATCATGCTTGTATTATTTTTGATGGCTTGGTTTAAGCTGGACTCAAATCCGGATATTGACTCGCCATTAATTTGGCAAGCGCAAATAGCAGCATTTCAAGAAGAAGACCGTAAACGTCCCCCTAAAATAGGGAGTGTACTGTTTGTTGGTAGCTCTAGTATACGGCTTTGGAGAACACTTGCTGAGGATTTCGTACCACTTAGCGTGATTAAGCGTGGATTTGGTGGGGCTACATTAAATGATGTCATCTATTATGCTGAAGAGGTCATTTTTTCATATCAACCCCAAGCCGTTGTACTTTATGTTGGCTCTAATGATATTAAGTCGCCTTCCCCAAAGTCTCCAACTGAAGTATTACACTTAACAAAACAGTTAGTTGAGAAAATTCATAAGCGATTGCCATTAGTACCCGTATTTTTTATTGCCATAAACCCAACACCAAAACGTTGGCATTTATGGCCAGTGATTCAGCAAGCTAACAAATTGATTAAAATGTATGCAGACAAACAACCAAACGTGATATTTATTGATAGTGCAGGGCTTTTTTTGGATAAAAAACAGTCACTGCGGTACTCATTATTTAAAAAAGACCAGCTTCACTTGAATCAAGCTGGTTATGCTCAATGGTTAAGGGTAATTAAACCGGTGCTGATGAAGCATTTAAAGAATGAATCTGCTCAAAGCTCAAGTCATATTTTCCGAGATAAGTTCTTAGTCTGTGAGAGTCATTGGGTGTCTTTTTCAGGTTTCTGGAAATATTGAACAGCTTTCTACCAGCTTCCGCTAAGCTTTTCGCATTCAAACACGCGTTAATCACATATAAAAGCTGCTGTTGATCAAATAAGTCAATATTTGCTATCGCTTCTTTTGAGAGGAACTGTTCTAGCGCTATTCCTTGCTTGTCAGCTAGAGGTGTTGGAGACTGCCATGCCCTGTTGAGCCGGAGAATTTCTTCTTCTACAACACTTTCTGTAATTCGTCCTCCAGGTGCTAGCGTGGCCATTCTTAATACACATGCATTAAGGTCCCGAAAGTTTGCTTTCCAAAGTGCCACTGGTGATAAAGCAAAGTTTAAAAATAAGGTTTTGGCCGCACTATTAAATGTCACTAATGATCCATGTTGTTTAGCAAATTGCTGTAGCTCATATTCAAGGTTAGGTTCTAGGTCTTCAATTCTGTCACGGAGGCCAGGAAGGTCATAGCTCCATAAATTGATTCGTGCGAGTAAATCTTCTCTAAATCTGCCTTCCAGAACCGCTTGCTGTAAGTTTTGGTTTGTGCCAGCGATTAACTGGAAGTTGCTATGAATAGGCTGGTCACTTCCCATTGGGTAGAATGTTTTTTCTTCAATAGACTTTAGAAGCATTGCTTGTTCATCGAGTCCTAATTCACCTATTTCATCAAGAAATAACAGTCCATCATGTGCCGTTTTTAGTAGACCTAAACGAGACTGTAGAGCACCTGTAAAAGCTCCTTTTTTGTGACCAAAAAGAGTAGACATAGCATTGTCGCCATGTAATGTCGCACAGTTTATAGCAACAAACTCACCTTTAACCTGTCCACGCTGTTTTTTTAGTGCGAATATTTGTCTGGCTAGCTGTGATTTTCCCGCTCCAGTAGGTCCTGTGAGCAGGATTGGTGCTGTAGAGCGAATAGCCACTTGTTCAAGCTGGTTTATCAGCCTATTAAATTGTACGTTACGTGTTGAAATACCAGACTTAAGTAACTGTTCACCAACAAGCTGCTCATTGCGGAAACGCTGGGCTATTTGGTCATATTTAGATAGATCTAAATCAATAACGTGATACTGCCCCTTGGCACCAATGCTGGGGGATGGAGAGGTTTGTAAAAGCTTGCCCGGAAAATAATGGGCTTCAGTGAGGAGGTAAAGACAGATTTGAGCAACGTGAGTGCCTGTGGTTATATGAATATAATACTCGTCGTTTTCACGATCAAATGAATAGCTGCTCGCAAAGTCGTGTAAGGCACCATAGACTTGTTCGAAGTCCCAGGGATCTTCCCAGCTTACTTTATGAATGTTAACTGCGGTGTTAGGCGATATTTCTTTTATATCCTCAGCTACTTTTTGCCCCATTCGCATATAATTGGGGTGAAGAATCATTTCTAACCGGTCAATATGAAGCTCAGGGTGCATACAAACTGCCACATTGGGGCGCCACTTATCCCAGCGATTGGCACCACGACCTTTTTGGTCAAGCACGGTTCCTAACAGGCTGATTACTACAGTAGCCATTTACTTATCCTATCTGATATTTAATATCATATAAGATAATAGTAGAAATGGTGAACCTCGTATACATGCCTTTATCAAACTGATTTAAGTCACGAGACTCTTAATATTTTGTATTGCGTGCTGAGTGTTGTGGGTGGTTATACTGCAGCTGGTTTATTAAAAGGAAATCGATTCTGATGAAAATTCTTCACACTTCTGATTGGCATCTTGGGCGTACCCTGTATGGCAAGAAACGCTATGTAGAGTTTGAAGCATTTTTATCCTGGCTTACTTCGACAATTCAACTGCATCAAATTGATACTTTGTTAATTGCTGGAGACGTGTTTGATACTAGTACACCTAGCCATCGATCTCAGGAATTGTATTATCGTTTTCTATGCGATGTCTCTGGAACCTGCTGTAGGCATATCATAGTTATTGCCGGCAATCATGACTCACCTTCATTTCTTAATGCGCCAAAATCATTATTACGAGCATTAAATGTACATGTTGTAGGGGCTATTACAGAAAGCCCTGAGGATGAAGTCATCACCTTGTATGATGAATCAAATACACCGCAAGCGATAGTGTGTGCTGTACCTTATCTAAGAGATAAAGATATTCGTAAGGTTGAGCCTGGTGAAACACTTGAAGATAAAAATATCAAACTTGTAGAGGGTGTAAAGCAACATTACAACAGGGTTTGTTCAATTGCTGAAGGAAAACAAAAAAACTTTGAAAATGCAGGATATACAGGGATACCTATTATTGCAATGGGACATCTTTTTACAATGGGAGGGAAAACTATAGAGGGGGATGGGGTCAGGGAGTTGTATGTTGGTTCATTAGCGCATGTTGGTAAAGATGTTTTTCCCTCTTCAATTGATTATCTTGCATTGGGCCACTTACATATTCCACAGTGTGTGGCGGGTACACAGCACATACGTTATTGTGGCTCACCTATACCAATGGGATATGGCGAAGCTTCACAGCAAAAAAAGGTAGTTATTGTGGAGTTTAAAGATAGTACGACGGGTATTCATGAGTTAGAGATACCGTGTTTTCAAAAGCTGGAACGCGTTTCGGGCTCGCTTGATGTGATTTTGGTTAAAATAGACCAGTTAAAATTAGAAAAAAGCTCTGCATGGTTAGAAATAGAGTATATCGGTAAAGATGTTATTAGTAACCTTCGTGAAGTTTGTAATGAAGCTGTGGTAGGCACTGAAATGGAAATCCGAAGAATAAAAAATAAGCGGGTTATTGATAAAGTGATGTGTGCTATGCAGGAGGAAGAAACACTCGATGATTTGGATGTCAGTGAAGTGTTTAAGCGTTGTTTAGATGCACATAATGTCCCTAATGAAAAACGGACAGATTTAATAAATTCGTATAATGAAATCATTAAATCTCTCTATGAAAAAGACATTAATGCTGAATAGAGAGATTAATGATGAAAATTCTGCAACTTCGATTTAAAAATTTAAATTCACTTTATGGTGAGTGGTTTATTGATTTTACTCACCCAGAATATCTATCAAATGGCATTTTTGCATTGACTGGACCTACAGGTGCAGGTAAGTCAACGATTCTTGATGCTATTTGTTTGGCTCTCTATGGTGCTACACCTCGGCTGGGCAGAATAACAAAAAGCAGCAACGAAATAATGTCTCGTCAAACAGGAGAATGTTATGCTGAGGTACTGTTTGAGACCCAGGTAGGACGTTTTCGTTGCCATTGGGGTCAGCACCGTGCAAGGAAAAAAGCAAATGGTAAGCTTGCTGAGGCAAAACATGAGATTAGTGATGCAGACACTGGAAAAGCAATAGAGACTAAAAAAAGTTTAGTCATAAATGTCATTGAAGAGAAAATGGGAATGGATTTTGATCGATTTACGCGATCCATTCTTCTAGCTCAAGGTGGGTTTGATACATTTCTTAAAGCTGACGCAGAACAAAAGTCTAAAATTTTAGAGCAAATTACAGGTACCGAGATTTATTCTTCCATTTCGCTTCATGTTCATCAACGCTTACGTGATGAAAACGAAGTATTAAATTGTCTACAGATAGAAGTTGCAGGTATTAATACACTGGATGAACAGCAGGAAGAGGATATTAAGCAGAAGCTGAATAATAAAGAACAGGAAGCACTTTTAACCGAAACCCAGCTAAAAGAAAACATGAAAGCTGTGACATGGCTAAAGAATATCGATGAGTTAAAAAAAGAAATAAACTTAATTAGTAATGAAGAAGAAAACTTTCTATCTGAATATGAACAGTTTTCACAAGAGCGAGAGCGCTTAAAGAAAGCATTAAAAGCCTCTGAATTAGATGGCAAGTATGCTTTGTTAAATGAAGTTCGTAATCAGTTAGCTGAAGAGCAACAAAGCCTTAATGCTGAAGAAACGCAACTTCCTTCTTTGTATTTGGATGCATCGAAAAAAGAAGCACTATTAAAACAGGCAGAGCAAAAGATTTTTGAAACTAAAAATGAACAAAAAATATTAGTGCCGTTACTTCAAAAAGTTCGTTCAGTTGATCACCAAATCACAGATAAAATGAAAGCAATAAGCCATTGTAACGATGCTTGTAAAAAAACATCTGAAATAATGTTGAGTGAAGAAGATCAACTAAAATACTATAAAACTAATTATCATTTATTACAACAAGAATTTAACGCTGTAGAGACATACTTACACCAACATCAAGCTGATGAGTGGCTTTTGAGTGGATATGCAGGAATAGAAACGCAACTTGAAAGACTTAACACAATACAGCACGATTTCACGGGAAAAAAAACAGAAAAACAAGTTTGTATAAGTCGTTTTGACACTACGAAACAAGCGTTGAAGTCGATCTATGAAGAAATAAAACACATATCTCAGAAACAGAGCCAAGTAGAACATTCTATTCAGTTGAAGCAGCAGGAACTAGAAACACTACTTAATGGGCGATTAGTTAGGGAGTATTTGGCTGAAAGAGAAGCGTTATACAGAGAAATGGTTTTACTACAAAAAATTTCGGATCTGGAGTCTGAACGTGCCAGCTTGGAAGATGGTAAACCATGTCCACTATGTGGTGCTAAGCACCATCCTTATGCAATGGGAAATATTCCAGAAAAAAATGAGTGTGAAAAAAAGATTGCTGACTTATCAAGTCTAATTGAAAAAACTAATTTAATTGTAGAAGATCTTAATAAGCAAGAACAGATAAAACTTAAGTACCATAATGAGCAAGTTGAAGCAGAGAAAAAACAGATTGCTTTGAGTAGTGAGTGTCAACAATTAGAAAAAGAGTGCTCAGTTATAAATACTCAGCTTAGTTTTTGGATTCAGGAATATGAAGATGTGAAGCAATCGATATGTGATAAGTTAAAGCCTATAGATATAGTTGAACTACAAGAGTTTGATGCTTCTGAGTTACGTATACGCCTTAAAGAACGAATGAAAAACTGGCAACAACAGAAACAAAAAAAAGAGATATTAACCCAGCAAAAAAACGATTGTGAAAGTAAAGTTAAAACGATTACTGCAATACTAGAAACGCATAGCTTATCTCTGAAAGAAAAACAAGTAGAGCTCAGTAAACTTAAGGTAGAGCTAGAAACTTTGAAAAACGAGCGTCATGTTTTATTTGGTGTAAAAAAGGCAGACCAGGAAGAGCAGCGACTAACTGAATCTCTTGCTGATGCTGAGCTTTCAGAAAAACAAGCCAGAACGAGTTATATTTCAGTACAACAGCAGTTAAGAATATCTGAATCAAGAATCAGCAGCTTAAAAACTCAAATTACGAATAAGAAAAGTGATTTAAATAAAAAAGAATATGAGTTTAAGGCGTTGCTAGCTAAAAACTTGTTTCCGAATGAGCAGTTATTTATTGATGCTAGATTGTCAATAGAAGCACGAAATAAGCTCCAGGATAAAGAGCATGAACTGGAAAAGAAGCGTGCAGAGCTTGAGCATAAGAAGAAAGATAGAGAAGCTCGTTTAGCAACAGAGATCAGAAAAAGTATTACTAGTTTGACACTTGATCAACTAGAGTCTCAGCAAAAAGGGTATGATGATACATTTTCGCAACTACGAGATAATATTGCTGAGCTTAAACATCAGTTAACCGAAAATAGTGCAGCAAGAGAGCGTGTTAAGGAAAAAGATAATGAAATTGAAGCACAAAAAAATGAATGTCTTCGTTGGCAAAATCTACATACGTTGATAGGCTCTGTAGATGGTAAAAAATACAGGAACTTTGCTCAGGGGCTCACTTTTGAACGAATGGTTTCACATGCAAATCGTCAACTTGAAAAAATGACAGACCGTTATCTATTGATTAGAGATGAAAAAGAACCTTTAGCGCTTAATGTAATAGATAATTATCAGGCAGGTGAAGAACGTTCTACTAAAAACCTCTCGGGAGGAGAGAGTTTTATTGTTAGTTTATCGTTAGCGCTTGGGCTGTCTCATATGGCAAGCAAAAATGTACGGGTTGACTCACTATTCTTAGATGAGGGTTTTGGTTCATTAGATGAAGAAGCCTTGGATATCGCTTTGGAAACCCTGGCTGGACTTCAACAAGAAGGTAAGCTAATTGGTATTATTTCACATGTAACAGCGCTAAAAGAAAGAATCAGCAGTCAAATTCAGGTTATTCCTCAAACTGGTGGACAAAGTGTTATTTCTGGGTATGGCTGTAATAAAATCTAAATAAATGTGAATGTAATAATCATAAATTCAAATTTGGTTATTGTTTGTGTTAACGCTTATGCGCTAAGTGATAGTATTGATGCTCTTTTAGGAGTGACTGGAGTATATCATATCTGTATTGTTAATGGTTTCGTATAATTAAAAAATCAATTCTGCTTAATAATTGAAATATTAATAATGGTTGTATCGATGCTGATTTGAAGCTGTTATTAGGATGGAAATTAACGAAAAAATTTAAATTTCAAAAAAATGTTGGCTATATAATGTATAGCCATACATAATTACCTTGCTTGTTGTATTTTTGATAATTGCTTTACACACTGACAATAAGACTTGCCAGCATTGCAGTAGAGGTATGTTATTTAAAGGGTGCAGATTTATTTATTGTATGATATTTATTAATTCAGGAAATAGGGATATTGCCAATGGTTATTTATAACAATATGGTGCATCGTATTTCAATTGTTAATAATGATCATATTAATCTGTATAAAAAAGGAAACCAGTACTTTGGGAAAAGTAGTATTCTTGTGGGCATTAGCCCTGGAAATGGCTACTTTAGTGAGAAAAATATGATTAGTATTCTGTCAGGTTTATGTAAGCTGTCTCCTTTTGTATATATTTTGGTGCCAGGAGAAATCCATATTCATAATTTTCTTGGAATTGGCTATACAGCTGATATGGCAAGAAAAAAAGCTAAAAAAGATACTAATCAAACTAACAATAGGTTGGCTCGTGTAGTTGATATTATGCAGTCAGAGCTATGTATTAGTAATTTTAAAATTATAGACTGGTCAAGTGAAATTGAAGTAAACACAAGGTATCAGAATAACTTATGTTTAATATTGAAGGAGTATGATAACAATAAAGAATTTCAACTTTCTGTTAATGTGATGACCTATCGTTATCTTACTTCTAGAGCAAAGTGTAGAACGATAAATAAATTAAATGTGTCAGAGGGTGTTTTGTACTATTTGAAAGAGCTTGCACTATTTTCAGCATTTATAAATATTTTTGGTGAAAAGGTAATTATAGCATACTATCGAGTATGGGGGGATGCTTTGGTGTATATTGACAAGTTGTTTCCTGGTTTTTATAGCTACTGTTCAATGATCCAATATGAAGTGTGTGATATGTAGCAGTGTTAGTTTTTTATTAGAGATGCTCTAAATTGAGTTTGATTTTATGTGTTACTTTTGTGGCTGCATAGTTTTTCCTTATACAAAGTGGGCGGCTAATATCATCATTTGTTATCAGTTTATTATTGGTTCAAGTCACATGCTGCTGAAGTATTTGGTTCATGTTGTATTTTGAGTGATAGATGACTTGGCTTTCAACAGAATTTTTTTGCAAAAAATAAAAAAGGACTACTCAGCGATATTAAGTGTGTAATAACTCTAATTAATTTGTGCTGAGTAATCGTATATTAAAGGTATGTATTAGGTAACCAAGGAAGTTATGATGAAAAGTATAAGTTTTACAAAAGTCCATAAATATATTGCTATTGCAGCAATATCGGCCTTGCCTCTCAGCAGTTTTGTTCATGCAGACACAGAAAGTATTAGGCCTGGACATCATGGTGGTGGTTTTATGTCTCCTATGATTGTCTTTAAATTAGCTGAATCTCAAGATATTGACAAAATTTTGAATGAATTAGAATTAACGCCAGAGCAAATTAGTAATATTAAAACACTAGTCACTGAGGCTAAAGCTGAAAAAGACAAAGCTTTTGCTGAAGCAGGTGTGACTGAGGAACAGCTGAAGCAGTTAATGCAAAATGTACATAAAGCTGCCAAGCCTTCAATGGATCATTTGAAGGAAGCGCTAACAATCTCTAAGTATCAAAAGTTGCGCAAACTGCTGCACTCAGGGCGACCTGATAAGCCAGGCAAGCCTGATCGTCCAGGTAAACCAGGGGGGCCAACTATTCCCGATGAGCCAATGCCTCCAGCTCCAGATGATGTGATTATTGTTCAGTAATTAATTGATGCTTATATTTGATTAATTTTATAGGCTGCTTAGTGCAGCCTATTTTTTTATCAACGGGTGCTTACCACAAAGATGGGGGTAGCTTAAAAGTGTATGGATTATGCTGATAGCAATACCGTATTAGGCATAAATCACCCTTCTCCATAAGTATGACCTTTGATAGCATATCAGCTATAACTCTGGTTGCTCTCTGAAGCAAAGGGTATACAAAGCTCAATCAATTGATGATGAGGTGCTGGCAATGCCAACATATGATTATCGCTGCCCAAGTAACGGACAGGTTGTTGAAGTATTTCATGGCATGAATGAAGAAATTCTCACTTGGGGAGCACTGTGTCAGCTAGCAGGTGTTTCACCTGGAGATACAGATGTCAATGCTAAGGTTATTAAGCTTGCTACAGGCGGTAATGTTGTGTCTAGTCAGGCCTACAGAACGAATGAACCGCCTTGTGCAACAGGAAAACCTTGCTGTGGTGGAGGTAGCTGCGAGTTTAGTGGTTAGCTTATTTCATATGACACAGAGATCAATAGCCTTTCCAATCATCTCGCTACCTATTACAATCAGCCATTGTTGCCTTTGCAAGGTTATTGATAGAGAGTCGATAACTCACTGATATTGGAACGCTCTTACCTAGGAAATAGCTTAAGACTAATTGCTAAGGCAACTAAATGTAAGAAAAGTAAGAAATGTAAAAAAGTAGATTAGTAGCTACATAATTAAAAACAAGATAATAAAGGCTATAACGTTCAGGTGTCGCTTTCAGCAGTAAAATGATCCAGTTACAGAAATAAATAAGACACTTTTTTAGGACAAAGCTAGCCATCAGCACTTGGAATGATTTTAAAAGCAACATGCTTTGCAGCGTGTTGTAAAGCAAACGCGGTAATGGTCTGATAATCACTATTTGCTGATGTATGGCGGATAGCAGTTGCTATATTCTGGTTGTTAAATGGCCATCATACGTGTTTGTAGACAAGTTTTATCATTCGTTAAAGGTAAAACACCTTATGAGCATAGAAGAAAATGGCCATCATATTGTGATTGTTGGTGGGGGTGCTGGCGGTCTTGAACTAGCCACTAAGCTAGGAAAAACGCTTGGCCGCAAAGGGCGAGCTAGAATAACCTTAGTTGATGCTAATTTAACTCATGTCTGGAAGCCGTTGTTACATGAGGTGGCGACTGGCTCAATGGACTATACCGCTAATGAAGTTAACTATCGTGCCCAAGCGAAATGGAATGGCTTTGAGTTTCAACTTGGTCGAATGACTGGCCTGGAGCGGGATAAAAAGCAAATACATTTAGCGCCTGTTATTGATGAAGAGGAAGGTGAAGTCGTTGGTGAGCGTATCATTAACTACGATAGCTTAGTTATTGCTGTGGGTAGTCAGACCAATGATTTTGGCACACCAGGTGCTGCAGATCACTGCTTATTCCTTGATAGTTTTGCACAAGCAAAACGTTTTCATAAAGTTCTCCTTAATAGCTTCCTCAAAGCCAATTATGACAAGGTACCGCTCGATATTGCGATTATTGGGGCTGGTGCAACAGGGGTTGAATTGGCTGCTGAGTTAAGGATGGCTTCAAGAGAATTACCTGTCTATGGGTTAAACCATATCTCCCGGGATGATATTAATATTTCTTTAGTTGAGGCATCGCCTCGAATCTTACCCGCATTACCTGAGCGAATCTCTTTGGCAGCAACAAAAGAGTTGGAGCGACTAGGAATTAAAGTTATTACTCATGACTCGGTTAAAGAGATTCAGGCCCATGGTTTACAGTTAGCCAGTGGAGAGTTTATTCCTGCGCAATTGAAAGTCTGGGCTGCAGGTATTAAAGCGCCTGAGTTTTTAACCACGCTGGATGGTTTGGAAACAGCCCGAAATAATCAGCTTGTGGTTAAGCAGACATTACAGACAACAAAGGATGAATCTATTTTTGCGTTGGGTGATTGTGCAAACTGTCCACAACCAGACTCAGATAAACCCGTGCCTCCCCGAGCTCAGGCAGCTCACCAGCAGGCAACGTTATTAGCTAAAACATTACAGCGGCGCTTGCAAGGACTAGATGCCATCCCTTATGTTTACAAAGATCGCGGCTCACTGATTTCGTTCAGTCGGTATGGTAGTGTGGGCAACTTAATGGGGAACTTAACGGGCAAGAACTTAATGATAGAAGGCCGCGTTGCTCGGTTTATGTACGTGTCCCTTTATCGGCTTCATCAAATAGCATTACATGGCTTTTTTAGAACAAGCCTTATTTGGCTAAACGACAAAATTAATCATGTCATTCGCCCCCGTCTGAAATTACACTGAGTTGTGTTAGCCAAGGAAGGCTTGCTTTACTTTTCAAAAGTGATCTTTAAAGGCTATACAGCATGAAGATTAACAATAGCAAATTGTTGTTGGTCATCAGACCAAATCGCGTCTACTTTAAAGCCTGCAATTCGCACTAATTGTTCAAAGCTGTTCAGTGAATATTTATAAGAGTTCTCTGTGTGAATATTTTCATTCATACGAAAGTGAAAAGTCTTTCCTGAGATATGTGCGATTTGATCAAGGTTGCTGGTTAAATGCATCTCCATGCGAGAGTGTTTAGGGTTGAAGAACGCACAATGGCTAAAATAATCAACGGTTATATTACCATGCAATTCCCGATTAATATGGTGAAGGATATTTAAGTTGAATTGGGCTGTTATTTTTTGTTCATCATTATAAGCTGCATGTAGTACTTTGATGTCTTTTAATAAATCAATACCCATTAGTAAGTTGCTGCCTATCCCCTGTGCATCATGAATACGTTGCAGTAACTCTATTGCTCTACGAGGCTCAAAATTGCCAATACTTGATCCTGGAAAAAAACCAACAATAGAAGGTTTGTGTGAATCGTGTAAGGTTGGTAATTTCCAAGGCTTGCTATAGTCTACACATGTTGCATGGATTGCCAGATCAGGAAAGTGAGTAGCTAAAGCGTTTACTGAGTTTAGTAAATGTTCTTTAGAAATATCCAGTGGCATGTAAATAGCGGGCTGTACAGCTTCCAGAAGGATTTTGATTTTTTGGCTGCTACCACTTCCATACTCTACCAAAATGCTTTCTGGGGCGATGTGACGGGCAATATCATCTGCATATTGTTGGAGTATACTAATTTCACATCGAGTTAAATAATATTCTGGTAGCTGTGTAATTTTGTCGAAAAGGGCAGACCCTCGCTGATCATAAAAATATTTGGCAGGTAGCTGTTTAGGGTGAGTAGATAAACCTGTGAAAACCTCATCCCGCATACTTTCTAGTTTGGGATGTAAATCATGAAACTGTATTTTTTTTTTAGTTGCAGTCATGAAACTAAGCTCTTGTTTAATTCATTACCAGTCGAATGCCACTAAATTGCCAGCGGTGATGAGGGTAAAAAAAGTTTCGGTAAGAGGCTCGTATATGCTTTCTAGGGGATACACAGGAGCCACCCCGAAGTACAATTTGATTGCACATAAACTTGCCGTTGTATTCACCGATTTCACCATTAAAGGTTTGAAAGCCTGGGTAGGCTTGGTAGCTTGAAGACGTCCATTCCCAGGTATCCCCAAACAGCTGTTGTATACCATTACTCAGTCGAGCTGCTTGGGGGTGATAGTGGCCACTTTCCAAAAAATTACCATCTTTATGTGTCGTTGATGCTGCAGATTCCCACTCAAACTCAGAGGGTAGACGACAATTTGCCCAACGCGCGTATGCATCAGCTTCATAAAAGCTAATATGTGTTACAGGTAAATTTAAATCTAATGGACGAAGGCCTGCGAGGGTATACTCGAAAAAATCACCTTCCATTTTTTTCCAGTACAGTGGTGCCTGCCATTGGTGCTTTTGAATACATTCCCAACCATCAGCCAACCATAATGCAGGTGTTTGATAACCACCATCTTCAATAAACTCTAAATAGTCACCATTGGTGACCAGTCGCGATGCTAAACGGTAAGATGGTAAAAAGACCTTGTGAGCGGGTATTTCATTATCAAATGCAAATGCTTGCCCTTGATAGCCAACAGTGTGTTCTCCGCCGGGTAATTCGATAAACTCCAACATGGGGGTTTCATTATGTGTGGGGTCGGAGATTTCTTCGTAAGCAGGATAAAGTGGATTTTGAAATAAATTATACTTCAAGTCAGTTAAAAGTAATTCTTGATGTTGTTGTTCGTGATTGAGGCCAAGTTCAGTTCGAAATAAAATATCATCATAACCTGATGAGATAGGGTTACACCTGTGCAGTAACTGTTTCATCTCGTTGTCAACATAACGGCGATAATTATAAATATCTCTCACCGTTGGACGAGACAATAAATGACGTTTTTCGCGGGGAAATGGCGTACCTACACCTTGATAATAAGAATTAAACAGTTGCTCAAAAGACCAGTGATAAGGCTCGTAATTTTTAAGCTCACGTTTAAGTAAAAAAGTTTCAAAAAACCAAGTAGTGTGTGCTAAATGCCATTTTACTGGGCTGGTTTCAGTGATGGCTTGTAAGCAATAGTCTTCTATTGCTAATGGGTTGCACAGCAACTCTGTTTGTTTGCGTGTATTGATATATTCTTCATAGAGCTGTAGAGGTTTACTCAACTCTTTTATTGCAGAAGTCACAATACCTTCCTTGTGGTATAATCCTTTGTTTCTAATAATAGATCAGACTAAATATTTAACCAGTTATGTTTTAAAGTTTTTAATGGGCACTCACAATGAGTTATATAGCAGAGCAATCACATATACCCTTTATCTTAAAAGCTATTTTCTAAAACACTTTTGCCTAAAGTCTGCATAACGCTCTGCAAACATAACGTGGGATGATTATCTGTGTGAGTATAGTTAAGCTACCAGCAAAAAATAGAAAAGAGAAAGGTGTTAAGAAAAATTTCAAAAAATCGAAAACAATATGTAAAGTGTGTAAGCTGTCTAAATGCTTTCTTTAAAGTCATAATAAAGACAGCTTAACGCTATTTGTATACCCAATACGAATGGTTTTTAGGTGCGGCCATCGAGTGACGAAGCCCCATGAGCCTATATTAATAGGTGATTGGGGTGAGGAGAGACGATAACAAAACCTAGAAATCATTCGTGAAGGTTATATTCAGTGGTGGGGTACAGTGGTACGTTATTGTTCTCGCCTACATTGACTCACAGTGGTAAGTATTTGTTTTAGGAATAGGATATATGCGTCCCCTTGAGCTTTTATATCAGATGCCAGCGGATCTAGGGACGCAATGGTAATTGGCAGTCCATCAATGAGGTTATCAACAATAGCACTGTTAAACTGAGGCTCAACAAATAAACACGTTTTACCCAAAGTTTTAAGGTGCTCTCTCAGCGAAATCACTTGTTTTACACCTAGCATTCTTTCTGGAGAGGCACTGACATAATCCACAACGGGTAAGTTGTAGTAGTGCTCCAGATAACCATAAGCATTATGAAAAACAACTAAAGGCAAAAGGCTGTCAGGTTGTAATTGAGGCTTGAGAGTTTTATTTAATTTGTCGAGTTGATTTTTGAAGCGAACAAAATTATCACGGTATAAAGTAGCCCGCTCTTTATCTATATCGCTTAATTTAAGCATTATTTGCTGGGCAATGACTAATGCATTATCAGGTCCTAGCCAAATATGTGGGTCAATATCCAATAGGTGCTCATCATGCTTATTACCGTGCTCTGTGTTGCTATGCTCATGGCTGTGCTGATCATGTAGCAGTTTAATTTCTGGTAGTGAGATAAGCTTTAGCGTTGATTGGGATGCCTTTTGGCTGAGTAGCTTTGGTAAAAAGCTTTCCAGTGTCGGACTTACCCAGATGAGTAAATCTGCTTCATTTACTTGTCGGATATGATTGGGCTTTAAGGCAAAATGATGAGGCGATGCACCAGGAGGTAACAGTACTTCTGGAGAGGAAACTCCCTCTGTAATTGCAGCAGCAATTAGTTGGATTGGTTTAATTGATGCGACGACTTTTGGAGGAGAAGATAAAGTAGCATTAGCAAATGGTGTGGTAAAAGCCAGTAAAATACATAGTAACTGGCGTAACCACTGAGAATGAATACAGTGTTTTATGAGTGAAAGAAGCTTAGGCAACATAGCAAATCTTGAGCACCAGAAGTCTATACAGGGAGTGTGCATAGTACACTAGTATGTTATATTATAACAATTATGTTTCAGGTTTGCTCCCAGCATGAATACCAAGAACCCCACAGCGCTGACTCCCCATAATCATGACAGCTGTATCGCCAGTGCGTTGGAGAAAGCTCAACAGGTTTGTCAGCGGAATAACGTAAGACTGACGGAGTTACGTCTTCGGGTTTTAGAGCTTGTATGGCGTAGCCACAAACCTTTGGGGGCTTATGATATTTTGGCAGTGCTCGCTAAAGAGGATGGTCGTAATGCTGCTCCTCCTACCGTTTACCGTGCATTAGATTTTTTATTAGAGCAGGGACTCATTCACCGAATCGCATCTCTCAACGCATTTATTGGCTGTTCAGACCCTGAATGTCCGCATCAAGGCTATTTTCTTATTTGTAACCAGTGTGGCATTACCTTGGAGTTACATAGTGACAAGGTGAGTAAAAGTATTCAGCGGGCGGCATCAGAGTACGATTTTCAAATTTCTCATGAAATGGTTGAAGTGGTGGGTGTTTGCCCAAATTGTAAGGTTTAGGATACTTTATGTCGGTACCATTACTACAGCTCACAGATATCAATGTATGCTATGCAGACCAACCAATCCTACAAAATGTAACGCTATCCATTTCTGAAAAGGAAATTGTCACGCTTATAGGACCAAATGGTGCAGGCAAGACCACCTTGGTTAGAGTAGTGCTGGGTTTGTTAAACCCCACTTCTGGAACACGACAAATGCGGGATGGTGTAACCATAGGGTATATGCCTCAAAAAGTAAGTGTTGAGCCTACGTTGCCTCTTTCAGTAAAGCATTTCCTCCGGCTTGCCAAAAAAGAAAAAGCAACAGATATTTCAAAGGTTCTGCAGCAAGTTGGCATAGCACATTTGGTTAATCAACCTGTATATGGCTTGTCTGGTGGAGAGATGCAACGCGTGCTGTTAGCAAGAGCCTTATTGCAAAAACCAAACTTACTGGTCCTTGATGAGCCAGTTCAAGGGGTTGATATTACTGGACAACGAGAGTTGTACAAATTAATTGCAGCACTTCGCTCAGAACTGGGGTGTGGTGTGTTAATGGTCTCTCATGACTTACATTTGGTTATGGCGGCGACTGATAAGGTAGTTTGTTTAAATAAGCATGTGTGTTGCTCCGGGCACCCTGAACATGTGACAAATGATCCTGCATATATTGCATTATTTGGTGAGCAAGAAAGTGAGTTTGCTGTTTATGCTCATCATCATGATCACACCCATAGTACAGATGGAGCCGTTATCCACAATGATTGAGTTTTTAGTTCGTGCTTGTTTAGCGGGGCTAGGTATTGCTGTGATTGCAGGTCCGCTTGGCTGCTTTGTGGTTTGGCGTCGTATGGCGTATTTTGGCGACACACTTGCACACTCTGCCTTGTTGGGCATTGCGTTGGGAATTATGCTAGAAGTCCAGTTGAATATTGCTGTAATTATCTGTTGTATATTATTAGCATTATTATTGGTGACTCTTCAGCAAAACCGCAACATTGCTACAGATACTCTGCTTGGAATTCTTGCTCATAGTACATTGTCACTGGGGTTGGTTATTGTCAGCCTTATGGATAATATTCGCATAGACTTAATGGGCTATTTATTTGGTGATTTATTAGCAGTAAACAATGTTGACTTGTTGTGGATTTATAGTGGTGGCATTTTAGTGATTGGTTTGGTTTGCTGGTTATGGCGTCCTTTGCTATCAATTACTATTCATGAAGAGCTTGCTCGGGTAGAAGGTATTCCAGTTAATACCATGCGCATGGTACTGATGCTGTTGATAGCGATGGTTATTGCGGTTGCCATGAAAATTGTCGGTGTACTTTTGATCACATCACTATTAATTATTCCAGCAGCCACTGCACGAAAACTCGCTGCTTCTCCTGAGAAAATGGCAATATGGGCAAGTGGGTTAGGTTGTCTTGCTGTTATTTTAGGTATTGCTCTATCATATTATTACAATACTCCCACAGGGCCTTCAGTGGTGGTGGCTGCTGGATTATTGTTTATCTTAGTAACCGCTCTGCCTATGAAACGATCCTATTAGTTTATGAAATTTAGTTTCAAACTATGACTAGCTATTAGCATTGATGTCTAAAATGTATTAACTCTGTAAAAAAAACATGATTGTTTTTGCGTAAGTCAATAAAAAAATGATAAATAGTTTGTAGCTTTGTATCCCTTCAAATACCATGCTTGAACGATTCAGCTTGATTGTTTTTGGCAACATGGCGTGTAATCTTATTATATACCCACAGCGAAGGATTTTTAGGGGCGGCCGTCAAGCGATGAAGCCCTGGGCAAGTTTACTACTGTGAAACTTGCGGTAGCCACTTTAATTGATATAACAGCGCTGCTGGGCGGTTATATTAATAAGTGACTGGGGTGAAGAGCGAAGGCAACAAACCCTAAAATTGATTCGCGAAGGGTATATATCCCTGATGTCATTGGCAATCCCAATTAGGTTGGGGGTATCACTCTAAAAATGCTTATAAATATAAGCATGATACAGCCATGTTGACTATAAATTAGTTCAAAATCTCTATAACAAAAACAATATGTCAGATGTGTAGCAAGCGAGATAACTTAAAGGAAATGAATAAACAACAGTGTGTACCATCCGTACTTTGTTACGGCTTTTGTTTTATTGTCAGTATAAGTCTGGCTAGCGTAGATAATACCTATGCTGCAGAAGACTTACCGATGAATCCTAGTGCAGAGAAGCAGTCTGCAGGTGACCAGCATCAAGACAACGCATCATGGTCTTCACAGCAGCTTGATGTGCTAGTGTTAGATATTGAGGATTCTATTACTCAGCTGCAAAGCTCTGTAGAACAAACTAACTCTACTATTATTAAACTGGAAACCTTACGCCGGCTTCAGCCTATACACCCAAAACTGAGTATACTGGAACGTAGATTAGCGCAAACGTTGTCATTTTGGGCTGTCAGGTTTTATAACCAGCTTGATTACAAAAGTGCGTTACACTTTGCGGGGCTGGCCAAAAATATTGTACCAAATCAAGCAGAAGCCAATCAGGTCATCAAGTTGGTCACATTGGCCCAACAGCAGCGTGCTGAGAAAATAAATAGAGCCACTTCTGCTATGCCACCTGCTCCTCGTGTCCATAGTCAACCACAACCTCAGGTGAGGGAAAATACGTTTTTGGACAGCCTTAATTCAGATCAGCGCGCAATCCTTGAAGAGCTACCACAGGACGTTCAGGCTGAACTGATCAATATTATTATTCTTGATCAACAACAGATTACTGAGCGTTTATTTGATATTCGCCATGTACTGGACAGTGTGGTTGACCAAATGATTAAAGAAAATGCACGTGCAGTCATGACAAGTCAGTCTGATAGTGACGCGCGATGGATCATGGCATTAATGAAAACGCGTATACGGCAGATTAATCCATACTTTGAATTAAATTTAAAAAAGCGCATTAGTCCTGGTATGCGCCCCAATATAGCCCTTTATGCTCAGTAGTAATTCAACCTAAAAGTATCTGGAATACATATGTTTATAGATATTCCAGATACACGTTATTCTCCACTGGTCCTAGTATGGGTAGACTGTAACAGTCCAACTTACGCTATCTTGCAATTTATTATCTGTATCTTTAATGACTTGAGAGGTTACATCTTGCACTTGCAACGTCAAGGTATATTCTCCAGGGTTATAGTCATTGACTACTAAGGTTAACTGACTTGAGTTTCCAATCTCTTGATCATTAAGAAGCCAGTGAGCCTCTACTGTTGGATTATTTGGCTGTAGCAAATTTACCGAAAATGTTTGTTTTTGATTACGATAAAGCTTCACTGTAGAGTTTGCAGGGGTTATGCTGTCAATTGGTGAAACATAATCATAAACACGTCGTATAAGTTGTTCTGAATTAACTGACTGAAAAGGTCTTCCTAAAGAACGCATCAAAGAGTTAGTAGTGGGACGATACATTCCTCGTTGGCAGTACTTAGCTCCTTCAAATACATCAACTGCCTTGTCAACTCCCATCCAATGAGACCACTTGTTGCCTGAAGGGTAATAGGTAACATTTGCTTCACTTGTTGGCCCTGCATTGCAAGAGCCATAATCATATTCGTCCGCTAAAAGACCAAATGTATGGCCGGCTTCATGGAGTGCCAGGTCGACAGCAGAGTCATGTAAAGACATTGTCGCAACACTACCACCAGAACCACCATACTCTGTAGAATTGACAACGACTATGATTAAGTCCCGTGCAACAGAGGGTAATCGTTCACTGACATAGCTTTTCACCCTTTGAGTATCCACACATAATAATCGAACAATATTGTAACAATTAAAGTAAGACCTAAACTGGGTGTTTTTGGGGTAGCTATAGCCAGCTCCAGACTCAGTACTTATGCTTTCAACAGCCCATACATTAAAGCTCTTTTGATAGTTATCAATGGGGCTTTCTGCAAAGAAACCTGAGGTAATTGGTTTTAAATCGTCTTTAAAGCGAGATATTTCACTTGAGGTATAACCTTCTGCAACAAAAACGATATCAACACGGTTATCTGAGGGACCATGATCAATAATCTTAGTGACTGATGAAGACTGGGTCGGTTCAGATACCGATGAGGTGCGCTGAGCAGGATATTCACCTAACAAAGACCATGTCCACTTTTTGTTAATATATTCAGGAAAAAAGATTAGAAATGTTTTTGTGCTAAGCGGTGCGTTATTAATAATGAGTGATGCTGATGCTTTAGTAATACGCTCTGATGACTCTATAAGACCTGTTATAGGGCTGAAGGATTCGGCTCTTATAATCAAGGGGTTTTGAACAAAGTCAGTAAATAATGGTTCACCTGTACTTGATAGGCCAATAACTGCAAGGTTATCTGTAATATTAACCGGCTGTGACTGTTTTTCGACGAGCGAGGAAAAATAGACTAGTGACTTATTAGTTTTGAAAGAGGTTGTAGTTGTTTTAGAGGAGGAAGGATTAAGTTTAACAACAAACTCATTTGCTGTAGCAGTAAAAGCAATGGATAGTATTGTTAAACAACTGATAACGAATCTGGTACTTTTCATAATTACCATTCCTTGGTTAAAGTATTTTTTAATACGCTTGTATCTAAATTGAAAGGCATGGTCACTTTGTTAGTCTACTCCTGGCTGCAAATAGCTCAATTGCTATATCATCGATCACTACAGGTATGTTTAAATGAGAATACTGCTGAGACTTAAAAAAAGAAATGCAACTTGCAAAAGAAGAAAGTAAAGCTTTATGGGGCTTTAAAAAAGATACTAAAGCCATTAAAACATGATTTAGGTTAGCAGAAAGGCTTTTTAATCATTAGTATTATTTTTTATATATTTCCCGAGTTAAATGATCAATGAGTGATGTATACTTACAAATAGCGCTATCTGTATTACTATTAGCGAGGGTTTAATTAGTCAGCTTAAAGGATTGTTATGAAAGGGCTAACTACAAGTAATTATAGTTCTTACGCAAGGAAAAGGGTTACATGGCCTGCTGTTATTAGTGTTAACAATCAGAATGTACCCGTTAAAGTTATTAATATATCAGACCATGGTGCATTGATTGAGCTTGATATAAAGTTAGCGATTAATCAAAAGCTTAAATTTATTTGCAAAGCATTTCATCGAGGGAAACAAATGAATATAAAATGCTCTGCTCATGTTAATTATGTGATTATAAGTCGTTATGGTTATCACATAGGTATTAATTTTGATGCAATTAAACATGAGGAAAAGAAATTTCTGGAAAAATATACTCATGAATAATCAATTGATATTAATATAGCGCTACTGAGTAGATAAGGTAAGTTATAATGTGTATCAAAATAAGTGTTTTTTTTGAGAGTTGTATCCGTTAATGGTTTTGGTTGATCTTGGGTGGTGTAAACTCTTATGGTTAAAGAGTTTATATAATCTTTCATGATAGTATTTAAAAACGGTTAAAGTCTGTCGGCTTTTCTATTTCATAAATAGCTTCAGAAATACTTTCAAGTCTTTTCTCTAAAATAGACTGAGCATCGTATAGTGCTCGATTATAAAAATATGCACCTATCTCTTCTGAAATGAAGTCTAGTAAAAACTCTGCATCAAACTGGCCAATACTATAGTCAAGTTCTTCTTGGAAATATAACTGTATTTTTTTTGTTATAATTTCTTTTTCTTCTTTTGTAAACTTCATTTTTGACATGACTCACCTTATCAGTTTATTGTAGAGGCAAAACAGTGATCATAACTAATTCGTAATAATACAAATATGACATATTGTTAAAAACAAGTCTAACTCTTTACTAGGGCTTGTTAACACTATTTGAATCACTACTGCTTAAGACAATAATCTTCCAAGGTGTGCTTAACTAGCGTTATGAGTAATGAAATAAACTATTGTATACCTGCAGAAACCAACAATCTTGAAGGAAAACCTCGACGAGTGGGTTTTGAGCTAGAGTTTGCTGATCTGAGCCTTCAGCAAGTCACGGATATCCTATGTGAAAAACTGAATGGCAAAGTACATAGCAATAACCCTGCAGAAACTATTGTAATAGTAGAAGGATTGGGAAAGTTTACCATTGAGTTAGATTGGCAATTTGCTAAAGAGACAGCAAAGGAGCGAGCAAGGCAGCATGCATTGGAATATGGAGACAAGAAAGTTGATGATCACTTTATGATCTGGCTAACTAAACTTGCAAGTATTGTTGTGCCTATTGAAATTGTGTGTCCGCCTATAGAGATTAAAGACCTGACTGTGTTGGATGGCATGGTTTCCGCGCTTAGATCTGCTGGGGCAAAAGGAACGGGTGAGTCACTATGGTATGCTTTTGGCGTGCATATTAATCCTGAAGTAACTGATAATGATCCTGAAAAAGTAATGAGGACGCTAAAGTCTTATGCTATTTGCCAGGACTGGCTGCTAAAAACTCACCAAGTTGATCCTATTCGACGGGTAACACCATATATTGACTTGTTTCCAAAGTCGTATATTAACACCTTAATCACGTATAAAAGTAATATATCATGGACTAAATTGATAGAGGATTATCTTGAATA
The DNA here is from genome assembly GCF_018263875.1 of Zooshikella ganghwensis. NCBI lineage: Bacteria > Pseudomonadati > Pseudomonadota > Gammaproteobacteria > Oceanospirillales > Zooshikellaceae > Zooshikella > Zooshikella ganghwensis. The sequence continues at coordinate 30,832 of NZ_JAEVHG010000028.1, forward strand.
TAATCCAACAAGAAATAGAGCATTAGATGCCCTTCCGTTATTTAAGTATATTGATCAAAACTTAATCGACCAACGTTTGGATGATCCTAGAATTAAAGCTAGGCCCACATTTCATTACCGAATGCCTAATTGTGAAATAGAGAAAAATAACTGGTTTCTTTATAAAAGCTGGAATGTATGGTGTGTTATTGAGCATATTGCTCAAAATGAACAGTTATTAGAGCAATTGGTGATAGAATGGCAACGATATAATCAAGCACTGATAAATATAAAGCCTGCTCCATGGTTCAACATACTCGACGAAATATATCAAAACCTGTCATAGGTGTAACAGGTAACGCCAGACTTTTCTCTCCTTCCTGGCTTTGTATAAAACTAGCTGTTTTTCTTGCTGGTGGACATGCTCTTCGAATTAGTGTGCGACATCCGGTGCCAGAGGAACATCTTGATGGTTTAGTGATAAGTGGTGGAGATGATATTCATCCGTCTCTTTATGAAGAAGAGATTATGGCAAAAGCACATTACGATGAAGCTCGAGATGAACTTGAGCAGCGATATATTGAGTATGCACTTACAAATCATTTGCCTATTCTAGGAATTTGCAGAGGATACCAACTATTAAATGTGCAAAGTGGTGGTAGTCTATATCAGGATATTCGTCCCTTGCGTGAAAAAACAGATAACAGAGCTACTTTTTTACCTCAGAAAAAGGTTGTTTTAAAAAAAGAAACTGAGATATATAAAATAATTGGTCACGAGTTATTTAAAGTGAATAGCTTACATCATCAAGCCATCAATATACTGGCAAGTGACTTTCAGGTAGCAGCATGGGATGCAGATCATTTCATCCAAGCTATTGAGCACAAAGAAGTGAAACCTGTCATTGGTGTACAATGGCATCCAGAATATTTATTATACCTTAAACACCAGCGACAACTCTTTACGTGGTTAGTTGCTCAAGCTAAGCGTACAGTAACTTAGGTTTATGTAGTGATAGCCTATTTATCCTTATTTGCATCATCATTTTTAGCTGCAACCATTCTTCCTTTTTACTCAGAAGTTTTGCTATATGCATTGTTACAAACAGGAGAACCTGCTTGGTTACTCATAGTAGTTGCTTCAATTGGTAATACCTTGGGGGCAGTTGTGAACTGGTACTTAGGTCGTTATTTACTTCACTTTAAAGATCGACGCTGGTTCTACTTTAAAGATGAACAAATTGAACGAATGCAGTATTGGTTTCAGCGCTATGGTATTTGGAGTTTATTGCTTGCTTGGATGCCTATGGGAGGAGACGTACTTACTTTAATTGCGGGAATCATGAAAGTACGTTTAGGCATATTTTTAACATTAGTAGCAATAGGAAAAACTGCCCGATACATAGCAGTACTGTATTTTGCACAAATAACACATGGATGGTTTGTATAATATGAATGATGTGATGTATAACAGTATCAATTTGTATTTTTAGTGCGACATTTAATATTTTATAAGTGTTTAATTAACTATCATAACGAGTAAAGCGCATACATCGTAACAAAAAGGTATGACGATTATTAGAATTTGATAGGCTTCACTTATGAAAATAAAAGCAGTATTATCACCTCCTTTTTATGTTAACTTATTGGCGTCGTTCATATTAACTAGCACTGTAACTCAGGTGAATGCTCGTCTCATTATACCTGAATATAAAGATTTTAATCTGAAACATACTCAGTCAGAAAGCGGTATTAAATCAGAAGCTTTATCTAAAGAGCCTGTAATAGTATATACAGAAAAAAACAATCCTTGTGATAAACCTTTACTAATGAAAGGGAACTTAGTTCGTCAGCCTGACTTTAATAGCTTGGATAGTTGGCGAGGTTATTACACGACAGGCGTAAAGGTTTCTCAAAGTGAGCAGATAAAAAAATGTGGTATTGATTACCAAGTGGTGATATCCAATCGTAATAATTATTATGATGGAATTATCCAAAAAATAAAACCCAATTTGAATACAACGAAGGAATACACATTTCAAGCAAACTTAAAGTTAAATAATAGTGAAGTAAAAGATTTTGGTCTTGCAGCATTAGCTTTAAAAAATGATTTGGGGATTGTTTATTACCAATATCTTGCAGTAGATCAAATTAGTAGTGATGATAAAACATTAACTGGTACGTTTAAGGTCAATGCACTCGGTGAAATCAAACAATCTTTCTTATTGTTATTTGGTCCTAAAGGCGATAAAGAACTTGTTATTGACGAAGTAAAAATTGCTGAAGCTGATGACAATAATCCAGATCCTAATAGCCTTTTCAAGCATGACTTTGAAACAGACAATGCTGGGTGGTTACCCGCTTGGCTTACTGCATCTCCTGAAATTAGTGCTATGCAGGCAAAATCAGGAGGCTTTAGTTTATATGTCAAGGACCGTGATCACTGGTATTCAGGTGTTAAGTTACCTATTACGCAGTGGTTTTCTGAAAAGAAAAAATATACGCTGAGTCTGTCTGCTCTATTAAGTACAGGCACAAGCCAAGCTCAAAAGCTTAGTTTACAACTCTATTATGTTGATGACGAAGGTGCTCATTGGCAGCGTGTTAACTCAACATCCATTTCTGTAGTAGAGCAGTGGGTTGATATTGCTACCGACTTTATCATTAAACCGCAAGGTACTTTGAAGAAGGCGGAAATATATGTATTTGGGCCAGACACAAAAGTTGACTTTTTCCTGGACGATATAACGCTCACTCAGCAAGATGCAGACCCCGGCGATGGGGATAAACCTGACGATGGAGATAAACCCGGCGATGGAGATAAACCTGGCGATGGGGATAAACCTGGCGATGGGGATAAACCTGGCGATGGCGATAAACCGGGTGATGGGGATAAACCCGGCGATGGGGATAAACCGGGTGATGGAGATAAACCCGGTGATGGGGATAAGCCAGGCGATGGAGATACAAGCGGTTCAGGTTTATTTGAAAAAATGACATCGGCCCAGTGCATTGATGGTCAGTATCAAGAGTCTCAGCGGGCAAACCCCCAGGTTGATATTAAAGGTATTTTAAGCAGCCATAACCCAAATGCTTCTGTGAGCGTTTTATCTAAAACAGTAACAGCTGCATTAGAAAAGCGCTATCCATTTGGGGCAGAAATATTGAGTCAAGCTCCTAATAGTTCAGGACAAAAATGCTTAACATATTGGATGCAACGAGCTAAGAGTACATGGGGAGATTTACCCACAAGTGAGCTATTTCATGGAGCAGATTTATCTGTGCACGAATGTGGACATGGGTTATCACACAAATTATCTGGTTGGTCGACACAGGCTTTGCCTTTATCCAAAGGCACAACACCTGTTTGTCCTGTGAGAGGACCTTATAAATACCCTCCACTGTATAATTTACAGCATGATAAGTTTTCAAAAGATGTGCCTAATAATCATTATGATTCAACCTACATAAATAAAGGTAGCCCTGTAGGTAAGCAGGGATGGGAGTCAGTAATTGATGAGGCTGTACAATATAGTCATTCCTTGGCAATTGGATATGCATTTCACGACTATACAACTTATGGCAGTGATGCTGATGGTGCACTTAGCTTTGCATGGTATATACAGCGCTATTTATACTTTCTGCATCATAACAACCCAGATATTTATCAAGAAATTTTAAGTAATGCCTGTTGGCGTGAAGCTATTTTAAAATTATGGGGAAAAATCTGGATGTATGAAGACTTAGCATTAGCGCTAGACGAGCCTAAAAATCATGATAACTTAACATCTGAAAATACACAGCGCTTTATTAAAGCAATTCAACGACCAGAGTTAATGGCTGAGATTGAAGCGGTAAGAAAATCGCATCAGTGTAATTAGAATCTAGTTATTATTTCAACAAAAAGTGATGTAGTTGAAAATAAACCCACCTTTCAAAATATTTGGTGGGTTTGTTGTATTATTAATTAATTTAAAATTAATTCGTGTCAAAAAATAAATTAAGAATTTTAAAAACGGTTAAACCAATCGACAATTTTTTCTGGTGATTCTTTAAACCAGGCATGACCTTTATAAGGATTAACCCACTTTTCAGTATGAATACTATGATCGATTAAGCGGTTATAATATTGCTTCATTGTCCATACAGGAACAATCATATCTAACGCGCCATGAATAAATAAAGTAGGTGGGTGATTACTAGGTAATGATTGTGGTACCAGACAGGCAGGACCAAGACAAGTTGCGTAAGAAGCTGATTGAATCGCTAATGCCCGGAACTCACCAGAAAATGATACAGCCATGCGACTGGTATTATACCCTCCACTTGAAATGCCCGTTGCATATTTTTGCTGGTTATCTAGTGGGCCAAATAATCCTTGCTGTATGCCCATTAGCACGCGTGTTAAAAACTGGTAATCTGTCGTTAAATGATAAGGTGTTGCACTGGATAGAGCATTTGTTTGCCAAGCTAGGTTTATTGCTGCTCTGGGGGCAAGAACAGCATAACCCGAATCAAGTAAATGTTTGATCAGCATTGCTTCATAAAATCCTCCAAAGGGATCAGCTTTATTACGCTGAAACTCCACAGGAAAAAAACTTCCTTGATAAATGACTACTACAGGCCAACCTCGAGCAGGTGGTTCACCAATGGGTAGTTGATACTTTACCTCACGTTTAATCCTTGCATTAGCCTCAATGTAAACAGATTGATAGCTGCAACTAATTGAGTAATCGGTATAATTATCTTGTTCAATTTGGCAGTGTGATTTTAAATTTGAATTAGTCAAACTCGTTTCTAGCGTTGAGCCCCCATAGCATTGAACTGATGCAAATGTAAACGCCATTAAGAAAAGATAAGTTGTATAAGAATTTTTCATTCAGCTTCCTTGCATTTTTAGATTATCAAACAGAAGTTTAGCTGATAAATTAATATTTGCGAAAAATTATAGGCCATCACTCTGCACCATTATCTAAAGCTATGAGGTTGGGATATACTGACGTAGATGATTTTGCCACTGGGTATGCCAGTACCTAAAGCTTGGTTTTTTTAACAAGGAAAAAGCAGTTTAGAGTTACTCTTCAGTATGTCTGACTCAGAACAAATAATCCAGCCACTATTTATCACAGCAATCTGCTTGTTGAGGGGATAGCACTTCTGCCAGTTTTAAGTGTAGGAAATGATCTACACAAAGGTAGATTAATTCGCTTTCTATCTGAGTATCAAATTACACCTAATTGATGTAATAATCATCTATATTCGATTTACTCACTACTAATAATTTTACACTCTCCTGCTTTATTTAAGGCTCATATTGCTAAAAAGATATCTGGATATGCTGAGTGAGATAAATGATTAACTTTTCTTTTCGAGAGTCTGTCATTTTTTTATAGGAAAAAAGAGAGGGTGTAGATGGTCTGTATTAAAGTAAGTAGTTCTTAAGCTTCATCTGAAGAGGTATTCAATAGAATAATGATGTAGTGGCAGGCTATTTACATCATGTTAACCAATATGACTGTTAAGTCATTAGGTGGGATGGTATAAGCCTATTGAAGCAATTATCGTGATAGCATATATTTAGATACTGTTCGTCACGAAGATGCTTCTTAATAGTAAAATATTATGCCTAATTACCTATCTATCCGTGCGTACAGCCGCCAGCGCAAAGGTCACTCTCATCATTACCATCAGTTAGTACTGCCACTTCGTGGTGCGATCAATATTGAAGTTGAGGACTATTCAGGCAAAGTGGTGCCAGGAGAATGTGTAATAATTAGATCGGGGGAGATACACCACTTTACTGCTAATGAAGAAGCAAGGTTTGTTGTTGCAGATATGTCCAAGTTGCCAGAAAACATATCTCAGTCAGAGCAGCTAATTTTTTCTATTAATTCACCACTAATCAGCTATCTTAGTTTTATTGAGGAACAACTTGAATATCAAGTGAATACAGAAATTGAAAAAATAATGTTCAGTACATTTGAAATGTTGTTAGCTGAGCAAACTTTGTTGAAACAAACAGATCGTCGTATACGCTTGGTACTTGAGTATGTTCTTGAAAATCTTGCTGACAAGCTTGTTATAAACGAGTTGGCTAAGATTGCGTGTTTAAGTCCAACACAATTTAAAAAATTATTTAAAGATCAGATGGGCCTCAGTGTTTTGCAATACATCACTAAAGTACGTATGGAAAAGGCCAAAGCCTTGTTGATACATACTGATTATCCTATTCAGATAGTTGCTGAACAAGTTGGCTATACTGATCTTTCTTCCTTCAGTCGGCGATTTTTAAGTTTTTACGGTCTGACGCCTAGCGCCGTTTCTCGCTGATAGAAGCGGCTTATATATCAACTATACCGTCCTTTCTGCATAATACTTCGTTATTGACGATGTAAACTAAGAATATTATTCATATTTACAAAGGGCGTTACATGCTATCTCAGCATCAGTCAATTATAGGTTTGGGTGCAATTATTTTCGCCTGTTTTTTTTGGGGTACTACAGGAACTGTGGCAAGCTTCACTCTTAACGTGAGTCCGTTAGCTACAGGTGCTTTTGCAATGGGAGGAGGTGGCTTATTATTAGTGCTAACGGCACTAAAAAATCTATTTTCGGATAAATATAAACTAGTCTCTAATTACCCAATAATGCTTCTAGGGGGGCTTTCTGTTGCCGTTTATCCCTTAGCATTTTATAGTTCAATGCGACTGTCTGGTGTTGCGCTGGGAACAGTGGTTTCAATAGCCAGTGCGCCATTTGCTACAGTATTACTTGAGTGGCTTATTAGCAAAAAGCCTATTTCTAAAAAATGGTTGAAGAGTTTTGCAATTGGGGCAGTTGGAGTATTACTGCTTGCGATGAGTAAAGGTGAAGTATCTGAGTCTGGCACCCATATTTACAATCATTATTTAGGTATCATGCTTGGGTTGTTAGCAGGTTTCACTTATGCACTTTACTCATGGGCTGCAAGAGAAATGATTGAGCAGGGTATTCATTCCAAATCAGCTATGGCGAGTATGTTTGGTTTGGCTTCATTACTATTATTGCCTTCACTAATAATTACAGGAGATAATTTATTTGCTTCCACTAAGAATGCCGCTGTTGCTCTTTATATGGCTTTTGTGCCAATGTTTCTTGGGTATCTGTTATTTGGTTATGGACTGAGGTTTATTGCTGCAAGTGAGGCAACTCTGCTAACGTTGCTTGAGCCTGCAGTAGCCACTTTAATGGCTGTAGCGGTTGTTGGTGAAAAAATTATCACAACTGGCTGGCTAGGGATTGTACTGATCATGGTGTGTATGTTAATACAAATGCCAAAAAGAATAGTGAGTTCTGCATAAAACTCTTAAAATACTCCATGAGTTACTACCCTTTGTACATGCTCTAGATGCAATACATTTAATATTTGTTGTAGTTAATGCTGATTGCCTGGATAGCAGGACCTTAGTTCATGATTCTTTTGTTCACTGATGGAATGCATTATGGGAATAAGGCTTTAATAACTTTTTTGATAGGTTATCTTGTAGCAGTTGTTTTGTGGTGGTAATGTTTAAAAATAGCTATATATGGGTAGCCAACATATTAACTGGGACGGGTGTTTTAAGGTGGAAATATCTGTAAAAAGAATAAGAACAATTCTCAACATGCTGATTGCTATTTATACCGTGTTGTACGCAAACTTCAGTATTGCTTCAGATGAATCTGAGTGGGAAACGCTACAACAAATTGAGGTGATTGATGAAATGCTCATAGTCACAACTGAATCGCCCTCAAACCCAAGGAATTGCTCAAATGATACTTACTCCCTTGAGGCAACCCATAAAATGTTTAGTTCACTTCAACAGTTTTTAGCTGTATCTCTTAAGCATGGCTATCAAGTTAAGTTTAGCGTATATGGCTGTGATAGTTATCGACACAATAGTATTGAAAGCTTAAAAGTACGTGCTAATAGTGGTTAATTATTGGTAGTGTTTGTCAAGGTATCTTAAAGCCTTTGTACTGCCAATAACTCATCAAGTAAGGCCGACGTTGTCTGCGACTTTTCGATGATGCTAGCCACTAGGCTTAGTCTGCACTTTTTGACGTCTATATCCTTACTATACGGCATACTTCGGTTTTCATTTTCTCTTTACTGTAAAAACTTTATATAGCCTAGGATCTATCATTATTCCTTGTTACAGCATAAGAAATTGAATGATTTTCTGATAAATATAGTTTTAAATGAAAGCTGTAATTCAATGAGGGATGAAGGGCTAAGGGCTAGGTTTAGAGTAGTAAAGAGCGCTAAAAGTAGCGCCCTATATATGTTGGTATCAATTAAAACTTGTACTGAACAGATAAGGTGTATAAATCGATATCATTTTCACCAAATCTTAGCGTATCAGTTTTGTTTTCATCATACTTTTCGCCAACATCATTGATACGCTCCCACTGAAGACTAAATGCAACATTTTCAGTGAGGTTGTAATTAGCTCCAAACCCTATTGTCAGGCTAGTACCTTTCTCTGAGTGTGAACTACTCTTATTTTCAGAAGGTATAACTGAATTGGTGTAAGAGTAATCCTCTTCTACTTCCCACTTCATAACACCAGCAGTGGCTTTAAGTTCAATATTGTTATTGATGGGGTAAAATCCAACGGCCTTAATTCCATAGCCCTTGATTTCGTTTTCAATATCATCACGCTCATTACCGCCAGGGCTTTTCCATTCTGCGTCAGGACTACCTAGATCAGTATAATTTATCTCTAGGCCAAAGAACTTGTTTACACGGTATCCTGCAAAAAGATTTACTGCACCATCTCTGGTAGTGTACTCATAACTACCATATGTGGTCTGTTCTTTTCTAAACTCAGAGTAAGAGTCATTATAATCAGCTGCACCAGCGCCAAGACCTAAATAAAATCCGCTATTTTCGTCCGCAAAGGGGTTTAAAGAGTCGGCTGCAAATGCTGGTGCAATAAAGCTTGAACTCAGAGCAACTGCTAGAACTGCTTTTTTCATGCTAATTCCTAATAAGTACTTCTTAAAAAAACTTATTTCTGAACATATGTTCTGGCTAATCGAGATTAGAATTGTTATATGAAGCAAGGTTGGCATACAATTGGTAGTTATACGGCTTCTAATTATTCTTGATATATGCTAATAAAAAATTGTCTGACAAATCAATAAGTAGCTGAATAGTTGAATAACACTCTTAACGTTTGCTTATAGCTATTATTAATCTAAGGATTTTTCTATTGGAATGGTCAGCAGATTCCTTGTGGATAAATATGGAGTATAAAATTAGAGCAGGATTAGCTTTGTAAAGATGAGCTTTATAGCGCTTGAATCTATTTATAAAACAAGAAAGGTAGCATCGTTAACGGCAGTGACTAGTGAGGATAGGCTTCATCGCTTGATGGTCGCCCCTAAAAACCCTTCGTTTTGAGTATATTTTAATGGGTAAACCCTAACTCTTTATAAATTATTTTTATAATGATTATTCTGGCTATTAAAGTAAATCGGTACGTATCAAAGTTTAAATTGTCTAAAAGCAAGCAGAATAATATCCCAAAGCCTTATTTATAAACTGTAACTGTCGAATACGATATAAATAATTATAAAGTTTTTAAAAAGTTATCATTAGAAACTGATGATGTGATGGGGGGTGACAACTTGATCCAAGTTTTATTCTAATTACAAAAAAATAATTGTATTTATAGATAAATACATGCAAACTAAAGGGAACTCCTACATATTTAATCCTGAAAAAGATTTAGAGCCACGATTTATTTCCAAATCGGAGGCTGTCCGTTTCTTCATGAAGCAAGTCTTAACAGGTGATATTGCGGATGGTTATCCAGGCTGTCCAAATGTAGGTAACTCTCTCGCTGAAGAGCTACTCTCAGATAGATTTAAATTTGAACCTTATGAACACACCTTTAAATCAGCTCCACGCAAAGGAGCGTCTGAAATTAGGTGGCAAAAGGTTCCATCAAGTTCTATGTGGGAAACTGTCGTATCTTGCTATGAAAAAATGGTTTATCTGAAGGCATTGCAATTCAGCAGGCTCGTTGTGCTCGTCTATTAAGAGCATGTGATTATGACTTTCAACTTAAAAGGGTAATTTTATGGAAATCTTTATGATATGTTTCGCGATAACGTTTGTATTTACTTTAGGTGTATTTAAAGTAATTGAGTTTGGCTTTGAGGAATTTAACGATTGAGCATTAAAAAAGGCGATAAAGTAGGTGTTAAAGAAGAATACCTGCAGCATTGTAACGAGTATGGTTGGCCGACTGAGGCTCATCCAAATTGTGTTTATACAGTTTTATCTAATTAGGAAGGACAGGAAAACCTTGCTGGTGTATCCCGTTTATTCCATACAGACACTTTGAAAAAATAAGTGGAGGTAACTTGAGTAAGGATAAAAGCGACTTGTTTAATGAAAGTACGTATTTGTCTGAAATAAGGAAATATATAGATAAGACTTATAGTCAACACCATGCTTTTAAAAAGCTTCAAACAAGTGAACTCATTTACTCAAAGCCTGAGCTTGGTCTGCACTTTTCAATAAGTAACATTATTAAATATGCAGATCGCTTTGGTGACAAAAAGGGCATGAATAGAAGTGACTTATATAACGTCTGTCATTACGCTGTTCATGCTCTTTACTGCTCTGATTATGTTGATGTGAACTCGGATTAAATCACTTTCCCACACGGGGTCTTAATTGCATCAACATTGTGCCCACAGCTCTCCCTAGGCCAGTTTTTGACGGGTTAAATATCCACCCGGACAACAGCAGTATACTCGCCTCGTCTTTCTATTCTGATGGGAAAAAGTAGACTATGTGGGCAGTTTTAAAATTTCATTTTCCTCTTGCTCACGGCAAATGTCGCGCTCCAGCTCATGAGTGAGTTGCTGGTCTTGGCTCACGGACACCTCCCGCTACTAGACGGAACTTATTTATCAACGGTTGATTTACCGACACCCATTGCTTCTGATGCTTCGCGGATAAGGTAATTTTGCTCTATTATCTACCTGACAACTTCAAAATGGAAATCAGGTGTAAAAGTGGATTTTGTTTTTTTCTGCATAGAACACCTACTTGGTTTTTTGAAGCTACTATATGACCTCTAATTAGGTGGCCAGAATTAGTGTGACACTAAAGATATACCTGATGAGTAGATAAACGAACTTGCTAGGGCCTGTTAACACTAATTCTGTTACAATAGGCTCATGGAAATTACAACAGAACAATTTAAAATAATAGAACACTTGCTACCTGTTCAGCGTGGTAATGTAAAACTATCAAATATCCAAGTGCTC
>NZ_JAEVHG010000029.1:0-41461 GCF_018263875.1 Zooshikella ganghwensis
GAGGCTAAGCCTTATAACTAACTGCGATAACAAAAAAAGGTTAATAAATACAGCTTATTTAAAGGTAAGTAGTTGCTAACATTAAAGGCTGCGAGTAATACGTAATCGGACGAGTGGCAGGGCTGGCGGTTGAAAAAATAGCCGATAACCCTGCGTATCGGCTATTTTCACTCAGGGACGGATGGATCAAAATTCATTATCCTAACGGATAAGTTAAATGAACCGCCCTGTGCGGACCCGCATGCAGGGTGGTGTGGGGAGAGCTGGGTAGATACCAGTTTTTACCCGATTAAATTTAGAAACCCTCAGGATGCGACGATAACCATTCACGGTGCTGCTCCTTTAGGTGATCTCTTTCCTCTGCTGATGCCAACACGATATCCGCGCCTCCATCATAGGGGTGAAACACGATGCCTTTGCTGGGGCAGATAATCATAATATTATCCACCTCATCGTTGGCCACCATACGAAAAAGGCTATTAAGCTCACTACTAGGGAACTCGACCTCTGATACATGAAGATGCCAATAGGATTCGTAATCATCGTCATCTTCGTGTTGCGCTAGTGTGCACCAAGGTTCACTGGCTGAAAATAGCTTTAAGAGTTCTGACCTTGGCTGCGAGAGTAATCGTCCCTCTGAGTACTCTGGTAATACAACGAAAACCTTACTTCCATTGCCACACAACTCTTGAAGAACTAGATTGTGCCTACTCAAGATCTCTAAATACTCACTTTCATTTTCTGGATATCGCTTCGACTCTGGCAAGGAATGAAAGCGTACCCAGCGGCTTTTATACGCATGCTTTAGGTTATGAGCTTCTGGAGCGAAATTATCGAATTCGCCATTCCAGAATTTAGTAAGTTCTTCAATCATGGTGAAATTTAACGCCTAAAGCAGCGGTTTGTCCGCTGCCTTTATTTGTTAGATGAGCCTTTACGATACAAGCGAACAATTTTAGGTTCTTGAGCATCCATAAACATAAACGCTCTACCGTATAAGGCTTGCATACCAAACTCATCAAATTTGTTTTGGCCTAAGCCAGTAATTAACACCTCATCAGTTGCCAGGGCATCTATATGTCTCGATTTTATGACATCCATATGCTCTTGGGTAAAACCGGTGAGTACGACGTTATACGCCGGATGGTTGTACTGAACCAAAATATTTCCATCTTTCATATTCACCGGATTCATATCTGGGTGATAATTGAATATTTTGGACAGAACTTCATTTGCATATTGCCTTGCTTGATCATCATCAAGCCCATCTTCAAGGATTACAATAGTTCCGTTTGAAAACTGCGCTAAATCCTTACCCTCATTAGTGTAAAAAATCATTCTTTCTAATTGGCTTTCATTAGATGCAGAAAAGTCTGGCTTCCATTTAGGTACAGGTGGAAATTGCTTTTCTTCAGACATTGCTGAGCTACTTAAACCTAAAACAGCCAATATAGAGCTAATTAACTTCTTCATACTTCCCTTTCATCTAACTATTAATGCACGTCACTCTGACGCAATATATTACGTCGCATTGACGTAAAACACTCTGATTAATTTTAACCGGCCCTCACTATCTGAGCCAGATTAAAAAAACGGCCCTTTTTCATTTTCCCTCGTGCACAGCGTTGGCCATAAAGGCCGCATTAGCCAAAAGGTTAAAATCAATAGAGGCGACTGTAAATAAAACCACCGTTTTCTTTACAGGTAATTATCACTCAGGGACGGATGGATCAAAATTCATTATCCTAACGGATAAGTTAAATGAACCGCCCTGTGCGGACCCGCATGCAGGGTGGTGTGGGGAGATACCAGCTCTTACCCGATTATGTATTCAAGAAGTACATCAAGACTTCGAGTCTTCAACAATTTTAAGCCATTCTCTAAACGAGCTTGCAGGCCAATTGTTACCAGGCTTTAATCCTTTAGGGTCATACGGGCGAGGTGAACCGCCGAAATAATTTACCCAGCCTTTACTTGGAATATAGGCCAGAGGCGTATCGAATTCTTTGATATAGAATTCAGTTCCTTCTTGAAAATCCATCTCGTTCATATGTATCTGAAGCTTCCAGTTTTATGCATAACTATTAATAAACGTCACTCTGACGCAAAACCTAACCCCATTGTAGGCCTTGTGGTTCGTGGTATCCAGTGATGGTGGGTAGGGAGCAGTATTAGCCGATTATATTTATTTTTCCCAATATACGAATTCATAAACAGTTTCGTTGGCATTTGTGCTCATTCCTTTTGGTAAATAACCACAATATTTATCCACAACAATACCTTTTTTAAAATCAGCTTGAAATATTACCAGCTCCTGATAACTATTTTCTAAGCAACTAAAATACCAAGCTAAAAATTTACCAATTTTCTCTTGGCTTAGTGGCCAATAAGCAGAGTCATTATCAAGAGAAACAAATACTTCACTATCAAATACAAGGCCAGACTCCTCAATACACCTGACCAAATGAGCTAATTGATCGACTTCAACATATTCATATACGGAATATCCCTCAGGATATACGTATTTACCCTCAACTCCTTTAGGAAATAGTTCCAGACTATGAGTTGAGTAAACATCTTCCTTATAAGAAAACCGGTTTAGATCAGCCCCTTCCAATACTTCCTTAGGCAAGAGATGCGTGGTTTCGCGAGCTTTACGCCGCTGCTGAAGCTGACTCAACTTACTTTTTAATTCATCGCTCAATAGTACGACCTAAAATATAACGCAGAGTGAAACTGACAATTTGTTAGAAAGCCGTTTTGGCATTTGACTCGAGTTCCGATTTTTTTTGCAATATTGCATTGTCACTGATATCGACAATTTTTCGTTCTGCTCCGTATAACAAGTGAACACGTAAATCATGTAGAGCCTCTAACGCTAACACATAGCATGCATCCATATGTAAGTTTTCAGAAAGATCGTCTTCAGTTAAAGTATCCATCCAATCAGTGTCCTTATTATATACTCCTGATAGGGCTCCTCGAGGGAGGCCTCGAATTATTTCTATTGCATTTTCAAACTGCTTGCATGTAAGTAACTCATTTATTTTTATCAAATCCAGCACAAGATCTTGCCACCCATCTCCTCCAATAGATTCAATGACCTTTGTGCATATGCTTATTGCGGCTTGCAATCTTAGCTCGGTACTTTGTGACATGCTTGTTTTCTAACGTCGCACTTTGTGGATGGTTTAGAGCACAGCGGAAAACTATTCCGACAACAGTGCCTTGTTAGCAGTTTTACCCAAAACTCTCCACCATTTTCTGGATTTCTGGGTCTTCCATTGGTTGCCAGTCGCTTGTGTACGATATTTTTGCAAGAGAACACGTTGTGCTCCAAACAAGATTTTCTCCATCGGCAACCCCTGTCATTCCCAAATTTTCATATTTAGCCAAACACCAGTACATGCGAGCTATGATTTCTTTTTCTGGAATAGGCATTTTCAGGCCATCTTCAGCTGCCCAACCAATTATTGACGCAGCGGCATACCAGAGCCCCATTACTTTATATGATGCAAGAGTAAGATAAGCTTCTTTGAGAACATTATCCCAACCAATCTCCTGTGCGATTTTTTCAATTTCCTCATCAAGCTCAAGAGCTTCATTTCTTTCACAATCGACTATGGTTCCAGCTAAAAAGTTCATGGTTTCCTTTGACTGCTAACTATTAATGAACGTCACTTTAGGATACTTAACCGTCGCTATTTATGAGAGTGATTTTGAGAAAAGCCTATCATTAATCAAGCATATAATTGTTTCCTCTTGATGAGCATGCCTGAAACAAATGCACTAAACAGCGTATCCTCTCAGCAGCCGTGCAACCTGTCATAAGTCTGTAGGCAGTTTGATACATTACTTATGAGAGCACTTTTGATAGTCCTTCCCTGCCCCTCTCAAAATGTATACTTTTTGATAAACGACTGGTCCGTTTTACATTGGTACTCTAAAAAAGTCCATTTTACATAGGGGGTCAATAATTAGTGTACTACCCTGCAACCAGTACACTATAGGTATACCCTAAATGCACTATCTAAGATGGGGTTGAATTGCGAAGGAGCAAGCATAGAGTACAAGAAAACTCTATACTATAGCCCAGTAGAAGTTTATTTATTATAAACCCATATTTCTCCAACGCTCATGCCTATGTGTCCGTTCCCTTGGGGAAGACTGGAGTTTGGTCTTATATTTATTTCAGGCCCTAAAAGGAAAAAGTCTAAAAGCCAGTTTTCAGGAGAAGTAGAATAATTCTTACCAAACTTATTGTTGATATCATTAACTGCTAGGGAAAACTGTTGCTGGCTTATGCAGAAACCATAATCTCCCTTTATACTTGGGGCATTACCCACTTTTGCAGGAAGCAACAAACTACCATAACCGTCGATAGTAGAAGTATATCTAACGTTAGAGCTATTTTGTTCTTGAGATTGGGCATGTGAAATCACAATGGCTGTACCAGTATCTTGTTCATCCCAATGAACACTGTCTTCTATTTTATATGTATTTCTTGAATCAAAAAGCATCACATTTAAAAAAAGCATATTTCCTTTTATGCTTGTAAAATGTAATGTGTACATTACTTGGTTTACAGCTTGTCCAGTTGAGAAACTTGAAGCTATTTTTGCTTGTCCACTCAAACAAAGCTTTTCATTGGGGTACCAAACTTTTTTTCCTTTTTCCCAACCAACAAAATATTGAAGGGAAGTCGCAGTATACATGGTTGGTAAACTAGTGCTAAATGTATTTAAGTGAAATCCAACATTATGGTTTGAAACTTGAACCACCGTGTTTCCATATTTTGGAAACCCTCCTATTTTTGTTAGAGACTTTTGAAGAATTGCGTCAGCTGTGAGCTCATCAATATTTGTCCAATAGTTTCCACTCCAAATGGATGATGGTAATGGTGTAATCTCTTCGTCTTCTGAAACAATATTGTTTGCTACAAGATGTGGTAAGCTATTTTGAGGAGGAGGATTATCTGCGTTATTAACAATAACCCTTTCTAAAGATGCACTTTGTGGAATATAGTGAAATCGCTTTATTTCAGTAGCTTGAGTTATATTTGCAATGGAAAAAAATATTAGTAAGTAAAGTATAATGTTTTTCATTTATTTTTTACTAAAATATAAATATTTATAACTATCTTGGATAGAGCAATATTAAAAGGCTATGTTTGCCTTAACTATAGCCTCAAAAGCCTTTCTTGCTTATTCTACTTCTACCAAAGCAGCTAGCTCTAAGTAACACTGACCTTGAGAAGCTGGAGCTGTATAACCAATTCGAACTTTTGTTTTACTAACCTTGGCAGTGGACAAAATAGATAGATAAGATTTTCCTGTACTTGTTGATATATCAAAGTATAAGTGCTGGTAAGCACAGTTTTGGTGTACACCTTCTTTGAATGATACAAACCCCACATTTTTATCATGGACCCCAATGGTGGTGACAGTGTTTAGGGGTATATCAATCTCCCAAGCAGAGGCAGGAGTAATACAGATATATAGCAAAGCAGCTAACATGAGCTTATTCATAAGAAATTAAAATACACCTTTGTTTTTAGTCATGACACTGATGGCATTAAAAATTTGTCCATAATCTATCGTATATAGCTATAAAAACCTAGATTTTTTAGAAACAGTAAAAACTTTATGCCGAATTTACTGATTGATAATTAACCAATCTTTAACCGGTACACTATAGGTGTACCCTAAATGGACCGCTAATCCCTCCTGTATCAGGTTAGTGACCGAGCTTGGTTTCTTGGGCTCCAATCTCTAGCGCTTGAGTTGATGAAAATAGGCCATAACCTCTCATTTTTTGCTACTCCTCATGTTCAAACAGTTCGAGCAGATGCAAGGCGCTGACAAGCTTCTAGCTTGCATAATGGCTTAACTTGACACATATAGACCAGTTTAATAGACTGGTTCATATGTTAAGGAGAATAATAGTATGCATAACGAAATTGGTTCGTATGAAGCAAAATCTAAGCTCCCAGAGTTATTGCGCCGGGTAGAGTCTGGTGAATCCTTCACTATAACCAACCGGGGTAAAGTCATTGCCGATTTGGTGCCCGCTGATCATCAGAAACAGAAGGTGAAAAATGCCATCGCCAATATCAAGAAAATGAAACAACATGTGATGTCGGATGAGGTCTTAGATGAACTGAAAATGGATGGTCGTAAGTAGTGAGTGATTTTGTCTTAGATAACTCAGTCGCCATGCGCTGGCTTCTACAAACAGCCAAAGTCACTGACCAAGAGTACGCAATCAGTGTGCTTGAGACGATGGTGGAAAAGGCGGCTGTGGTTCCAAACCTGTGGCATCTGGAGGCAGTTAGTGTGTTACTTGGTGCGGAAAAACGGGAAGAAATCAGTCTTGCGGAAGTAGAGTCGTTTTTGGCACAACTGGAAAGCCTGCCAATACATGTTGATCTTGCCACCGCCAGCCATGCCTTTGGGCGTATCATGCGTTTAGCGAAAACCTATAACCTCAGTAGTTATGATGCAGCCTATTTGGAACTCGCTGTGCGTGAAGGTTTACCCATTGCAACGTTGGATAAAAACTTAACAAAAGCAGCCAAAAAAGCTGAAGTCGCACTTTACTTGCTTGATTGATCTATGTGTTACAGAAGGCACACATCAACTGTGTTATGTTCCGCGTGGAACATTTTGTGGAACAAGTACTCTCTACATTAACCGGATTCAGACCACTGACGTGAGCGTTATCAATGAATTTAAGTACGACAGAGAAGTTAGCGCGTTACGAAACCGCGCAAGAAACCATCGGTGTATTAATTGCTATGCGCTCAAAGTGGATCTATGAAGAAGAGCAAAAGCCAGAACCAAACCAGGATCTAATACGACAGTGGGAGAGTGAACAAGATACGTTTCACGATGAGTTAAATGACCTGCTGATCGATGATGATGACAAGATAGAGCGTGTGTTGAATGAATATGCGCCTATTGTAAAAGCACATATGACCAGTTAAGGGGAAAAGCATGTTAACTAAGCAGTACGTGCTTCCTAAAGAGTTACACGATAGTATCTTTAAACGCCGAATTGAAAAAAAATACCTCTCCAACAGCAAAGAGCAAGAGAAACCGCTGGCCATTATCACGGGTGGTCAACCAGGCTCTGGAAAATCTGGTATTACCTCAAAGGCAAAAGAGGAACTGAAAACCCAGGGCGGTCATATCCTTGTTGATGCTGATATTCTCAGGAAACAACACCCTAGCTACTATGACTTGCTAAAAAAAGATGATATTCAAGCAGCGAACTTAACACACCAAGATGCTAGCCAATGGGCAGTAAAGCTCATCATGTCAGCGGTAGAAAACCGCAGAAACCTGATCATTGATCAGACATCAAAGGGTCTAGCAGCTTTTAAGCAGTTAGCAACAGGGTTAAAGCAAGCAGGGTATACCGTTGAATTTCGAGCCATGGCCGTTAATGAGAAGGTGAGTGAACAGCGTATTTATACCCGTTATGAAGAACAGAAAAAACAAAATGGTTTTGGTCGGTTTTCAACGAAAGATAAGCATGATCAAGCCTATAAAGGCTTAGCTAACGTAGTTGAACACACTGAAGCCCTCAAACTGGTAGATAAGAGCACCTTGTATAACAAGGACCATAAGGCCGTTTACACGAATCAGCTAGAAGATGACCAATGGAGAATTGGGCCTCAAGCATCACAGCTACTGAAGTATGAACGTGATCGCCAAATGACGCTTAAGGAACTGTCAGAACTTCAAAATAATTACACTAAATTAAAGTCGCTTATTGAAACACCTGAGCGTCATGCAACACCTGCAGAAGTCAGCAATATCAATAAACGACTTGAGGAAGCTACACAAAAAATAAATGAAAATGTTGCCCGTCAGTCCAAGTCAAAAACGCATAAAATATAAGTATTTTCGAGATAGCCTGGAAGCACTACCCACTATCACCGCTTTTACTCACATTTTGTTGGTTTTGAATAATAGAAAATAATCGTATGGCAACAGATAAACACTGGCATATTACGCCCAATAAAAATAAAGCATTAATGCTGGCAAAACGTGAAATTGCAGTGTTTGTACATGATGCTGTAGCACTGGAAGGTATTCACTTCACGTTGCCAGAGATCCAAACACTGTTAGAGGGTATTACCGTTGGTGGTTATAAACTCAGTGATCAGCAAATTGCTGTAAACCAGGGTAATGCGTGGCGGCACTTGTTTGACTCTATACAGCAAGGGACGTTTAAATTGAACGCTGACTATGCTTGTTGGTTGCATGGCATTGCAGGGAAAGAAGAAGCTTTAGAGTGGGGTCAGTTCCGTTCTGGAGGAGTCACCATTGCGGGTACTGATTACATGCCTCCCCGAGCCAGTGAACTTCCTTGCCTGTTTGATAAAATGGTAGCGGGTGCCAAAGGGATAGACGACATCTATGACCAAGCGATTTTTGTATTCCTAACCATGGCGCGTCATCGGTTTTTCTATGGTGTGAATAAACGGATGGGGCGGCTCATGATGAATGGCATATTGCTCAATGCTGGTTACCCCGTCATTAATCTTCCTGTTAAACGACAGCTGGAGTTTAACCAGTTAATGTTGGACTTTTATCAGTCTGGTGATCAAGGTCCTATGAATCAGTTTATGCGTTCTTGCCTGGATGATCGTTTGATTAATATTATGTGCGAGCAATGCATACCGAATTAGCTCTTTTTCAGGAGAAAAACGCACGAATGCCAATCCACTACAAAATAGTATCAGTAAAGGAACCAGATAAGTTCACCTGTGACAAATGCCATAAAATATATGAAATGCATACTTGTGTTCGCATTAAACATACCTTTGGCTATGATTCTCCACCAGGATGGGATATGACATCTGTCGATATTTCACTGTGCGAAGCGTGTCTTATTAACATAAGCACTTCTATGAAGATTATTCGTTGTCAACGTGACGACCATACTGAACATAAAAGCACGGATAGATTATCTCATGTCCTTGAGTGCCCAGGACTATTTTCAAATGAGTTACCTGACTTTGATCTCCACCCTGACAATGGAAAAAATGGCTACTGGAAGGTTATCGGGATACGTCATCAAGCGCTTGTCCAAACAGACAGCGCCAAAAAAGCACGAGAACTAGCAGTAAATATTGTTGGAGACTGGGAGCTTGAATCTATAGAGTACCTTGGCCCCCACCTTCCGAAGGTGATGAACTTTATTTAACGCATCAACAACACTGGTCAGTAACTGATGTTTTTTTAAGACTGTGCCATCAGGGCGAGTTAGCTCAATACCAAACACCATAAGTGATGCTGGTTGCTCCTTATCCTGATGATTGACTACATCTGTCACAGTAAGATCCACGCAAATAAAATGTGTCCATGTGGAAAGGGTGCATAAAATAACAATACTTCGAATTACACACGTTCACTGAAGGAAACAAAAAATGCCTACAGATCATCTATATCTACAGGTATTGATGGCTGGTTTTCTCTTGCTTTAATAATCTCAATTAGCGCTGCATCCTCTAGTTTATCTTCTTCTTTTTGAAAAAAATAAAATACCTGAGCAACGAGTTTTTTCTCTTTTTGACTTGGTTTAAGGGCAAAGCGGTATTTATACATATTTTATGTCTTCTCCTGACTCGCTCCTGCCACAGACGCTGTAGACGAACAGAACCTTACAGCTGTTGTTACGGGTCAGAAGCCGATTTAAATGGATTCAAGTCCTAGCCAAAATATCACAGCTTTGTTTCTTTGTCCGAACATTCAACCGACGTTAGCCTAGCCAACCCTCATATCTACGTACTCTATTTCTTTGTCCCACAAAGAAAGTGAACAGCAATTCAATATCTCTTCGGTAATTATCCGATGGCAATCGGCTAGCCTCGCAGAGCAGGATAACCGTTGAGCATGCCATGCGAATAAGGTTAAGTGAAGTAGGAGCATCACGTTTACGTGTGGGCCTACTTCACCCATCCTGCCCGCCTAACGGCGTTCATTACCCCACAATAAGTGTGCAACAACCATTTCGAATAAGCTGCCATTTCTGCACAATTTCACCACTATTTTACGTTTGATATCCTGAAATACTATAGAACAGGCATGTAATGGCTACTAATAGCGCACTAATAGTGGAGTAATAGCGCACTTGTAGTGCACTTGTAGTGCTAAAATAGTGATTTTCTAATAGCAGTAAAATAGCGAAAATCTATACCGATAAACGCTTATGGAATTCAAACTACTGTGAGTTTTCAATGAGAAATATTGTGGCAATCAATGCTGTCATCCTGAGCTAGGCCACACTCTCTTATTATTCAGTCCTGTTCTTTCGCTATTTTGTAGCAGATCAGCATGCTCAACGGTGGCAATGGTTTAATTTATTTTCTAAATAAATTAAACCATTCATGATATTAACGCCCCAAATACACTGCCGTGACTTCTTCCCGTTCATGGCCTAATTCATGAGAAATCTTGAGTCGTGCTGCGTGATCCTGTGCTTTCTGTTGTGGGGTGAGTTGTTTAGCTAAAGGACCGCCTTGTTTGGGGCAAGGCCAACCCGTTATTGTTTGGTAACGGTCTTGTGCATAGCGATGGCGTAAGCCGTGATTTTTATCGAGCGTGGCTTGCATGGTCCAATAGGTATAGGCCCGCAGTTGTTGTACATAGGTTTTATGGGCAGGAATCATGGAGCCATTACCGGCTAAGTCATGACATTGCTGTAGCAGTGTTCGCTGAGCTTGTGTCCTGATTGGGGTTATTCTTTCCCTACCGCCCTTACACCAAGAGGCTTTAAGTTGGAGGTGGTCACCTTGATCCGCATAGCTGGGCTGGAATTTTAAGCATTCTTCTCGACGTAAACCAAAAGCGGCCTGTAGTTGCAAGCTTAATTGAATATGTGGGTCACGAATACGTTGCAGTTTTTCCTGGCAGAGTGTTCGGCTGTGATCGGTATTGGTGACATACTGACGTCGTTCAATACCATAAAAGTCATTGTCTTTGGCAATAACCTGCGGTTTATTGATTTTTTCCGCCCACCAACGTAAGGCTGCCATTCGATTTTTAATGGTTGCCGGACGTTTATCCTCTGCTTGCCTTTGAGGCTATGCAGGTTCATGTGCAAATAGCCCAAGCTTTTTAATTCATCCGCACAGCGTGTTAATAGTCGCTGTCGATTAGCCTGGGTGGCAAAGGAACCATCCCGATTACGAGCACACAGCTGCTTTAGCTGGTATTTCAGCGTGGATTGACTCATGGTTTAAACAAGCTCGGTTGATCTTAACAACAATAAAAACGGTAAGTGTTAAAGCCTCTTGCCTACGTCGTTGCGTAGAAAAGTCCTGTGATCACAGGTTAAGGCCATAGATGTTAAGTGGGGTCAAAAACCCTCTGCATTGGTCAGCGGTGGCTGATGGCAAAGCAGATTGAAGGGTCAACACGAGGTGTTTACATCGGTTCAACGCTTCATTCTCGTACTAGGACTTCGCAGTCTTTTTCTAGTGAACGACAACTATCGCTTGTTGCTTGCTTCCTATTAACCCACCTTGTTATCACAGTTGGGCACTGCGGGCTTCACTGGGAAGGCCAATGGTTTGGGACCTTGCTATCACCTGCAAGGGAGGTTTTACGGCACTATTGGCTGGTTGGCTCCAGGTCTTGCGGCGGGTACTCCGTTTAGGGTCTGGAGTGGGACCTGATGATCGATCGTAGTAAGGGGAACCTTTTTTTGCGTCTTTGGTTTGACGTTTACGCTGGCAAAGCCAGGATGGTCGCCTGGTTTTCGTCCTGGGCTTGACGTACTACGATGATCAACCTCAGTTGACTGTCTGAGGTGCACAGCATGAGCCTGAAATAGTATACGTCACGTGCTGATAACGCAATGCAATCGTCGTATAGTCCAATGAATGTGCGTGTCCGCCATTCTGTCCCTAGGCACTAGGGACAGAATGGCAACCGTGTCATTTTCATTAAAAATGTTGATACATATATATTTTACTTGTCGTTTTGCACCAAGTTATATATAAAAATATACATTAATCTATTTAAATCAATTTATAACAATAAAAAGCCCCATAAATTGATATGTATATACTTAAAACACAAAATAGCGTATGAATATCGATTATTATCTACTTTAAACAATGTATAAAAGTGGGACATGGTTCACGCGAAAAAACGTGTTGGAGAGTCAGCGAGTTAAAAAATAAATGCCCTATCCTACAGTTAAAATGTGAGGGCAGCATTTGAAGTATGTCTGATCAGTGGACGACGCTTCGAGGCGCGGTAAAAGCCCTGCATAAGCGGTGTTCCGCCCTGCTTCACACCCCTTCTACACTGCTATTACCGCTTCGCCCACAAACTCCCCCACGGACCATTTTAACAATCACAAGGCCCCCTCTTATCCCCCTGAGGGGGAAGTACAGTAGTGAAAAACTACGGCACACTTTATTCAACGTATCCATAAAAGAATGCTAGTTGAAAACGCACTCCTCCTCGCCACCCTGTGGACTTTGCGTCCTAAACGTTTTGTGAAATCTCAAAGTGAACACAATCACCGCCCTACCCCATATATCTACTGGGATTCAGGCAAAAATGGGTGATTGCACGGTGTGAAAAAAAGCGCAAGAAAATGAAAAAAAGTGCAGTTTTTTGAAAGGTACTGCAACTGGGCTTAGTAGCACACAGTGGCAGTTTCTATACTTCGAAGTAACCCCGCGCTTTTTTGCTTGCCTCTAACTTGTCGTATAACTCTCTCGCTTCTTCCTCGGACTCGAAGCTATCGACTTTAAGCTGCCCATTTTTGCCAATACGGCCAAAGTACCTCATAAGGGACCAGTGCCCAAAAAGATCTGGCTGTATGTGCAAACTGTAGTACTTGTTTTCGTTCGTCTCAGCGTTGATCTTATGCATTAAAATCATTCGAACCACTCCAAGTCATCCTTAACGCACTGTAAGCTAATTCTAGCTTGAGCTGATGAACTTGCGATCACAAAAGTACAAAAACAGGCAGCGTGATAGAACGTCCCTTCAATCTACTCAACATCAAGCAGCGCGATAAAAATACTTTGTCTCACTATCCTGAATAATCAAGGCTTCCTTAAGCAGTAAGTTAAAATAACGATCTGCCGTTCGGGTACCAAGCTTGTAGTCTTTAATCATTTGACGTTTGCTTATAGCCTCCCCTCCTTTCATCGATATCACTTCTTTTTTTATCTTTTCGTACTTGTTGCTACTATTGATGCTGACAACATTTTGATGTTGTTCCATATCTTTGGGTTTATCGCCACCCTCCTCTTGCTGACACCCAACGTCGCTATCTTCCCGTTGGCAAGGGGTAGCAGTGGGTGGCACTTTTTCAGCATCAGGGGTGGCAGTTTCTAAAAGTGCATCCGTTGTGTTTTCTTCCTCATGTTCATTAGTGCCACCCTCGTTAACTTTTAGTTTACTTTGATAGTCACGACGGAAGTCGTTTTCTTCACGCAATAAGCAAATGAAAAAGCTTGCAACTAGGTCAAGCAGTACCGCTAAAAGTATGAATACATAAACTTGCACCACTGCTTTATCTTCACCCACTGCTGTAGCAATTGCACCAAGTAAAGCTGTCATTGGCGTTTCTTGCGTAACATCAAGCGTACTGATTTTGTCTTGTATCGTTGCCGCTTTCATCCTCAACGCCTCATTACGTTGCTGCAAAGGCTGCGCAAAGTTCTTAATTCTGTTAAGTGCGATGTACTTATCTATAGCTTTCTGATTCTCTGCCACTTCAGCAAGTAGCAACTGACGTTCTTCAATCAGAGCTGCTCGCTGCTGTTCTGCTTTGGTAATGCTGGCCTGAATTCGCTGGGTGTCACTCTGCAACCCACCAATCGAGCCAAGGATGCTTGCAGCAGCTAGCGTGACAAAAAGAAGGGTGGCACCCATGACACCCACCCAGTCTTTGCGATGTTTGCGTCGTGCAATCTCAGGTAGCGCAACAAATTTTGCTAACTCGAATGCAATCGCAAGCCCAGCGAACATAAGACTGTAGTAGTAATTTTCTGAGATTGATGCAAAGAGCAATACAGATAGTGCCACTGATAAAGTGACACTCAGGGTGGCACCCGTGTAGCTGGGTATCAGTTGTAGTGCGCTCTTGGGGTGGCGTACTAGTGGCACTAAGCACCTCCGAAAAAGTATGAAGTAATACTTATGAATTAATAAGTATGAAATGCTAAATAATACTGGTTAAGTATTATGTCACAGGTATGACATGTTATCTAATAAGTATGATTTCATAGGTATTTCTTAATATTTCATAAGTAATACTTATGAGTTAATATTTAATACAAATGAACTATGGTGATAATAAGTATTACTTCATAAGTATGCTTTAATATTTCATAGGTAATACATATGAAGTATTTGTTAACACTTAACATGTGATACTTGTTAACTAACAACAAATATTTCATACTTCATAAGTAACACTTCATAAATACATAATGTGTGGGGCTTGTCATGATTACATTAGTTGCTAGCAACAAGGGAGGGTCAGGCAAAACAACTGTTTCTTGCAATCTTGCGGTTGCTTTTGCTCGCCTGGGTTACGAAGTCTGTTTAGTTGATGCTGACAAGCAGGGTAGCGCAGCAAGGTGGTGCACTGAGAGAGAAGAGCAGGGACATTCGCCCAAAATCATACTAACGCAAAAGTACGACAATTTAGCCCAAACCCTAAATAGTTTGCGAGAGAAGTATGATCGAGTAGTTGTTGATGTTGCAGGTAGAAATAGCCGCGAGATGATTACTGCTGCAACTGTTGCAGACGTAATGATATGCCCTCACCAATGCAGCCAATTAGATTTAGATACTCTTGGAGAACTTCACGACCAAATAGTAAGGGTTCGTGACTTAAATCCTGAGTTAAGTGTTTATGTTTATCAATCCATGGCGTCAACAAATCCAAGCGTAATGGACACTGAGCGCCAAGAGTTCGAAAGCTATGTTTCAGAATTTCCAGAATTTAAAGCTCTTACATCTGTGGGTCGATACCGTAAAGTTTATAGGGATGTGATGAGCGAGGGGTTGAGTGTGCTTGAGTCTAAGAATGAGCAAGCATCTAATGAAGTATTAAAACTATTTGGGGAGATATACTCGCATGCCAATCAAGAAGCCATCACAGCGTAAACTTGTGTCAGCTGTAGAAGCTGAAAGGCTTGCGGATGAGCTTGCTGATCGTCCTTATAGTGCAAATGCTAGTGTAGTGAAACCTGAACCTCAAATAATAGAGGAGCCAGAAATCACTGATCTTGATGATGAACTCACTAGGACAACAATTAGCTTACCGTTAAGTTTGCTAAATAAGATTGAAGATTTAGCTAGAGATCGTAAGAGAGCTAAGAGTAAAAAAGGGAAGAATAACAGCGCAATCATAAGAGAGGCAGTTGAACTTTACTTTAAAAAAATAAGCTAAATCAATCAGTTAAAATTAATAAGTATGAAGTATGATATATTACTTCATACTTTGTGTGCATTGCTTATCAAAATACAGCCACTGGCAGCAGCGCGAATTAAAAAACCTACAAAGACTTTCATGCTACGACACCACCTCAGAAATTATCTCGCCTATCTACCCAAGAAATATCGTTAATTTCATCCTCAAGTGAAGACGAGCTATCATCTTTAGCATAATCTTCATTGATTGCTGACCATAGGTATTTCCCAGGGTTCTTTACATCGCCAAGCTCAATCTGTACAACGGTATAGTCGAAGTTTCTTTCAATCCGATTCCTATCAAATTTGTTGAAAACAGTGACTACCAAGCGGGCTGGGAGATACTCAGCAACTTTATCTTCCAGGGTTTTCTCCAATTCAAGCGCTTGCTCGTATTCATCAAACTCATCAACTGGCTCAGACACATTATTCTTGAAGATGCTGAACGCAATGGCAATAACTTTACGTCCATGAGTTTTTGTTTTGTAGTTAAAGGTCAGATCAGTTTTATCTGTTAGTTCTTCGCGGACATGATCCAGTACACGCTTTTTAAAATCATTAAATCGCTTATACTTTGAATCTTCTATTCCTAGATAGGCTCTCAAGTTGGCTACCTTAATTTCACTGTATACAACAGGTTCTTCTGATTTTTCGGGATAAAACTGTCGTAAAAGCTCATACATTCGAATAGCGTTAGTTGATCGTAACGAGGTGATTTGCTTTAACTGGTAGGTAGTGAAATGAGACTTTAGTTGCAACAAGTATGGGCGTAGTTTTTTTGATATAGAAAAGCGTACAACACCCTCACGAGGCCTGTAATCAACGTCAGAGAACCACGTAGTATATAGAGCTCCATCTGGTTCTTCTGGTCTTATGATTCGAATAGAACTCGTTGTGAGGTTAGTTGCAATATCTCTCATTCGGTTACGGTAGAGGTTAGATTCATCTATACCTGTGAGCTCACAAAGTTTTTTAATACTAAGTTCGTAGTCTTTTAAGTTGTCATCTTCTGGAGAAATTAAGCTTATGATCGCTAATACAATTTTCTGCTCTCGTACAGACAAACTAACCTTTGACTCAACAAGCTGTGCTTGAATTAGCTGATTAGCTTTAGTTACTCGATTTTGTCTCTTCATAGCCCCTCACACTAAGCTTACGAAACAACAACATAATAACAGACCATTAACGCATCAACAACTTTACATGCGTCATTGCGTTAATATAAAATACTCCATTTAAACACTAAATAAACATAAGCAATTGTTTTTATTTGATAAAATTTAGCGATTGATTTTCAGTGTAAAAAATAATTTTTTTAAAAACTGTCAAAGAGTCTGCTTTTTACTGTTAAGTTGTTGGTGTTATTTGTTTGTAAAAAATATTCACAATGTATATTTTTTAACCAGAGAAGATTTTAACCAAGACTCATACTGTTAAAATGTCTGCCATTACTGTTAAAGTGTCGCTATAAAACCAGCAACATAGCCTTAATATTTATCGTTCAAAATTTGAACAAATCCTTTCCTACAACATCTCCCTCTCTCTGTTAAAGTGTCGCCATTAGACTGTCAATTTGACTGTTTTAAACTGTCAAAATGTCGACATTAGCACTGTTATAATGTCGTCAATTAACTGTTAAGTTGTCGTCGATTATTCTCTGTAAGCCTTTATTTTCAATGCTTGTAGGGGAGGGTAAAACAAGAATTAAAAACAAGTTATAAAAAACAAGATAAAACATGACTTACAAACATAAATCGTAAGCTGTATAGATTGTATATTTTTTACTCTACAGTTAGAGCGATTAGGAAGCCTCTACAAGGGTAAATAGTTCATAGTAACCATAACCTATACATACAACAGTAGACGTCCTCAAACGAAGCTGTAAGCGCTTATAAAGACAAGTTTTGTATGACCTTTTGCTATATACTTCAAATATCTTATAACCTGTTCACCTGAACGACAGTTTTAGCGCTTTCGATGATCCGGTATATGCGACAAATCAATTATGTCGCTCTCAAGCACGACGTCCTTTGGCTTCACTAGCCGCCTGACCTCTCTAAAGCCTGCCGCTTTCTGCCTCGCTCTCCGTTCCCGTGCAGCTCTTGCGCGCGCTGCTTTGCGCTCTTTGTCGCTTGCATACTTTGCTGGCCGCCCTCTAGGTCTTGTCGGGGTTGTATTGCTGTCACTCTTGTCTGCCATCGTTTCTACTCCTCACTTAGTTTTATTTTAGGTTACGGATAAAGTAAAATAAAGTTTTAAAAGTTATGCGTAACCTAAAATATAAATGACTCAAATGCACGGCTGACGGGGCTTTCGTCATGCACTTGCTAGAGCCATTCGAAAATGAGGAGTATCAAAAATGAAGGGTTACGGCCTTACCTCATCCAATCAAGCGCTAAAGATCGCAACGAAAGTATACGAGGTCCTTGGAAAAGGCAGCGGCTACGCTGTTGACTTGCTGCTAGAAACTGCAGCGCAGGAAACCAAACTTGGCAACTACCCGGACAGAACACCTACAGGCGCGGGAGTGGGCTTGTGTCAGATAGATCCGATTTCGTTCAAGGACAACCGTGCGAGATCCGCAGACAGAGACAGGCTCAAAGAGTCGTTTAACGTCGATCTCAGCAAGCTACAGCACAGGGATTTAGCATACTCCCCGCTATTGTCGTTTATCTTTTGTCGCCTGCATTACAAGCTAAGACCGGGTGCAATACCTGAAACGTTAGAGGGTCGGGCCAACTACTGGAAAAAGCACTACAACGCCGTAGCCGGGAAGGGTAGGCCGGAAGAATACGTCAAGAGCGCGGAGTTAGTGCGGGGGTTGGTTAGTTAATTATATTTAATTAATTAGTTCAGTGAATTATATTTTTGATTAATGATAGGGTTTTCTCAAAATCGCTCTCATAAATAACAATGGTTAACTTTTCTAAAGTAACGTTCATTAATAATTAGATCCCAGGAATATGATTAAATTAATTCCAGAAAAAAATCTTTCGACTGCTGACATTAAGGTGCTTCGTGAAATCACCAACGAGTCTTTATCTTCTATAAAAGAAGCTTCAATTAAAGGAAATTCAATTATTGAGTATAAGTTTTTTGAAGGAGACTGGGAAAATGTAAGAGAGACTTTGAAACAACTTTATGTCAGGTGGGAAAATGACCCCCCCCCATTCACCCTAATTGAAACGGATACAGATGAGTTAATCAGTATCGCTGATTTGTATAGCATTTTGAAAAATGCACGGGAATTAGAGATACAGCAACAACGAAATTCAGATTTAGAAATGGGCTATATCAATAACCCTGAAGAATTTGAAAAACATGATGAGGATTGGATCTAATCGGCTAATAGCTAGTATCTACCCACCTTCCTCGATACCATTAGCCATAAGGCCTACAATGAGATTAGGTTTTGCGTCAGAGTGATGTTCATTAATAGTTATGTGCTCGTAATATATAAAGGAAATATCAATTGAAGCTCAGTGTATTATTTTTTTTGTTTCTAATATCTGGGCAGGTACAAGCATCTGGTCTTGATAATGTTATTAATGAGTTATTGAACCCTTCTGGAGGGGAGGTGGACATTTGGTTCTATGGCTGGTTTGTAGTCTGGCTTATGGGTTTACTTGTGTGTTTCCCTTTTTTCGTTAGTGCGTTCAGAAGGTATCGTAAGAAAGAGAGTTGGTTTGTAAAAGCTGTTTTGGGCGTTGTTATTCTGGTTGTTGTGGAGTCTGTGGCTAGTGTGGTTTATTTGGGGCGTTGTTTATATTCGCTCTATTGCATTAGTGTCAGGTTAGAAAAACACATAACAATACGCTCAGGCATATTCCGGGCCGTTGGCCCTCCATGGGACGTCCACTGAGTGGGCCCCCCTTAGCTAAGCGTTATGTGCTTGAACTATGAAATAAAATGAATAGAGAAGAAGCAAAAAATAAATTAGCAGAATTTTTATTTGAAGAATTTCCCCTTAAAAAAAGAAAAGATACCATTGATGGGTGGTTTTTAAGCGGTTATGAAGAAGATGATGAAGATATAAAAGATTTTCCCCCAAATTTAAGAATGATGATTTGTGAGGGAAAGGAGCCAAATAACATCAATGACAGTTTATATGATCCAATAATCTTGCAAAGTATTAAAGGTGATTTGTATGGTGTGCTAAACGAATACATTCAGAATAAACTTGCCGAGTATGGGGTTATATCTGGCACTATCAATGGTGAACCGGAAAACTTATCTGTTTGCCCCTGTTGCCACTACCATGCACTCAGTGAATCGAGTGCTTATGATATTTGTCCTGTTTGCTTTTGGGAGGATGATGGCGCCCGTAACGATAATGATTATAGTGGCCCAAATCATATGACTTTAGGTGAAGGTAAAAGAAACTTTAATGATTTTGGTGCATGTGACAAAAAATCCTTATTGCATATAGATAAGGATGGTCCGTTGAAATATAGAAAATTAAACACATAACGCGACGCTTGTAAGGACCGCCTACGGCAGCCTCACAGCTTAACGTTATATTTTTTTATCAGGTCTAGGCGTACTTACCATGTGGATAAAGGAATTTGATCGTAATGAAGCTCTTGAGTACCCACAGGTAATGGCTGAAACGTTTGGAGGGGAAGCCACAGAGTCATCTTTGGAGTTAGAGCTTGCTCGTGAGCTTCCCGCTTCTCATCCTTTAAGTGGTTGTAGCTTTCAGGTTTTGGCTAAAAATGATAACGATCCAAATGAGTTTATATTCGAAACGTCTCACCCAGAACATCCAGTGGTGCGTGTTCACCTTACTTGGCAAATGGAGTCTGACCCAGTTTTTCCATATTTTGAGGATTTTCTAGGTGGAATATAATCAGGTAAGAGCTGCTATCTACCCACTCTAGTCACAAAGCCTAAAATGGGGTTAGGTTTGAGTCAGAGTGGCGCTCATTAATAGTTACCTGTCTTGAGAAAGTGCATTGAATAAGTTCGAGTTAATCATTTATAAGCTTATTGCTAGAGAGATCGAAATAAATGAATTCGAGCAGTGGGTATACTCAGAGAAAGACCTAGAAAGTTTTCTCAGCTCCGACGAGTATCTAAATTTGATTTCTCTAACCTACAAGCAGCCATCGTTTCTATACGAAGCCGAGAAGATTCTCAAACCACACATCGATATAGGAAAGTATTATGAGTGGTATTTGCGTAGGGTTCTACAAAATGTAATTGAGCATCCGATTGATGCTCATAAATATATTGAGCAATGCTATGACATGTACTGTGATGGTTATGGATTCTTAGACAATCTTGGATTGGGCTATGGTTTGGCTGTCACCGTCCCTCCATCTGAATACAACGCAGATAGCTGGGATAAATTGGAATCTCCAGAACAGAAGCGGCTTATTGAGAGCTTTTATCCAAGTGTTTGTGAAGAAGCTGAAAAGGTTATTGGCTGGCTTGATACTGGAAAAATAGTTCTTACTGGCCACAACGGTGATTTTCAAGGTATTCAGTATACAGATTCAAGAATACCCGAAGAAAAAGAGCCTACGGGTTATAAAGTAGCTACCCTCCAAAAAAAATGGTGGAAATTGTGGTAGCGTCACAGGTAATCGGACAAGAGCCGCCCCTACCCACCTCCCTGGATACCGTTAGCCACAAGGCCTGCAATAAGGTTAGGCTTTACATCATAGTGACGTTCATTAATGGTTAGGCATAGAAAATGATTCCCGCAGGCTACATGTATAAGTCGGTAAAATCTAAACCTGACTGGCTTAAGACCGATCAGGTGGAGGACATATATTCTGTCAGCGGTTGTGTTTCAGAAGACTTTGACGATTGGATCAATTATTGGAAACACAATGGTTATTGGTTCTTCGACTCACCCGAGATCATTAAAAGTTTAGCTAAAGAGCACAAGATTGATTTATCTGAAATGAAGCTCTTCTTTTACAAAGTGTTTGAATACCAGTGGAATGATGAAACGTCTGAGTGGGAGAAATTTGAACCTGAAGGATCATTTGAAACTAATGTTCAGCTTCCAGGTTCGTTGGTACTAGAGGGTTACGATGTAACAACATTCACGGCTCAAACATACGCTGAATGCTCTCCGCTTTCATGCAATCATATGGCAGAGGGTATAAAAGTCACCTCGCATTGCTTATTGAGTTCATTTGAAGAGGCGAAGAGCCTTATTGAGTCTGGAGCTTTCAATAAATGTGAGCCTGGACCATATCGTATATTCGAGGTTTATCGTCTTACAAATGCCTAATCGGGTAAGAGCTGGTATCTCCCCAGCTCGCTGGATACCACTAACCATAGGGCCTACAATGAGGTTGTGTTTTGCGTCAGAGTGACGCTTATTAGTAGTTAAGCATGCAAAGGTAGTAGCATGGGTAGAGAAATTAGAAAAGTTCCTATAGGCTTTAAACACCCAAAGGATGCAGATGGTTATTTTGAACCTGGAGCTCATTTGGAACCACTATGGTATACCTCTGAAGCTGAGAAAACGTGTTTTCAGATTTATGAAAATGTTTCAGAAGGAACTCCAGTTAGTCCAGTATTCGAATCTAAAGATGAAATGGTTAAGTGGCTCGAAGTTCAGGGTAATAGTAATGATGTAATTGAACAATTTTTATCTATGGAGCATTATCCATGCTTGGTAATTATTGATGAGTACAGCTAATTACAATGAAATGCTTAATCAGGCAAGACCTGCTATCACCCCATCAAGATAATGTTTTTATGCCGACCAACATACAATTGACATAGGCCGGGCATCCATATACCTCTCTTCTTTGCTCCTAATAAAGAGCATTCACAAGCTAACAGTATGACTTACCATGACATTTATTGATGTATATATACCATTTTTGTTTTTAACAATGTTCCTTCACTTTATTATCTCACCAATATTAATTTCTTTTTTTCTATTCAAGCTAAAATCTGTGAATAAAGCTGCATGGAAAAAAATGACAATATGGGGTTTAAACCCTTACTTCTCAAGCAGCCAGGAAAAATGTCACTTGCAAGATTATTTCGATAAAAAAGAGTTTTTAACTGAAAATAACGAAAGAATAAAACGCCTTGGTAATATAGCATGCCAGTCTTTTAAAGTGTCTTCTATTCTTTTTTATATAAATACTTCCATCCTTGTAATTCTTATCATATATTCAAAAATAGCCTTGTGAATCGAAGTACTTTGTTTTATTACAAACGGCCAGAACTGCAGGTTGCAGCGAACGTGCCGTAGACCTCGTACGGCCTGAAAACCTTAGACACTTTTCACTAAGGGACGGATGGATCAAAATCCATTATCCTAACGGATAAGTTAAATGAACCGCCTTGTGCGGTCCTGCATGTAGGGTGTGGTGTGGGGGAGAGCTGAAAAAATACCAGCTCTTACCCGGCTATGTGAATGATTTCGCTTAACTTTATTTCCACTTGGTTTTTCTTTGCTTTTTCCAGCTTCGTTGGTAATTTGCATAATGACTATTATATGTTTCATAGCCATGAGGAAAACACCAAGAACAACCTGTGTCTTCACCAATTACAATTCTGGAAACCTTGATCCCAGAAATTTTGTTTGGCATATCTGCCAAACAAACTTCATTTTTTCCAAATGCCTTAATAAGACGACATTCTCTTTTCATTTTACTCTCCTTTAGGTAAATACCTAGAAGAGAGCACCTTTTAAAATTTCAATTAACATTATTGTTCACCTCTTATACGTCAGGCCATACCACTGACGAAAAACCTAACCTCATTGTATACCTTATGTTTAGTGGTATCTAGGGAGTTGGGTCGATACTAGCTCTTACCTGACCATGTTTTAGCGCGGCAATGTATTCAAAGTCTCTATCATAATCTTCGTTTCCAGATAGTTTCAAATAGGATAAAGCCAGCTCGACATGGTCTGAAACCTTTAAATCACCCTCAGCTTCACAAAACCCTATAAAGTCGTAAGGAATCCCCACAGTACCTCTGTGAACTTTATAGCATATTTCTTTGGCTAAACTTTCTGTGATTTCAACTTTTATAGCGCCGTCCACTCTGTATAGCTCTGTGTCCCCTCGGCAAGCGTGCAAGTTAAACAATTTGCTTTCCTGCCCTAGAGAAGAGCAGGAAGATTCAAGCGGTAATGTATTTTTACATCTTGGATTTTAGGTATTCTGCGATTTCGTGGTGGCCATTGTGCTGCGCAAACATAAGAACATCAATACCTTCAGGAGTCTTTTGTTTAATATTAGCTCCATTGGCTACAAGTAACTTAACTACCTCAAGATGTCCACGTAAGGCTGCAAGATGAAGCGCTGTAGTACCATGCATTACTTTGACATTAACAGCTGCACCTTTTTGAATTAAATATTTTACAACACCTGGCTTGCCTAGCGATGCGGCAATAGACAAGGGGGTATGACCGGACGCTATTACTCCATTAATATCGGCCCCTGATTCGACCAGCAATTTAACTAACTCAAGGTGCCCTTGACCAGAAGCAAGAAGAAGAGCTGTGGCTCCATCTACGCCTCTTACATTAACATCAATACCTTTTTCAATAAGCAGTTTTATCAATTCAAGATCAATTTGAGGCTGTATAGCTGCAAAATGAAGTAGTGTTCCCTCTTTATTGGTAGGTATTTCAATATTGTCACCAGCGGCTATAAGTAATTTAGCTATATCAACATGCCCATACTTAATAGCAACATTGAGATTCGTCCAAGGGGCTTCATCTTTCGTATTAATAATGTTAGCTTGAATATTTGCTCCTTGGTCAATTAAATATTTTACAACCTCTAATTTTCCCTTTTGTACTGCAGCACTAAGCGGTGTTAAACCTGCATTACTGGTTGCATTAATATTTGCCCCAGCCATAACAAGTAACTTTATTATCTCTGTGTTTCCGTGTTTTACGGCAGTATGAAGTGGAGTCCAGCCAACCTTATTTGTAGCATTTAAATTTGCATCATTTTCAATAAGCAGTTTTGCGACATCAAAGCTGTTTTCTTGTGCCGTCGTGTGAAGCACAGTAAAGCCTTGAATATTTGTAGCATTAATATTTGCTCCATTTTCAATGAGCAATTTTGCAATATTCAAGCTGTTGTTTCGTGCTGCAAAATGGAGTGCGGTTACATCTTTCTCATTCTTAGCATTGATATTGGCTCCTTTATCAATAAGCAGCTTTGTGAGGTCAAAGCTGTTTTCTTGTACAGCTATACGAAGAGCAGTGACATTGTGCTCTTCTGCTGCATTAATATTAATTCCTTTTTCAATAAGTAGTTTTGCAACATCTAAACTTTTTGTGGCTAACGCTATATGAAGAGCCGTTGCTCCTTGCTTAGTTTTAGCGTTAATATCAGCTCCCGCCTCAAGAAGTAGCTTTGCAATATCTAAACTATTAGTGTTTGCTGCTATGTGAAGTGCAGTCATACCTTGCTCATCTGCGGCATTAACATCGGC
The DNA here is from genome assembly GCF_018263875.1 of Zooshikella ganghwensis. Classification (NCBI taxonomy): domain Bacteria; kingdom Pseudomonadati; phylum Pseudomonadota; class Gammaproteobacteria; order Oceanospirillales; family Zooshikellaceae; genus Zooshikella; species Zooshikella ganghwensis. Next base: position 24,897 of record NZ_JAEVHG010000029.1, read on the forward strand.
GCCATCATTAAGATATATTTTTAATGTTTCTTTATCTGTTGTGAAGGGGACAAACGTATCTTGTTTTTGTGCTACACACCCTATAGATAAAGTACTGATTAAAATGACCAGAGCACCAAGCTTTATTTTTTTTAACATCAATTTTTTCGAAACACTGCTTTTAGGGATTCATTAAAGGCGGCGATTATAGCTACAGTTTAGGCTCAGCGCTATTATGATGGTCATTCAGGGTAGCCAGCCCTGTCTTGTTAACGTTTGCTAGGGCTTTGTGAGGTGTTCAAAAAAACTCCAAAGTCTACAGCTTACTCACTATTGTAGAAGTTTTACGGAGCTGTAACTTATCGTGTCCCCTCTGCAATCGTGTGCTGCAGTAAAAAACGTACACTCTATACCGCTAATGTCTTCTTACTCAGTTCTCTGTCTGTCTAGTACGCTGCATTCATTTCACTAATAGCCGTTTACTGTTGTATGAAGCAACGTGTACTCTCGGTGAAGATGCGTGAAAACAAAAATTTTTTTAATCATCCACACATAGTTGCCGAGAGGATACGCCATATTGAATGTAACCCCAGAAAAAAGTAACGTCATTATTAGCGGAACGCATTGCGGAGAGCCTTTTGTGCAGTAATAACGTGGAGAGTCAGACACAGAAGGCGTGGGATAATGCATTACCGCTGGATAAAATTGTATACGCTCGGCATGGGCATTGGATGCTACGCACCAATGGTTGAGGCGTTAGCCATCAAGAGATTGATATGTGGGAATCACCAAAACAACTTGTAGAGTTAAGAGAGTTTTACGAGGGGATGATTCAGAATCCAAGCTCTTATTCGGATGATGAAGTTGTCTCTAAAATAGAAGAATCATTTTGGGGAACCAACTGCTGGTGTTTTGTGGAGCAGTCTTTGTCAATTATAGCTCCTGCATGCCTCATGAGGCCGCATTTGACGGAAAGGCTCATTAGACATCCCATCGAAGGCATGATCGCTGGTGGTCTTACCGACTTTCAAGATGTTATTCCACAAGGCATAGCACTTGCCAAAAAAGAATATCCTTATGTGGAACCTACTGAAGAAGGAAGGCAGTGGCTACTGCATGATTGGCCTAAATTAACCAATGAAACGAAAAAGGTCTTTGAAGAACTTTGGCAAGAATTGATTGAAGATGAATAAAATAGCTAATCAGCTAAGACCTGCCACCTACCCACCTCCCTGGATACCGCTAACTTTAAGGCCTACAATGAAGTGAGGTTTTACGTCAGGGTGACTTTTATTAGTGGTTAAGCCTCAATCAGGGTCAAACAGAGAAATGAATGAAGTTAGAAAAAAAGGATTGATTTTACTAGTCGTGGGGTTGGCAGTTACAGTTGCTATGATCGTGATTGCAAATTACATGATGGGTGAAGGAAACTGGACATTTATTGGCTATGGGTTTGCTCTACCGGGAGCAATAGCGATGGTTGGTATAATGCAATTGGTTGCAGGTATGCCTTTTGATGAGCTGGCATCAAGATGGAATCTATTAGCAGGGTGGCAAAGAGGTGTGTTGGGTACTTTATTTTTTGCTCTATCTTGCGTAGTGATATTTGGGGTTATTTTTTTATACGTTACTATCGCGTATGGATAGAGCAGACTTAATCAGATAAAACCTACTATCACCCCATCAAGATAATATTTTTATTCTGACTAAAATATAAAAATAAAATGACGCAATATATTCAGCTACTATGACATCCCCGCCTTACTCAAAAAATATCCTTTAAAAGTGGGTGCCAGCTAAAATTAATAAGAGTGTTTTACGGTGACGCTCATTAATAGCTATAACTCATAAGGCCTGACATGAAGCCTATGCTCAATGATCTAATGAAATTAATCAAAGATAAAAGGCCTGATCTTGCTGAAGCATTGTTGCCAGGACTTTCCATTAAAGACTTTGAAGGTTTTAATACTGATATTCCTGCGGATCTGCGAGTATTATGGGCGTGGTGTAATGGGCAAAGTCAAAGCTTCTACGGAAACTTTCACTCAAAAACTAATGAAATGCTAATGCCCCTTGAAGTATCTCTTGAAGTTAGAGAAGAACTCAATGAGTTACAGGAATCCGGCGATATTCCACCAGATAATTGGAATTATGATTGGTTTCCATTTACTGAAAATGGTGGTGGAAACTATATGTGTCTTTCACAGAAAACAAGTGAAATCTTTTACTACGACAAATATGGAGCTTCCACTGGGCAAAAGTTTGGTAGTTTCGACAGTTGGTTAAAGGATCTGTATGATGGATACGAAGCGTTATAATCGGGAAAGACACCTCACTGGATACCCCTAACCATAAGGCCTACAATGAAGTTAGGTTTGCGTAAGTGTGATGTTTATTAGTAGTTATGAGTAGAAGCTATGGAATTTGAGTTCTTTAGATATCCTGAAAAATTTGCTTATAAAGTTACTGAGCCAAAACCTTGCTCTATATGTGGTAGAGAAGAGCTTTGCTTTGATGCAGGAGGCTACTCCGGTATTAACGATATTGACTGCATTTGCACTTCTTGTTTAAAGGCTGGCGCGCTAATCGACTTAGAAATAGAGCCAAATATGAATTTTGACGATGGCTCGGAAGCTGCAGAAACTATAACGTACAAAACACCAGCTTTACCTACCTGGCAAGATATTGGGTGGCCAATGGTTGATGGCCAGTTTCCTGTATTTGAATGTATTGCATCGGCAGAAGATTTTCTCGACAAAAACGACTTTCTTAATTCGTTTCTTGAAGAAGATCAAACGAAGGAAGAAATTGAGTGGTTGTGGGATCGCTTACCTCAGAAGAAGCTGAATCATTACAATGAGGGTGGTGATATTTCCGTATATCTATTCTCCTTAAATGGAAAGAAATATTGGATATGGGATGCAAATTAGACTCATAATCAGCGAAGAACTGGTAATCCAATCCCTTAGAATAATATTTTTATGCCGGCCAGCATCTAAAAAATAAAAATGATTTAAATATTAAGTTACTGAGTTTTACTAATCCGCTTTCGAGCTTCTTCTATAGCCTTTTGCAGCTTTTTCCTTGTCTCGATATTCTGTATTTTTTTGCGTTGGTATTTGGCTGATATATTAACCCACATTTCATCATTGCTAGTATGTTTAATCATTTTGCTACTTCCTTGCGGCATAGAGAAACATTTTACTGACTCTTACGACTTCCTGGCACTGTGCTACGTCAAACATTGCTATGTGGCACTCATTAAAGCCAAGCCCCATGCGCCTTGCAAGCCATAGGTAGGCGAACGAGAGGGGAGTAGGGTTGTTTAAAGCTGTCAATGGTATTACTCTTACCTGTATGAGTAATACTGAAGGCGATTAGTCATGAAAGTCACTACAAAGGGACAGGTCACGATCCCACAAGCTATACGGGACAAGAAGAACATCACAGCAGACACCGAGGTCGAGTTTATCGAAGCTCCAGACGGTCGGATATACATTGAAGTTGTTACACCAACCATCAAGAAGAGCCGCTTCAGAACAGCCCACAAAGTGGCTAGTGTAACCATGACAACAGACGAGATCATGGCCTTAACAAGGGGTGATAATTGATGTCTGTTGCGTTGGTGGATAGCAATATATTACTGGATTTAGCTGACCCAGACTCAAGCTGGTATGAATGGTCCGCAAGAACGCTTGAAAACCTTGATGAACACTATACGTTTGCAATCAATTCGACTATTTATGCTGAGGTTTCTATAGGATTTGAAAAGATAGAAGATTATGAAGAGTTTATAGGACATTGCCAGTTTGAATTGCTTGATACTCCTCGCGAAGCCTTATTTTTAGCGGGAAAAGCATTTTTGCAGTATCGTAGAAGAAGAGGCAACAAGAGCAATGTATTACCTGATTTCTTCATTGGCGCTCATGCTGCTGTAAAGGGTTATACTTTGATTTCAAGAGATAAAGGCCGTTTTTCGACGTATTTTCCGTCTGTTAGCCTGGTTACACCATAGTAATCAATTCCAAATTTGAGATTATTCCTGCGTAGGCTAGTAGTAGTTGTAGCTAATGAGAGTTCAAGGAAATGGATGAGTCGTTTTTGAAAAGGTTAGATATTTCCTCACTCAAAAACATAAAGAAAGATGAAATTGAGTTAGAGGTGAAAAATAATGAGTATGGTGTGGCTGGACGTATAATACAAAATGGGTATGTAAAAGTCACTCACAAGCCAACTAGCTTAACTATAAAGAATAATCAATACCGCTCACAACTTGTTTGTAGGAATGCGGTGCTAGTAGAGCTTGATAAGCTCTTAGAGGAAAGAAATAAGGCATAGAATGATGCTAAGTGCTGCATCAGCATAGTGCGTTCAAATTATGAATAAATACAAGCAATCGTTTCTAGTTACATGTGTCATCGTATCAATACCAATAATCATTTTCATATCAGCAGGTATATATAAGTCTGACTTTTATCAAATAGCTTTTTGGGCTGTGCCATTAATGGTATGGTGGGGCAGCTATTTAACCCTTAAAATTGGCTTAAAGTTTTCGTATATTGTTTCAATGATCCCTGTTTTGGTTTGTTGGTTGCCTTTATCTTGGCAAACTATTCGTCGAGTGAGCTTTATCATTGAGAATGAAGGTATGGAAAGATTGGATGGTTATGGATCACCAATGGCTTTTTTTATAGGTATTCTTATTGAGCAGTTTTTTTATGTACCAATCACCATTACTTTAGTATTTGGTTTACTGGCTTTAAAACGCATTAATCAGCTAAAGGCTGTTACTTAGCTAGTTAAACGAATACTATGAGTGAGATTGTATATATTAAGTCAGAGTTACGTTCATTAATAGTTATGTCCTCGAAAAATTATCGGAAAAAGTAGTATGAGTGAACTGTCATATGGTGTGATCGCGCTTTGTGCGATGTTGTTTCTCACTCTGGGAGTCAAGCTGGCTGAGGTTATTCCTTTCAGGCTAAAAAAAAGTTGGAATGAAAATGTAGAAGTTTATGATTATAGTGATTTGAACCCAGTAGAATTTCAGCTTAATTGGGGGCAGCGAGCATTGCTAACATTAGTTTTCGGTGCCATAGTCGGGGCTTTAGTTTTTCTAAATGGTATCAGTCATGTCGTGATTGCAAAGATTATATTTTTTGCTTTTGTCTGTGTGTTGACAGCCATTAATTATAAACATCAACTTTATCCTGATTCTCTAGTGTTTCCTTGCTTATGGCTTGGTCTCTTGTCGAATGCTTATCTTAACGGAAATTCCAACGACTTTGTATATGGTGCCGTAACGGGGTATCTGTTAATTTATTTTATCTATATTGCATTTAAAGCCGATACTGGAAAAGAGGTCATCGGTTTTGGTGATATGAAATACTTTGCTATGGTTGGTGCCTGGTATGGGGTATCTGGTTTGATTAATTATTTTATCGTTGTTGTGATCTTGACTTTCTGTAGCCTCTTCATTGCGCTGTTCCTTCGTTCTCATGGCAAGCCCTTGGGGACCGGTTTAAGCTATTTAATTGGGTGTCTATATGTGGAATTTTTCAGTCATTCATTTGATATATTAAATTGACATAACCGGCTAATAGCCACTCACTAGATACCACTAGCCATAAGGCCTACAATGAGATTAGGTTTTGCGTTAGAGTGACGTTTATTAATAGTTATGTGTAAAATGTAGAACATGATAAATCTACAAAACTTATTGGCAATCGTCCTCTTGGTGATTTTATCCAACACTGTTCATGCTTCGAAAGTATATATAGAGGGTAAAATTTTCTTTGGCCCAGAAGCAATGTATTTTATTGAATGTAATTCAGAGGAGAGATGGTGGCTTAGTTCACCAACATTTAACGCCCAAGGCTGGAAAAATGCCAAAAAACTTCTTGATGCCCAGCCCCGTTGCGATCTTGATGCCATGCCATGTAAACATCAAGAGGTGGTGGTATCTGGAGCGGCAGTGATTACGGATGAAGGGAGTTTTGGTCATTTAGGAAAATATCCACGCCAAATTTATTTCACTAGCATTCAAGCTAAAGAAAATGAAAGTATCTGTAAATAGGTTAATTGCGCATAACAACGCGCCCCAGCCGACGCAAAAAGCGCATGGCAGAACTTACCGTTATAAGCGATAGCAATGGATACAGGGTCAAAAATCGAGTTTCTCAAAGCTTGTGAGACAGGCAATCTTAAAAAAGCTAAGAAGTATTTAGGTAACGGACTTATTCCAGATACATCTGATATCGATGCTGGTTGGACGCCACTTATGAGAGCATCGGGTTGGGGAAATAGTCTCGAGCTTGTGTCATATCTGATAGAAAATGGAGCAAACCTTGAGGAGGAAGAGCCCGAATTTGGTTATACGGCTTTAACTTGCGCTGCAGATGAAGGAAACGTTGGCGTAATAGATTTATTGATCTCCTACGGCAGTGATATTGACCATCAAGACTTTGAGGGGCAGACGGCATTGATGAGTGCCATTGTGTTTAATCAAATTGAATCGGTAAAAAGGTTAGTTCAGCTCGGAGCTAATTTAGCACTGAGAGATCACCAACAACGAACGGCTAAGGAAATAGCTGAAGGTATGGAGTATGATGCTATATGCGAATTCTTTAAGACGGTTCGCTTATAACAATCCCGGGCAGCAACGCCAACAAGTTGGCTGGAGAGATAGTTCGAACATGGTAGATGGATTCGATAATCACGAAGATATGATCAACTCAGTATGCGATGGCTTCATCAATTGGGTTAACGATGTCTTACCTGGTAATCTTGAGCTTCTTTGCAACCAAGATGGTTATGAGATTCTTACCAGTGCTTTTGGCAGGGAGTTTCGAAAGCACAACTTAGAAAATGCGAGTATCGATCAAATCTACTCGATAGCAAGTGAACTCGTTGACTCTAAAGTAAAACAGGTTAACTTTGAGGCAAAATTAACCTGTTTAAAGTATGGCTCTGTGTGTCAGAGTTAGGTTGGTGGGATCTGACTTATGCTCTACTGTACACAATCCAGAATCACAGCCAACAGTGTAATCACTCTTTACAAGATGGGTACATCCAATCGCACCCACTACCGCTAGTATTGCTTGAATCAATTATAGGGTCAGCAGATTCATCACTATAACCCACTGCAGAGCCATTGGTATAATTGGCTAGGTAAGTAAAAAATAATACCTCGTTTTGAACATCACCGTTTAATTGGGTTGACCAGGTAAACTCTCTTGCAGCTTCTATTATGCTGGCATCATTATTATTGGTTGTATGGCGCCGTGATAGCATACCGTTAAGTTCCCTAAGGGAATAATTTGGAGTTGTTAGGTTATCTTTAGTAGTAAACATGGTTACATTCATGATGGGGTGTGGAAACCCACTGAAGAATTTTTGAATTACTTTAGACTGCCAATCACTGCCTGAACAAGAGCCTTTGCTTTGATTTTCATTAAGATCTGTATAGAAATAGATGTAGCGACTATATTTACCACTAGGAACAGATTCTTGATATAGTTCATCAGCAGCTGAACATAAGGCATCAGCTAAGGGAGTACTTGCGCGGGGACTTTCGAGAGCAATTTGCTGTAATGTATCAAGTGCTTGCTCTGGTGTTACGAAGTCTACTCGCTGCTTAAACCCCTGGCTAGAATCAAACGTAGATACACCAACTAATAACGTTGTATTTTTAACCTTTGCTCTGTCATTGACAAGCTGCAGGTTTTTGACTGCAGAACTAATTGCATCAGCGAATCGAGAGTTACCTGTGCTGCTCCGCGTGGCTGACATTGAGCTCGTTTGATCAATAACAATTTCTATAAAGTTTGTTGAATTTTCTGCAAAGGCCGCAGAAGCATAAGCAGTGCCTAATGATAGAAATGTGAGGGCTAACTTTTTATAAGTATTCATCTTAATAGTCCTTTTAATGAGCGGCAAACAGTTACCGACTAATATTTCCTTTTTTAATACAGGCAATTTATTGATTTCTGAAGCATCATTTATCAGTAGAAAGCCTAACAAAAACGAGAATCATTATCGCATAACATATATAAAAATACATGTAGTGTCGTGTATTTAAATTAATTATTTTGTATTTAATTGTATTAATGGTTTGACTGGATTCTGGAAATTTTCGCCAAAAAAAGCTTTAACCTACTGACTTTAAATAGGGTTAAAGTGCAAATTTAACACCTATTTACCTATTCATTGGTGTCCCCTCGGCTAGAGATGTACAACATCTAGTTCATTTAGGTTATAACTATAAGGCCCTATCCATAGGGTAAAGCAATAAGTACCAGTTGCCTATGTATAATGCATTTAGGTGTTTATCAAAAAGTATACATTTTGAGAGGGGCAGGTGAGGACTATCAAAAGTGCTCTCATAAGTCATGTATCAAATTGTCTACAGACTTATGACAGGTTGCACGGCTGCCGAGGAAACACTCTACTTCTGTCAATGGTCTTCGTTTTTCTTATCATACTATCTTGCCTTTTGTCATGAATGCATACTACAAATTAAGTATAGTGCTGAGATCATGTTACCGGAAATGGTTATGTTTGAGGGTATATGCTAATGGCATCATCTAGTAAGAAAACCGCTGTACAGGAACCTTTCACCAAAAGTCGGCTAGTCAGCGAAATTGCTGAAAGTACGGAGCTCTCCAAAAAGGATGTGAATGCAGTAATGGAGTCTCTCGCTGATATCATGGGGCGACATATCAGTAAGCGCGGCTGTGGTGAATTTGTATTCCCTAGCCTATTCAAGATTAAAACCAAGAAAAAACCTGCTGTTAGAGCCAGAAAAGGCGTGAATCCATTTACGGGTGAAGAGATGATGTTTAAGGCTAAACCCGCTTCTATGCAAGTGAGAATTCAACCCCTGAAAAAGCTCAAAGACTTTACTGTCTCATAAGAAGATACGGAGAATAGCGAAGAAGCTAAGCCCTTTTAAACGTGTCCCCTCGGTGTAAGTATGCAGAGCCATGAAATAAACTATGCACGGCTGCTGAGAGGATGTGCTGTTTAGTGCATTTGCTTCAGGCATGCTCACCAAGAGGACACAATTATAAACTTGATTAATGATAGGCTTTTCTCAAAATCACTCTCATAAATAGCGACGGTTAAGTACCCTAAAGTGACGTAATATATTGCGTCACTCTGACGTATAACACCCCTTCAAAAAAACAAAATACCCTTTATTATCAATTAGATAAGTTAAAATTCATAATATGAATCTGGCTCAAATAGTGAGAGCCAGTTAAAATTAATCAGAGTGTTATACGTCAATGCGACGTAATGTATTGCGTCAGAGTGACGTTCATTAAGTTCTGTGTAGTAGGAAATGAGCATGGATGAAATTATCGAAAGTTTTAAAAGGGAAATAATTCGTAAAGCAATCGTAATGGATATTGGTGGATTCAGACCACCAGAGGATCCTTTCTGTTCCTGGTTTGGAAAAGTATCATTTTGTCTCCCTGGCGAAGAGTGGCCTGAACAGAGTGGAGAGCCAATGCATGCGCTAGCACAAGTAAACCTCACAGAATTCCCTTTTAAGCCAAAGGGCTTGGAAGATATCGAGTTTATTACTATTTTTATTGGCCCAAAAGAGCTTCCAATTGATGTGCCAAATGGTAACAATTGGGAATTGCGAACTTATAAAAGCATTAAAGATCTTGTTCCGTTGAAGCAATCAGATAGCGGTAGTTGGTTAAAGCCATTTCCCATGAAGCCGAGGGTTGTTGATGAGGATTTCCCATGTTGGGAAGATGTACCAGTTGAATGCCCGGAAGAAATCGAAGATATGTATTATGATCTTTTTGAGAATGTAGGTGGGTTCAAATTTGGGGGCTGGCCTACTTTAATTCAAGCGGAAATATTCTGGGCTCCTTGGAATAAGCATGAAGCTAATCCTGAGTATGTTTTTCAAGTCGATACAACAGAAAAGGGGAACTGGATGTGGGGAGATAATGGTGTTGGCTATTTCGGGCGCGGCACATCCAAGGGTAAAAAGAACGATTGGGCACTCACCTGGCAATGCTATTAGTGCCGCAAAACACAGAATCGGGTAAGAGCTGGTATCTACCCAGCTCTCCCCACACCACCCTGTGTACTGATAGTGCTGTATAATTATTGATCATGAAAACGCCGTGGACGTTAAGCATCGGTCATGATTGAGCAACGAATTTCAATAATTATTGGTTTATGAGCAGAAGGTTACTTCACTGAAAGAGAAGTTAAAGCCTGGGCAGACAAGCAAATTATCGAATTAGATGATGATATCTATGATCCATTGATTGAATTATCGCTCAAGGGTCCTTCAGTATGTGTTAAAAAGCCTAGCTATGAATTTCCATCTGCAATTGAATTCTCATTTAAGGAGCGCTTTTGTATTCGCTTAACAAAATTAGACCAAACGAATTATGAAGCAGTTAGGAAATTTGTTCATTGGGTGGCTCGAAACGCCATAGGCGAGGATTATGAAATCCCAGAAGTGCAATTTGGCTACCAGCTAGATCATTATTTCGATTACGACGAAGTTGATCCAATTATATATTTTGAGCGAAATGTATATCAGTATATGGAGTCCAGCCAAGAACTGGTAAACTCGTTACTAACTCGGGCAAATGCTTAACAAGCCATGCATGTGGAGCTAGCTACGCTCAACAGTTTTTATGATATCGCTGCGCTCTTTTACAAAAAAACTGTTCCACTACGCTGGCCCGATGATCGGAGCGTTAGGCAAGGAAGGTTTTGATGCATGGATAAAGAATTAGCTGAGTATATAAGTCAGAAATACATCCCTACCAAGCGATGTGAAGCTGACGCTGCTGTGATCGATAAATACCGCAATGTCCTCCCATCAAACCTAATTGGAGCTTGGGAAATAGTAGGCTTCTCAGGTTTTGATAATGGATTATTTTGGCTAGTCAATCCTGAAGTGTATGAGGGTGTTATTGCTGACTGGTTAGATGGTACTGGTCTGCCAGAAGACGGAAGTTACTTTTGTATCGCCAGAGGAGCTTTTGGGGATCTCCAGATATTAGAAGCTAAATCTGGCGCCATTATCAATATTAGCCCGGCTCTAGGTTTTATAAGTTTAGATCTTAGTGAGATTAGTAAAGAATCTGACCTCGAAGATAAAGAAGAAATAATATTATCTTGGTTCGTAATGCAAAGGAAAGGCGCGTACGATATTTCTTTAGGTGGTAAAGGCATTTTTAATGATGCCTTCAATCGACTTGGCCACCTTGAGCATGATGAGCTTTATGGTTTTGAGCCTGCACTTACTTTGGATGGGAATATCAAGATAGAGAGGCTGAGTAGGGTTAAGGGCATAGCACACTTATCTTTGCTGCGAGAGTTTTCGAATCCTGTGGTAAAAAACATAAATATATAGGTAGGTATGCCTAATCGGGTAAGAGCTGGTATCTACCCGCTGTATACCACTAACCATAGTGCCTACAATGGGGTTAGGTTTTGCGTCAGGGTGGCGTTTATTAATAGTTAGCATTACTAAAGAAATGAGTATTTGATCCAGTATGAATGTAAATGAATGGGCAGATAAGCTGGCAATTGAAGTTCCAAATGATTCCTGGGTCGTTGGTTTTCGTATTAGTACGGTGCCGATAGAAAACTGGTTTTATAAACGAAACAGACTTGTAGGTGATTCCATCAAATTGGATCTAAATATTCCAGCGGAGGGGTGTTGGGTGGCTACTCTCGAACGGCATGACAAACTATTTCAAGTTCAGTGGCGTCCCAGTAATGATGTAAGAGTAGAATCACAACAGATTAAATATAAGAAAATAATTAAATGGCCAACGCTTGGAGATATATATGAATTTCCAGCTTTAGTTAAACAGTTAGAGAGCATACTAAATATTGAATTTAAACCTCATATAGATATGTCTTCGAGGTTGGTTAGTGTAGATGAACTTGTAGAAAACCAACAAATAAAGAACTGGTTGTCGAAATGGTCGAACTCCATTGGCCATTCCGGCAAATGAATATGCTAATTGGGCAAAAACTACTCCCTACCCACCCCACTGGATACCACTAACCATAAGGCCTACAATGGGGTTAGGTTTTACGTCAGAGTGACGTTCATTAATAGTTATGCGAAATAGGCTTGGTACATGCCGGGATATTATAAGAAAGGTAATCGTTACATTGTTACGATGATAACTGGGCCAGCTCATGTTTATCTTGGGCTTAAGTTTGGTTCTGAAGAACCCAATTCTATTAAAGTAATAAAAACGGGATCTACCGATGTGCGTCTTAATGGTAGTCTCGATGAAGAAGAGATAATCAAGCACTCCTTAGAAGGTGTAGCCACGGCCAATGGTAAACTAAACGGGGAATTGGAAATTGTCGAGCTTGAGTATGTCGCTAACGACAGCCCAAGGTATGATATTTACCGTCGTTGTGCTTTCTTAATTGCCGAAGCAGTATTGAGTGGTGCAAGTTTTGACGAAATCGCATAATCGGGCAAGAGCCACCCCTACCCACCTCACTGGATACCAGTAACTACAAGGCCTAGAATGTGTTCAGGTTTGCGTTAGGTGTGACGTTCATTAATGGTTACATGCCTTAGGAGACATTGTGCCTAATCAGAATGAAATATGTAAAAAGTTCGATGCGGCCCCACTTCTCTGCAAAGCGGAAGAGAAGATAGGAATTGCTATAGAAACTATTGGCAAGCTGCCTGTGAACGGGTTACGGCACGACCCTGAAAATGGAGCATGTGGCTGGTATATTTGGTGCGGTGAAGAAATGTCTGAAGACCCGGATTTTTTTAAAGCACTACACGTAAGCCATATTAGAGAATACCTGCCAGGAATAGAGCAATATTTATCCTTGCCTCCGGGTTATAGATTTTTAATTGCTGGAGAGTATGAGGATGTATGGCATGATCCAGAACTTATCAGCATCTAACAAGTAAAGGCAAGGTGACACCAAAAGGCGGCGTGCTTGCTTTGGATGTTAGCATTTATACTGTAATACGAGCTCATTATGGCTAATCCAAAATTTATATTCGATGTTGAAGGGCATGAGGTTCTGCTTGAACTTAGATATTTGGGTAAAGAAGATTTTTATATCAATGAAGAGCTTATTAAAACGAATAAATCCTTTAGAGTGTCTGGAAAATATAAATTTTTGGTGAACGAAAATTATTACTTTATAAAATTTAAAGTCAAAAATGTATTTACGGGGAGGATTGAATGTGATCTATATAAAGGTAATGAGCTAATTATATCAAAACATACATTGGCTAAGCTTGGAGAAAAAAATAAGATCATAAGTATCATATTGTTATTGGGTCTTTGTGGCATGCTAGGCTATGTTACACCAAAAATGGGTAATTGGATGTGGTTTTCACCAATTCTTTTCATAGCTGCTGTGGTAGCCTCAATGTCCTGTCGAGAGCGAATTTATGATATCGAGACCAAAAACTAATTGGGTAAGAGCTGGTATCTACCTAGCTCGCTGGATACCACTACATAGGCTCTACAGTGAGGCTAGAGTTGAGATGGTCTTCGTTAATAGTTAATACCAACTAAATAAAATGGAACGAATTGTAGTTTTAGGAAATGGTGGCTCTGGTAAGTCCTTCTTATCAGAAGAAATTGTCAAAGCAAATGGGAATAAACTAATTTCCCTAGATGATTTATTCTGGGAGCCAGATGGATTCAATACCAAAAGGCCAAAAGAAATAGTTAAAAGTGATATTGAGCTCCTTAAAGTAAAGAGTAATTGGGTTGTTGAAGGTGTCTTTGGTGCATTGGCAGAAGCATTTATGCCCTATTCAGACTTTGTAATTTTTTTAGATATTCCATGGGAGGTTTGTAAAGCAAGCATGCTATCTAGAGCTAGGCAAGGCCAAACTGATGAATCATTAAATAGCTTGATAGACTGGTGTGCTGAGTACTACACACGAGACAGCAAGAACTCTCACTCATTCCACTATGCGCTTTATGAACGCTTTAACGGAGATAAATTGAGACTTAAAAGTCGTACTCAAGTGAATGAATGGCTAGAAAGCCTTAATCAGGCAAGAAGCCACCCCACTGGATGCCAGTAACCATAGAGCCTACAATGGGGGTAGGTTTTCCGTCAGAGTGATGTTCATTAATAGTTAGCTCTAAAGGATGAATATGAGTAAGGTATCTTTAGCACTACTATTTATATTGTTTAGTCAGCATCTTATAGCCGGGCAAATTCACGTTGAGGTGAATGACGGTAACTATGAAAAAGTACATGAACTACTGAATAAAGATAAAGATCTTGTTAATACCACAACTGAAGAAGAACGGTTAAAACCAATCCACTTAGCAGCACAAAACTGCGATATAAAAATACTCAAACTACTGATATCAAGCGGTTCCCCCATAGATCCACTGGATAAAAATAAGGCTAGCCCCCTGCTACGTGCAAGCCAGAGAGGACAAGTAGAATGCGTTAAAATATTGATTACCGCTGGTGCCAATGTAAATTTAATAGCCGATGAAAATATTCGCCCTCTACATTTGGCAGCAATGAATGGACATAGCGAAGTTGTTAAGTTACTTATTCAAAACGGGGCAGACGTTAACGTAAAAGATATTACAGGAGCTACACCATTGAACATGGCATTAAACAATGAAGTAAAGTCTATTCTAAGAAAAAATGGTGCTAAATAGAGCTAACAAGCTAATGCACGCGGAGCCAGCTACGTTGATTGGGGCGTTATGTTCTCTATGGAGTGAAGTTAAGTGGTAAGTAATATAACTCTTCATGCATTGTTTAATATTGAGAAAAAGTATTCTCATGTAGAGACAGCAAGAATTATTGGAAATGCACTTAACTTAGTTTTCGAAGAAGATGAAAGTGGCAGATGGGAAGAATTTCCTGCCTACATATCAGTAATAATAGGAATTGAGTTGGCACTCCTAGCACTACCAGAACCGGAATTTGATTTAAGGGAGGAGCCAGAAGATATTTATCAATTAACAAGCAGAAGTCATGCTTCATATTTAGAAAATGCAGAGACAGTTGATCTTTCAGCATACTTGGCAGCAATCATTCAATCGAAAACAGATTTAAAATGTGTGCAAATTGTCTGAACATAATCGGGTAAGAGCTGGTATCTACCCACCTCCCGGGATACCACTAGCCATAAGGCCTACAATGAGGTTAGGCTTCTGTCCGAGTGACGTTCATTAATAGTTAGGCTCCATATGAGTGAATATCGTTACACAAAAGAAGATCGAAAGAATCAGCTGTGTAAGTTAATTCCAGCGCTAGAAGCTCTCATTTCTCATTTGAACAATGTGTGCTTATTCGCTGAGAAAATTCCAGTCTATGAGCAAGCACTAGCGGAGGCAAACCGTTTACTAAATGAAGGCTTCACGCAAGAAGAATTAAACATGTTAAACCGAGGTATTCCTGATTTATTCAATCGTCACAAAGAGTGGTACCCCCCACTAGAAGACGAGAGCAACGAACTTTCCAAACCTGCAAAATGGTTTGAAGATCTCGAACAATATTTACAACCAGTGAGAGAGGCAGCGGGTGTTCTTAGTATCATTGGCTACTACTAAGCCTAATCGGGTAAGAGCTGGTATTTCCCCTGCTCTCCCCACACCACCCTGCATGCGGGGCCGCACAGGGCAGCTCATTTAACTTATCCGTTAGGATAATGAGTTTTGATCCATCCGTCCTTGAGCGATAATTACCTGTAAAGAAAACGGTGGTTTTATTTGCAGTCGCCTCTATTGATTTTAACCTTGTGGCTAATGCGGCCTTCATAGCCAACAGTGTGCACGAGGAGAAATGAAAAAGGGCCGCTTTTTTAATCTGGCTCAAATAGTGAGGGCTGGTTAAAATTAATCAGAGTGTTTTACGTCAATGCGACGTAATATATTGCGTCAGAGTGACGTTCATTAATAGTTAGAAGCCTATGGAAATTTTGAGCGTTAACGAAGTTATCGAAAATCTTGATGAGTATGCAGGGAAGAATGTATATCTTCATGGCGTGCTCATTTGGGAGTTTGAGAATGTTTCAATTTGCCATCTCCCCAGGTCAGAGAGAAAGGAAGGTTTCTCCGACAGTAGTATTTGGCTTAGCTGTAGCCCTGTTCTCAAGTTCGAGGACAGAGCCATGCAGAAACTCGCTCACAAACCCGTCCTTGTTGAGGGTAAAGTTCTGGCACCGGATCCAAATTTTGGTGGCTGTGGTCATCTTTCGGGTTGGCCAGCTGAAATTGTGGCAACAGATATTGAAAAGTATAAAGGGTAATAGCGTGGTAGCTTCTAATCGGGTAAGAGCTGGTATCTACCCAGCTCTCCCCACATCACCCTGCATGCGGGACCGCACAGGGCAGTTCATTTAATTTATCTGTTAGGATAATGAATTTTGATCCATCCGCCCCTGAGTGAAAATAGCCGATACGCAGGGTTATCGGCTATTTTTTCAACTGCCAGCCCTGCCACTCGTCCGATTACGTATTACTCGCAGCCTTTAATGTTAGCAACTACTTACCTTTAAATAAGCTGTATTTATTAACCTTTTTTTGTTATCGCAGTTAGTTATAAGGCTTAGCCTC
>NZ_JAEVHG010000002.1:0-518444 GCF_018263875.1 Zooshikella ganghwensis
GTCGCGCCTGAGGTTTATCACTACCCTGCCCCTTAACACGCAAGGGGTGCTCAACAAACTTTTCTGCCGTGAGCGCTGGATTATTTAAGTAGCCTAACGCGACCCCCTCTCCACCCGCATATAACTCCCCCACCACCCCAACAGGTACAGGCTGCTGATGCGTATCCAACACATACACCTGGGTATTGCCAATCGGTTTACCTATGGGTAATGGCTGCGTCGCCGGCCAGTCTTTAGGGATCGGGAAACAGCAGGTAAAGGTTGTATTTTCTGTGGGTCCATAACCATTAATCACCGTCACCTGGGGATACTGCTGATAACAGCGGGCCACCGACTGTGGCGAAACCACATCCCCGCCAGTCAATACATAGCGCAGACTGGGCATGGCGGGCAATTCAGCAGCCACCCACTGATCAAACAAACCTGCCGTCAACCAAATCGTATTGACCTGATGTTGGTGAATGCAGGTGGCTAACTGGGCCGGGGCCACAACCTCTTCCGGATACAGCACCACCTGTCCACCATTAAGGAGGGGCCCCCATAGCTCCAGGGTCGCCGCATCAAAAGTCACCGACGCCGCTTGCAACATCACAGTCTGCTGATCCACAGGAACCGCAGAATTATTCAATACCAACCGCAAAATACCGCGATGCGGTACTACAGTTCCTTTCGGCAGCCCTGTTGAACCGGAGGTATAAATCACATAGGCAGCACTGTGCTCATCCACTGACACCACAGGGGCGGTTGTCGGGTAGCTCACCAAGGTGCTTTGTAGTTCTGGGCTGTCTAACCGCACGGCCTGCTGATCCGTCAGTGGCAGTTGTTGTTCCAGGCCACGCTCCGTCAGCACCCAACGTACCTGGCTATCACTCAGCAAATAGCGTAATCGGTCTTCTGGGTACTGGGGGTCTAACGGTACATACGCACAATCCGCTTTTAAAATCGCTAAGGTCGCTATGACCATATTGAATGAACGCGGTAGGCAAACACCCACTAAGCTACAAGGCGGTACCCCCTGGCTAATTAAATAGTGCGCAAGCTGATTCGCCTGCGTATCCAATTGCTGGTAACTCAGCACGTCATCATGCCACGCCACCGCCGTGGCTGCCGGTGTCGCCTGTGCCTGCAAGGCAAACTTCTGCGCCACGGTTTTAAAAGGCAAGTCAATCGGTTGGGGATTCCAATCCTGGAACATCTGGTGTTGTTCGTGTGCTGTCAGCAGAGGTAACTGGGTAATAGGTCGTGTTGGCGATTCAAGCGCCGCCAGCAGTAACTGATTAAAGTGGGTCGCTAAACGAGTAATGGTGGCCGCGTCAAACAGATCTGTGTTGTATTCCCAGTCCAGAGTTAAACCATCAACCTGTTCTTCAATATTTAATGTTAAGTCAAACTTTACGCGACTCGTTTGTGTTTGCAGTGGCAATACATTGAGATCTGCCAGTTGATACTGTTCTTGCCTATTATTCTGTAACACCAACATTACCTGAAATAATGGCTGATAACTTAAGCTACGTGTTGGCTTCAGTTCATCAACCAATAATTCAAAAGGCACTTGCTGATGAGAAAATGCTTCAAGTGAAGTATGACGACACTGTAGAACTAACTCATTAAATGATGGATTACTTGTTAAATCAGCTCGCAACACTAAAGTATTTACAAAAAAACCGATTAATTCAGCAACATCCGATGCTTCACGATTTGCGGTAGGAGTACCTATGGTAATATCTGTTTCCTGACTATAGCGACTGAGTAATGCTGAAAACAACGCAAAGAGCCCCATAAATAATGTTGCACCTTGTTGTTCACAATACTGTTGTAATGACGTTGTTAATTCTTTATTGATTTTAAATGATAAGACACTACCACAATAACGTTGCTGACTTGGCCTTGACTTATCCAAAGGTAGGCTATGAAGCTCAGGAATACCTGTCAGTTGCGTTTTCCAATAATTTATTTGTGATTGGATTGTACTTAAATCATTTAATTTTTTACGTTGCCAATGCGCATAATCAGAGTATTGAACA
Organism: Zooshikella ganghwensis; assembly: GCF_018263875.1. Lineage (NCBI taxonomy): Bacteria > Pseudomonadati > Pseudomonadota > Gammaproteobacteria > Oceanospirillales > Zooshikellaceae > Zooshikella > Zooshikella ganghwensis. The sequence continues at coordinate 2,025 of NZ_JAEVHG010000002.1, forward strand.
GGAAGATCAGATAAGGTAGGTGTCTGGTTTAAATAAAAACTATTATACAGCTTATTAAGTTCATTAATTAAAATACCATAGGACCAACCATCTGCTGCAATATGATGCATTGTTAATAATAATTGAGCTTGATCTTCATTTAACAAAATCAAGTGCCCACGTAACATTAAGTCCTGATGCAAATTAAACTCAGTGGTGGCTTCTTGCTGTTGTATTTCAGAAAGAGTTTGCTGTTGTTTAATTTTTTCAATACCACGTAAATCAGTAATAGGTAAGTTAAACTCAACAGGCAAAGGTATTACCTTCTGATAAGCTTGACCATTTTCACTCAAAAACACTGTGCGTAAGCTTTGATGACGCTCAATAATCATCGTCAGTGCTTTGACTAAGCTTGACTGTGATAGTTTTCCATTCAGCTGCAGTACTAAGGGTAAATGATAGTGACTGCTTCCTCCTTCCATTTGACTAATTGCCCATAATTGCTGCTGAGAATAAGATAATGGCGAAGGATTTAGGCTTTTAACAGGATAAATACGATCATCCCATTCTTGTTTTACACAATTATCAATTGCATCCGCAAGAGAAGATAAATCATTAGCGAGAAATATCGATTTAACCGTTAACTTTACTGCAAATGTTTTCTTTATGAGTGACAATAGTTTCATTGACGAAAGCGAGTTACCACCCATTTTAAAGAAGTTAGCAGCTATACTAATTTGTACATGGTTACCCAATGCCTGTTGACAAAGACTAACGAGTTTTTCTTCTGTACCTGTTTGAGGGGCAACATAGTTAACATCTATTTCAGCAGACGATATACCAAACTCAGGTGTTGGTAATGATTTTTTATCTATTTTACCATTAGCAGTTAATGGGAATGTATCAAGTACCAAGATATTACTGGGTACCATATAATCTGGTAATGATTGATTGAGGTAATCAATAACCGCATCTGTAAGGTGTTCTTTCTGTTGGGCAGTAGCATACTTTTGTTTATCTACTGCCATAATGTAGCTCACCAAATGTTTTTGATCGCTATTAAGATAAGTATCTTGTATAGCGATAGTGACTGCTTCTGCTACGTCCTGATGTTTGCGAAGGCTGTTATCAATTTCACCTAACTCAACACGATAACCTCTAATTTTAACTTGGTCATCAACCCGCCCAATAAATTCCAGTTCACCATTTGGCAGCCATTTAACTAAATCACCGGTGCGATACAAAATGCCATCTTCAGCATTAAGTTCAATGGGCTTTTCAATAAATTTTTTCTTTGTCAGTGATTCATTGTTAATATAACCCTTCGCAACCCCTGCTCCTCCAATCAATAGCTCACCAGCCACTCCAATTGGACACAGCTGATTCTCCTGTGAGCAAACATAAGCATTGATATGAGGTGCAACACGGCCAATAGTAATTAAAGGGTTGTTATCATCAAATAATTCTGCAGAAGTACTCCATACAGTACCTTCTGTAGGGCCATACTCATTATAAAGCCTACTGTTAATTTTTGAGAAATGTAATTTTTTTAATTCATAACTAAAACTCTCCCCACCCACTATTGTAACTTGTAGCGATCTAAGCTGGTAAGCTTCTGCTTCATCTAATAACTGTCGATATAGTGAAGGCAAGACTAATAAATGGCTAATATTCTGCTGTTCAATGCTATCAACCAAATATGATAAGTCATAAACATCTTGGGCAATATATAATTTACCACCATCGAGTAAAGTCCAAAAAATACCTGCAACCGTACAATCAAATGAGAATGAAGAAATAAGTAAATGTGCCACAACAGGGTTCTGGTAAAAAGATTGCCGGGCTAAAATTGAACTTACTAAATTACGATGAGAAACAGCGACCCCTTTTGGTTTACCTGTCGAACCTGAAGTATAAATAACATAGGCTAAGTTATCTGATGCATAAGTATCACATGCTCCAATGGCTCTATCGTCAGCAGATATATTGTCTACAGAAAAATGCTGACACTGTTGTAAAGCCTCGCTAAGCAATAGTGTATCTGCTGTTGTTTGCTTAGAAAGGTTTAACTGTTGGCACAGTGCATACTCAGTAATCACACATGAAGATTGACAATCCTCAATCATGTAAGCTAATCGATCAGCAGGATAGGTTGGATCAAGCGGCACATATGCGGCACCAGCCTTTAAAATAGCCAAAATGGTAGCAACATAATTGACAGACCGTTCTAAGCAGATACCAATGCTATACCCAGGCTCTATACCCTTTTGAATTAAGTAACGAGCAAGCTGGTTAGATAACTGATTAAGTTCGTGATACGTCAATTGCTGAGTATCATCAGCGACTGCTATTGCATGAGGCGTTAAACGAGCTCGTTTTTCAAACAGCTGATGTATACTCATCACTTGCTGTTCATTTAAATCAGGAGTATTTACGCTCTTACTTGCATTATTCCACTGTGCTAACAAAGCTAACTCTTTTTTTGTTAAAAAATCGATTTTAGAAAGAGGTAGCCCTGTCTCCTCAGACATATTTGTAATAATATTAAAAATGCTCTCAACAAATGACGCTGCCTCAGTACTATTGAACACATCAGACCGATAGCAAAGAGTGAGCGTACCATGCTTCTTATCACTGGCCACATTACATTGTAACTGTACTGGTGTAGAATAACTTAAAGTGCACTGAGTTATTGGAATAACGTTTATATTTTTATAATGAAATGAGTCAAGTTCACTTGTGTCAAATACAATTGTATCAAACGGCGTATAATTTCCTTCAAAATTACCACATTCTGTATCAGCCATTTGCTTCGCTAACGTTTGAGGGCTTTCTAACGAAGTGATATTCAACGAATACGGTACAACTTCTTCTTCATTTTCATATATTCTATTAGCGGTAGACGTGTTTAATTTATGGCCTCGGTGTGCTCCTACAGATATATATTGCTTATGACTTATTTTATGTAAGTATATTGCTAACGCCAGCACCGTTATTTGCTGTAAATTTAATCCCAGTAATCTAATTGCCTCTTGTATTTGCTTATATGTGTCACTATTAATAGACACATGTAATATATTGAATTTTTTATTACTTGAGAACGACTTATAATGTAAAAACTCAGATTTCATCGTGCTTTGATTCGCCAATGATGCCTCTGGTACGTCATCATTACTTAACCAGTCACAATATTTTTTATAACTATGATCCAAACCTAGGTTAATTTGATTAGTAACTGGGCTATATGGCACTTCTCGGAAAGATGCATCATAAATAGCAAGCACATTTTTAACATAACAAACACATGCTTCATCAGAAAATAACGCAGCATTTCCTTGAACTATTAGTTGATAGCAATCAATATCAGCTTTCAATATATATAAGCAAAGTGAGTTTTGAGTATCAGTTTTAACATTTATTAGGTCTCTAATATATTTATTGATACTTATATAAGGTTTTCGATCCTTCGAGAAATCCAGGACTTTCAGTTTTACAGGTGCAAGCTCACATATAACTTGTTGGTTACTTTCATCAATATATGAACTATCAATCAGCTTAAACGCTGTTTTAGCTGCATCTAAAAAAGCAAGCTCACATAAGTTACCCTCTAACTTATAACAATAATATTTTGTAAAGCCATGCTGACTTATAAGCTGTTTTTTTCCTGCCTGACACTCTTTTCCTTGAATAGAGAAGTGGTCCCAGATTAATTTCATGTCAATCCCTAATAACTTCATTCTAATACAAAATATACCCACAACGAAGTATTTTTAAGTGATTGTCAAGTGATAAAACCAAAAAATCCTATATTAAGACATAACTTGGTTTATTAACACAGACAACAAACCCAAAAATTGATTCGTGACGGGTATATGTAATAATCAGTGACAACTAATCACTTAAATTGTAACTATTTAATACTTAAAGCATACTTTGAAAATAAAGCTCATTTTATTCTTTTCTAGCTATACATAAAACGAAGGACTATTAAAAACGGCCGTCAATGAGATAAGGCCCTTGAGCAATTTTACAACCGTGAAAACTGTGGTAAAGACTTATTAATATAAAAGTAGTGCTGGGTATATTAATAAATGACTAGGGCCTGTTAATACTATTTAAATCACCACTGCCGTAGACTATTTTTTCGCCTAGCAAAGCACATTTTTAGCCTAGCAAGGTACAACGAATGCCGTGTAGTCATTCTATATAAATGACTTGTAACACCGCTAGGTGGAAAAATAATCTCGGCCCGAAGGGGTGATGATGGTAAAAGCACTACTCGTTGTTACTCATTGTTCATTTAGAACCACTAAACTTCACGCTTCGCGCCTAGATGAGTGCTTTTACCGTCATAACAGCGATATTCAAATAGTGTTCACAGATCCTAGGGTGACAATTATATGCTCCTGCATTGCTCTGCTACCTGCAAATAAATTCATAAAACCATAACCCCGCACAATCGAATGCTTATAGAGGGAAATTATGGATAGCAATCAGATAGGCTTCAACAACCTTATTCAGTCTGCATGTTTTCTAAATCAGAACGAACTATAAAAAAGACTAGAACCACAAGCTCCTTTTTTGGTCACAAGAAGAGTTGTTTTGAACAAACAACCAGCAATGATCTTTGACTACTTTTTTGAACACAAGCCATGTGCCTTCTTTCACCATTATAAACAGCCTGCACGTCATTAAAGTAATGATTATGGCGCAGCTACTTCTTAGTAAAAATATATATGTACATTATAACTTATTTGCAACAAATTCAAATACAGAAAGCATTATTACTTCAGCTATCAATCTGAGCACAAAATATACACCACCTTTTTTTGTTCAAAAAAAAGACACATAACTCAAAAAGTAATGTTTAAAATTTAGATCAAAACACTTTATATTTGGTAATAAACTTCAACTCCTGCCCAAACTCTATGGTTGTTTTATAACCGGTTGTATAGAGTGACCAAATAGCACAGAAGTGTTATCTAAATGAGATCATTAACAACATACCTCAGTAAATTATTCACTTGCATGCAAAATTTATCTCTATATGATCAGTTAACGATATACTCAACGCGCAGTTTTTTAAGTCCAACGGCAGGAGGCACGCCTATGAAACATAACTGTATCAGATGTTAACTACCAGCCTGGGAAGCCAAGTAGTCATAATCATGCCGAGTATGTCATCTTGACCATAATTAAATAGGATGAGATTATGAAATTGTTATGGAAAACAATGCTCCTACCCAAACAACTTTCTGTTCTTTCAGTTTTGTTTGCCTCTCTGAGTACATCAGCCATTCAAGCCAATACATATCAGCGATCAAACGTCCTTACTCCTGACCTTGAAGAAATTAAGCAATTAGCTGGCTGTTATTTAGTAGACTATACCTATGCCGAAACAGAAGCAGTTGACCCTAACTACACCATGGACTCAAGAGTCTATGATGCTAACCAATATGTGGTAAAAGAGCTTATAAAAGTTGTTGATGAAGGAGAAGACTACGTAAGACTACAACATTTTATGCAGGCTGATAGTCATAGAGGCGATACAGCTTTTATGATGCGTCATCACGGAGAGATTTGGCGAAAAAAACCAATGTATCGATATAAGTATCTGGGCCGCTTTGGTGAAAACGATCGATGGGCAGTAGAGCCTATCGGTGCACTCCATGCACCATGGGTCAGAGAGATCCTAAGTTTAGATGATGGGCTACGTTACCAATGCCTAGGTACCTGGGTTGAAGGCCATAAATTTTCAGAATTCAACTGTGGTGCATTTGCTCCAATACCAGGTAGAGAGTCACGTGATATGGGAAGAAGTGATTATAATACCTTGTCACGGCAATCTTCCGTTATTTCATATGGTAACTCATGGATTGAAAGGCAGAATAATATTAAAACACAGTTTTCAGAGGGCTATAAGCACGCACTGGTTAAAGAAATTGGCAAAATCTGGTCAGTACGCTTACCTGATAATGAATGCGCATCAGTAGCTGATTGGGCTGAAAAACGACAAGCATTCTGGGATATCTTAGCCGATGTTTGGCGTAATACCTTAGATGGCTCAACTGATTTTAATGAAGTAAAAATGGTAGAAGACAGCACTAGAAGTGATAAAATAAATTCCTTACTCACACGCTATTATAAAACTGTAAAAGATAACCCAAAACACGCTGAAGTAGTTAGAGACTCTCTCTACAAAATTATTGAGCAACATCGGGAGTAAACTCATAATATAGTGTTTTAATGAACATTAGTGGGCCATGACCATGCATAAAATAAGGCTTTTTTGGGGTATGGCTCACTAGCTTCTAAAGATCAATATCCTCTTGCTATACCCAATTCGAACGATTTTTTTGTGAGGCTAACCTGATTAGATTTAATTACACCTTTGCCCAAAGTCTGCATAACATGCTCAAACGCGCTGTTAAACCTTCCTTGGAGGCTTGGTTACGAAAAAGATGCTGAAAGTACCAGGAGCAGTAAAGGCCAAGGGTGGTCTTCTAGTACGGGAAAAACAAATCACTTCACTCATTTCCACAATGTCTTTCGACCAAAAACTATTTTATCTGTAATTGTGCTCCATTTATGACTTTTACAGCGACTTAGTAAACTCAATTTTATTTTCACCCGACGAGGAAGGTACAACATTAGTAATATAGTATCCATTTTTAATAAGTAAAATAAGCATGCCTGGATACTTATTCATACTTTTAACACAAATTCGGTGTCCACCAACTTCACGCACATAAGCTTCCTGAGTTCCAAGGAGTTGCTGCGCAACACCAAAGCGACGGTACTCTGGCAGAACACCTCCCAACCAACTATAAAAATTTTGGATATCCTCCCAATAACCTAACTTATACCCTGCAAGCTTACCTGAGACCTCAGCAACTAACAGTTTATATTGGCGGGATGCTATTCTGTTTAAATAATATGCTATTGAATGAATACTGTTTAACTCTGCCACATTATTGTGTATTAACAATGCCTCATCTAACATACCATCTCTAATAATCATAATCGCTCACTGCTATAAACTGCTAATTATTTACCCTACCTCAAACGAAGTGACACCATAAATTCTATCTAGAGGTAATGTAGGTGATTCCCCTGTATACATTCTCGCCGTTTCAAAAACCTTCTCCATTCTATAACGTTCAGCCAACTTAAGCGCTTCATGATTGACTTCAGGTATGTCAAGGTAGACTGGTTGTAAAAAATCTACCGCTTGTATTAATGAGGCAAAAATAGCATCAGCCAATGCAGGATTATCAGCGTAAAGAGGTCCAATCTTGTAGCCATTTTGAGCCTTACGTATAACACCATAACCAGCTAAACGATCATTTTGGATAATACCTAATGCATGACAATCTGGCTGATTGATCCATGATTTTAAAAATGCTGTTCTTTTTTCAGGGAAAAAAGAACAGGTATAAAGCTCAACCGTGTTAAATGGTAACGTCGAAAGATCAATAGTATCGGTATTAGCGAATACGTCATCACCACCAACGTATTCAAATCGAATATTTCGATAGGCTAGCTTAAAGCCAAATTTTTTATAGTTTTCTTGTTGTTCAACAACACCATCTAAGCCAATATTACAGCCATATAGATACTGAATACCTGATTTCCAGATTTTCAAACCATAACCCTGGCGTCGATAATCGGGATGTACAATATAAAAACCTAGAAAACCGAATGATGCACTATATTTGACAACAGATAATGTCGAAATTGGTTTACCATCAAGTAAACCCATAAAAAAACCGTTTGGATCGGTGTGATAGTAACAGTCCGCATCATGAAGCCCTGGATTCCATCCCTCTTTTGCAGCCCAGTCAATAGCAATATTAACTTCCTCGCGCTTCATTGGTCGGATTATGTAATTACTATGCACTATTGAAGATCCTTCTATTGCTTCATTAAAAATATATTAACTGACTGAAGAAAAAACAGACATCTCAATATCAGATTGAAACCCTAAGTGGTAGTATAATTTTTGACCTAATACTGATGCCGCAAGTCGAATGTGTTGGCAATCAGCCTTCTGGGCATCATAGATAATATGGTTCATGATTCGTTTAGACAGCCCTTGTCTTCTATAACTAGGGTTCGTTTGTACATCATCAACAACCATGTCACTCCCTGCAGAAATTGCCCGTGCCCATGATATTAGATTTTGTCCATCACAAAGATAGTACATAGCAACATCATTTTTATTAAACCGTTCTAAACAAACAACATCCTCACCACGTTGTGCATTAAACCAAACTACCTCGTCTTTGTTACTTAACACTTTAACTTCATGCTGTGGCAAAAGATCAGGCAGCTGACTCACATCCAATGACATCAGCAGCTCTTCAGTCACGGGTAAATACTGCTGCTGATCAAGCTCCTGTTGTACTGACATATCCAGATTAAAGAGCGTGATAAAGTGCTGTTCATCATTAATACTTGCCTTAAATGACTGTAGGTCAAATTCACTTAGGTTCCATATAAAAGCTTCATGCTTACGCTTTACTGAACCAATGGGAGTATCGAATGAGCAGATTACACCGCCTGATTCGTGTGTTAATAACACCTCACCTTTAGTACGTGACTTACTCCAACCACTCACAAAGTGGTGAATAGCGTCCACAAAGTTATTATAGCTATTATTATCCATAGACATCCTGACTACTTTCTTTAAATGACTTGTTACTTTCTAGGTAATCAGCGCTATTATACGCCGAGTGTCAGATATGCCTACTTAATTTATCCAAGGTTAGTTTATGATTAAACAGCTCGAAACATTATTACAGCAAGGTCAGGATAATGCGATGTTACGATTCGGCTTAGGTAAAGCATATCTGGACGATCAACAGCCAGAGAAAGCTATTGAGCATTTCATCGCCTGTTTACAGCATGACACAAACTACTCAACAGCATGGAAGTTACTGGGAAAAAGTTATGTTCAATTAAATGAATGGCAAAAAGCAGCTGACATTTACCAGCAAGGTATAACCATCGCTCGTAGTAAAGGTGATAAGCAAGCCGAAAAAGAAATGCTTGTATTTCTTAAACGATGCAATAAGCAATTAAATAATTCCAAGTAGGAATACATCCTACTTGGTTGCTAAAGTTACATCATGCTCTGACTGGCTGCCAGAGTATTAACTAAACAAGCAGCCCGTCTGGAGGTTTAAATCTTATCTACCGCATCCATTAGTACTTACATCTAGTACTTACATCTTAATTACGTTTTGTGAGAACTTTCAACTCATTCAGGGAAAATCCGACGCCATCTGAAACACCAGTAATAACAAGTCTTGCATTAGTCAGCTGGCTTGGCATCCTTATATCTCCAGTTAATGCCGTCCAATCGACCTGATTCACTGGTTTATAATCGATAAGTATCCAGTCTTGTGTATCTTGAGCAGTTTCATAGTACAGCCAAATTGCTGCAACACCCTCAGACCCACCTTGAACTTCTGCAGCAAATCGATAAGTTTCATTTTGTTGCAGAGCACAAGTTAAATCTAGACCAACCACTGGCATTGTGTTATCAACTGTAGAAACTGTCATGTAGCGCTTTTTAGCATCAATATCTATAATATCGAGTATCTCTGACTGCCAACCATAGAATCCTTCTGTACTTTTGGGATACTCTTTACTCCAAAAAGGCGTTTTATTGAAATTGATAGTATATGCATGTATCAAGCTAAACTCTCTTAGCGTCATCCCTTTAACTTTTACAGCCTTTGGTTCAGTGTAAGGGTATTGGCTGGTTTGGTCTTTACTAACACAGAACTCTGAAATTTGTTTAGAAGCTTGATTAACTGCTTTAAGTGTATTTTTGTCAGCATTACCAATAGACGTTAATTGTTTTATGACTTTTGTTGTAGGATATTTACCTGGAATTAGATTATAGTCACAAGTACTTGAACTACAGTCCTCTCTTAGCCAAGATATTTTTGACCAATCAGCTCCAGGCTTATCAAGCTCTGTTCTATCCAACCTAAAAAATGGAAAAGTATAGGTTACAGGGTTTTGTGTAGAAAAATAGGGTAACCAGTTTTTATTTTCAGCATCATAACTATCTGTATACCCCATTATTGTAGTAAAAAGATCATCTTCCCCATAACCAAAACTATATTCATATAGTCCACCAGCAATTAATTTATAATCATCAAATGTTGGATCATTTATGACAATACTCCCTTTTTTTGGAAGCTTACCGTTCTTTTTCAAATATTCATCTGATTTAACTTCCAATAGCGCTTCTTTTAAAAAGCTTTTCATCGCATTATCATTAATTGACGCATTAAAATTATTTTTTTCAGTTCTTACATCATGGTTTAGTCCCATAGAGTGCCCAAACTCATGCGCAACAACTAACACGACTTCATCAAACAAAGTCTTATCTTTTTTGTGTGAGTAGGTATCGCAGGTATTTTTATCGATAGAAGCAACTGAATAGGCATTGTCTCTATCACTCAGTGAAAACTGACCTTCCTGTACTTTAGCACCACTTGTTGTCGCAATACCACATGTACCATCATAAACTGCTTCTGGTACAGATACTAATGTCAAAACTAGATCAGCACCATACTGTGCCCTTAAATCACGTATGCCTCGATTAGACGATACTATTGAGACTGAATGACTACCTACTGTAATTTTATCCAAACGTTTAGTATCTGCGTCAGCAGTTAATTCAGAGTGAACCAAATTGAGCTGTATATTTGCATTATTTATACGGTATAATTCATTCAGTTGCTCAACAAGATCCGTAATACGCTTGTTTATACCTGCATTATTAGCGTATGAATCAGCAGTAGACTTGGCTCCCTCAGTATATAGAATCATTAAGTCAACGACCTCTGGTTGAGTTTGCCCCATATCTGCAAGCGAATGCATGGATAAAACGCTTGCCGAAATGGCAACACTTAAGATTTGTCGAGTTTTTTTAGGAAATGATGTCTTGTTCTGACTCATACAGTATGTTTGCCTTAAGTTTTTTAATTAAAATATAACTTTTCAATTAATGCAGAAAATAATGGAATGACAGTGAGCACTCAATATTTTCAAAACAAACGTCCAAACTCTCAACACTTCAGCATCAATTAAAAGTATTCTTTCTAATGGCATATCATTCTATTTGCAAACTCGTATTATTCCATCTGTAAATCTACTGATAAAGCCACAAAAAACATACACCTTGGTACCATATAAATACTTAAAACAACATATAACATTTCTCTTACCTCATGCATTAACAAGTTATAACAACTTTTAAATAAGCAACCCAACCTTATACATTTTTATATACAATATATAAGCTTATTTACTCCTCCATAACAGAAGCCAATTCATAGTCTCTACTAGTCATAATTCCCATACTAATCCAAGCTTTGCAGACTTATTATTTGTGATTCTCGATTACAAAAAATAAACAATCATGATATTTCGATATAGCGTTTGCTAAAACACAGGTTGAGTAACATACGTTGAGCTACTTCTCACAATAAAACGTCAGAATTGAAGTGTATTCGATGAGTGTCGTACAAACTTAGGGCTTGTTAACAGACCCTAAGTAAAGAATACTTGTAAAAGTGTATCTTTTAAATAAAAGGATGCTACATACAATAGCCCTATTGATCACACGGGAGAATACATCATTAATTATTGAAGCAGTATGCAGCATTTTTTGGAGTGGTATTATACTCAGCAGTTTACACAATGTCATTTACAATCAATTAATCTTAATATACTATAAACTGACCCATCATACCTTTATCTTCATGTTCAAGAACATGACAGTGATACATATAAGGAATATGATAATTAATATCTGATCGACTTTCGATGTGTTTCATATATTCTTTTCTGTAAGTATTATAATTAAATTTTACCAATATTTTACAGGTATGATACTCACCTTCATTCATTTCACCAATACGTTTTGGTAGTGCGATTGTGTCCTTCCATCCTTTCAGCGTATTGTCTGGCTCTTCTCCATATAACTCAAGAACCAAAAACGAGCAACCATGAACATGAAAGTTATGTCCACCTTTCAAAGATTTTATTTCCCATATTTCAGGAATATCTATTTTCACCTCTTCATTAATAAACTTCATATCAAATTCTTTATTATTAATACTCATTTTTGATAACTCATCGTCTACCATAAGCTCAAATGATCTAGATATATCAGATAATGTATTAGTAATAAAGTCTCTCTGAATCTCACTATGCCTTAAGCTATTAGCGAGTATCGTTTCTTTTAATTGATAAGAGTTTACTACAATTTTTGCTATAGTTACTGTTATATAATCTGGATCAAAGGGGTCAGAAGGCAGCGTAACTGCCTTCATATCTAGCATACCACCTCTAAACTTTGAAAAATCAACTATTATTTCAACTCTCTCGCCAGGAAGAACTAGAATTTTTTCAACTTGTTCAGGTTGGTTTAAAAAACCTCCATCAGAAGCAATAACATAAAATATAGTATCACTAAAGAATAGGTTATAAGGTCTCGCATTAGATGCATTTAATATCCTGAATCTTACTAACCCTGGCATTACGGATATGAATGGATTAGCTACTCCATTTATACAATATGTATCGCCTGTAAATACTCTATTTGGTTTTAGATCATAAATCTGCTGCCCAGCAGCATCAAAAAGCTTATCTTGCAAAATAATTGGTATATCATTAATCCCATAAATATCAGGCAAACCCAACAAAACGCTATTTTTATCTTCTATAATAAACATTCCTGCATGACCAAAATATACCTGTTCTGCTGTTTTACCACAGGTATGATCATGGTACCAGCAAGTTGCAGCTTCTTGATGAATTGGCATACTGATATTCCAAGTTTCACCTGGATGAATCATCTGATGAGGCCCACCATCTAAACGCCCTGGAATATGTAAGCCATGCCAGTGATTGGTTACCGGTTCTGATCTTAAATTTACAACTGAAAAATCAACAATATCCCCTCGTTTGACTTTAATAGTAGGACCTAAATAAGAACCATGATGCTGTAAAGTTGAAATCCCAGTAGCATAGGATTTTTTACCCGGATAAAACTCATGTTGGGTATCTTGAATATACAGGGTTGGCATACGATATCGTTTTGCATAAGGGTTATACAACAAGGGAGGGACACAAAGAGGATTAAAATCAGCAATAGCTTTTTTTTGTCGGTAAGTCAGTCCCTCTAATGATCTAGAGTGACCAACAACAGAAAACCCTACTGAGGTTAGTGCTGCTCCCGAAGAAAGCATAGCTCCATATTTAATAAAATTTCTACGCTCCATGTATGTACCCTTTTGTTTTTTTACACTAAACATGAATACTTTTTTATTCAATTTTAGCTTTTCATATAATAACGCTGAGTACTACTTGAGACGAAAATTTTCTTTCACAATAATTCAAAAAACTCTTATTATAACTGCTCAATTACTGAAAATTGACCAATTTTACTAACACCCTGTTCATCCATACTTACCAGATGATATAAATAAGGAACATGGTACTTCAAGCTCGTCGAATTATAGGCTGTTTGAAACTGGTTTACACCATGCCGATATGTAGTCGTATTAAAACTAATGAGTATCTTCATTTTATGTAATTCTTTTTTTTCACTTCCTATTATAACAGTATCCTGCCATCCACAACTTTCAGGAGGAATACCATTTATACTCACTACTAGAAATGAAGCTCCATGGATATGAAAGGAGTAACTTCCCTTTACTTCTACCTCCCATACTTCATCTTTATCACGAACAATAGCACTTTCAATTTCATTCATATTGAATACTGTATTTTGAAGTATATTTTTTTTTGTTGTTTCGATTTCATCTGTTGATATCTTTTTTGCTACTGGTAATGTATCTACTAGATTAAAATTAACATTTAGACTATTATGTCTCAATTTATTAGGTAATACTGTTTCAGTACAGGCAACATCTTCAACCAACACTTTTAGTGCAAGAACTGATAAATCATTCCAAAAACTATCCACAATGTTAAGTGCAATATTTTGCTGTTTTTCTTCAATTAACAACATAAGCTCGCAACGCTGACCTGGTGCTATACTGACTTTTTGCATTGCAATGGGAGCATTCAGCATTCCGCCATCTGTTGCGACTTGGTAAAAAGTTGAGCCATGAGTAAAAGAAAAATCCAATACTCGGCTTTGTGTAGCATTTAAAATCCGAAAACGAACCCAGCCAGGTGAAACAGTAATATATGGTTTAACAGTGCCATTGATAACTAGTGTGTTTCCCCTATAGCGTGTATTGAGATCGAATATTTCCTTACCTTCACTATCAAAGTTTTTATCCTGAATAATTAGAGGAATATCATCCAGACCATATGTGACAGGCATATTCAAAGACTTATTGCTTTCATCTTCAATAATTATAAGACCCACATAGCCTAAGTACATCTGTTGAACACCCAGTTCATAACCTAATGGGTGATACCAACAGGTAGCCGCTTCTTGCTGAATATGTAGTGTAGTGTTCCAACTTTCTCCAGGATTTATCAACTGGTGAGGACTGCCATCAACACTTCCCGGAATATGCAAGCCATGCCAGTGATTCATAGTTTCTTCATTGGTTAGGTTTTTAATTGATAATTCAACAACATCACCACGTTTCACTTTTATCGTCGGACCTAAGTAATCTAGCTGATGCTGTGATGAAGATAAACCTATAGAAGATGACGCAATATTATGAAAAAAGCTATGCGTTTTATTTTGGATCGTTAAGGCTGGTAAGCTATAAAAATCAGAAAATGGATCATTCAGCATTGGAGGAATATACAGTAAATTATCACTCTCATTTAATACTACCTCGTACTCAAGATCATCTTTTTTTAAACTTGAATACAAAACACCCAGTGCGCCCACGCCAGACGCAACAGATAAAAACTGACGTCGATCCATTCCTTTACCTTATAAATTCATGTTTAATTTTTTAGGCTTCATCATATACTATAAACTGCCCCATCATGCCTTTATCTTCATGCTCAAGTAAATGGCAGTGATACATATAGGGGAAATGATACCTCAACTCTTTTTGGTCTTTTAAGCCACTAATATTCCGATTTGTACCATCAGCACGAAAGGTTGTATGATCGAATTTTACTAAAATTTTTGCAGTGTAATATTTTCCTACAGGAGTACCAGGCTCTGGTAACGGTAATACTACTGTATCTTTCCAGCCTTTGAACTCATCAGGAGGAGGCTCGTCATCAATTGCCATGATAAGAAATGAACAACCATGAACGTGAAAGGGGTGTCCTCCTCGCAGTGACTTAACCTCCCAAACTTCATGAACACCACGAGGAACAAATTCATTTATAACTTTCATGTCATAGGCTTTATTATTTATATACATTTCCGTTAGAGTACTATTGCTACTTAAATCAAAAGATCTGGATATAACTTGAGGTGCTGATTTAATTTCTTCCTCCCAGTTGATCCACTTTTTCCTCAAGCGCGATGGTAATGTAGCAGGCAGTTCAAAATTATCTTCAATCGCCAGTCGCATAATATTAACAAACAAGTCACCACCGCTAGTATCAACAACAATCGTTTTTGCCATTAGATCGATAATACCACCACCATCCTGTGACAGATCAATCATAATTTCAGCGCGCTCGCCTGAGTACAACGTAAGTTGATCAATTTGTACTGGTTGGTTTAAAAAACCACCATCTCCTGCAATAACATAAAAGCTTCGTCCATCCTTAAAGTAAAAGTCAAAGTGCCTATCATTAGCACCATTTAATATTCTTAAACGCACCCAGCCTGGGTTTACTTTACAATATGGATTTATCGTACCATTCACTAATATACTATCTCCTAAAAAGATAGGACCACCTCTTAAGTCATAAATTTGCTCAAAATTAGTATTAAAAAGCTTGTCATGAACAATAACTGGAATTTCATTAACTCCATAAATATCAGGAATTCCCAAAAAAGCACTATGAGTATCTTCTATCAAAAACAAACCTGCATGGCCAAAATAAACATGTTCTGCAGTTTTGCCGCAGGTATGATCATGGTACCAGCAAGTAGCTGCTTCTTGACGAACAGGCATGGTTATATTCCAAGTTTCACCTGGCTGAATCATTTGATGAGGCCCACCATCTAAACGACCAGGTATATGCAGCCCATGCCAATGATTTGTAACAGGTTCTTGTCGTAAATTGACAATCGAAAAATCTACAACATCTCCTCGTTTAACTTTAATAGTTGGGCCAAAATATGAGCAGTGATGCTGTAAAGTTGAAAGTCCTGTGGCAGGAGATTTTTTTCCAGGATAAAATTCATGGAATGTATCTTGTACATATAGCGTTGGCATACGATAACGTTTAGCGTAAGGGTTATACAATAACGGTGGTATATATAAAGGATTATATTCTGAAATGAGTTTTTTTTGCTGATAATTAAGCCCTTCGGATGATCCTGAAGAACTTAATGCAGATAGGCCTACAGAGCTAAATGCTAATCCTGATGATAGTGTGGCTCCATATTTAATAAAGTTTCTGCGATCCATTGCATTTCCTTTTCTAATTTTAAAATTCAAGTTTTAAGGCAGTTATTTATAATAAAACCACCCTATTAAAATCATTTAAAGCTCAACGTAATAGTTACCAACAGCTTACATCGAGCCAAGAAAAATATTTTATTACATTATTCACCAGAATCATTAAGCACTTTATACTTAAAATTATTTTTCTTTGACAGAATTACTTTTTCTTTTTTATCTTTTGACTTTAATAGAACCACATTTTGCTGATTTCGAGTCTCAGACATAGCTGTTATTTTGATCTCTAAATCACTAATTTCCTTTGGCATATTAAGCATATTAATACTAATATTCGTTTCATGGCTACCCAATCGAACATCATTCACATTTAACGCAATATTTTCGCCCCTAACCTTTATGCTCATTTTCTTCAACAAATACCAACCCAATAGTTTCTTTTTCTCTTCCATATTTGATTTACTATAACGCGATTCACCATAATAATTTTGTAATGCAATATCTACTCCCTGCCGCGCAAACGAACCATAAATATAGCCAGAGCCTGGTAAAAGTGTTATTTTGTAGAATGAAATAAAACTTGTGTGAGGGTAAGCCGTTTGACTTAAAAAAAAGAAGATTAACAAAGCAATTGCTTTATATATTGCATTATAGAGCATTTTTAAATCCTTTTATTTTACACCCCACCAGTCGAGAGCAGACTATAAGACACTTTATACCACCTGTTCTATTTTTCTTATTTTTATTTATATTGCTAGCAGAATAACAATACTGAAGACATCAATTATGACAACTCTTTTTTTGTCTTATTTTGTCTTATTTTGTCGCAACTCTTTATCTTTTCCATAAAAAAGCCACTACTTTATAGCAGTCAAACATCCAATTTTACTACTTATTAAAATAGACAATCAGACGCTACTGTTCTTAGAATAGACTAATTAACCCGCGTAAAATGTAATAATATGTACCAATATACAACTAGTTATTTTTAAATTTATGGCGAAATATGGCCTTCCCTAAGCTATTTTGGCTATTTACTAATCATTATAAAGAAAACCGCTCTTGTATTCCGGCAGTTACTAATAATGAACCAAAAACTGGGTAAGTCTGTTTTTAAAGAGTCAGGGAGTAGAGGTGTAATTTGTTATTCTCTGTTCAACACACATCGAATAATATCGTATGAAAAGCCTCTATACTGTAAGAAGCGTATTTGCTTGGTTTTTTCCTTATCATTTTTAGGAATAGATGAAAACTTTCTTTGCCAGGCAAGAAACGCAACCTCTTCCCAGTCTGGCTCTTGCTCTTCCAGTGTTTGCTCTATCATTTCGACAGTAAATCCACGGGCACGCATGTCCTGACGGATACGCAGAGGTCCATGGCCTCTATCTATACGCTGTCTAACAAACGATGCTGCAGCACGATGGTCATCCAGCCAGCCTTTCTCAAGTAATTGTTCAATCACTTGCTGGATAAGGTTTTCATCTGTTGTTTTTTTTCGAAGTCGGGAAGCTAGTTCAGCTACAGAAAAATCGCGACAAGCCAACAGGGTTAGTGCTGACTGTCGCAGAACGGCGAGAGAAATGGTCATACAATACGGGTGTAAACTGTTTGTTGAAACGCTGGGTATACCCTTTGTGTACGGGTATACCTTCTATACATAGTTACCTGATAATAAAATTAATCCGTGGTTGCCTTTGATTTTCCTTTCTTATCTTTGCTCGCGGGTTCAATGGCTTCTTGAGGTGAATCCTCGCTGGCGAGTGTGCCATGCTTCTGACGTATTTTTTCCTCGATTTCCCAAGCAATTTCAGGATTATCTTCTAAGAACTGCGCTGCATTCGCTTTTCCTTGGCCAATCTTGCTGCCATTGTAGGAGTACCAAGCACCCGCTTTATCAACAAGGCCATCTTTAACACCCAGGTCAATTACTTCACCCATATGATAAATGCCTTTACCATAGAGAATTTGGAATTCAGCCTGACGGAAAGGAGGAGAAACCTTATTTTTAACGACTTTTACTCGGGTTTCATTACCGATCACTTCTTCGCCCTGCTTGACTGAACCCGTACGGCGGATATCTAAACGCACAGAAGCATAAAATTTAAGTGCATTACCCCCCGTTGTAGTTTCAGGGTTACCAAACATGACACCAATTTTCATCCGGATCTGGTTGATGAAAATTACAAGACAGTTTGCCTGCTTAATATTGCCGGTAATTTTCCTTAGAGCTTGCGACATAAGGCGAGCTTGCAGACCCACATGCGCATCACCCATCTCGCCTTCAATTTCAGCTTTAGGCGTTAATGCAGCGACCGAGTCAACAATAATGACATCAACTGCACCTGAACGAACCAACATGTCGGTAATTTCAAGTGCTTGCTCACCCGTGTCAGGCTGAGACACATAAAGGTTATCAACACTCACCCCTAGCTTGCGGGCATATTCAGGGTCAAGAGCATGCTCAGCATCAACAAAGGCACAGGTCGCCCCTTGTTTTTGAGCCTCGGCAATCACTTGTAGTGTTAATGTTGTTTTACCTGAAGACTCAGGTCCATAGATTTCAACGATACGTCCTTTTGGTAAGCCACCAATACCCAGAGCAATATCTAAACCCAATGAGCCTGTTGAAATGGCAGGGATAGCTTCTTGTTCATGATCACCCATCCGCATGATGGCACCTTTCCCAAACTGTCGTTCAATTTGAGAAACTGCAGCGGCTAAGGCTTTTTTCTTGTTGTCATCCATCAAATCACACCTCGTGAAGCAAAAGGACGAAACAGGCGAGAAACACCAGTACTGTATATATATTCAGTATTATGTCATAGATTTCCCATTCCGCCTAGTATAAAACAGTATTTTTTTTAACTGGCCCATTTCTCTATTGACTACCTACCCGCAAGCATAACGCTCATAGCTTATAAGTTAGAGAAAGTTTTTAATGAGACAATTACAGTATGAAAGAAGTCAGGTTGTTCATTATATAACTCTATGCATTCAACAAAAGCGAAATCCAGCTAGCCTTGGTAAATTGCGACAACCCAAGAGTGACAACAGTGACCTCAATTCCTTAACCGATCCATGATGCCCATAAGTGCTGCCAGCACCGCACGTTGACGTATTTGTCGACGATCGCCGCTAAACTCAAAGCATTTTGTTAATGTCTGACGACCAGCAGCTGACCAGGCAACCCAAACCGTACCAACCGGCTTGTCTTGACTGCCACCAGCGGGTCCAGCAATGCCACTGATCGCAATCGCCAGGTCTGCCCGAGTGCGCTGCAAAACACCTTCCGCCATTTGTACCACAACAGGCTCACTGACAGCGCCAAACTCCTCTAATGTTGTCAGCGAAACCCCTAACATTTGCTGTTTCGCCTCATTTGAGTAAGTCACAAAGCCTCCCTCAAACCACGCAGAACTTCCAGGTACTGCAGTGACTGCTTGAGCCACCCATCCACCTGTACAAGACTCCGCCGTGGCCAGCATCAACTCACTTTGTTTAAGCGCTTGCCCGACTGTTTCAGCAAGTACAAATGCTTGATCTTCAAATGTTTCCATATATCCACCACCAAAATACGACAGCTACTCTTTACCCACACTAAATGGTATACCGTTGAGAATTTTATTGGTGCAACTTCTATTCAAAACAAAGACTTTTGTCATTATTAACAAAAGTCGGTTGTCAGTGACTGATAAACCCTTAAAATCCATTTCTATTATCTGTTTTCCCATGTGAGCAAAAAGACCATTTGTTATCAATGACTAAAGTAAAGCAACAACAGGCTCAACACACCCCCATGATGCAACAATACCTGAAGATAAAACAGCAACACCGCGATGAGCTGGTGTTTTATCGAATGGGGGATTTTTATGAGTTATTCTACGATGATGCCAAAAAAGCCGCACACTTGTTGGATATCACATTAACTGCACGAGGCCAATCTGCTGGAGAACCTATCCCAATGGCAGGAATACCCTTCCATTCGGTCGATGGTTACTTGGCAAAACTCGTCAAATTAGGTGAATCTGTCGCCATCTGCGAGCAAGTGGGCGACCCTGCAACCAGTAAAGGGCCCGTAGAACGTAAAGTCGTCCGTATTTTAACCCCTGGTACCATCAGTGACGAAGCTCTACTTGAAGAGCGACAAGATAATTTACTGGCAGCTCTTCACTGTCACGAATCAACCTATGGAGTGGCAACATTAGACATCAGTAGTGGCCGTTTTCATGTTACCGAGTTAACAGGGTTTGAAGCAGCTCAGGCAGAACTGCAACGCCTGTCTCCTGCTGAGATTTTGGTCAGTGAAGACAAAGACTATAAGTCCCTTTTACAACCCTATAAAGGGGTTAGAAAACGTGCTCCTTGGGATTTTGATTATGAATCAGCCTATCAACAGCTCACTCACCAGTTCGGTACACAAGACCTGGCTGGCTTTGGTTGTGAGCACCTATCAATAGCCATAGAAGCGGCAGGCTGCCTGTTACAGTATGCGAAAGAAACTCAGCGCACAGCACTGCCTCACTTGCGTGCGCTCCATGTCGACCGTCATGAAGACAGTGTTGTTCTTGATGCAGCCACACGCCGCAATTTAGAAATTACTACCAACCTGGCTGGCAGCCAGGACAATACTCTACTTTCAGTCATGGATCGTACGGCTACCGCCATGGGCAGCCGACTGCTTAACCGCTGGCTTAATCGGCCGCTGCGTGACCACAGCACGCTTACGCTTAGGCAGCAAACCATAACTGCACTGCTAGAAAACTATCACTACGAAGGAATTCACCAAACACTAAAGCAAATTGGTGACATAGAGCGTATATTAGCGCGAATAGCCCTTCGTTCTTCACGCCCTCGAGACCTGGCGCGGTTACGGGATGCACTTGCCGTATTACCCGATTTACAACACCTGCTGCAAGCTATTAATGGTGGCCAAATCGACCAGCTTGCTGCTCAAATCAGTACTTATCCTGAACTGGTCGATTTGCTGCAACGAGCCATCATTCCTAACCCACCAGTGGTCATTCGTGATGGTGGTGTGATTGCCGAAGGCTATGACAGTGAGCTGGATGAGCTACGAGCTATCAGTGAAAATGCTGGGGATTACCTCATTAAGCTTGAAACAGAGGAACGGCAAAAAACCGGCATTAGTACACTTAAAGTAGGGTATAACCGGGTGCATGGCTATTTTATTGAAATCAGCCGTCAACAGGCAGAGCAAGCGCCAACCCACTATATTCGCCGACAAACCTTAAAAAATGCTGAGCGTTTTATTACCCCAGAGCTAAAGACTTTTGAAGATAAAGCATTAAGCAGTAAGAGTCGTGCATTAGCGAGGGAAAAGCAGTTATATGAACAGCTGATAGAAACTTTAGCCTCAGAGTTAGCGCCACTGCAAGAAACCGCAGCTTCCCTGGCAACCCTTGATGTACTCAATAACCTGGCTGAACGAGCAGAAACCTTAAACTTCTGTAAGCCAACATTTACTGATATCCCAGGGCTTAGCATCGAAGAAGGCCGTCACCCTGTGGTTGAGCAGGTATTAGATGAGCCTTTTGTTGCTAACAGTACTGCACTATCAAACGATCGTCGTATGTTGATTATTACTGGTCCCAACATGGGCGGTAAATCGACTTATATGCGACAAACTGCGCTTATTACCCTGTTGGCACATATTGGAAGCTTTGTACCAGCCACCAAAACAGAACTCAGTATTGTTGACCGCATTTTCACCCGAATTGGCTCATCTGATGACCTGGCTGGTGGTAGATCAACCTTTATGGTGGAGATGACTGAAACAGCCAATATCCTAAACAATGCGACACCCAATAGTTTAGTGCTAATGGATGAAATTGGCCGGGGCACCAGTACCTTTGATGGTTTGTCCTTAGCCTGGGCCTGCGCATCACATTTAGCAGAGCAGGTACAAGCATTTACACTGTTTGCAACTCACTACTTTGAGCTGACAGTTCTCCCAGAGGCGCATCACAATGTCGCGAATGTTCACCTCAATGCAACTGAGTACAATGAACGTATTGTGTTTCTGCATACGGTTCATGATGGTCCTGCCAACCAAAGCTATGGCTTACAAGTCGCGCAACTGGCAGGCGTACCTCATACGGTTATAGGTTTAGCCAAAGAGAAGCTGCATCAGCTGGAAGCAGAATCGCACCCCCACCAACAGGCAGCAGCTATACCACAACCCGCCACACCAACTGTAACAACGCATGAAGAAGCATCTAAGCCCATAGCTAAGCGCAAAAAAGTTGAGCCTATTCAGTCTGACTTATTTGCAACTGAGCCTCACCCAGTCATTGCTAAATTGGAAAAGCTGAATATCGATGATATGACGCCACGCCAAGCACTGGATATGTTGTATCAAATAAAGGAGCAGCTATAGTTACTGCAAATAGTCCGTATTATCCCCTTTCATTCTGGGTATAGTACGTCATCACGTTTATAACCCTTCGTAGAGTTTTCTTAGCATACTACACGAAGGGTACAGCATTAAACGTATTGTTTTATAAGCTTTTAAGCACATTTAATTCATTTAGCTATAAATTTAGTGTAAATTCATCTAGAAAAAACTGCTTATAAGCAACGATTATCTATATTGTCTTTTTAATAACTGATAAACTAACTTTCTGTCGGTTAGCCTGATTATTGATGGAGTAAAACACCCATGGCATTTGTAGTTGGCGAAAACTGCATCAAGTGCAAATACACGGATTGCGTTGAAGTCTGCCCCGTTGACTGTTTCTATGAAGGACCTAACTTTTTAGTCATTCATCCCGATGAATGCATAGATTGTGCATTATGTGAACCCGAATGTCCTGCAAATGCCATCTTTGCAGAGGATGAAATACCTGAAGATCAGGAGCACTTTAAAGAACTCAACGCAGAATTAGCGGAAGTGTGGGATAACATTACAGAAAAAAAAGATGCGCTTTCAGATGCTGATGACTGGAATGGGGTTGAAGGAAAACTTTCATACTTAGAGCGTTAAAGTTATTTTGCCCTACACTCTAGACATATTATCGGCACTACATTTTTAATTATTTTTATATGTATATTTATTAAAAAATATGCGCACTTATTTTTTAATATTTTTACGCCCCAATAAAAAACCGGGTAGTATTACCCGGTTTTTTATTGGAAACACAGCTGTCAATCACTAACTAAATAATGCGTCACTTGATAAACCCTGCTTTTCCAAAATGACTCTTAAACGCTTAAGCGCTTCAACTTGTATTTGACGCACACGTTCTCGCGTCAAACCAATTTCCCGCCCTACTTCCTCCAAGGTACTTGTTTCATAGCCTCTAAGACCAAAACGACGCGCAATGACTTCTCTTTGTTTTTCCGAAAGCTCACCTAGCCATTTATCAATACTACTGTTTAAGTCTGTTTCTTGTAAGACTTGAGCCGGGTCCGCATCATTTTCATCGGAAATAGTGTCTAGTATTGATTTATCAGAATCAGGTCCTAATGGTGTATCCACCGAAGACACACGTTCATTTAAACCTAACATTCGTTTTACATCATCAACCGGCTTATCCAATAAATCAGCAATTTCTTCTGGTGATGGCTCATGATCCAATTTTTGTGTTAATTCACGTGCAGCACGTAAATAAACATTCAACTCTTTAACCACATGAATGGGTAAACGAATTGTTCGGGTTTGATTCATTATCGCCCGCTCGATCGTTTGACGAATCCACCATGTAGCATAAG
The DNA here is from genome assembly GCF_018263875.1 of Zooshikella ganghwensis. Lineage (NCBI taxonomy): Bacteria > Pseudomonadati > Pseudomonadota > Gammaproteobacteria > Oceanospirillales > Zooshikellaceae > Zooshikella > Zooshikella ganghwensis. The sequence continues at coordinate 26,288 of NZ_JAEVHG010000002.1, forward strand.
TCGAAAAACGAAAGCCTCGTTCAGGATCAAATTTTTCTACAGCACGTATAAGTCCTAAATTACCTTCTTCAATAAGATCCAGGAGCGTTAACCCACGATTAACATAGCGTCGTGAGATTTTTACAACTAAACGCAAATTACTTTCAATCATGCGCCGTCGACCCGCCTCATCACCTTTGAGTGCTAATCGGGCATAATGAACTTCTTCTTCAGGGGTTAATAATGGAGAATATCCTATTTCATTTAAATAAAGTTGGGTCGCATCCAGACTTTTATAAAATCCCTCCTCATCCTCATTCTTTTTAGCCGCCGTAGCTGACCGGTTTTGACTGGAACTGGATTTACTCTCTTCTGCCTCAAATGACTCATTATCATCAGCTTCATCAAATTCATCAGGAACTTGAATCAATTCATGCTCGTATTCGGAAAATTCAGTGTTTTCCCTTTTTAGCGCCATAGTCATAAATCCTGCGTCTGGTTAGGTTGATATAATTATTGTTGTCTATCCATGACACACTGATTAACTCGCAGTACATGGGTTAAGATAGTTATTATTTCGGCAAATACTTCAGCGGGTTTACAGGTTTGCCTTTATTTTTATGGCGAATCTCAAAATGTAGAATCGCTTTAGCACTACCATTACTACCCAATTCTGCGATTTTTTGTCCCATTTTTACCCGGTCGCCTTCCTTGACTGCTAATGATTTTATATGTCCGTAGGTGCTTAAATATTTACTGTTATGTTCAATTATTATTAATTTTCCATACCCCAGCGGACTACTTCCCGCATAAATTACTTTTCCTTCGGCCGCTGAACTTACAGGCTGACCTAATTTTGCCTCAATATCAATACCCTTGTTAACCTTACCTTTTGTAGTAAATTGTGAAACAACTTTTCCACTCACAGGCCACTGCCACCTAAGGTTAGCTACGGATGACACTTTTTTAGTATTTAGTTTTCCAGTTGTTTTTTTGACAGGTTCACTCTTTGTTTTGTTTACAACAGTCGTTTGTTTTATTACTTTTGGCTCCTTTTTCTTTACCACTGACTTTATTTTTGACTGTTCAAATAAAATTCGCTGTCGAGGATAAATAGTATAAGGAGGCAGAATATTGTTGGCGTTTGCTAACGCTCTATAGTCCCACCCATAATGAGCTGCAATTGAGTAGAGGGTTTCGCCTGGTTTCACGATATGAAACCCAGATGTTACTTTTGGTCTTTGATTACGATCTGCCACTGGCGCATAGGGTCCACCCGAAATACACCCTTGCAATAAAATGAAGCACATCACAATAAAAATGCGATAACAAAAAACGGCAATTTTTTGACTGGTTAACGTCACAATTTTCACCTGAGATGGCTCGGTAAAACGAAAATGTTACAGTAATTATTATTCCATAACAAAATAAACAAAATTAACCCTACGATAAAAAAGTCTAAAAAACTCATTTTTTTGAACTTCATCAACAAAAAATAGAACAAATATTCCATTCTTTGTATTATTAAAACCAACCACTGGTCACCCCAAGCTAGCCATGGGTCGGGCTTCTTAGACGGTCTAAACTTATGACCAAAATGATGGCTGTGACCATGAGAATGATGGCTAGCACTAATGAGCCTGACTGACCAGTTATTGTCTCATAGGCGAAAGGGGAAACATTTTTTTGTAAAAAAGGAACTTCATGCCCTTCACTATTTAAGCGCATGCTTTCGGTGACTTTCCAAGGCCAAACTTTATTGAGTGAGCCCATCATTAACCCAGTTAAAAAGGCAAATGTTATATCTCTTACATTTTTTAATAACCATGCCAAAACATTAGAAAATAATAATAGCCCTGTCACACAACCTAAACCAATCGTCGCTATGGTAAGTATGTTTAATGACTTTATGGCATCAATTACAGGGGCATACAAACCCAGCAAAAGTAAAATAAAACTACCTGATACCCCAGGTAAAATCATGGCACATACGGCAATTGCGCCACCGATAAAGAAATGCAAATAATCTGCAGATAAGGTAATGGGCGTGGCAACAGTGATCCAAAACGCAAACACTGTTCCAGAAATAGCACTCACTAAACTAGAGAACCGCCAACACTCAATTTGCCGAATAATAAAAAAAGCAGATACTATAATAAGTCCGAAAAAAAACGACCAAAGTTGTACAGGGTAATTTAGTAATAAATAACCAATAACTTGGGAAAACGAGAAAATACTAACCAAAATACCTAACAAAAGCGTAAAAATAAATGAGCCATTAATATATTCCCAAGCGGCTTTCCACCCATCATTAAATAAATGACGAAGTGCTTGGTGATTTACCCGGCGAACAGATTCGATAAGCTGATCATAAATGCCGGTAATAAATGCGATGGTTCCTCCTGAAACGCCTGGCACAATGTCGGCTGCCCCCATGGCCATGCCTTTTAAAAATAACAACAGCATAATAAAGAACCTTTAATAAAATAACTGTTTCTCTCTGATTAAAAAAAGGCTAGCCCTAATTGCTTAGATATCCATTACACCGCACCTGGCAATAATGGCACAAACCTAACAGGTGCCAGCATACGTTGGGTTATTCCAGTAGACGTCTTCGTTAACAGAACTAACTGTTGCTCATAACTCTGACCAATGGGTATGACCATGCGCCCCCCTTCAGCAAGCTGATCTATTAGCTTTTCTGGTACATCTTCAGGAGCCGCTGTCACGATAATGCCGTCATAAGGCGCATACCCTGGCCAGCCTTCAAATCCATCCCCATAGCGAAAACGTACGTTCCTGACGCTTAACTGTCGAAGTTTCTGCTCTGCTTTTCTTTGCAATGATTTTATCCTTTCAACAGAAAACACCTGAGAGCAAAGCTGAGATAAAATAATGGTCTGATAACCAGACCCTGTACCAATTTCCAAGACCTTTTCTAATGGCCCAGACTGCCGCAATGCCTCAGTCATTTTGGCCACAATATAGGGCTGCGAAAGGGTTTGGCTATAACCAATAGGTAATGCCGTGTCTTCATAAGCGCGATGGGAAAGGGCTTCATCAACAAACAAGTGTCGAGGAACCTCACGCATAACCTCTAACACGCGTTCATCTCGAATTCCCTCTTGTTGTAAACGCCGAATAAGACGTTCTCGAGTACGTTGGGAAGTCATGCCAATCCCGGCAACATCCAACTTTTTCACAAAATCTCCTCCAACCAGCTCCCTACATGTGAAAACACCTGGTAATGTGTTTTATCAATTTGTAATGGGGTTACTGAGACGTAGCCATCCTTTACGGCATGGAAATCCGTCCCTTCTCCAGCATCTTCACCTTTACCCACCACAGAAATCCAGTATCCCTCTTTGCCTCTGGGATCAGTTTGCTTAACAGGTTTTGCGGCTCTTGCCCTATGACCCAGCCTGGTGAGTTGAATACCCTTTATTTCTGAACGAGGACAGTCAGGTACATTGACATTAAGAATACTGCGAGGGGGTAAAACTAAAGCATCAATATTAGCCACTAACTGATGTACAACATATGCTGCTGATTCTAAATTAGCGGCAGAACGGCTACAGAGAGAAACGGCAATAGCGGGTGTAGCTAAAAAACGCCCTTCTAAAGCAGCGGCGACAGTACCTGAATACAGTACATCATCACCAAGATTGGCACCCAGATTTATACCACTGATGACCATATCAGGCTCTTGAGGTAACAGGCCATTTATCCCCAGATGAACACAATCAGTAGGCGTACCATTTAAACTGATAAAACCGTTGGCTAAGCGGGTGGGACGCAAAGGTTTATCGAGTGTTAAGGCACTACTGGCTCCACTACGATCCTGATCAGGTGCCACCACATCACACTGCCCAAACTGCGATATAGTCTCATAAAGTGCCAATAAACCAGGTGCAAAAACCCCATCATCATTAGCTAATAAAAACTTCATGTTATCTGATAATCCCCCCACTCCACTAACTCACGAATGACTGTGGTTGCAAACAACCCTTTGGCCAAGAAAAAGTTCAGTTCTAAACAGTCTTCACTAGGCCATGACCAGCTCAACTGCTTAGGCAGCAGAACCAGACTCCGACGTTGTTGCTTCAATCCAGCATGAACCAAGCCATCCGCAAACAAAGATACTGACTGTGCTATGGTCTTTTCCATTGTGGCTACTTCATGGGCTGTTAGTAGCTCCCCCTCTCCCCACAGTGGACCTGTAGCAAATAGCTCACCTGCGGCAAAGCGCTTAAGAATAGCATCATCAATTGCATCCGCTTTAATTATGGTGTTACCGTCATTAAACTGTAGTACATCACCTGATAAGTATTGATTCCAGCTATGGTCTGCAACTCGACTAGCCAATACCTTATTAAACAGTACTGATCTTGCAGTTGAAAGCAATATGCTCCGCTTGTTAGGTGACATACGTGATAACGTTTGTTTGATAAAGCTTTCTTCAGCTGCTCGAATATTATCACCAGCAATACCAAAACGTTGCTCACCAAAATAATTGGGGACGCCTTGCTTCTTGATTATATCTAGCCTTTGCTCAAGGCTTTGCTTTTCAGGAAATTCACCATATAAGCGAATATGAAATTCATTACCCTCATGAGTCCCTCGCTTCAGCTTACGGTGATGCCGTACAGCCCTTTCAATCTCAACGCCAGGCACCTTAAATAAACCCCAGTCCACCTCTTTTTTGATTGGAAAAGGTAAAGAAAACCACTGACGGGTAACCGCATGTCGATCTTTAAGGCCACAATAGCTGACCTGTCGTTTATTAATACCTAAAAATCGAGCGAGCTGGTCTGCAACCCATACTGTGTTTTGTCCCGTCTTTTTCACGAGCAAACAAAAGTGTTCTCCTTGACCTGAGGGTTCAAACCCTAGCACTTCATTAACAATAAAGTCTTCAGGAGAGGCTTTAAAACGAACTGTACAAAAAGGTCCACCATAGGCAAATGGTAAAGACTCAAGGGTTATTTGTTTATCTGTCATATCGATTTCAACAATACAACGGCATGCGCCGCAATACCTTCTTTACGCCCAGTAAAGCCCAATTTTTCTGTTGTTGTGGCCTTGACATTGATGCACTCAGGCAATACTCCTACATCAGCAGCAATATTGTTTTGCATTTGAGGAATATAAGCCGCCATTTTTGGAGCTTGTGCAATAATTGTCAGGTCTGCGTTACCCACTTCCCAACCCTTTGCCTTTAACTGTGACATCACATTAGCCAACAAATGGCGACTATTTGCATTAGCAAATGCCGGGTCAGTATCCGGAAAGTGACGACCAATATCGCCTAATCCTGCAGCACCTAATAAGGCATCGCATAGCGCATGGAGAAGCACATCACCATCCGAATGAGCCATTAATCCCTGGTGATAAGGAATCGTTACTCCCCCCAATACAATAGCATCACCATCGCCAAATCGGTGCACATCATAGCCATGACCTATTCGCATGGTATCCCCTGTTGCTGTAAGTAAAATGCGGCTAGTGCCAAATCAGCAGGCCGTGTAATCTTAATATTATCTTCAGCACCTTCCACCATTAACGGTTGAAAGCCTGCATGTTCAATGGCAGAAGCCTCATCCGTTATACCTTTTGCGTCACTTGCTAATGCCTGTTGCAAACTATCGAACAGTAACTGAAAACGAAACATTTGTGGTGTAAATGCTCGCCATAACAAATGGCGATCTACCGTTTGCTTAATAACACCCTGTTCACTGGTACGTTTGATGGTATCAACCACAGGTACACCCAATATACCACCTACAGGGTGATCACTTAGCGTTGTAATAAGTTGTTGTAAGTCGCTATGACGAATGCAAGGCCGAACCACATCATGTACCAATACCCAGTCATATTCACTAGCCTGCGTCTGCAGCTTGTTTAAGCCTGCTAAGACTGAGTCTGCCCGCTCTTTTCCACCAACAACTTTGATAATATTTGGCTCATCAAAAATAGAAAGCTGTTCTGCATAGGGATCATCGTCTGCCAAAGCAACAATAATCTTGGTAAACAGCGGAAATTTCAGTAGTCGACGTAATGTATGTTCCAGAATGGTGTATTGTCCAAGCTGCAGATATTGCTTTGGACATTGCTGCCCCATTCGCTTACCAACCCCTGCAGCTGGCACAATGACCCAATATTGAATGCTGTTTTGCATAGATTTTAAAACGTGAAAGGAGTTTATGGGCTGGGAATTTGGTAAAAAACTTCGCCGCGTTTAATCATACCCAGCTCAAAGCGGGCATGCTCTTCAATGGTCTCCAAGCCATTTTGCAGCTCAACCACTTCCGCTTCCAAAATGCGGTTACGGTGTTTAAGGCGCTGGTTTTCTAGACGCTGTTGACTAATGTGCTGTTTAGTTTGCCACCATCGGCTAACACTGCTATCACCCAACCATAGCTGGTATTGCAGTATTACAAACAACACAATTAAAACATAGTTAAGCCGCTTCATGTTTCATTAGTTGATCTTTTGCTCAACGAAGCAAGACAGTTTACCTGATTTTTTCCTGATAAGGTTATCGCAGACACAGATTTTTACAATAAATCCAATAATCAGAGAAAGGTCAAAATATCCACTTTATAAAAAAAGGGAAACAGTTGTTTCCCTTTTTTTATATAACGCATGTTGAGTCAATTGCTTATGCTTTAAACTCAGCACGGCCTTTGTAAGGTGCTTTAGCGCCCAATACTTCTTCAATACGAAGCAGTTGATTGTACTTAGCCACACGATCAGAACGGCATAATGAACCGGTTTTGATCTGGCCAGCCGCAGTACCTACAGCTAAGTCAGCAATCGTAGCATCTTCAGTTTCACCACTACGATGAGAAATCACAGCAGTGTAACCAGCATCTTTCGCCATTTTGATTGCATCTAAGGTTTCAGATAGAGAACCAATCTGGTTGAACTTGATTAGGATTGAGTTAGCAATGCTCTTATCAATACCTTCTTTCAAAATCTTGGTATTGGTTACAAATAAGTCGTCACCAACGAGTTGAACTTTATCACCAATTTTCTGAGTCAATACAGCCCAGCCATCCCAGTCACTTTCATCCATACCATCTTCAATAGAGATGATTGGGTATTTTTGTGAAAGCTCAGCAAGGTAATCAGCAAAACCTTCAGAGTCAAAGGCTTTACCTTCACCACTCAGGTCATATTTACCTTCTTTGTAGAACTCAGAAGAAGCACAGTCCAGTGCTAATGTCACGTCTTCACCCAGTTTGAAACCAGCTTTGCTGACAGCTTCAGCAATAACTTCTAATGCCGCTTCATTGGATGGCAGGTTAGGAGCAAAACCGCCCTCATCACCTACAGCTGTATTCAAACCACGCTCTTGCAATACTTTCTTCAAAGTGTGGAAGATTTCAGCACCATAACGTAATGCTTCAGCAAAGGTAGGCGCGCTCACTGGCTGAATCATGAACTCTTGGATATCAACGTTATTATCAGCGTGCTCACCACCATTAAGAATGTTCATCATTGGTACAGGCATAGAGTAAACACCCGCTGTACCATTGATTTCGGCAATGTGCTGATACAAAGGTATTTTTTTCTCAACTGCTGCTGCTTTCGCGTTAGCCAAAGATACTGCCAAAATTGCATTAGCACCAAAGTTGGACTTGTTCTCAGTACCGTCCAGATCAATCATAATTTTATCGATTTCACGCTGGTTGGTGGCATCTTTACCAAGTAGCGCAGGACGAATTTTTTCATTAATGGCAGCAACGGCTTTTAAAACACCTTTGCCCAGGTAACGAGACTTATCACCATCACGTAACTCTAATGCTTCACGAGAACCGGTTGATGCACCAGAAGGCGCACACGCGCTACCTAAAGCACCAGATGCCAAGATAACATCGGCTTCTACAGTCGGATTACCACGAGAATCCAACACCTCACGCGCTTTAATATCAACTATTTCAGCCATACCTTTTTAAACTCCAACGATTAAATTTACAGGTGAAAAAACTTATTGGGTATTCAGTGGCTCAAAGCTTTTAACCAATTCATCTAGAGCCTTCATTTGCTTAAGGAAAGGCTCTAGCAGAGAAAGACGCAGCGCTGACGGCCCATCACATTTTGCATGATTAGGATCAGGGTGCGTTTCTAAGAATAGACCCGCAATGCCTGTTGCGATACCAGCACGAGCCAACTCAACGACTTGCTCTCTGCGTCCACCAGCCGAATCACTTCGACCACCAGGTTGCTGCAATGAGTGGGTAACATCAAATATCACCGGGTAGTTAAACTGCTTCATAACACCAAAGCCAAGCATATCAACCACCAGATTGTTATACCCAAAGCAAGAGCCACGCTCGCATAAAATCAGTTTGTCGTTCCCTACTTGCTCACACTTAGTAAGGATGTGTTTCATCTCATGTGGCGCCAAAAATTGTGCTTTTTTAATATTAATAACAGCACCTGTCTCAGCCATGGCTACAACTAAGTCAGTTTGTCGAGAAAGAAAGGCCGGTAGCTGAATAACATCAGCAACTTCAGCGGCAGGTTTAGCTTGCTCAGGCTCATGGACATCGGTAATAACAGGAATACCAAATGTACTTTTCACCTCTTGCAGGATTTTCAGCCCTTCATCAAGCCCTGGGCCACGAAAAGAAGTAACGGAAGAGCGATTGGCTTTATCAAAAGAGGCTTTAAATACATAAGGAATACCGAGCTTTTCGGTTGCCTGAACAAAAATTTCTGCAATTTGCAGTGCCAGGTCTCGAGACTCAAGCACATTCATTCCACCAAACAGCACCATTGGGCACTGATTACCCACCTGCACATTGCCGACGGAGATTACTTTTTGTGTCATGGTGTAGATCCCCCTTACTTATTCTTTACCAGCTTGTTTAGCCAGTGCTGCTTGAATGTAATGTGTAAACAGGCCATGGCCATCACGAGGTGTCGATGTAAATTCAGGGTGAAACTGACAAGCGACATACCAAGGATGGTCTGGTACTTCAACGATTTCTACTAAAGACTTATCCGCAGACCGTCCAGAAATAACCAGGCCTGCTTGCTCTAACTGAGGTAGATAATTGTTGTTTACTTCATAACGATGACGGTGGCGCTCACGAATAACGCTTTGCCCATAGGCTTGCTGAACTTTTGTTCCTTCTGTCAGCAGACAATCTTGAGCGCCAAGGCGCATTGTTCCACCGAGATCTGACTCTTCACCACGCTGCTCAACCGAACCATCACGGTTTAACCACTCGGTAATCAGACCTATGACAGGGTGTGCACAGTTTGGCTCAAACTCAGTGGAGTAGGCTCCTTCAAGACCCGCGACATGCCGTGCGTACTCAATAACAACAACCTGCATTCCCAAACAGATACCTAAGAAGGGCACGCCATTTTCACGGGCATAACGAGCCGCCATGATTTTGCCTTCAACCCCTCGCTGACCAAAGCCTCCTGGGATTAGAATCGCATCCATTTGGGTAAGTACATCAATGCCATCACGCTCAAGCTGTTCAGCATCAATAAACTTAAAATTAATTTTGGTGCGTGTTTTCAAGCCAGCGTGCTTAATTGCTTCAATCAAAGACTTGTAAGCATCGAGTAAGTCCATGTACTTACCCACCATTGCTAAGTTTATTTCGTGCAATGGATTTTTCTCTGCATCAATAACAGCTGACCACTCACTTAAATCTGCCGGATTACATTGGAGATTAAAGCGCTCCACAATAATATTATCCAAGCCCTGTTTATGGAGCATGCTAGGAATACGGTAGATCGTGTCTGCATCTTCTAAGGAAATAACAGCTCGCTCTTCTACGTTAGTGAATAGCGCAATTTTGCGACGAGCTGAGGCATCTATATGGTGATCTGATCGACAAACCAGAATGTCTGGCTGCAGACCAATTGAGCGTAACTCCTTAACAGAGTGCTGAGTTGGCTTGGTTTTTGTCTCACCGGCAGTGGCAATATAAGGCACAAGCGTTAAATGCATCAACAATGCTCGACTTGCTCCCAGCTCAACTTTTAGCTGGCGAATCGCTTCTAAAAAGGGTTGTGATTCAATATCACCAACCGTACCGCCCACTTCGACCAAGGCAACATCAACATCACCAGCACCTTCAATCACTCTGCGTTTAATTTCATCAGTGATATGAGGAATTACCTGAACCGTTGCTCCCAGGTAGTCACCACGACGCTCTTTACGTAAAACATCTTGATAAATACGGCCAGTGGTAAAGTTATTACCCTGTTTCATGGTGGTACGAATGAAGCGCTCATAATGACCTAAGTCCAGGTCAGTCTCAGCACCATCATCTGTGACGAAGACTTCTCCATGCTGATAGGGACTCATAGTACCTGGATCAACATTGATATAAGGGTCTAACTTCAGCATGGTAACCTTCAGCCCTCGAGCTTCTAAAATAGCGGCTAGAGAAGCGGCTGCTATGCCTTTACCAAGCGAAGAAACAACACCACCTGTGACGAATATATAGCGCGTCATGAAGAACCTGTAGATTTTCAGAAAAGTTGCGGTTTATGACCAAGGAGTGGAAGGGAGACTGGTCACGTCAAGATGGGATTACAGGCTACCAGAAACTACTGATAAGCTCAATCTACTCTCACTTAACTTACGTACAAACCGATCATCTTAGACACGGCTGCCACTCAATCTTCCAACCCTGCTCATCTTTCTGAGCCGCAAACTCAGCCACCACCCAAAGCCCTGCAGCAGCGACCAAGTGGCCATCTTCATTTACAATAAGAGGCACTCGATCTCGTAACCATGGCACAACATTAAATTCTTGCAACCATCTTTTTAATGTTTTTTTACCACTTCTATTGGCAACTGCAAACTTTTTTTCTGCTGACCATTGCTCACGGTAAATAATATGCAACGACTGAGAAGCAGAGCCTACCTGAATTCTAGGCTCATTGTTATTGATCGATGACAACATTAATAAGCCATTGCCTGATAAGTTGTACTGATCACTTGTAGTAATATTTAATACTTGCGCAACAACTGGAATATGACTTAGCTGTGATGGCAGCGCAAAGAGCCACTGTTTGTATCGCCTGACCATAACATTAGCCCAGCAAACTTGTGGTGAAGCATCCGATCGAGCACTGAGTTGTTGAGTGATTTGTGCTAAATGCTCGGTTGAGGGCTTTGGCCAGTTTAGCTCTTGTAACCAGTGACGAAGAACATTACGCTGGCGAGCCTCAGAGAGCTGGAGAAAATCGGGTAGGAAAATGGGAAACCCATTCATCCCAGTTAGAAACGGCGGCTCTTGAACAATCTGCTGCATATCTTGTATAGCCACATCATGTAAAATTTCTGCGGCAGCGGTACAGTGTTTAACTGTCTTTGTTAAAGATGAAATAGCCTTAGGCCAACGCTGTAATACCACTGGCAAAACGTTATGACGCAAGTAATTTCGGTCAAAATCCACTAAATCATTGGACTCATCATCTACCCAAACCAGCTCATGCTGAACGGCGTATTGCTCAATGGCCTGGCGACTAACCTGTAGCAGTGGACGAAATAATGTCCCTAAACCCACACTCCGTGAGACAGGCATAGCCGCAAGCCCTTCAACACCAGCCCCCCGAAATAACCGATAAAGCAGTGTTTCGGCCTGGTCCTGAGCATGATGAGCTAACAGTAAACATTCATTATCTAGTAACTCATTCCCAAAAATCTCATAACGTGCTGCTCTTGCAGCATCTTCTAGCCCTTGTCCACTACTTTTCACCTGAAGGCTAAATACTGAAACCGGTATATTCCATTGTTCCCCCAGTGATTGACAGTGAGCAGCCCACTGTTCTGCATTCTCACTAAGCCCGTGATTAATATGAATAGCTCGCAAGCTTTTTAACTGCCCCCTTAAAAAGAGACATTTACACATATGCAGTAGCACCACAGAATCAAGGCCACCACTTAAACCCACACAAAAAGAAGATGCACCTTTTTTGTCTAGTTGAGAAAGAAGCCAGTCTGCAGTGAGAGTAAACGCTTTAGTCATTGTTTATTCATTAGGTCTAACAGTGGGGGAAATGGGTAGGAAGCCATCTCCGTTTACTGATAGAGATGGCTTGAGCAATCGAGTGGTGGCGAGTCTGTTAGCTAAGAAGCTAGCCTAGTGGCTTTGGTCAGACACGTTACCATAGCTCATTAATCTTTTATAACGATGCTCCAGTAAAGCATCGGTATCCATTCTTTGCAGAACATCTAACTCTTTAAGCAGGACCTCTTTGATACTGGATGCCATTTGAGTGACATTACGGTGAGCACCACCCAACGGCTCAGGAATAAGACGATCGACAAGTCCTAAATCTAATAGCCGATCAGCAGTAATACCCATAGCTTCTGCTGCGTCTTCTGCACGCTCAGCTTTCTTCCACAGAATGGATGCACACCCCTCTGGAGAAATAACTGAGTAAGTAGAGTACTGCAGCATCATCAAATGATCACAAACACCGATTGCCAGCGCACCACCTGAACCACCCTCACCAATAACGGTTGAAATGATTGGTGTTTTTAAGCGAGACATAACAGCTAAGTTATAGGCAATTGCTTCGCTTTGTCCACGCTCTTCTGCACCAATTCCTGGGTATGCACCAGGAGTATCAATAAACGTCACAATTGGCATTTTAAAGCGCTCAGCCAATTCCATTAGTCGGCATGCTTTTCGATAGCCCTCAGGCTTGGGCATACCAAAATTACGCCTGACTTTCTCTTTAACATCCCGGCCTTTTTGGTGACCAATCACCATTACCGGTTTGTCATCCAGGCGAGCAATCCCCCCCACAATAGCCGCATCATCCGCATATTTACGGTCACCATGTAACTCGTCAAAATCAGAAAAAATATGCTGAACATAATCTAGGGTATAGGGACGCAATGGGTGTCTTGCTAGTTGAGCAACTTGCCAAGACGACAGGTTATTAAAGATTTTTTTCGTTTCTTCCTTACTTTTTTGAAGCATCTGCTCAATTTGAACACTTACATTAAAGTCATTATCCGTGCCTTCATCTGGTCCCAGTCGAATCTGGCGAAGCTCTTCAATTTTTTCTTCAAACTCAGCAATTTTCTGCTCGAAATCTAAGTAATTTGGATTCATATCAAATGTCGTACCCCAACGTCTGGCCTACGTGGTGACTATAGCCAGCAGTAATCCAACGCTCGTTGAGTATTGTTAAAGACTACTGCTCACTTGTAAAAATTCGTAATGAGAAAAATAAAAAATAAAGCCGCCAATATTACCGTCTTGTATAACAAACAGCTAGTAGGCTATGGCCACATTTTCTTTACCAAATGTATTTTTTAGCAGCTGCATGAGCTCATCACTGGGCGTTATTTGCCACTCTTCGGCTAAAAGCAATTGTGCCTTGGCATCAGGGCGATAGTATTCCACAGCAACAGGAACAGGCCCTTGATGATGCGTGAGGAGATGCGCTAACTGGGTAATTTGCTCAGTGTTAATGCGTTGAGCATAAAGCCTAAGCACTAACTGTCTTGCATAGTGTTGTCTAGCCTCAATTAGGCTTACTAAACGCTTTGCCCTTACTTTAAGGCTATTAGAGAAGTCATCGTGACTCACTTCCCCCTCAACGACCACTAAGGTGTCTTTATTGATTAAATGTTGAAACTGCTGATACTGATCAGCAAATATTGAAACCTCTATACGTGCCGTACGATCATCCAAGGTGATAAATGCCATACGGTCACCCCGTTTATTTTTCATCACCCGTAATGCAACAATCAACCCGGCAAGCGTTTGGGTTTCCCTGCCAGGCTTCAGCTCAGTAATACGCTGACGAATAAAGTGTTGTAATTCAGACTCATAACTATCAATCGGATGCCCCGTTAGATATAAACCCAGCGTGTCCTTCTCACCTTTTAGACGCTCATGATCAGACCACTCTGCAACTGACAGATACTTTTCATAAACATTAGCGGTTTCATCGACTAAAAGGTCTTCAAATAGATCACCTAACCCACTATCAGCACCTTTAACCAGCTGCTCTGCCGTTTTAACCGCCTCTTCAGTACTAGCCGCTAAGACCGCTCGAACCTTACCAAGCCCAGGCCCTTTAGCCGCTGGATCATGACCCAGTTTATCAAGCGCACCAGAACGAATCAGCGCCTCAAGCACTCGCTTATTAATTTTCTTTCCATCAACCTGCTGGCAAAAATCAAATAGGTCTTTAAACCCAGTCTGGCCTCGCGCACTGACAATAGCTTCAATAGGACCTTCCCCTACCCCTTTGATTGCACCTAAGCCATAAACAATCTCGCCGTGTTTATTGACCGCAAATTGATAGCTACTAACATTGACATCTGGCGGCACAATAGCCAGCTTCATGGTACGGCACTCTTCTATCAGGGTTACAATCTTATCCGTATTGTGCATATCCGCCGATAATACTGCAGCCATAAATTGTGCAGGATAATGAGTTTTTAACCAGGCTGTCTGAAATGACACAAGCGCATAAGCTGCCGAGTGAGACTTGTTAAATCCGTATCCAGCAAACTTTTCCATCAAGTCAAAAATATGAGTTGCTTGCTCTTCTGGAATTTTATTTTCGGCTGCCCCCTGACTAAATATCTCCCGCTGCTTAGCCATTTCTTCAGGCTTTTTCTTACCCATCGCCCGCCGGAGCATATCCGCTTGCCCCAAAGTGTAGTTCGCCAATACCTGAGCAATCTGCATAACCTGCTCTTGGTACAAAATAACACCATAGGTATTTGATAAAACAGGCTCTAAATCTTGATGTGGATATTCCACAACAGCACGCCCATGTTTCCGGTTAATGAAGTCATCTACCATTCCTGACTGAAGAGGACCAGGCCGGAACAAGGCAACTAACGCGATAATATCTTCAAAACAACTTGGTAGCAGACGCTTGATTAACTCTTTCATCCCCCTGGACTCGAGCTGGAACACGGCTGTTGTTTCTGCTCGTTGTAACAGTTGGAACGAATCCTTATCCGCTAAGTCAATGTGCATGATGTCTAATGCAGGCTCTCCCTGTTTAGCCCGTTCAGCATTAATAGCATTTACTGCCCAGTTAATAATAGTCAGGGTTCTTAACCCCAAAAAGTCGAACTTAACAAGCCCTGCCTGCTCAACATCATCTTTATCAAACTGGGTAACTAAGCCATGGCCTTGTTCATCACAATAGAGTGGCGCAAAGTCAGTCAACTTGGTGGGTGCGATAACAACCCCCCCCGCATGTTTACCGACATTACGGGTAATACCTTCTAGTTTTAGCGCCATTTCCCAAATTTCTTGGGCTTGCTCATCATTCTCTAAAAACTCCCTCAGTGGCTCTTCCTGATCAAATGCCTTTTGGAGAGTCATGCCTACTTCAAAGGGAATCATTTTAGAGAGCTTATCGGCAAGACTATAAGACTTGCCCTGAACCCGAGCCACATCACGGACTACCGCCTTAGCAGCCATCGTACCAAAGGTGATGATTTGTGATACTGCATCACGCCCATACTGATCAGCAACATAGTCAATCACCTGATCCCGACCATCCATGCAAAAGTCAACATCAAAGTCAGGCATTGAAACCCGCTCGGGATTAAGAAACCGCTCAAAGAGTAAGTCATAGGCCAAGGGATCAAGATCGGTAATTTTCAAGGCATACGCTACTAACGAACCAGCCCCTGATCCCCGTCCAGGTCCAACAGGTATGCCGTTATTTTTCGCCCACTGGATGAAGTCCATCACTATAAGAAAATAACCTGGAAACCCCATTGAGATAATAATATCTAGCTCAAACTCCAAGCGGTCCAAATATGCCTTACGCTTTGCTTGATAGTCTTCAGCCTCTGGATCAAGTATTAGTTCAAGGCGTTGCTCAAGTCCTTCGAGGCTTTGCTTGCGAAAAAAGTCATCCATTGTCATCCCATGAGGGATGGGATATTCAGGCAAAAAATATTTACCCAGTCGAACATTCAGTGTACAGCGCTTGGCAATCTCGACAGAGTTCGCCAAGGCTTCGGGTAAGTCAGCAAACAGCTCTGCCATCTCCTCTTGCGAACGGAAATTCTGCTGATCACTGTAAATTCTTGGCCGACGAGGGTCATCAAGAATACGCCCTTCACCAATACAAACACGGGTTTCATGGGCTTCAAAGTCATCTTTGGCTAAAAAACGCACATCATTTGTCGCAACCAAAGGACATCCCGTTCTCTCTGCTAGGGCTACTGCTGCATGAACATAATCTTCATCATTGGGTAAGCCTGTTCGTTGAATAGCTAAATATAGACGACTGGGGAAGTACTGCTGCCAGTACTGAAGTGTGTCGAAAGCTTCCTGTTCATGTCCTGCTAGCCACTGCTGACCAACATCACTATTCTTACTAAACAGAGCAATTAAACCTTCAGCCTTTTGCTCAAGCCACTCACGTTGTACAACAGGTTTTCCATGCGTTTGCCCCTGTTGATAACCCATCGAAATGAGTTCCGTCAGATTTCGATAACCTATGTCATTTATAATTAACAACACAACACGTGAAGGGGTTGAACTGCCGTCCAAAGGTGTAAGACAAATATCAGCACCACATATGGGTTTAATACCTGCAGCCATGGCGGCTTTGTAAAACTTGACCAGCGCATATAAATTAAGCTGGTCAGTCATTGCAACCGCTGGCATTTGGTTCTGCTGAGCGGCCTTTACCAGCTCTTTAACTCTTATAAGGCCATCAACCAAAGAGTACTCTGTATGAACATGTAAATGTATAAATCGTGGCGACTGATGAGACATGAGCGATTCAAGCTGTTAAACTGTTGATTCAATTGGGGAAATATTATTAGATATGACCGCGGTTTCAGGGGATAGCATTGTAAAGCCTACCCAGTCAGTTGTCATGGCCTAAACTGTTTCCTCAGAGTAAAGAAAATCAAACCTCGAATCTTTTTACGAAGTGTGTTTAGATTATCACTTCTGTGAATGATTAATACTTATAACTTATAAAATAATTCACATAATGGATCCCGCTTTCATGAAAGATGCGCTTGTCATTGGCATGCCAGCTCATCCTATCAAGAGAAGCCAGAAATCGCTGCTAGCGCTTTTTCTTCTGTTTTTCGTCGCCTTAGATTTGTCATCGACGGCTTCTGCGGCAGAATGTAAAACGCTTACGGCAAGTGGCAACTCGGAGTATCCCCCCCTGCTATGGCGAGATCGAGAAAATCCCAAAGCACTTCTTGGCCTTTCAGTTGAAGTGTTATCTGAGGCTCTCAAAAGCAAGCAAATTAATTTAAAAGCACGCTATGTAGGTCCTTGGTCACGCGCTCAGGCACTCGCCAAAAGCGGTGACATCGATTTACTGGCAGGTGCATTTAAAACCGCAGAAAGACTTCAGTATATGGATTATGTTGAACCGCCCATACTTGAAGTACCCAGCGTGCTTTTTGTACTACACGGCAAACGTTTTCCTTTTACAACATGGGAGCATCTCAAAAGCAAACATGGCGCTACTCTTATCAATAACAGCTTTGGTGAAAAGTTTGATCGTTTTGCTGCAGAGCATTTACAAATTTATGGTGTTCGCTCTGTGAAGCTGGCATTTAATTTGTTGCTAGCGGAGCGAACCGACTATGTGCTTTATGAGTTGTATCCTGGCTTAGCGTATGCAAGAGAGATGGCAATTGAGCATAAAATTGAGTACCTACAAAAACCGGTTAACGCAGAAGGCCTCTATTTTACCATTGCCAAACGCTCTCCTTGTAACACTCCAGAACTTAAATCCTTTATCAGAAAAACAATTATCCAATTCCATCAATCCGGGGCCCAAGAAAACCTTCTTAATAAATACCTGGGCCTCTGGCAGCAACAAGCTACACTGAAAGCGCCTCCACCATAAAAATTTACTTTTATCACTAACAGCCTGTTATTTTGATAGTGGAAGCAAACTAAAAGCTAAATTTTAACTTAATAAGCGTTTAACAGGTCCAAAAGAACGCCTATGAATTGCTGACGGACCAAGTGATTGCAATGCTTCTAAATGAAGTTTCGTGGGATAGCCTTTGTGTTGTCCAAGACCATAACCTGGATACTGTTCGTCCAATATTAGCATTTCCTGATCTCTAGCAACCTTTGCCAGTACTGAGGCTGCGGCAATTTCTATTATACGGCTATCGCCTTTTACTACAGCCTGACTTGGGTACGACAGTTGTGGACAGCGATTACCATCGACCAAAACGTATTCAGGTGCAATAGTCAAACCATTAACAGCACGCTGCATAGCCAGCATTGAAGCCTGTAAAATATTTATAGCGTCTATTTCTTCAACTTCAGCTCTACCTAAACACCAGCTAACCGCTTCAGTTTTTATTTGCTCTGCAAGAAGCTCTCGTTTTGACTCGCTCAGTTTTTTCGAATCATTCAAACCTAAAATTGGCTTTTTAGGATTTAATATTACTGCCGCAGCCACCACAGCACCACATAGTGGACCTCGGCCCACCTCATCGACACCTGCAACCCTGCACTCAACTGCACCTTGCTTAGCAAGGTAATCATAACCAAACTCTATTATCATACGTTGAAAAGCCGAACTGATTTGAAAAATGCTATGAAATAAGCTTTGCGACGGCATCAGCAGCTCGTTCACTGGCATTACAACGAAGCTGTTGGTGGATTTGTCGAAAAGTGTCGTGTAATTTAGAGGCTGTTTGAGGGTGGAGAGCCTTCAAAATAGCAACAGCTAAATGCTCAGGCGTTGCTTGCTGCTGCAACAACTCAGGAACCAATAATTGATTTGCTAATAGATTGGGCAACGCAACATAAGGTGTTTTAAGCATACCAGACACCAACATATGCGTTATCCTTGATACTCGATATGCAACAACCATTGGCCTTTTTACCAACATGGCTTCCAATGTTGCAGTACCTGATGCAAGTAAAATAGCATCACTGGCTGCCATTACATCTTGAGCCTGCCCCAACACCACTTTGGTTGATAAATCAGGAAAAGCCTGAGCTATTTCTTGTATTTGCTGAAAACGGTGCTTATTAGCTGCAGGGATTAATACTTGCAAATCAGGCAGTTGCCGCTGACAAAGCTTTGCCGCTTGCATAAACAACTGCGCTAACCGCTGAACCTCACTTCTCCGGCTACCAGGCAAAACGGCTAAAGTAGGGCAATTTGTATTAATGCTTAACTTTTCTTGCGCAGTCTTCTGGTCCATATCCATTGGAATATCATCCGCAAGTGGATGCCCCACAAATGTGACCGGAATATTATGTTTCTCGTAAAATGCAGCCTCAAAAGGAAATAGTGTGAGTACATGGTGAGTACTTTCAGCTACATTAAACACTCTTTTTTGACGCCATGCCCAAATAGTAGGACTCACGTAGTGTATTGTTGTGATACCAGAGCGCTTTAATTTTTTTTCTAACCCTAAATTAAAGTCGGGCGCATCTATTCCAATAAACACTGTTGGTGGTTGCTGCTGCCAATATTCAACTAAGCGACGTCTTAAGCGTAAAAGCTCAGGGACACGTCCCAACACTTCGGTCAGACCCATCACCGCCAAGCGCTCCATTGACTCAAAGGATTCAAAACCAAGCGCTAACATGCGAGGCCCGCCAATACCTTCAAATGTGGCCTGAGGAAAGCGTTGCTGCAATGCTTTAATTAAACCTGCACCCAGCAAGTCACCTGATGCCTCGCCTGCAACGATGGCTATTCTTATCTTTTTAGTTGAAGTCATGAATACTAACTAGCGGGTTATACCCCGATTAGAAGACTGTAGAGAATTGATTAAGCGTTGCACTTCTTCATGTTCACTTGACCATTGCTCAAGCTCAGTAATCGCATCTTTTAACGTCAAACCCTGACGATAAATGATGCGATAGCAACGCCTTAGTACACCGATTAGCTCCGCTGAGTACCCTCGCCTCCGCATACCTTCATAGTTCATACCATGTGCAGCTGCAGGGTTACCACTTACCGTGACAAACGCAGGAATATCTTTGAAAACAGCCGTATGAGCAGCCGTCATACTAAAGGGTCCAACCTGGCAAAATTGGTGGACTGTAGAATAACCACCAAGAATAACACCGTCACTAATATAAACATGCCCAGCAATAGCTGCATTATTTGCCATAATAATATCGTTACTTAATACGCAATCATGTCCTATGTGGACATAGGCCATAAGCAAGTTATTATTACCTATTTTGGTAACGCTATTATCCTGAATGGTTCCACGATGGATAGTGCAGCCTTCACGAATGATATTATTATCACCAATCTCTAACCTAGTAGGCTCACCTTTATATTTTTTATCCTGACAATCTTCACCCACAGATGAAAACTGAAAAATTCTATTATTTTTTCCAATTTTCGTTGGGCCTTTGAGCACCACATGAGAGTGAACAACTGTACCGCTATCGATTTCGACATTTGGACCCACATAGGTCCATGGTCCAATTTCAACATCCGCAGCCAGCTTTGCACCTGGATCTATGATAGCGCGTGGATCAATCAAGGTAGTAATTCCTTCTTTGCACATAGAATTTCTGCTGAGCTGGCTAATTTACCATCAACCAATGCCTGACAAGAAAACTTCCAGATTCCACGTTTTTCCATTACAAAAGAAGCATTAAGCTGGAGCCTGTCACCTGGCACGACAGGCTGTTTAAAACGTACCTTGTCAGCACCTGCAAAATAATACACATGATTATCTTCAGGCTGCTTGCCACTCATTTTAAAGCCTAGAATTCCTGCAGCTTGTGCCATTGCCTCAATGATCAGCACACCTGGCATAATAGGATGCTCAGGAAAATGCCCATTGAAAAACTCTTCATTAACGCTAACATTTTTGTAACAAGAGATTGTGTTGGCTTCCAAATCAAGCTCTACAACTCGATCAACCAACAAAAAAGGATAACGTTGCGGGAGATACGCTTTAATCTCTTGAATATTCATCATGCTTTGATTTCGCCTGTTTCTAATATCGAGGTAATGCTAGTGACGACTGGGGCAAAACCTTAAAAAGGAGGATTACACCACTAACCTTTAGCGCTCATTACGCTTCTCAAGCTGGTGAATACGCTTAGCCAGCTCATCCAGCTGGCGAATACGTACAACCTGCTTTTTCCACTGCGCTGCAGGCATACTTGTACCTGCACCAGAAGAATACGTCCCTGGCTGATCAATTGATTTCGTAACCAGAGTCATTGCTGTAATGTGCACATTATCGGTAATTGATAGGTGCCCTGCCAAGCCAGAACCTCCAGCTATCGTACAGTTTTTTCCTACTGTTGTACTTCCAGAAATACCCACACAGCCAGCAATTGCAGTATTTTCACCGATAACCACATTGTGAGCAATCTGAATAAGGTTATCCAGCTTCACACCATTACCAATAATCGTATCACTTAAAGCCCCACGATCAATGGCTGTATTTGCACCAATTTCAACATCATCCCCAATGATGACGCTACCTAACTGTGCAATTTTGTGCCATTGGTGTTGCTCTGGTGCAAAACCAAACCCATCAGCCCCAATCACAGCGCCGCTATGAATTATAACGCGTTCACCAATAGTTACTCCGTAACAAATAGTGACATTACGCGATAAATGTGTATAAGCTCCAATTAAACTATCACGCCCCACCACAGTGCCAGACTCAATAACAGCGTGCTCACCAATGGTAACGCCTGACTCTATAACAACGTTAGGACCTACATACACAGAGTCAGATAGTTTTGCGGTAGGATGTACTACTGCTGATGGGTGAATACCCGCATCAAACTGTCGACTTGAATCAAAAAGGTGGGAAATCTTAGCATAGGCAAGGTAGGGATTGGCGACAACAATGACACTACCTGAAAATTGTGTCGCCATATCAGGCTTCAAAATAACTGCTCCAGCTTGTGTTATATCGAGGTATTTTCGGTAGGCTGGATTAGCCAAAAATGAAAGATCATTTGGCGTAGCATCCTGCAGTGTAGCTAACCCTGATAACCTTAACTGAGCATCTCCAATTAAGTCTGCTTGAAGATACTCAGCCACCTGCTTAAGTGTATAAGCTGAAGCAACTTTCATGAAACCCTACTATAGAATTAACGCATTTGATTTAACTTGAGTATAACTTTGTTGGTTATATCATGTTTTGCGTCAACATAGTAAGCTGCGGATTTCTCTAATACAATTTCGTATCCACCTGCTTTAGCCACTTGAGCAATCGCAGAGTCGAGTTTTGGTTTTAAACTTTTGATTTGGTCACGATCAGCTTTGTTCTTTTCAATTTGCAACTCTTTAGACTGCACTTGAAAGTCTTCAGCTTTACGCTTTAATTGAAGCTGAAGTTTAGTGCGCTCAGAATCACTCATTGCAGAACCATCTTTTTGCAGCTTTTGGTTCAAAGACTTAGCTTCAGCCTCAAGCGCACGCAGTGTTTTCACTTTACCACCGAATTTTGCTTCAGCCTGTTTTGCATAACGCTTTGCTTGATCAGACTCCAACATTGCCTTTTGGTAATTAATAACGGCAATTTTCATTTCAGCAGAAGCCAAAGGAGCAACCAACAGCGCAAGGCTAATACCTATAATTTTACCCAGCTTACTAGACAACATCATATCTCCTATAAATTCGCTTCAAACGCTTTTAGAAGGTTTGCCCAAGAGCAAATTGGAATACTTCAGTCTCATCATCTGAGTCAGCATTTAAGGCTTTAGCCAAGCTGAAAGTCAGTGGTCCAAGACCTGTAATCCAGGTTACTCCAAACCCTGCAGAGTAACGTAATTCTCCAAGGTCTACATTACTACAGTTGTTTTCATCACTACTACAGCTGGTGTCAAATACGTTACCTGCATCTAGGAATACGGAACTGCGTATAGAGCGCTGGTCACGAATAAACGGTAGTGGGAAAATAACTTCTGCAGTACCTTCCACTAAAACATTTCCCCCTATGGGGTCGTCGTCTGTATTATCCTTGCGTATTGCACGTGGGCCAAGGGTATTATCTTTGAAGCCGCGCACAGAACCGAAACCGCCCGCATAATAGTGTTCTATAAAGGGCATTTCAGAGGTACTTCCAATACTGTCACCGTAGCCTAAGTTGGTTTTCAGATGTAATGTCAGGCTATCCGTTAAAGGCTTAAACAGTTGCCCACGATAATTCACTTTATAAAATTGCAGATCACTCCCAGGAAGCGCCAACTCCAATCCTAAGCTTTGTGAATACCCTCGTGTTGCTAATACACCTCGGTTTAGTGTTGATTGGTTCCAGCCAATATTAAATTTGTAGTTGAGGTATTTATCGCCTTCTTCATCAATAAATTCTTGAATTTGTTTTGCAGTATTAGTACCGGTTTTAACTTCCGTCTGGTCAAGACCAAAACCAAAACTTAAATTTGAGGTCTCTGACAACGGATAGCCAAATGTCACACTGCCACCCCATACATCCGTTGAATAGTTGGAAATATCTTTTTCCTCGTAGTCTGTGGTGCGATAGAACACATCAAAACCACGACTCACACCATCAACTGTGTAATAGGGATCATAAAAGCCAAAGCGATATAAGGTTCTGGATTTACTGGTATTAAGACCCAGGTTAACTCTGTTACCTGTACCTAAAAAGTTACGCTGACTAATGTTTCCACCCAAGATCAGACCACTGCCTTGAGAAAACCCAACGCTTGCAGATACACTACCTGAGGCCTGCTCTTCTACAGCATAATTCACATCAATCTGATCTGTTGTTCCAGCTACAGGTGTTGTTTCAACATTAACCTCTTTAAAATAACCCAACCGGTCTAATCGGGTTTTTGACTGCTCAATTTTATGAGTTGATGCCCAAGAACCTTCCATTTGGCGCATTTCACGACGTAATACTTCATCTTCAGTTTTAGTATTACCTATAAAATTCACCCGTCGCACATAAACACGCTTACCAGGATCAACGAAAAACGTAACACTTACACTGTTATCTTCTTCGTGGGGTTGTGGGATTGTATTGACGTTAGCAAATGTATACCCATCATTACCCAAGCGCCTAGCTAAAAACTCTTCTGTTTTAGTAATAGCTTTACGCGAAAAAGTATCACCTTGTTTTACCACAATCAGCTTACGCATCTCTGGCTCAGGTACTTTAATATCACCCGCCAGCTTAACGTCTCTGATGGTATACTTCTCGCCTTCATGGATATTAATTGTGATATAAACTTCTTCTTTATCCGGTGAGATAGAAACCTGTGTAGAAGTAATATTGAAATTGATATAACCACGATCCAAATAATAGGAGCGTAAACGCTCTAAATCGCCAGATAATTTTTCACGCGAATATTTATTGTCATCCGTGTAAAAAGAAAATAAACCTGAAGGCTGCAGCTGAAAAAGCTCAAGCAGGTCATCATTAGGATAAATGTTGTTACCAACAATATTGATATGCTCAATTGTCGCTACTTTACCCTCTTTGATATTAATTTTAATGCCTACACGGTTACGAGGAAGTGGAGTAATTTCAGACTCAATTTTTGCACCATAGCGACCTTGTGCAACATATTGACGTTCTAGTTGTAAACGAATAGCTTCAAGGGTCGCCTGCTCATAAATCTCACCTGGAGCTAGCCCTTCTTGCTTTAATCCATCAAGTAGCTTTTCAGTATCAATTGCCTTATTACCTTCAATATCGATACTACTGATAGAGGGACGCTCAACTACAGTTATGACCAGAACATTCCCATCTCGAGCAAGCCGTATATCCTGAAAGTAACCTGTCTTAAATAGGCCACGTGTTGCTTCAGTAATTGCTTGAGCATTGACTTCATCACCAATGGTTAAAGGCAGTGCATTAAAAACCGTACCTTCAGATACACGTTGCAAACCATCAACGCGAATATCTGAGACGATAAATGAATCCGCCAAACATACGTACGGTAAAGCCGTACAGCCGAAAAGTAGAGACAACAGATATCGCTTCATGGAATCCGTTCTTCCAGAGCTGTAAGATGAAACATCACGAACCCGAAGGCAGGTTCCCCCAAAAATAAACTACAGACGGCTCAAGTCGTTATAAAAAGCAACAAACATCATCGTAATTATCAACGCGATGCCTATTCGACTACCAAATTCTTGAGCCTTTTGTGATACAGGACTACCTTTAACCCACTCAATGAGATAATAAACAAGGTGTCCACCATCAAGTATTGGTATTGGTAGCAGATTTAAAACACCTAAACTGATGCTTAATATCGCCAGAAAATTGAGAAAGCTCTCAATACCTGAACGTGCTGTATCGCCAGCAACTTTTGCAATAGTAATCGGGCCACTCAAATTTTTAACTGAGACAACCCCCTCTATCATTTTCTTTATTGAGCTTAAAGTCAATGCTGTCATTGACCATGTTTTAGACAATGCAACAATAAATGCATCATGTGGCGCATAACTTATGTCGCGAAATACATTATCTGGAAATGAAACTGCCTGTGGCGAAGCCCCTATAAATCCTATACTTCCAGCTTCACTTTGTTTTACCCCAGGAGTAACAGTCAACACTTGTCTTATACCATTACGTCGTATTTCAACCTGTAATGATTGATTTGGATGTTTTTTAACTTTTTGAACCCAGTCACTCCAATCTACGACAGGTTTATCATTTACTGACAGAATTTCATCACCTGGTTTCATTCCAGCTTTAACTGCCGGATAACCTTCCATTAACTCACCCACCACAGCTGGAATCTTAGGGTAAAACTCAGAAATACCTAAAGCAGCTAATGGCTTTGGCTGCTCGACACCTGCCAACCAGTTATCAACAGCAAGCTCATGCTGGACTAAAGCCCCCTTACTCGAAGAACTATTACCCTCAGAGAATGGACGAAGCGTTAGTGGAATTTTACCAGTATCACCAATGTAACTAAGCAGAGCAATGTTGATGTCATACCAGGAAACTGTTTGCTCATCACCGACGGCAACAATTTCATAACCTGAACGAATATTTGCGTTTGCAGCAGGACTTTCAGGTTTAACCTCGCCAATAACGGGAATAAGGGCTTTAATCCCAATCATCAACATAAGCCAAAAAGCAATAATCGCGAGGATAAAGTTTGCCACTGGGCCAGCAACCACAATTGCAATACGTTGTGATACAGGCTTTCGCGTAAACTCAAAAGATTGATCAGACTCAGCAACAGGCCCTTCCCGGGCATCGAGCATCTTGACATACCCACCTAAAGGAAAGGCTGCAATCACAAACTCAGTGCCATGTCGGTCGTACCACGAAAGTAATGGTTTGCCAAATCCCACTGAGAAACGCAACACTTTAACGCCACAACGCCTAGCCACCCAAAAGTGTCCGTACTCATGAAATGTCACCAGCAACCCTAAGGCAACGATCATTGCTAATATTGTTTGCAACAACTCAATCATGTTTGTAGCCCAAGCATCCTTATTTAGTTATCAGTTGCTAGCGTACACTATTTGTTGAGCACACTCACGAGCAATCCTGTCCGCCTCTAACACATGCTCCAAACTATTTGCAGCACTGCAAGAGGTTTTATTGAGCACAGCTTCATTAACTTGTGCAATGCCCATAAATGTCAACTTATCTGCTAAAAAGGCGTCTACTGCAACCTCATTAGCAGCATTGAGAATAGCCATTGCAGTCCCTCCTGCTTGGACAGCTTGCTTAGCTAACTTCAAACATGGGAAACGTTCTTCATTAGGCGCTTCAAAGTCAAGCTGTCCTATTTTAGCTAAGTCGAGAGGGGAAACACCTGAAGCCATCCGCTGAGGCCAAGCAAGCGCATGCGCAATGGGCGTACGCATATCTGGGTTACCAAGCTGTGCAAGGACAGAACCATCAATGTAGTCAACCATAGAATGAATAATACTTTGAGGATGAATCACAACCTCAACTTGATCTGGTGACGCAGAAAAGAGCCAGCAAGCTTCTATAAACTCCAACCCCTTATTCATAAGCGTGGCAGAGTCTACTGAAATTTTTCGCCCCATTGACCAGTTTGGGTGATTACAGGCCTGCTCTGGTGTCACATGTTGTAACTCTTCGAAAGTAAAGTTGCGAAAAGGACCACCAGATGCCGTTAATAATATTTTTCGAATACCTGCCACTGAGAGCGAATCAGAAGCCGTTGGAGGCAAACATTGAAAGATGGCATTATGCTCACTATCAATAGGCAACAATGTCGCACCAGCCTGAGTTACTTCCTGCATAAACAAGGCACCAGACATAACCAGTGCCTCTTTATTAGCAAGCAACACTTTTTTCCCAGCCTTTACTGCAGCTAAAGTTGGTAATAACCCTGCGGCTCCCACAATAGCCGCCATAACAGTATCTACCTCTGCAGCAGCAGCCACCTGAGCAAGTGCCTGCTCTCCTGTTAAAACCTCTGTTTTACAGACTGTCTCATTGAGCGACTCACGAAGTTTACTTGCTGCAACGCTGTCAGCCATAACCGCATATTTAGGTTGAAACTGCTGACACTGCATTAACATCCCAGTGACGTCTTTTTGGGCTGCTAGAGCAAACACTTGATAACGACTTGGATGTTGAGCAATAACATCTAAAGTACTACAACCAATGGAACCTGTGGATCCCAGAATAGTAATGTTTTGCACTATCAATCAGCCCGCATCTTATAAACCAATAACCACTAAAAGTAAGGCAAGTACTGGTGCTGCTGCTGTTAACGAATCAATTCGGTCAAGAACACCACCATGTCCAGGTAATAACTGGCTGCTATCTTTTAAACCTTGCTCTCGCTTAAACATACTTTCCACAAGGTCCCCCAAAACTGAGCTGGCAACAACTAACCAGGCTATAGCAGTTAGCAATAGACTATCAATCCAGTTTAACTGCCAGTACCAAGCAAAAATAAACGTAAGCAGCGTGATAGCAGCCAGCCCTCCAGCAACACCTTCCCAACTTTTGCCAGGACTCACTCTTGGTGCTAGCTTATGCTTGCCAAAACGCTTACCCGCAAAGTAAGCACCACTATCTGCGCCCCAGATTAACAACAGAAGAAACACAATAAGGGAGCTACTGTTAGCTTGCATTTTAATAAGAACAAATGCCTGCCATGCAGCAAGAAGCACCAGTAAGCCTACTGCTAGCTTAATAGTGGTAGCCTCCCAAAACCATCTTATTTTAGGGTATTGAACTACCAAAAACACTGCGCCACACCACCATAGCGCACTTACTATGACTCCCCAAGTGAAAGGAATCCACATCGCACTGATAATCATAATCAGCACATAGGTAAGTGTATAACCAACTCGCTGTGGTAATTGCTGCCAGCCCGACAGATTAGCCCACTCCCAAGCACCTAGTGTGGTAATCGCACCAATAAACCAGCTAAAGTAGGGAAGATCAAGAAATAGCACTCCTACCAATACAATAGGAGCCAAAATAGCAGCGGTTAAGATTCGTTGTTTTAGCACTGATCCTGAGCCTCAACTTGTTCGCTTGTACGTCCAAAACGTCGCTCTCGGCCTGCAAAATCTATCAGTGCTTGCTCAAACTCTTCGGGACCAAAGTCAGGCCAAAGTGTCTTTGTGTAGTAAAACTCTGTATAAGCAAATTGCCATAGCATAAAGTTACTTATTCTGTGCACACCACCTGTTCGAATACAAAGATCAGGTAATGGTAGGCCTTCTGTCTGCAAGTGCTGCTCAACAAGCTCTGTTGAAATCTCGCTTGCTTGCAATTTACCGGCCTTAACTTTTTCGGCAAGCTGTTGGCATGCATTCAGCATATCCCACTGGCCACCATAATTTGCAGCAATCACTAAAGTAACTTTGGCATTTTCTGCCGTTAACGCTTCAGCATCAGCAATATGTTTTTGCAATGAGGGACTGAAAGCTGAACGATCACCAATAACTTTTAAGCGAATATGGTTTTTATGTAAGCGTTTAGTTTCTCTTTTCAGCGCTCTTAAAAACAACTCCATCAGCGCTGACACTTCTTCTTCCGGCCGACGCCAGTTTTCACTGCTAAATGCAAATAACGTTAAGACTTCAATACCATAACGACCACAAGCCTCAACAATACTTCGTGCTGCGCTCAAGCCCGCACGATGGCCTGCTATACCAGGTAGTCGTTTGCGTTTGGCCCAACGATTATTACCATCCATAATAACGGCAATATGTTTAGGGCGATTTTTTAGTTCTCCCAGGGAATCAGAAATCTCTGGTTTGAGATGATTAGACATAAATCTGGAAATAATCGGCTATTGAATTGAGGTCGAAACAATAAACATTTATTTGCTTAATGCAAACAGAGAGATGCAAATATAATTCACAAAAGTAGTGTAACGTCACCAAAAAAACAGCAGCAGTATGAAGCGTTTTTTCACACTGCTGCGACATCTGTACTACAACTGCCAACCAATTTCTCAGTTCGCACTTATATTTCCATAAGATCTTTTTCTTTATCCTGAAGCACTTTATCTATTTCACCAATAAATTTATCCGTAAGCTTTTGGATATCATCTTGTGCCTTACGCTCCTCATCCTCACTGATTTCTTTGTCTTTCAGCAAACCTTTGAGATCATTATTTGCGTCACGACGAATATTACGTACAGCCACTCTCGCAGACTCTGCTTCCTGACGTGCCTGTTTAATAAAACCTTTACGCGTTTCTTCTGTTAATGGAGGCAGAGGAATACGAACCACATCTCCAGATGTTGCTGGGTTCAAACCTAAATCTGACTTCAAAATGGCTTTTTCAATCTCAGGAACCAAGTGCTTTTCCCAAGGTATAACCGCCAATGTCCGTCCATCTTCAGTAGAAATATTAGCTGCTTGCGACAACTGTACTTCAGAGCCGTAGTAATTCACTTTCACATCGTCAAGCAAGCTAGGATGAGCACGGCCAGTTCGAATCTTTGCAAAAGCAACAGATAGTGCCTCTAAGCTTTTCTTCATACGGGCTGACGCTTCAGCCTTAATCTCATTAATCATTATTCACCCCACAAATCAGCGTGCCTTCATTACCACCCACAACAATATTTAGGAGCGCACCTGACTTATTCATATCAAAAACGCGAACAGGCATCAGGTGATCCCTTACCAAGCAAATGGCGGTAAGATCCATAACACCCAGCTTACGTGTCAGTATCTCGTCATAGGTCAGCGTATCATACTTGATCGCATCAGGATTTTGCACTGGATCTGCAGTATAAACACCATCAACTTTCGTCGCTTTCAGCACTAAGTCTGCTTCAATCTCAATACCTCGCAAACAGGCTGCCGAGTCAGTTGTGAAAAATGGATTTCCCGTTCCTGCAGAAAAAATAACCACATCACCATTCGTCAAGTAGCGTTGCGCCAAACGCCGGTCATAGTGTTCAACAATACCACTCATAGGTATCGCTGACATGACACTACTTTTAATATTTGAGCGCTCCAGGGCATCACGCATAGCAAGCGCATTCATCACTGTAGCCAGCATCCCCATGTGGTCACCCGTGACCCTGTCCATACCCGCCTCATGCAGTGAGGCCCCACGAAACAGATTGCCGCCACCAATGACAATGCCGACTTGAACGCCAATACCCACCAACTGCCCTATTTCTAGAGCCATACGATCCAGCACTTTAGGGTCAATACCAAACTCCTCGGTACCCACTAATGCTTCACCGCTTAACTTGAGGAGAATACGTTTATACTTGGGTTGACGATCACTTATCGGCATAGAGCATTCCTTCTATCAGCGCATCTTTTTAAACGCCCAAAGCAATTGGCCTGCAATTGCAGGCCAATATGGTGTTACTTGTTGAGGCCTGCTTGGGCCGCAACCTCAGCAGCAAAATCCACTTCTTCTTTCTCAATACCTTCCCCAACTTCGTAACGGGTAAAACCAGTTACAGTTGCACCAGCCTCTTTAACCAGCTGCCCTACTTTGATGTCAGGGTTTTTCACAAAAGGTTGCTCGACCAGGCTGTTTTCAGCCAAGAACTTATTGACTCGGCCCACAACCATTTTTTCAATGATGTCAGCTGGCTTGCCGCTATCCTGAGCTTGAGCAGTATAAATTTCACGCTCTTTTTCGATAAGCTCAGCAGGCATATCTTCTTTGCTGACAACAGTTGGGTTAACCGCAGCAATATGCATTGCAACATCTTTAGCAACTTCTGCATTTCCACCGGTCAAGGCAACGAGTACACCAATCCGGTTATTGGCGTGTACATAACTGCCAACTACTTCGCCTTCAGCTGCAATGACACGACGTACAGAAATATTTTCACCAATCTTTTGTACTAACGCCTGACGTCTTTCTTCCATACCATCAGCCATCAGCTGTTCAACAGAAGAAGCTTTCGTTTCAAATGCCTTAGTAGCTATTTCTTGTACAAATGCCAAGAAGTTATCATCACGAGCCACAAAGTCAGTTTCACTGTTAACTTCGATCATGACGCCATAGCGGTTATCATCAGCCAGCTTAACGGCAATTACGCCTTCAGCGGCAATCCGTCCAGCTTTCTTTGCAGCTTTAGCCTGGCCTGATTTACGTAGCTCTTCAATGGCTTTTTCAATATCGCCCTCTGACTCAACAAGTGCTTTTTTGCACTCCATCATGCCCAGGCCAGTGCGCTCACGTAACTCTTTTACCAATGCTGCAGAAATTGCTGCCATTACATTTTCCTCTGAATTAGGTTGATTAGACTAAAACATGCTGACTGAATAAGCGTACTAACACATTATCCGCAAAAAGGGGGCCTTGCCCCCTTATTGTCATTCAGCCAATGCAATGTGCTACTTGAGGTTTAGCTTAGCCTTCAGCAGCCGCTTGTGCTTCACCTTGCTCGTCAACTTCTTCAACGAACTCATCTTTAGCACCAACATCTGAAGCAGAACGGCCTTCAACAATAGCATTTGCTACAGACTGTACATACAGTTGAATAGCACGGATGGCGTCATCATTACCTGGAATAACCACATCAACACCCTCTGGGCTGCTGTTGGTATCAACAACGCCGATTACGGGGATACCAAGCTTATTTGCTTCGCTGATGGCAATACGCTCATGATCAACATCAATTACGAACAAAGCGTCAGGTAAACCGCCCATGTCTTTGATTCCGCCAAGACTACGCTCTAGCTTTTCCATGTCACGGCTACGCATCAAAGCTTCTTTTTTCGTTAGCTTTTCAAAGGTACCATCTTGACTTTGGCTTTCAAGCTCACGTAAGCGGCGAATAGACTGACGAATTGTCTTGTAGTTTGTCAGCATGCCACCCAACCAACGGTGGTCAACATAAGGCATTCCTGCACGCTGCGCTTCTTCACGAATAATCTTCCCAGCGGCACGCTTTGTCCCAACAAACAGCACTTTCTTCTTTGCTTCTGCCATTTTTTGAACTGAAGCTAAAGCGCTATTGAATGCTGGAAGGGTATGCTCCAGATTAATGATATGAATTTTGTTGCGAGAACCAAAAATGTATTTGCCCATTTTTGGGTTCCAGTAACGGGTTTGGTGACCAAAGTGAACGCCGGCTTTCAGCATTTCACGCATTGTTACTTTTGGCATACTAACTCCTATAAATGGGTTAAGCCTCCATGTACCCCATAGACCAACCTTTCGGCACCCAAGTCTATGTGACGGCACATGTGTGGGGTTAAAATTACTTACCTATTAATCAAGCGGCGCTTTATACCATAAAAGCACCTTAGTTAAAACCTTAACACTACAATTTATCTTTCAATTTTAGGCTACCTTAAAGCGACAAGTATCACTTACTTAGAGTTTGCTTCCATAGAGATTTAGCTAAGCCCTCTTAAATAACGGCTGCCAGTTCTGATACACTATCGAGAACTAGAATCGTTTGCCGTTAAAAACTACTGTCAGGATTTACCTCTTAGAATGAATGTTACAATTAAGACACCTGAAGAAATTGAAAAAATGCGCATTGCTGGTCGAATGGCAGCTGAAGTATTAGAAATGATCGAGCCTTATGTTGTAGCAGGTGTTACCACAGGTGAGCTGGATCGCATCTGCCATGACTATATTGTTAACACGCTGGATGCCATCCCTGCCCCCCTTAATTATAGAGGTTTTCCAAAATCTATCTGTACATCCGTCAACCATGTTGTCTGCCATGGCATTCCAAGTGATAAGAAAACACTCAAGAACGGTGACATTATCAACATTGATGTCACCGTCATTAAAGAGGGTTATCACGGTGACACCAGTAAAATGTTCTTTATTGGCAACCCACCAGAACATGCGAGAAGACTTTGCCAAGTTACTCAAGAGTGCTTATATAAAGGTATTGCTGCAGTGAGGCCTGGTGCTTTTTTAGGTGATATTGGCTTTGTCATTGCCCAACACGCACATGCTAACCATTACAGCGTGGTGGAAGAATATTGTGGTCATGGCATAGGCAAAGAGTTTCATGAAGACCCGCAAGTACTCCACTACGGTAAAGCAGGCACAGGGCTTAAATTACAGGAAGGCATGACCTTTACCATAGAACCGATGATCAATGCCGGTAAAAAATTTACCAAGCTTAATAAAAATGACCATTGGACCGTAACAACTAAAGATGGCCGTCTATCAGCCCAATGGGAGCATACTATTTTGGTGACTGCGACAGGTGCAGAAATTTTTACCCAGCGCAAAGAAGAAAATATTTTGTAAAAGTACCTGTTCTCATTTCTGATTACTGAAGTATTTCACTAAGAGGCTGGTTAACATGTTTATACCACCATCCTTTGATCAATTATGCACAGAACTATTTGACAAAGGTCAGTTTCGCGCCGACTTAATACTTTCCAGTAATCCTTTACCTGCTTATAAAAAATCATTACAGCGCGCTCAACAGAAAATGGATGAGCTGTATCAAGCAGGTATTAATATAGAGCATCTGGTCCACGGCCGAGCCTGGGTAATGGACCAACTGCTCATGTTAGCGTGGGAATTTTATGTGGGACAGCAGCAAGAGGATATTGTCCTGCTTGCGGTGGGCGGCTATGGTCGAGGCCAGCTTCACCCCCACTCTGACATTGACCTGCTCATTTTGCTTTCCGGAAATCAGCATAATCACTACCTGCCTGCCATTCAGTCATTCCTCACCTTATTGTGGGACTTAAATCTGGCCGTTGGTCACAGTGTACGCTCACTGGATGAATGTGTGAGTGCTGCGGCTGATGAAATAACGGTCATGACAAACATTCTCGAGGCCAGAGTGATCACTGGTTTCGCACCTTTATTAAACAAACTTTGGCAGCGAATCGGTTATTTAGGCATCTGGCCCAGCCGCCTTTTTTTGCAAGCTAAATACGAAGAGCAACGAACCCGACATAAAAAATATAATGAAACTGAATATAACTTAGAGCCTAATTTAAAAAGCTCACCTGGTGGTTTACGTGATATTCAAATGATTTCCTGGGTAACTCGCCGTCACTTTGGTACTACCAAATTGCATGACCTGGTAAATTGTCAGCTTTTAACCGAGAACGAATACAGTATTTTAATCTCTGGCCAAGACTTTCTCTGGCAGGTCCGATATGGGTTGCATATGCTGGCCCGTCGTGATGAAAACCGCTTATTGTTCGATTATCAACAGCAGCTGGCTACATTATTTGGCTATAAAGATCGGCCCGGCAGCTTGGCGGTTGAGCAGTTTATGCAAAAGTATTTTCGTGTTGTTATGTCCCTTGGCGAATTAAATGACTTACTTTTACAGCACTTTGACGATTTAATTTTATCTGCAGGACAAGCTCAAACTGTCGTACCGATAAATGAGCGTTTTCAAACAAGAAATAATTATATCGAAGTCGTTACGCCTGATGTTTTTCGAAAAACGCCGTCAGCACTACTCGAAATATTTGTAATCATGACGCAAAACCCTAGTATTCTCGGTGTAAAAGCAACAACTATTCGACTTATCAGAGAACATCGTTACCTCATCAATAATGAGTTTAGAAACGATCCACATAATGCAGCACTTTTTCTCCAATTGATGGCTGCGCCTTACGGCTTGACTGTAAATTTAAGACGAATGGTTCGTTATGGTTTAATGGGGCGTTATTTACCCGAGTTTGGACGAATAATTGGACAAATGCAGCATGACTTATTCCATATTTATTCAGTTGATGCTCACACATTATTATTAATAAAATTTTTACGTCGCTTTCATTACTCCGAAAATGCAGAACAATTTCCCGTTGCCTCCGAAATCGTTCAACACCTGCCTGATCTCGCTTTACTCCATATTGCTGGACTCTATCATGACATTGCTAAAGGTCGGGGAGGAAATCACTCTGAGTTAGGTGCAGAAGATGCACGCGCCTTTTGTATACGTCACAGCATTGCCAAAGAAGACAGCAACTTGATTATATGGCTGGTACGTAATCATTTACTGATGTCTACTACAGCACAACGAAAAGACTTATCTGACCCTGAAGTTATTCACGCTTTCGCCCGACAGGTTATTGATCAAACCCACTTAGATTATCTATATGTGCTGACTGTTGCTGACATTAATGCAACCAATCCCAAACTATGGAATAGTTGGCGAGCAGCCTTATTAAGACAACTGTATCAAGAAACGAAACGAGTCTTACGTCGTGGCCTTGAAAAACCTGCGGATAAAAACGAACGTATAGCATCTCGACAGGAAGAAGCGCTCGCACTTCTTAACACGGAGAATATTCCAACCACACAAATTTTTAATATCTGGCACTCTCTAGACGATAACTATTTCCTAAGACATTCGGTTGAAGAAATCGTGTGGCATACTCAGGGAATTCTTACTGAAAATACAACAAATGGCCCACTTGTTCTTGTGCGAGAAACAACACACCCAGGCTTTGAAGGTGCAACACAGCTCTTTATTTATACAAAAGACAGTGATAATTTATTTGCTGCCGCGACTGCTGCTATTGACCAACTTAATTTAAACATTCAGGATGCAAGAATCATCACCTCTCATAATAATTACAGCCTAGATACCTTTACTGTTTTAGAGGCCGATAGCACACCTATAGGTGATAATCCTCAAAGAATAAAACGAATTAAGCGAACGCTTACTCACAAGTTAAATAATCCTGCACGTTACCCCAGTATCATTCAGCGTCGCACACCACGACAATTAAAGCATTTTACCTATCCAGCAGAAGTAACCATTAGCAATAATCCAAACAATGGTACGACTATTTTAGAAATAATCGCACCAGATCGTCCCGGTTTATTAGCCCTGCTTGGGCGCATATTTATGGAGCTAGGTTTATTTATTCATAATGCAAAAATAGCAACACTTGGCGAGCGTGTAGAGGATGTCTTTTTTATAACAGACGCTCATGGTTGTCCTATTACTGATGCAGATAAATGCGAGCATATCAGACAAACTATATGCAAACAGCTGGATGATAGAGCATTACAAGATGCCGGCCGAAGAACCAGTCGCCGCAAAAGCCTTACGATTCAGTAATTTATTTATTGCAAAAATATGAGCGGAGAACAAAAAGTCTAATGATTACTCTATTCGGTATAAGCCAGTGTGATACCGTACGAAAAGCACGTAAATGGCTTGACGCTAATAATATAAACTATACTTTCCACGACTTCCGACGCCAAGGACTCACTCTAGAACAGGTTAGTGCCTGGTGTTCCGAACTTGGATGGGAAAAAGTACTTAATAAACGGGGTACGACTTGGCGCCAATTACCTGAAGACACAAAACATACTGTCAATGAAACCTCTGTCGTACCGCTACTTGTTGCTCATCCAACATTGATTAAACGCCCGATTATTGACACGGGAAGTCAACGCTTGGTTGGTTTCAGCGAAACAAACTACCAACAGATTTTACTTTAAAATTAATGACGAGAAGTACTCATGAGTAAAAAGTTTTTTAGTTTAGCCATTGGCATTGGTTCAAAAAACAGCCGCGGAGAGTGGCTAGAAGTCTATTACCCAAACCCTATTTTATCCCCTTCTTCACGACTTATTGATCATATCAGTGCTATTGTTCACTATGAACAAGGCAATACATCCATTGAGCTGACAAAAGCCCAACTTCAGCAACTTGCACAGTCATTAACAGATGATGCAACAGAATTACCCGTAGCGTTCATTGAGCAGCTTATGGAGTCTGAGCAACCTATTGTACTAACGCTATTAGAAGGCGATGCTGCTCCGACTTCAACGCCTGAAGCCTATTTAAAACTTCACTTGCTTTCCCATCGTCTTGTGAAACCCCATGGTACCAATTTAAGTGGCATTTTTTCACTTCTGCCAAATGTAGCCTGGACAAATCAGGGGGCTATAGACCTTGCTGAACTACCTCAACACCAACTAAAAGCAAGACTATCAGGTCAACAGCTCCAAGTCTTCTCGGTGGATAAATTCCCCAAAATGACCGATTATGTTGTGCCTAAAGGTGTAAGAATTGCCGATACAGCAAGAGTCCGTCTGGGTGCTTATCTGGGAGAAGGTACCACAATAATGCATGAAGGCTTTGTTAACTTTAATGCAGGAACTGTAGGTAAAAGTATGGTTGAAGGACGTATTTCAGCCGGTGTGATCGTTGGTGAAGCGAGTGACCTTGGTGGTGGCTGCAGCACAATGGGTACTCTTTCAGGTGGTAATAACATTGTTATTGCCATTGGTGAGCAGTGCCTTATTGGCGCTAATGCAGGAGTAGGTATTCCTCTTGGAGATCGCTGCACCATCGAAGCTGGACTCTATATTACGGCTGGAGCTAAAGTCCAAGTACTCGATGAAAATAATCAACCCGTGAAAGTTGTTAAAGCAAGGGAACTTGCTGGGCAATCAGACCTATTATTCCGCCGCAATTCCTTAACAGGTGCCCTTGAGTGCAAAACTAACCGCAGTGCTATAGCACTTAACGAAGAGCTACACGCACACAATTAATATACATACACCAATGACATGGTTTAGGTTTATTACCTGTCATTGGTACACCCCAATAAATTGGGTATTAGTTGCTTAATCACAGCAACCATTTTTTTAATCCCCCCTCCTCATCCTCCTCGTATAGCCTTCGTTTAGGTATAGCATCCAAATTATTCACTTTTATAACTTTTTATCTTGCTGCACTTTCCATGCTTTCTAGATCTTTAGTCTCGATAATATACAACTATTGATGTTATTTAAGGAAACACAACATTCAACGTATATTCACGACATCTTAATGAAAAGTATAATTTATGACACATGAGGCAATAAAGTTGCGGTACTCTCTTTGTCCATGCTATTGTTAGACCTATTCTATTGCATCATGGAAGTAGTTTTTCTGGATGGCTCTATCGAGTAATGAAATATCACCTATAGCAGAGACTCAGTTTATGTCTTTGATGTAGGCTTATATTCAGCCTGTTACTAAATGTACTACATTTAATGTTCAGGGCAGTTATCAGAAAAATTCCGCCAGCAAAACTGCTCTCTTGTTTTGACAGTCCATACATTAGGGAGCTTCAGGTGAAAACACCTGCATTCACTTCACCAATTGCTGCATTATTTATCAGCTTTCTTATTTTCTTTTATATACCAACCATAAGTGCTAACAATAATGCAATAAGCTTATGGGAGTTACAGCAAGGCTCACCCTATGGAACAGCGCCTAATGGCTCCCCAGCCATTTTTATCACAGCTCATGCTGATACGCTCAACAAGATGGTTATTGGTACACAGCTTACATTACCTTTCCCTAACCAAAAAATCGTATTACAACTAACCGAGAGTGAGCAAAACAGCGGAAATATTACTATCTGGCAAGCCAATATAATTGGTCAGTCCAGTAGCGGGTCGGCCAGTCTAATTGTCACACCCAAAAGCACTCGTATTAACCTTTTTACCAATGAAGGAAGTTATGAGGTCCAAATAAATAATACTACAGGTAAAGGATTAATTGTTAGCGAAGATGATTTAATAAAAAATGTCCAAGAAGCCGAACACCCCACCCTTAAAATTTGGACGCTAAGCTCTGAGCAAAATGCAAAAGGTGATTACGCTGTTATAGCTAATACCAGTGTATTTAATAGGCTACAACTTGGCTGGCGTTTGCAGATAACACTTCCCCAAAACCATAAAACGCTTATTGCTACATTAACTCATCGTGAATCGCAACCAGGCAACATGACGATTTGGCAAGGTAAGTTTTCCGAAGCAAACGACGAAGAATTTATAACCATCGTAACGAATGAGATTGAGTCTTACATAACAATAAAATGCAGTGAGGGCACCTACGAAGCAAGACTCAGCCATGTGACTAACCAAGGTGTTATCAGTCTGGTCAATGATGATAGCATTAACCAACCCACTCAACCTGTCGTCTCTTTGTGGCAAGCCGATCTAGTAAACTACTCTCAAAGTAATCCTGTCGCTTACCTCAACGTAAATACCAGCGCTATTCAGCAACTTATGGTAGGACAACATATTTCTCTATTTATACCTCAGTTACAACAAACACTCACAGCAACGATTGACTCGTTCAATCAGCCAAATCGATATCTAAAGCTATTTAGAGCAGCCATTGATAATACCCGAAATGGTTATCTGGTCATTAAAGTTAGCCAGCAAGACGCACGTGTTTTTGTTAGTCTTAGAAGAGGCTTACAGTATCGGGCACAAATAAATATGATATCCGGACAGGGTTATCTTACTGACTTTTTCAGTACATACTACGGAACTTACTAACTATCAACATGCTAACTATCAATATTACTAGCACGCTGTATTAGCGTGCTAGTTTTTTTAAAAGTAAACATTTAATTACAAGCAAAAGTCCATTTAGGGTAAAAAAATAAACTGCAATAGCGAAGTAGTTCTGACACGGAAAATTGTAGAATATAGCCAGACCTATAATTTAACTATAATGAAATGGCGGCTTTTAATAAATCGAGAACAGAAATAATACCTACAACTTCTTTATTTTGGGTCACCAAAACACGATGAATTTTCCCTCTCACCATGGCTTCAGCAACTTGCACCAGTGGAGTAGCAGGCTCTACCTCATACACCAAAGGTGTCATAATATCAGCAACAAGCGTTGAATTATCAACTGTTACACGAAAAGCATTACGCTCTTCACTAGACAACCTATAATTATCTAATGCCTGATAAAAGCTTGAATCACGAACAGGGGGTTCATCTGACTGTAAACTTGCATAACGAACCAAGTCCGTTAATGTAACAACACCTAACAACTTACCTGACTCGTCAATGACTGGCGCCCCAGATATTTGATGATCAACTAAAAAATCAGCCAGCTGATTAACTGACCAATCATAGTGTGCAGTAAAAACCTGCGTTGTCATTAAGTCTGAAGCTTTTTGTCCCTGAAATACATCTCGCACATTATTTTCAATCGTTGACTGTTCCAACATAACAGTGCCCTATTCCTGATGGCGATTTATTATAAACTTTATGACCAAGCTTTTTTAAAACTATATCTGCTTAAAACTATACCTGCTCAGCCTTGGCTTTGTCCTTTAATTTATCTTTACAGGCGAGTATGACCGAGCAAACATAGTATGATATTGATTGCGATCAGCAGAGAACCTAATAATTTGAAAAAATTTTACGTAAACTACCATCTGAACGCATACGCTTTATTTCTAGGTTAATATCATCTATACGCGAACTTAACTTTGAACCTTTAGAAAAAGCTATTTTATATTGACTTTTACTGATGGCTTTTCTGGCAAAACTAAATTTGTCACGCCATTTTGGATGTCGGCGAATAATATCCTGCATCACTTGTTCATCTGCAATCATTAAGTCAACTTCATTATTCATAAGTTTATCAATATTTTCCAGGTGATCTGCACCATAAAAAACCTCTTTAAACTTATTTTCTTCGATCGCTTTATCCATATCCACGCCATGGCTATAACCTCGAATGGTTGCCACACGATATGGATACAAGTCACTCATTAATTGCCACTGAACAGGCTCACCACGCCGCCGTAAATACCACACACGGTCATGAGATATAAAGACAGTCTGGCTAAATGTCATATAGCCAGATCGCTCAGTGGTTTGAATAAGAGGGAAGACTATGTCAGCCGTATGCTCATGGATCATCCTTAAGCACTCCTCCCAAGGATACAACATGGTATCCATTTGAAAGCCAAGACGTTTTAACAGTTCGCGAGCAAAATTTACTGCTACTCCGCCCGTGGCTGGCCTTCCTATCTCACCAAGAATATAAGGTGGCCAGGGATCGCTGACATAAAGCACTCGGGGCATTTCTTTTTTTTCTGCCGCCACAGCCTGAGGGGAAAGTAATGCCGAAAAAAACACGCCAATTAAAATAAAGGTTCCATAAAAAACATATAGAAAAAAGCGCGGCTTACGGCCAAGCTGTAACATCAATATACGGTGAAAGGCTATAAACAACCCAAAAAATACATTAATGGTTCGAGAGCTCAAGGGTAAAACTCCAGCCTTTATAGTAAATTCTAAAATTCTATACTATAACTAAAGCACAAATTCCCCGCCCTGCTGAAAAATGCCGATCAATAATCTACAATGATTTAAAAGTTTATGACGCTGAAATTAGAAGTAACACTCAACATCTACCTTTAACTATCACGACTAATTCGACTGGCAATCGCACTGGATTGATTGCGGTACTTAGCATCTTGCCGCTTATT
Organism: Zooshikella ganghwensis; assembly: GCF_018263875.1. Classification (NCBI taxonomy): domain Bacteria; kingdom Pseudomonadati; phylum Pseudomonadota; class Gammaproteobacteria; order Oceanospirillales; family Zooshikellaceae; genus Zooshikella; species Zooshikella ganghwensis. The sequence continues at coordinate 67,869 of NZ_JAEVHG010000002.1, forward strand.
ATAAGGGCGCATCGCTGGGCCAGTCATTGTTTCAAAATTAATGGCACCAATGGTCATATTAGGCTTTAAACCAAGAGGTAGTTTGCCACCATTAAAAAACTCCAATACAATCTGCCCACTCCAACCAGGATCAATTCGGTGCGCAGTTACATGCACCATCAACCCAAGGCGTGCTAGGGAAGAACGACCATCAAGCCAACCAACAATGTTATCTGGTAACGTCACGGATTCTTTAGTAACAGCCAATGCCAATTCACCAGGGTGTAAGAAGAAGGACTCTTCATCTTCCAGGATAATTTCCTTGCTCATAATCGAGTCAAGTACACGATCCATTTCTTCCCTAGGACCACTCAGGTCAACATAGGGGGCTGCATGATCATTAAACACCCGAAAGCTATTACCCAGTGTCAAGTCAACACTGACACCATTAATTCGAGATAATGGTGGCTGTGGATCGATTACAATCTCTCCTTGCTCCATCAACGCTTCAATATCACGATCACACAGTCTCATGTTGTCTACTCCAGAAAAAATCGCAAATCATCAATAACGTATGCTAATCAGTTTAGTCATCCGCAATAGAAATCGTAGGCCCAGAAGACATCGACTCGGTAATTTTATCCAGCTGTACAGCCATGTTTCTTGCTATGACTCGATAACGCTCAGCAATCTGACCATCAGGCTCGGCTAATACTGTTGGCTTACCACTATCTGTTTGTTGACGTATTTTTAAATCCAGTGGTAATGAACCTAGCAAGGGTACATGATATTCATCAGCTAGCTGCGCACCACCACCCTCACCGAAGATTGGCTCCTCATGCCCACACTGACTACACACATGCATGGCCATGTTTTCTACAACACCTGCAACAGGAACTTTCACCTTATGGAACATTTCAATGCCTTTGCACACATCAAGCAAGGCAATATCCTGAGGTGTGGTGACCATCATGGCCGCTGTTACTGGCACTTTCTGGGCCAAAGTCAATTGAATATCACCTGTGCCCGGTGGCATATCAATAATAAGGTAATCTAATGACTGCCACAGTGTTTGTTGTAACAACTGCTGTAACGCGCCACTGACCATAGGACCACGCCACACCATAGGCGTTTTGTCCGTCACCAAAAAAGCCATAGACATGACTTGAATGTTATGAGCTATGAGTGGCTTAAAATATTTATCATCAATGGTTTCTGGACGTGCATCCTCAGCCACACCCAACATCATGCCCTGGCTGGGTCCATAAATGTCCGCATCAAGAACCCCGACTTGGGCACCTTCTTGCGCTAAAGCTAGCGCTAAGTTAGCGGCAGTTGTCGATTTACCGACCCCTCCCTTACCTGATGCGACTGCAACAATATTTTTGACCTGCTGCAACGCTGGTATTTGCGTTAGACGAGGAAAGGTCGGCACTTTCCAATTCACAACTATATTCAAAGTTGTTATATCAGAGCGTTCAGCAAGCCCTTGCTTAAGGGTTTCTTCTAAAGACTGTTTGATGTCGCTTGCAGGAAAGTTGAATTCAATTGCAATATCAAGATGACCATCAGTCAAGTGAATATGCTTGATGACATCGCTTGTGGCTAATGGAATATCCAGATATGGCTTTAATGATTGTTGTATCAACGATTCAACACACTGGCGTATGCGTTGGGTCATACTCACTCCCACCAAAAGGGCACTAAAAGGATTAATCAGAAGATTTTTTGAGCTTTGATCGCAGCGCGAGAAATGCAGCTCGCCCGCCTTTAGGATTGATGCCTTGAGCCTGCATGGCTGCTTGAAGCTGTTTATTTGACTGTTGCTCGGCGACATCTTGAATAGATGATCTTTTGTGCTCTAACGCAAGAGCAACGGGTTCATCAAGCGACTCACCATCCAATAATCGCTGACATAATTGCTCATAGTTGTTTTTAAATAGAGGGAAAGCTACGCGCTGCTCTTCACTACGGAGCACCATCCAACCCGTGGCTTTTGCCGCTAAATACACGGCAGGATGAGACCAGCTGTAGTCAGGCGAAAACTCAGCAGCATTGCAAGCTTCATAGTAGGCCGCCAGGGGCTTTTTTAAGCCAAGCTCTTCGTAGCGTAACCGGCAATAGTAAAGAATTTCTTTTAGGTCAGGAAAAAACTCAGTGTGTCGAATAGCAAGGTCAGCAGCGTTGACTATTCGCTCAGGCGAATACTCCTTGAGCATATCAAGCCATAAAGACTTTGCTACTTCTAGGTCATCCTGCGTAGGAAAGGCAGACCGGAACTTAATCGGTGACGCTGCTCTTAACTTCCGAAAAACAGCATTAATGGCCTGATAATACTTAGTCGGATCGCTCGACGCCGCTTTCGAAGCGGAATTTGTTGGCCCAGCTGTAGTCTGTAAGTTCTTCAGCCGTTGATTGATAAGTGTTTTGCCGTCTTTCACTTTGCTGGCGCTTCCACTGATAGATCACATGGTTTTTAAATCGATTTTGCCAAGCTTTACGTGCTTCACCTGTTTCCAGCCAGTATAACTTGAAATCAGGTAGTTGCTTCCAAATAAATTCTGCCGGAATTCCATGGTGAATAGCAAGCCACTCAACATATCGAGGATCTGGCTCAAAATCCTCAGGCAAAGGTTGTACTCTTGCTCCAGATGTACCTTCCTGGTTATCTGAGCGCTGCTGATCAGCCTCCCTACCTCGACCAAAAACCGGGTGCTGAGGTGAGTCTGAAGCAGTTTCTGCAGTAACTATTTCCCAAGGTGGAACACCCTGGTTGAGTAACCGATTGTATCGTTTTCGATCATTGCTCATAACATACCTGCTTGCTATCTACCCGCTGTTACTAATGCAAAGGTCGCTCCAGCTACTTCAACGTACTTTATACATCTTGTGCGTACCTACTGACTAATGTCTTTGCTTCGCACGACCACTAACAAAGGAAGACATACCCGCCAACAAAGGCCAACATATCTTACTTTAAGAGCAATGGGTGAATTCCTTTCGCCCAGCGTTCAGCCTTAACGGGCTAACCTTACAATTCCTTCCTTCAATCAATGAAGAGAAAGGGGCGACGATTATAGACATATCTGAAAATCGAGCAAGAAGAATTAGTACGTTTCACTTTATTCACAACCTATCCACTCATTAGGTGTGATTAAGGCTGTTTTATTCCAACATACTTCAGTTGAGTTCAGTGTAATTAAGGTAATCTACCATACTTAAGGCAAAACTGTTCTCTTAAACGACACCTAAAGTATGAAGCTGTAGCCATCACATGTAGCATGATTTCATTTCACCTAATTACTCAGCATGGCAGCTTATTACTTTAGTGTTGCTATTTACCTAACACTTCTGTGTAAGGGATATTACCTAATTATGGACTTACACTAGCGACACTCATACTTAAGGGGCAATCTCTAATCAAATAGAGAAACTAGGCTAAAACCACTAGCAGCCTTCACAAGGAAACGAGTCAGTGACTCACTCGCCAATCAATGCCTCAAACGTAGTGTATCAATGTTTATACCTTTAATTGTAAAAGAGAAGGCTTGAATGATGCCAACCTTTTTCTGTCAACATTTGTTAGCTGAAGTAATACTTGACCATAACCCATAAGTGTTCGCTAACATTCTGGATTGGCAAAAACCTGAACTATTGCTGGGTGAAACCCAGCATCTTTGGCATTATAATTGGCCCCCTTATTGAACTTTAGAATTGAGATACTGGCTGACCATGACCCAAGAAGCTAAACGAAACATTCTGGTAACAAGCGCCCTACCCTATGCAAATGGTCCTTTGCATATGGGGCATTTAGTGGAATACATTCAAACTGATATTTGGGTCCGTTTTCAAAAAATGCGTGGCCACCAGTGTATTTATGTCTGTGCAGATGATGCTCATGGCACAGCCATTAGCCTTCACGCTGAAAAACTCGGCATCACGCCAGATGAGCTGGTTAAAAATATTAACGCTGAGCGTATCAAAGACTTTGGAGAGTTCTCTATTGAGTTCGATAACTATTACTCCACACACTCAGAAGAAAACCGTGAGCTTGCAGAAACCATCTATTTAGCCCTTCGCTCTGCAGGACATATTTCCAAAAAAACCATCAGCCAGGCTTATGACCCTGAAAAGCATATGTTCTTAGCTGATCGTTATATAAAAGGGGAATGTCCTCGGTGTGGCGCGGCAGACCAGTATGGCGATAACTGTGAAGTATGCAGTGCTACCTACTCACCAGCGGAGCTCAAAAATGCAGCATCCACGTTGTCTGGCGCAAAACCAATAACGAAGCAGTCTGAGCATTACTTTTTCAAACTCAGCGAGTTCAGTGACTTTTTACAGAAATGGACAACAAGTGGGCACGTCCAGCCAGAAATCGCTAATAAGCTTGCCGAATGGCTGGATAGTGGTTTACAAGACTGGGATATCTCTCGTGATGCCCCCTACTTTGGCTTTGAGATACCAGAAGCACCTGGCAAATACTTTTACGTCTGGCTGGATGCGCCTATAGGCTACATGGCTAGCTTTAAAAACCTCTGTGACAAGCGTGATGACCTCGATTTTGATACATTCTGGAATCCAGAAAGTCGGGCCGAAGTTTACCATTTTATCGGTAAGGACATTGTCAACTTCCACTGCCTGTTTTGGCCTGCCATGCTATCTGGTGCAGGCTATCGCACCCCTACTCAAGTGTGCGTACATGGCTATCTCACCGTCAACAATGAAAAAATGTCCAAATCCAGAGGAACGTTCATTACTGCCCGCACCTATCTTGATCACTTAAACCCTTCTTACCTGCGCTACTACTATGCCGCAAAGCTCAACAGTCGTATTGATGATATTGACCTTAACCTAGAAGATTTTTGTCAGCGTGTTAATGCTGACCTCGTGGGTAAAGTAATTAACATTGCTAGTCGCTGTGCCAATTTCATCAAGAAACAAGGTGGTGTACTTTCTAGTGAAAACAGTGAGCCAGATTTAATTGCCTCATTTGCTGATCAGGCCTCAACAATCGCTTCTTTGTATGAGCAGCGTGAATTTGCCAAAGCGGTTCGCGAGATTATGGCACTGGCGGATAAAGCAAACACCTATATTAATGATCAAGCACCTTGGGTGTTGGCGAAACAACCTGGACAGGAACAACAAGTCCTTAATGTTTGTACCGTAGGTATTAACCTATTCCGCCTGATTATGCTGTATTTAAAACCTATTATTCCGGCTTTAGCTGAAGATACGGAAGCGTTCCTCAATATAGATCCCCTTCAGTGGCATGACGTTAATACGGTTTTACTCAACCACGCGATTCAACCATTCAGTGCCATGCTAACCCGTGTTGACCCGAAAAAAGTCAGTGCAATGGTTGAAGCTTCCAAAGAAAGTCTAGCCCCCAAGCAACAGGCCATACCCGCCGATAGCCCGCTTAGTAAAGAGCCCATTCTGGACGAAATCAACTTCGAAGATTTTGCCAAGGTTGACTTACGCGTAGCCCTGATCGCGAACGCAGAGCATGTTGAGGGGGCAGAAAAGCTGTTAAAGCTGACATTGGATTTAGGTGGACAAACTCGTACAGTCTTTTCTGGGATAAAGAGTGCTTATAGCCCTGAACAGTTAGTTGGCAAGCACACTGTGGTTGTCGCTAACCTTAAGCCAAGAAAAATGCGGTTTGGTTTATCGGAAGGAATGGTGCTTTGTGCTGGTCCTGGAGGCAAAGACCTATGGGTTATTCACCCTGATGACGGCGCTAAGCCAGGCATGAGAGTACTCTAGTCGCTAGCCAAGATAGCGGATGGTTATGATATGGGCAGCTGTTTTTAACAAACTCAGTATGTCCATATCATGAACTTTAGTAATGGAAGTAGCCACTCCCTATAGCAATGCCAATTAAGCTTATAACATATTTGACTTAAAACTTATGCCTTATCATCTTGTATGGCATAAAAAGCTGGCTGATAATAGTCATTCAGCCATTTAGTGACAACTCCCGTTAAATCACTGCGTTTTATCGCACTTTTCCAGTAGATGGTATTTTAAGCATGCTTGATTCAGCCAGTGAAATTGCGCTTATTTTGACCAGTGCAATTTTGGTGAACAACTTTGTACTTGTGCAGTTCCTGGGACTCTGCCCATTTATGGGGGTTTCCAATAAATTGGAAACAGCCATGGGCATGTCACTGGCAACCACATTTGTCCTCACCCTGGCATCAATCACTAGCTATATCACTTATGAGTACATTTTAAAGCCTCTGGACTTAACTTTTTTAAAAACCATTGCCTTTATCCTTGTCATAGCTGTTGTTGTGCAATTTACTGAAATGGTTGTCCGCAAAACCAGCCCCCTGCTTTATCGTGTACTCGGTGTGTTTCTACCACTGATCACTTCTAACTGTGCTGTGCTTGGTGTTGCCCTACTTAACAGTAACCGGCTACACAGCTCACTACTGGAGTCTGCAGTTTATGGCTTTGGTGCTGCCGTTGGCTTTTCACTGGTGTTAGTTATGTTTTCGGCAATGCGTGAACGACTAGCCTTAGCTGATGTGCCCCAGCCTTTTCGTGGTGCAGCTATAGGCATGATCACCGCAGGTTTAATGTCACTGGCCTTTATGGGCTTTACTGGACTTATCAAGCTTTAATTTGTAGTTAATCACAGGCAGTCACTCATGGAGATAATTGTCTACGCCATACTTGCTCTGCTGACATTGGCATTAATTTTTGGTGCCATACTTGGCTTTGCTTCAGTGCGGTTCAAAGTAGAAGGCGATCCACTCGTTGATCAAATCAATGCATTGTTGCCTCAAACCCAGTGTGGCCAATGTGGCTATCCTGGATGCAGGCCCTACGCCGAGGCAATTGCCGATGGTGATGTTATCAACAAGTGTCCACCAGGTGGTGAAAGCACCATTGCCTCACTTGCGGACTTGCTTGATGTCGAGCCTATGCCGCTGGATGAAGCTCATGGTGAGGAAAAACCTCGGACCGTTGCCTATATCAGAGAAGATGAGTGTATTGGCTGCACAAAGTGCATTCAGGCCTGTCCTGTTGATGCCATTCTTGGTGCAGCCAAGCAAATGCACACTGTGATTGCTAATGAATGTACTGGCTGTGACCTTTGTGTTGAGCCCTGCCCTGTTGACTGTATTGAAATGAGACCCATTGAAGTAACAACCAAAACCTGGTCATGGGAGCTACCACCCGCCCCGGTGAAATTAATAGCTACTGATGCTGGACGGGGGCATGCTGCATGACACGTAAAACTTGGCCTTTAACCGGCGGAATTCATCCCCCCGAAAACAAGCACCAGTCAACACAGCAGCCCATCAAAATTGCCGCACTACCTGATAAGGTTGTACTGCCTTTAAGCCAGCACATAGGCGCACCTGCCGAACCTATTGTTGCTGTTGGAGACTATGTACTAACAGGACAATGTATTGCCCGCGCTAATGGTTTTGTCAGTGCACCCGTTCATGCTTCCGTATCAGGTACGGTAACCAATATAGGCCCTATGGCTGTCCCTCATGCATCGGGCATGTTTGAGCCTTGTATTGAAATCCAAAGTGATGGACTGGACCAATGGGTTGCATTAAAAACCAATGAAGACTACGCATCGTTATCTACAGAAGCCTTACTTGAAACTATTCAGCAAGCAGGTATTACAGGCTTAGGTGGTGCAGGTTTTCCTACTGCTGTGAAGTTAGCAGCTCGCGCAGAGTCTGCGATTAAGACGCTCATTATCAACGGTACGGAGTGCGAACCCTATATAACAGCAGATGACATGCTGATGAGGGAGCGAGCAGACCAAATTATCAGTGGTATCCAGATTCTTCAACATTTGGTTAAACCTACAGAGTGCTTGTTAGGCGTTGAAGATAACAAGCCTGAAGCCATTGTGGCCTTAAAAAAAGCGGCCAAGAATACCACTATAGAAATAGTGGTATTTCCAACCAAATACCCCTCTGGTGGCGAAAAACAGCTTATTCAAATTCTCACGGGAAAAGAAGTACCCAGCGGTAGCTTGCCTGCAGATATCGGCATCCTTTGTCAAAATGTGGGTACTGCAGCGGCAATTCACGATGCAGTTATTCTTGGAAAACCACTTATCTCTCGAATAACAACTGCTACAGGAGAAGCTCTTCAGCAACCAGGCAACTTTGAAGTCAGGCTAGGCACTCCTGTTGACTTTCTATTAAAGCAGGCAAGCTTACACTCAGAACACCTGGGACGTTTAGTGATGGGTGGCCCCATGATGGGCTTCACCCTGCAATCACTCGCCGTACCTATTATCAAAACCACGAATTGCTTAATTGCAGCTACCCAGACTGAACTACCCCCCGCGTCTCCTGCTCAATCTTGTATTCGTTGTGGTCACTGCGCGGAGGCATGCCCTGTTTCGCTACTTCCACAACAGCTGTTTTGGTTTGCTCAGGGTAAAGAGTATGCTCAACTGCAACACCATAACTTGTTTGACTGCATTGAGTGTGGTGCTTGTGCTTATGTTTGCCCAAGCCATATTCCTCTGGTGCAATATTACCGGGGGGCTAAAGGTATCATTCGCCAGCAGGAGCTGATGCAACAAAAAGCTGCACAATCTAAACAGCGCTTTGAAGCCAGACAAGATCGTCTCGCAAAAGAGACGGCAGCTAAAGAAGCTAAGCGCAAAGCCAATGCCGAAAAAGCAGCACGACTCAAAGCAGCGGCAGCTGAAAAAGCGGCCACTGATCAGCAACCAAAACAGGAAATTCAAGCTGCGCTGGAAAGGGCCAAAGCTAAAAAAGCGCCCAACAAGTCCAAACCACAGCTGACTGCAGAGCAGAAAGAGTTAAAAATCCAACTGGCCATGGTCAGTGCACAATTGAAAAAGTTACAACGCAATATTGAACAAAGTGAGTCAACGCCCGATGTTAAACAACAAGAAGATTTAGATCGGTTGCAACAGCAGCAGCAATCACTTGAAACAGCCCTGGCTGCTGCCACCCCAAACGACTCGAATCAGGCTGCCCCCCCTGTAGAAAAAGCGACTACAAGCAACTCAAAGGAAAACGCTAGCTCAGGTCCTGACCTAAAAGTGCTGCAAATAAAATTGGCACAAGCGAAAGCAGCTCTCAAGAAAGCGGAACGTGCTTATGCTGCAGCGGCTGAAAACAATGCAGCCGACCAAGATGCTCTCCAAGCCACTATTGCCGAAAAACAAGCTGCACTTGCTGAAGCAGAACAAGCTCTTGCCAAGGCGAAAACTTCTACTGAAGCTCCTTCCCCCTCAAAAGAGGCTGCAAGTAAAAAGCCTAAAAAACCCCCATTAGATGAAAAAACCAAAACCCTTAAAATCCAAGTGGCAATGGCCAAAGCTCAGCTCCGAAAGCTTAATAAACTGGCTGAACATGCTGATAAAGCGCCCCCAAAAGAGGAAATTGAGGCAGCAGAAAAAGCTTTATCTGAAGCCGAGTCAGCACTTGCTGAACACCAGCAACAACCATCATCTTCCCTTGCTGATGCCTAAAGAGGTTATGCTATGACACTCATTCGACAAACCTCACCGCATACTCGCAAGGCCAGCTCAACACAGGCAATCATGCTTAATGTCTTAATAGCCTTGATTCCTGGATTGTTAGTGAGTGTTTACTTTTTTGGCTGGGGAGTTCTAATCAACCTGGTATGGGCTTCACTAGTGGCTGTTGGCTGTGAAGCATTGATTATAAAACTGCGTAAGCGACCTATTCGCTTTTTCCTACAAGACTATACGGCTGTTGTCACTGCTGCTCTTCTTGCACTGGCGATTCCTCCATCGGCTCCCTGGTGGCTGACACTTATCGGCACCAGCTTTGCCATTATTATTGGCAAGCACCTTTATGGGGGCATGGGGCAAAACCTCTTTAATCCTGCCATGCTGGGTTATGTGTTATTGCTCGTATCATTTCCCTTGGAAATGAGCGCCTGGCTTCCAGCATTAGGCGTGCGCGAAGGCCAAGGGGTTCTCGACCTTATGGCCTCAATCCAGCTGTTTGCTGGTAGCGTGCCCGTTAGCTCGCTGGATGCAATGACCATGGCCACACCTTTAGATATCTTGCGTGAAAATACTAGCCTGACCATCGAAGAGTTGTGGGCAACCAACCCCGTTTTTTCTGACTGGGCAGGCAAAGGCTGGCAATGGGTCAGTTTAGCTTACATGTTGGGTGGATGCTGGCTTCTATATAAGCGTGTTTTCACCTGGCATGCACCTGCAGGCATGCTGCTTATGCTGGGTGTAATGGCTACCTTATTTTATGGTGGTGAAGGCTCCGACAGTCACGGCTCTCCACTTTTTCACTGGTTAAGCGGTGCCACTATGCTAGGTGCATTTTTTATTATTACTGATCCCGTGACTTCTGCAGCCAGTAATAAAGGGCGCTTCATTTTTGGTGCAGGTATTGGTGCACTGACCTATATCATCCGCACTTGGGGGGGGTACCCTGACGGGGTTGCCTTTGCGGTACTACTGATGAACATGGCAGCCCCCACCATTGACTACTACACCCAACCTAGAACCTATGGCCATAAAAAGCCTAATCGTGGCTTAGCCAAACCGGATTAACGACCCATGAATTTAATAGGGATTGCCATTACCCGTAACAGCTTGCTACTAGGTGTTTTTGCGACACTGACGGTTGGTGTTATTGCTGTTACTTATGCATTAACCAAAGACCGAATTGCAGACCAAATTCGTCAGGCAGAAGCCAAAGCATTATATGAAATTCTGCCTGAAGAAAGTCATGACAATGACTTACTTAAAACCACAGTCACTATTGCCCCCAATGAAGACCTGGGCAATGAAAAGCCTACTCATGGCTACGTAGCCTTTCAAAAGCAGCAACCCACTGCCATCATCCTACCTGCCACAGCACCTGATGGTTATAATGGCCGAATTTTATTGCTTGTCGGCATCTACGCTGATGGCTCACTGAGTGGTGTACGCGTCATATCTCATAAAGAAACACCAGGTCTAGGCGATGCCATTGACACTAAAGTATCAGACTGGATTCTTGGCTTTTCTGGAAAGTCATTAACTAATCCCGACCAAGATCGATGGGCAGTCAAAAAAGATGGTGGTGATTTTGATCAATTCACAGGCGCTACGATTACCCCTAGAGCAGTAGTTGGCTCGATTAAGCGCACCTTAAGTTACTTTAACAAGCATCAAGACACCCTATTTCAACAAGGTCTGCAACAACTGAGGACTCATGATGGCGAGTAAACCACTGTCCACTGTCGCGGCTGATGGCTTTTGGAAAAATAACCCAGCCATTGTTCAACTATTAGGGCTTTGCCCCCTACTTGGTGTATCAAATAGTGTTGTTAACGCTTTAGGATTAGGGTTAGCAACAACCGTAGTATTAACCTGCTCAAACCTGGTAGTGTCCCTCATCCGCAAACAGGTAACCGATGCCATCCGTTTACCTGCGTTCGTCATGATCATTGCTTCATTTACTACCTGTGTTGAGCTGCTAATGCAAGCCTTCACTTATGAGCTATACCAAATCCTGGGTATTTTTATCCCGCTCATAGTTACCAACTGTATTATTCTGGGCCGAGCTGACAGTTTTGCTGCTAAAAATACTTTAGTACCATCTGTAGTCGATGGCTTTACAATGGGGCTTGGTTTCGCATCAATCCTTCTTTTACTGGGTGCCATGAGAGAGCTAATTGGTCAAGGTACCTTATTCAGTAATATGCATCTTCTGCTGGGTGATGTTGCTCGCAACTGGGAGATAACCTTAATTACTGACTATAAAAAGTTTCTGTTTGCTATCCTGCCGCCTGGCGCCTTTGTTTTTATGGGCTTTTTGATCGCACTCAAAAATATCATTGACCAAAACCTGGCTGAGCGGGCTAAACAAAAGTCGGCGCCCGTTGAAAAAGGTAGCAAACGTGTTAGGGTAACGGGCCAGATAAATTAACTCCTGTCATAGCGCAGTTTCATTACCTATGAAAGTAAAATGAATAAAGAAAAACGACAGCAAATATTTTCTCGACTCAAGGCCCAAAACCCCAACCCAACCACCGAGTTAAACTACACTACGCCTTTTGAGCTCCTGATTGCAGTTATACTTTCAGCACAGGCAACGGATGTAGGTGTCAATAAGGCTACCGTTAAGCTGTTTCCTGTTGCCAACACACCAGAAAAAATACTTGCCCTCGGTTTAACCAAGCTTAAGTCGTATATTAAAACCATTGGTTTATACAATGCGAAAGCCGAAAATATCATCAAAACCTGTCAAATTCTTATAGAAAAATATAACGCTGAAGTACCTGATACCCGAGAAGCATTGGAGTCGCTCCCAGGCGTAGGGAGAAAAACAGCTAATGTTGTGTTAAATACCGCATTTCAACAGCCCACTATGGCAGTTGATACCCATATCTTTCGCCTATCTAACCGAACAGGCATTGCACCAGGTAAGAATGTACTTGAAGTAGAAAAGCGTTTACTGCGCGTTATACCCAAGGAGTTTTTAATGGATGCCCATCACTGGTTAATTTTACATGGTCGCTATGTATGCAAAGCCCGAAAACCTCAATGTGGCTCCTGTATTATTGAAGACCTATGTGAATACAAAGAAAAAACGATAGCTTAGGACGACTTGCCCAACTATTTTTTTATCCAATTTCATAATATACCCAAAACGAAGGTTTTTTAGGGGCGGCCGTCAAGCGATGCCCCCTCCGGAGCTTATATTAATAAGTGACTGGGGTGAAGAGCGCTGACAACAAACCCTAAAAATGATTCGTGAAGGGTATAAAAGAAAGTCGACACTCACAAACTCTCTGATCTGACCAGTATGTATCGAGGGGTAACAAAACCTGATGCGCATATTATGTGTGTTCCCCCCATTTCAATGGGAGCAATAGCTGCTTTATGACAACCACATCACCCACTTTAGCATTAGCCTGTGACCTAATTGCCCGACCGTCTATCACTCCAGAAGATGCTGACTGTCAAACCCTCCTCATTAGTCGCCTACAACCTTTGGGTTTTCATGTCGAGCGTTTACGCTTTGGCGAAGTTGAAAATATTTGGTTACGCAAAGGAAACGGTGGACCTGTCCTTGCCTTTGCTGGGCATACTGATGTTGTACCGACAGGCCCTAAAGAAGAATGGCATACACCGCCTTTCACCCCCACAATTAAAGATGGTTACTTATATGGACGTGGTGCGGCTGATATGAAAGGTAGCTTAGCCGCCATGGTGACGGCTACTGAGCGCTTTCTTAACGCCTACCCCAATCACCAGGGATCACTAGCATGGTTAATTACCAGCGATGAAGAAGGTCCTGCCGTCAATGGTACACGTAAAGTAATGGAATACCTGAGTGACCGCAATGACTACATCGATTGGTGTATTGTTGGTGAGCCATCAAGTACCGCACATGTCGGCGATGTCATTAAAAATGGTCGTCGAGGCTCATTGACTGGCGAACTCACCATTCGAGGTATTCAGGGTCACGTGGCTTACCCTCATCTGGTCAAGAATCCCATTCATCTTGCCGCACCTGCACTAGCAGCCTTATCCACTACCCAGTGGGATAAAGGCAATGATTTTTTCCCAGCTACCAGTTTTCAAATTTCGAACATTCATGCTGGCACTGGTGCAGGTAATGTTGTACCTGGTGAACTACAAGTGATGTTTAATTTTCGCTTTTCCACAGAGTCTTCTGCAGAAGAGCTTCAAGCCAGAACCCATCATATTCTGCAACAACACCACTTGGACTACCACATTGATTGGACGTTGTTCGGCAGTCCCTTTTTAACAGAACGAGGACGTTTAATTGATGCCGCCCAAGCAGCCATTCACGCGGAGGTTGGCACTCACTCTACACTATCCACCTCAGGTGGCACATCAGATGGACGCTTTATAGCTCCCTATGGTACCGAGGTTATCGAGTTAGGCCCTTGTAACGACACCATCCATAAAGTCAATGAGTGCACACGTATTTCTGAGCTTGAAACCCTTTCCTCAATTTACGAACGCATCATGATTAACCTGTTGGGCTAACCACACTGATAGGTAAATACATCTAAGTTCAATGTGAATCATACGATTGGCCTAGTATAAGGCTAGCCGTATGACTTCATTACTTGTATACACATAACCTCAATTTGTCACCATAAGCTCAATAATACAAACAGCGTTTGGTGTATAACGCATTAACTCTCTTTTCATTATCACAATTCGACAGATTAAAAGCATTGGGTATAAAGATTAACTGGTTAGTAGCATTGCTAGGTCTATACTACCCGTGTTAGCTTAGGTGCTCTTGACAGGGTTGGATAACGAGTTTTCCCAAGAGAGTAACAACCATGCAATTACCTGATATTGAAATCTATGTAAAAAACACCACGCCAGAGCTTATTGAAGAATGGCTGGATGATCGTTTTGATAACATTGAGTTACTCAATAAAGAAGGACGCACCCATCAATATAATGCTGATTGGGAAGGTATGAGCATCCCCATTATGGTAGTTGAGCGAGCAGCTGGCCGGGCCTTTACGAGTATTTGGTTTAACTCAGCTGAAACACCTTGGGAAACAGATATTGAGTGTGCTCGTGACGCTTTTGATTTTTTTAACACTGAGATACGTTGTAATGGCACATTCTGGCAGGAAGAGGAAGCTGCAGATAATGACTGGTGGCAAATAACACATCAAGGTGAAGGCATTATAAGCTGGCAAGAATAAATAGGTTTACACTCTCTCCTTTCATAAAATACTCGTGTTTTATAAATAATACTGACTTTTTATCTTACAGCAGCCAATCACCACTAAATACTGTCTTTAAGCGTAACAGAGTAGTAGATAGTAATAACATGCTATGTTAATAATCTTCCCGTAGCTCATTACACAGCATACATACTAAAATGCTTACCTAAGTCACTATCTGTACTTTAAATTACTTATGTACAAGACGCTACTAAGACTTAGGTAGTTATATTTGCCTTTGGCAAAACAGAAGGCTCTAGTGAAATATCAATGATTTTTATATCCCATAATGAGCATAGCGTTAATCGATTTATACCTGTAAGTGAATTAATAAAAGGGAGCATTCCAATTAAATACTGATTATCAATGATATGCAAAAGCTAAGCATAACTCTAAGTTATCTACTGCTGCCCTCTTAGTAGTAGCACAATCAATTACAGCAATGGTTAGGAAAATACGATTTGTCTCTCGTCCAAAACTGTAGTTAAAGAAAGTCATAGGTAGCTGGGATAAGAAGTCTGATCTCCCCCACACTAAAAAGATGCCAGTACAATACTCAACGCAAAATGAAGTTGCCTTGATTCAGTTGTAGCTTAAGTATTAACAAGGGGAAACTTTTCAGTATCTGGAAAAAAACAAAAAATGTCGAAGATATCATTTCAACTCAAATCACTACTAAGACGTAGTTTAAGAAAAGTCTTATTTTTATGGGTTAAAACCAGGCACATAGGGAAGTTACCCCTATTACCACCCTTACAGGAAAATGATGGAATTTGCTATATTCTCGCCCGCCAGTCCTTATTTGACACACTAGTCCTTGAAGAGATTTGTCAGCGCGAAGGGCTCCCGCCCCCAAACCAAAAACTCATTGTCACGCACAACCAACTACTACCCAACTGTTTACATTTAATTCAACAGCCCACTATTTGGCGAATCTTTCCGCCACCAAAACCTTCAGAACAATTACACCAGCTTATCACTTTCCTTCAACGTCACCCAGAAAAAAATATTCAACTGATTCCCGTTACGATTTTGTGGGGACGCTCTCCACTGAAAGAACAGTCAGCATTCAAACTGTTATTCACCTATGATTATGCCGTGGGAGGGCGGTTACGCAAATTATTTGCCTTACTGATCCATGGCCGACAAACAATGATTAATTTCAGTACACCATTAGCGACAAGAGAGCTGGTTGATGATCAACTTTCAACAAGTCGTACAGTACGGAAATTAGCGCGAATTCTTCGTGTCCATTTTCGACAACTACGTACAGCTTTAACAGGCCCTGAGCTTTCCCATAGAAAAACGCTGGTTAATCAGCTGTTGCATAGTCAACCCGTTAAGCAAGCTATTTTAGATCAAGCGAATGCGACACACGACAATATTAGTCGGCTAAATAATAAAGCGCGTAAATATGCTAATGAAATTGTCTCTGACTTTCGTTATCCAGCAATACGTTTTCTAGATATTGTACTAACATGGTTTTGGAATAAACTCTATAATGGTATTCAGGTAAATCACGTAGAACCCATCCAGCATTTGGCCAAAGACCACGAAATCATTTACGTACCCTGCCACCGTAGTCATATCGATTATTTACTTCTATCCTACGTGCTCTATAAGCAAAATTTAAGCCCTCCCCATATTGCAGCAGGAATAAACCTAAACATGCCTCTGATTGGTGGTTTACTGCGTAGAGGTGGTGCATTTTTTATGCGTAGAAGCTTTAAAGGGAATAAACTTTATACGACTGTATTTAACGAGTACCTGCATACTTTACTGACCAGAGGCTTCTCCACAGAATACTTTATTGAAGGTGGACGTAGCCGAACAGGCCGATTACTACAACCCAAAACAGGCATGCTAGCACTCACGTTACAAAGCTACTTCAGGGATCAGCGTAAGCCTTTTTGCTTTGTACCTGTATATATTGGCTATGAGCGAGTACTAGAAGGAAATACGTACCTTGGTGAGTTACGCGGAAAAACAAAAAAAGCGGAATCTCCTCTTGATATCTTACGTATACTTTCAGCCTTGAAAAAAGAGTTTGGCGAAGTATGGGTGAATTTTGGTGAACCTATTTTGCTTAATCAATTTTTATCGCAACAAGAACCAGATTGGCAATCTAGTATTTCATCAGAATCATCTAGCTACACACGACAATCGTGGTTTCGCAACCTTACCCAACAGCTGGCAAATTCAATTAATTGTCATATTAATGCCGCTGCTGTTGCTAATCCTGTGAACCTCATTGCAACCGCCCTACTCTCTGCCCCTAAACAAGCAATGAGTGAGGAATCACTAAAAGAGCAAGTAACATTTTATAATTGGTTACTAGAAAAGCTGCCGTACAGTGAACGTATAATATCGCCTCTCAAAACACCCACTGAGACCATTCTTTACGTCGAAAAATTAGGCTTTATCCGACGACAAACTGACTCTCTAGGTGATGTAATTTATACGGAAGGTAAACATGCTATTTTACTGACTTATTACAGAAATAACACACTACACCTTTTTGCAATACCTTCTCTAATCAGCTGTTTCTTTAATAATAGCTCTCGAATTAAAGAAGCAGATCTTGTTCCGATGTGTAGTCAAATATACCCTTACTTGCGCACAGAGCTTTTTTTACCTTGGCAACCTGATGAGTTTAAAATCCTGCTTAAACAATGGTTGGACATACTTGTTGAGCACTCAATATTGCAAAGTGAAAATGGCTGGCTACAAAGTCCAAACCCTGACTCTGTCACCTCAGTCACTTTTAACTTTCTGGGTAAAACCATCATGCAAACGTTAGAGCGCTTTTATATGGCACTCAGCTTGTTGATTCGAAGTGGAAGTGAGCAAATAGATAGAGACACCTTGGAAAAGCAATGTCATGAGCTTGCACAACGGCTTTCATTTATACAGGGAATAAATGCTCCAGAGTTTTTTGATAAATCACTTTTCAAAAACTTTATAGAAACACTTCGTCAGCAAAACTTAGTTCAATCTGACTCTCAACAAAACTTATCATTTAGCCATAACATTCATGTTATTCTAAATAGTGCACGTTATGTACTTCCCAGTGAAGCCCGACGGGCTATTCAGCAATTAGCAACGGTACACTTAAATAAACAGTAAGTGGTATATTAAGGCATAGCGCGTTAATGCGGTATGCCTTTTTTTACATAAATATCGAACCGATTAGCTTTTCCCATTAGTTGTAAAGTAGGCTTTTTTGCAGCCAGTAATGGTGCTAACCGTGGTCTTTTCACAACAACTCGATAGCGTGCAGCGTTATAAGCATCAGAAAATAACTGGTCAGCATCACTGTCTCCATCTAACAGCTTTTGAAAGAGCTGCATTTCTTTCTTTGACAGTGCCGACTTTTTATCTTGATGTGGAAACATAGGATCAAGGTAAACACAGTCAAAGCTATCAGACTGACATTTTGACAAAAAGGATTTTGCATCTTGAAGCGGTTGTAATGTCATTTGCTCAATATATGATTGAATTTCCTGGCACTGTAATGCTCTTCTTAAACCATCGCGTAATAAACAATATACAACAGATGATCTTTCTAATAGTGTTAGTTGACAGCCAAGGGTGGCGAGGATAAATGCATCTCGACCTAAACCAGCCGTTGCATCTAAAACTGAAGGCTTAAACTGTTTTTTAATCCCTATCGCCTTAGCAATAGCCTGTCCTTTACCACCTCCATGAAGCCTTCGAAAAGCAAGTGGTCCATGGACAAAATCGACATATACTTTGCCCATTTTTTTCTCATTTAAAGCTTCCAAACTGACTTTATCTTGATCAACGACTAAAGCAAGCGTTGTGTCCAAGTCCAGCCCCTCACTGCTCTCCTTTAGCGGGAAAGCAAATTCTTCTGCTAACGCTTTAGCATCAGGTAATCCTTCAGGGGAAGCGGGTAGTACTATAACCTTGTTTTTTGAGCACATAGTGAGGCTTACCTGCAAGCATCTTCAAAGAGGGTAGCTGGTTGTTTTTTAATGTATGCTAAATAATAGCCAGCGAACAAAGAAGTTATAACGGGAGGAAAAGTAACAGATAAATCGACTTAAGGAAATCTACACATAAATATCAATACCAAATAATTCAGTACTACTAGCCTGTTCTAGTTCAAACTCAGCCACTTCTGAGTAAGTACGAATACTTTTAGGGAGGGGGTTAACTTGATGTGGACGTGTTTGAAATGGCTGTTCAATTTGATGGCTTTTGTTCACTCGCTGGGTTTGAGCAAGTTTATACATTGCATCAGCTTGTCGTTCACTTTCATTTTGTGATGAATAATGAACATTTGCCACAGGCTGGATAGCTTCTACTGTTTTTGGTGTCGTATTTGAACTACTGGGTAACAGATACTGTGCACCTAATGTCAAATGACCAACACTGGAAACCACACCCCAACTCCTCTCACATTCACTGAACTATTGCTACCTTTTATATGTATACCCTTCGCGAATTAGTTTTTATGCACGCATTCCATAGCGTTTACCCTAACAGACCAGCGAAGTTGCTTTAATGTGTTCCCAACACATTTAATTAGAACAATCATTAAAATATATTACATATCCTTACTTAATTTTTTACACCGGTATTACCTTACTAGTAGTATAACAGGTTGCTCGGCAAAAAAATGAAAACAAGCGCCCAAAAGGGCGCTCTTAATTAAAAAACTCAGATCTTTGATAAAGCTGCTTATCTCTCATACACTTTATTACACACTAAATGCTTGTGAAGTAAACAAAAAACAATGCTGCGCTCAAAAGTACACGATAAATAACAAAAGGCATCATTCCCATTCGTGCAATCATACTTAAAAATAAATGGATACATACATAGGCACTAATTCCCGCCACAAACACGCCTACAAAAATCGCGTCCCAGGCAACTGGCTCTGTAGCCATTACAAGATCTTTGGTTTTTAATAATCCTGCCGCAAAAATGACGGGTATTGATAATAAAAATGAAAATCTTGCGGCTGCATTCCGGGTGAAACCCAACATTAATCCAGCGGTAATAGTAACACCTGATCGCGATGTGCCAGGAATAATAGCCAGCGCCTGAGCAATACCAATAATTAGTACTTGTTTCCAGGTTATCTCTGTTAGTTGTCGCTGTTGCGTTCCTGTACGATCAGCCCATCCTAGTAAAACCCCAAAAATCAATGTAGTACAAGCAATAATAAAGATTGAACGTAATTGATTTTCAACATCCATAAGACTAATGGCCAGGCCAAACAATACAGCAGGTATGGTGCCCAAAATAATGTACCAACCCAAGTATCCTTCAAAAGACTTTTGCTTTCCAAACAGTCCTTCCAGCATACCTTTCATTACAGCCCATAAGTCGTCTCTAAAATATAAAACAACAGCAATCAGCGTTCCTATGTGTACAGCCACATCAAATGCCAAGCCCTGATCAGGCCAGCCTAGTAACTGCGCTGGCAGCACTAAATGGGCTGAGCTTGATATAGGAAGAAACTCTGTTAGTCCTTGTATCAACGCCAGAATAATCGCTTGAATCACATCCATAAATGCACTACCTAATCTAAAAACTCAATTTAACGATACACTGGTAAATGTTACACAGTTAAAAGTGTGCCAAACTATTCACTGATAACCTGAAAGAGGCATATAAACCCACAGCGAAGGATTTTTTTGTGTGGCTAATCTGGTCTTTTAAGTTTAGCGCCAACAATAATAGCTGTTTTAAACGTTCTAGCTGGACCGTTACATGGTTCTGATACGATCACCCTTTGTAAAACCAAAACATTATATGCCAAGAACTGTAACTCTAACGAAACTTTTTCCCATTTAAGACACGCGCATCAACAGCAAAATCTACAAAGTTCACATTATTAAACTATTGAGGCATCAACTCAGATTAATATATTGGGATAGGCACAATAAGGAGATGAAAGATAACCTGGTTGGCTATCTTTCTTGTTTTTTCTTGGCGACGTTGTCACGTAAGTAAACAGGAATCGCTTGTTCTGGAGGTACTGCTTCTCCACATTTCCATGCCAGTTCACCCAACAAAGCAATATCCTGAGCATGAGGTAATATATCTTTGTAAATAACCTCAGGTTTAAAAGGAATTCTTGGCGAATAGCTCCATCCACTGCCTACACCTACCCACCCACTCATATCTTCATAACCTGTTGCATTTTCTGGACTGATGACCGACTCTGGAATGACGAGTGCTAATTTGCCTTCAGTATTTACGGTATAAGCAGCAAAGTAGATCTCATCCATTCTTGCATCTATTGCCGTAAATACCTTTTCATGTTGATAAACCCGAAAAGCATAATGTGCAAGTGCAGCTAAATTTGAGATACCAATAACAGGTAAATCTGCCGCATAAGCCAACCCCTGAACAATACCTGCCGCAACTCGAACCCCCGTAAAAGCACCTGGACCCTGTCCAAACGCAATGGCATCTAGCTGTTTTATACCCAGGCCTGCACTAGAAAGTAACTCATCAACCATAGGTAAAATGCGCTCGTTATGTTCTCTAGGTGCAACAACAAACGACTCTTTGACATCGCCCTCAATAAGTAATGCAGCAGAACAAGCTTCTGTTGCTGTATCAATAGCTAATATGCGACTCATAGTGTACCTAAATAATGCACTTATTTAACACGACAATACCCTTTGTGTTGGGCATACACTTAAAAATGAATGACTTCTACTGCGACTAAAAGTACTTTTTCTTAATACACCCGTAAACACTTTTATTTGCAATAATAGCAGAACCCACCTCTATATATCAGATTAGTGCTCTAAAGGGCCAGGTAGCAAACCTATAAACATACACAAACATTTTAAAGATTAAGCCCGTGGGAGAGAAAGAAGAAGAAAGACTAAGGAATGTATTGAAAACAAATCTGGGTAGAAGTTTTAGAGTAACTCAAAAAAATATAGATGCCATCCTGGCATCTATTTAAGCTCAAGCTTGTTAAGTACAATAAATTTGTACTTAACCCACCTTTACAAGACTAAGCTTGTTTTTTAGGTGGACGACCACGACGTTTAGTCGTTGTAGTTTTAGCTTTAGTAACTTTTGCTTTAGCTGTTGAACCTGCTGGACGTCCGCGACGCTTGGGTGCTGCCGTGCCAGTAGCGGTTGTTGTAGCAGCTGCTGCCTTTTTAGGTGGGCGACCACGACGCTTTGGAGTCGCACTAGTTGTTGCTGTTGTAGCAGCTGTTGCCTTTTTAGGTGGACGACCACGACGCTTTGGTGCAGTGCTCTTAGCCGCGGTTGTTGTCGCTGTTGCTTTTTTAGGTGGACGACCACGACGCTTAGCTGTTGTGGAAGTTGCAGCCGTAGTTTTGGCTGTTGTAGATGCTGGCTTACGTCCCCGTTTTTTCGCACCTGCAGTAGAAGTTTTTTTCTCACCCATTTCCTTAGCTTTAACTTCTACTTTTTTGAGCGCAACTTTCAATTTTTTGTTTTCTGCGACTTCACGCTTTTTAACTTTTGCTTGATCAGCACGCTCACGGCTTTTCAGCCACTTAGCTTCAAAGTCAGCAATTGCTTTTGCAAGATCTTGTTCAGCTTTTGCTTTTAAAGAGCCTTGATACTCTTCTACACGTTGCTTAGCAGTGTCTTTTAATTGTTCGCCTTTAGCAACAACCTTTTCAATTTCTACAGCCTGTTTTGCTGCTGCAAGCTTCTCACGCATTGCATTCCAATCGGCTTGAGCTTTTTCAATAGCGGCATTAGCGCGCTCTACTGCTTTTTTATTCGTAGCAGTAGCACTTGACTTCAATTTTGCTTTAGCTGTAGCCAATTTAGCTTTGGCTTCATCTACTTTGAGTTTTGCGTTTGCAACTCTTTCAGTTACCTTTTCCAGCTCAGCCATTACTTTTTCAAGACCAGTATAGGTAGCTGTTGTTTTTGTTGTTTTAGCAGCAACTGCTTTTTTTACAGGGGACTTTTTTGCTTTAGTCCCAGGTTTTCTACCTCTCGCCATTTCATTTCTCCTGAGGGGAAATCTAATATTAGAGTTATCAGTTAAAACATAGCACAAAAAACTGTGCGTCAACAAACAGTTAGGGGCGAATAATATTTAAATCGTAAAAATTTTTCACCCTCTTTTTACACGAAAGTTGAATCTTTTTAAGATTTGATCACCAAACGACATATATCTTCTTTAAAAACCAGACACAAACTTGAGCTATCCTGCCTATCAATTCTTAGCCTAATCGCAATTTATTTTTGTAGTCGGACTCAATAAATAGCTCGATGAGTGCAGCTAACCTCGTATAGTTAAGATAAATCTGTAGCAAAGAATGTATTCCTCTGTCTTTATCCTAACAAATTTAGAAACATAATTCTAAAATGATAACATATCCATTTATCCGCATCATTTAGAGAGCAACAGACTCCTCATACCCTTTATGCAATTAACATCCTTAATCAAAACAAACAACTATTCTAACATCTTACCGATTGCATTAACCAAAATGATTCAATCAACCTACATGAATTCAATTTCAGGTAGCAACACTAATCTAGCCAGTTTAACCACTTAATTTTACAAAAAGCTTATCTCTCACAGCTCTTTCTTTCACAAGTACGACAGCTCCAATCTAAATTGTAGGGAGTATATTCAACATGATTCCTCATAAAAAGACATACTAAACCACTAACAATATAATAAGCTCATTCACAAACTGAATAGGCTGACTTTGAAGTATTTCTCTAGGTAAAAGAAGAAATAACCCGCCACTATCTTCTATTTACAGACAAGAATACAGACAACATGTCTTACCAATGTCTTGGAAGTATCAGCCAGGCTATCGCCCTAACATTCCAGATAACTTAACATTCCAGATAAAAAGTACGACAAATTCTCGACACATAAGTCGGTTTGTTGCTATCACCAACCACAAGTGGAGAAAAGTTGTGTTTATACTGACAACTTATATCACTCCGACTGCTTACACTTAAACGTCAAACAGAGAGCGATTTAGCCCTGAGGCTTGAATACAATATTATTTTTTCAAACCACATTGATGACCTTATTTCTATACCGCCTACCAGAGCAATGGCATATATTTACTTATAAAACCACTTTTTAAAACACCCCTATAAAGCCTGTATGATGACCGTAAAATGCCTAAATCCTTCTACAGAAACTTGTTTACCGCACTTGTAGCAGAACGATCAACATGAGTTATCGAGTCTTTAGTGGTCATTGGCATACATTGAAGTACAACAGGTGCACATTTAGATATAACAAGAAATAGGATTACAACTATTTATGAAACAAGTGCTAGTAGTATTGTAAACAGTAGCAACGAAGGATGATTTTCTGCTGAGAGAAAGAGAAACTAATTAACGGATTGCATCAACACAGTCACTACTCACAACAAACTATTTTTAGCAATTCAGGTTAATGGGTGATTACAGCCTCACTTACAGTAACCACTCAGGCTCAGTTGTCTTTCAATTAAGCTATACAATCTTGAAAAAACAAATGGATAGGACATGCTTTGTTTAAAAAGATAAACAGGCTCAACAACACCGATGAGGAAGATAATAGTATTTATGGTTAATAACCCTACCGATATCACTTCGTAAATTCACGTTGCATTGACTGTCCAACAATCCTTATTAACATTAAGGCAACGGAGCTATCACAAATAAATTCAACCAGTGCAAACCTACATTTTGCAATCTCTAATGCTTAAATAAGCACTTGTGGTATTTCGATATACGCCATTGGCAGACTACAAATACTAAAATTGATGCGCGGAGGGTATACATTGGAAACACATTAAAAGTAGTGATACTGTTCTAATATGAACTTATTGCCTGTAAAGCATTATTTTATGAATTAAATGCTGAGACTCAAAAAGTAATCGACTCAATAAATGCATTACAGCCACAAAAAGTCACATGAAGCCTTCTATCTATAAAGCATCAAGGGTTTATAGGGCTATACTTTTTGAAAAAGAGATTGGGGGGCAGCGAGTGATAATAATTATTTGAGTTGAGGGGGAAAATCCCCCAACGACTGACTAATATTTACTGTTGATAGGCAGCAAGTGCATCCAAAACAGTAGAACGAATGGTATCAACTGAACCTTTACCATCAATACTGACATACTTTGGTGTGCCTTGAGAGGCTTCAGCTTCCTGATAAAAGGTGACTAATGGAGCCGTTTGAGAATGGTAAACTGCTAGGCGCTTGCCAACGGTTTCTTCAGTATCATCATCCCGCTGAACCAGAGGCTCACCAGTCTCATCATCTAACCCAGGTTGTTTAGGTGGATTAAACACAACATGATAAACCCGCCCACTGCCTTCATGAATTCGTCGGCCTGTTAATCGTTTGATAATTTCTGCATCATCAACTGCTATTTCAACAACACAATCAATACTAACACCCGCATCCACAAGCGCCTGAGCTTGAGGGATAGTGCGAGGAAATCCATCAAACAAAAAGCCATTCTTACAATCATCCTGCTGAATTCGTTCTTTGATGAGATTAATAATGATATCGTCAGAAACTAAACCACCTGACTCCATTACCTCTTTCACTTGCAAACCAAGTGGTGTGCCCGCTTTAATCGCTGCCCGTAACATATCCCCAGTAGAGATCTGAGGAATATTAAATGTGTCCATAATGAACTTAGCCTGGGTTCCTTTTCCCGCCCCAGGTGCCCCCAACAAAATAACACGCATGAATGCCAGCTCCTTTAATACGCTTTAGGCGGTATATGCTAAAAAATCGC
This sequence comes from Zooshikella ganghwensis, assembly GCF_018263875.1. Taxonomy (NCBI): domain Bacteria; kingdom Pseudomonadati; phylum Pseudomonadota; class Gammaproteobacteria; order Oceanospirillales; family Zooshikellaceae; genus Zooshikella; species Zooshikella ganghwensis. Next base: position 93,329 of record NZ_JAEVHG010000002.1, read on the forward strand.
CGATTCTATAACAAATAAAGCCGCTGCAAAACGCTTCTTGTACTTATTTCAGCTTTGCAACAGCCAAGATCAATCAAAAGTAGCAGGTAAGATACACAGGTCGGTTGTGATGCTCAAGTTAAGCCTTTATTGTGCAACCATTGCGAAGCAAGTTTAAGCAGCTTGGGTAAATGCAAGCTGATCAGTCCGAGGATAGTCTTTAGCTACCTGCGTAAAATGCTGATCAACTAAGTCAAGTGATAACCCTAAGCAGGCAAACGCATGCTCCGGATAGTCAGAAAGTGTCGCATAGCTGACGCGGTGGCACGTTAACATATAATTTACCACCTGTAACATATGCACTAAGGGAGTTTCTGAGTGGCTGAGAAGTTGATGGCTTACCCCTTGGATCACTGGCTGGTTTAATCGCCAGCGTTTAAGTAACCACCCACCAAGCTGAGCATAACCAAACCGAAGAATCTCATGCGCTTGACCAAGTCCAACAAGTCTCTGTTCAAAGTCACTTAAGCAAATATGAGGCTGACAAGTAACCCACTTATTCAGCATGATAAACTCTGGTCTAAAAATATGTCCTAGAAGCAATACCCCCACATGCTGCAATAAACAAGTTAAATGTAGGTTTGTGAGCTTCTGCTGATGATGTTTTGGTACATGTATTAACAGTGACTCCGCTAGAATACTACTGTATAGCGCATGCTGCCAAACACTGTTAAGACCCAGAGGGCCACGCAATGGAACCCGAAAAGATAAGATAATGGCGCAAGCAAGCGCTAAATCGTAGGTCTTACAACCTCCTAGATGCTCAATAACCTCATGAGAACAACTGCATGGCTTGTGGCTGATAGCTGACCCAACCTTACAAAGTTGTCGGCTTATCAGTCCATGCTCATCGAGAAATGAAAGCAAAGCCACTTCATCTTCTCTTAGTTCCTGATGCTTAAGCAGCGCATTTGCTGTTGCTGAAGTCTCAGGCACCGCAGCTAAAGGCATAATATGATCCAGCTGATCATGCTCACTTGCGGTTGCAGTACCCGGAAAAATAATCAGCTCACTATTATCTGTCGATGTTGGTAGTTGCTCGAACTCTGGCCACTCAAATAATTGAGCATGAGGGTGAAGAAACAAATACTCATCACTATCAACCCCTACTAATATCGATGGACAGCCAGAGACAAAATACACCTTGTCTTTTCTCATTAACGACTTATCAAGCATGCAGGGTAATTGATAGGGGACCGCTAAAGCGGGTTTGATACCTGGAGCACAATCCGAAAACAGTTTGTCAACGTCATGATGTGGCACTAAGCGGATCGGCTCATGCAGCACATGTGACAACTGACCACATGAAAGCACCCGATCAACACTTGTTACAACCATCCACTGACCTTGTCTGCGGGAAATAAGTATAGGTACAGCAACCTGAGAAGGATCAATGCCTATTTGAGACACGGCCTGAGAAAGTGATACACCACAATTTAACTGATACAACGCATAGGGAACGCCTTTGGCGGCTAAATAGCGCTTGATCCGGGTAGCAATATGCATCCCAGTTTCCCCCTGGCCTAAGCCATAAACATACTTATTAGACATTAACGTAGCCAAATCCTTTGACCCTTTTTATCAATTTTATAAACTCAAACTGAATCAGCTTATTACCATAACCCATAGTAGAAGTTACAGTGGCATCCATTAAGTTTCATTATAGTTAGTTAAAACTGATTAGTTTGCAGAATTTATTACTTTTTATTAAATACGGAGGGATCATTTTTAATAATTTTTTGCCAGCCAATTAATTGTTAACATTCGAGTGGTGACAATCTACGACATAAACTCCATTTATACCGTCGTCTATTTATAGCGTTTCAACCTACAGCTAATCGACTTCAGTTTCTTGTGTAAAACTCGCCTGCAGCCTCCCTGGCTGCAGACAATTTTATCTTGATTAACCTGTATTTCTCATTCCTGCTGCAATACCGGCAATGGTGACCATTAATGCTTGTGGAATAAACGGCTTAATATTTTCTGCATCATGGCGTAAACGAAACAATAATTCAGCCTGCAATACATTGAGTGGGTCAGTGTAGGGATTTCTCAAGGCTATCGACTGTTGAATCCAAGGTTCATCGCTTAATAATTCATGCACTTTCTTCAAATAACGAACCACTTCAACAGTATTGGCTAAACGGTGGCGTAACTCTGTCCCTAAAGCTTGCAGAGGCTCAGGAACAAGTCGTTGTTCATAGTAGGCTGCTAATGATAAATCCGTTTTCGCAAGCACCATCTCCAACATATTAACCCTGGCTCTAAAAAACGGCCATTCTGCCATCATCTCTCGTATTAATGTCTCCTGCTTATTATCAAGCGCCTGTTGAAGTGCTTCGCCACTTCCCAGCCAAGAGGGCAACATCAGTCGGTTTTGCGTCCAGGCAAATATCCAGGGAATAGCTCTCAAGCTCTCCAGTCCTCCAGATGTTTTTCGCTTTGCAGGACGACTACCCAATGGCAACTTCGCAAGTTCTTGCTCAGGCGTTGCTGCACGGAAATAGGGAACAAAATCAGTATTTTCTTTGACAACACCGCGATAAGCCTCTAACGATGTTTCCGTCAAGCTGTTCATCATCTCTCGCCAGCTGTCTTTAGGAACAGGAGGCGGAATCAGCTTAGCTTCTAATGCCGCATTGGTATACAGCGCAAGACTTCTAACCGCAACATTGGGTAATCCAAATTTGAAGCGAATCATCTCACCCTGCTCAGTGATTCGCATTCTTTCGCCAATTGAGCCTGGGGGCTGTGACAAAATAGCTGCATGAGCTGGGCCACCACCACGACCTATACTCCCACCCCGGCCATGGAATAAGGTCAACTTCACACCAGCCTCAGCACATACTTCCACCAGTTTTTCCTGTGCTTGATACTGCGCCCAAGAAGCCATCAATGTGCCAGCATCTTTTGCAGAGTCAGAGTAACCAATCATTACTTCTTGACTACCTTGAATATAATCACGGTACCAACTGACACCCAGTAAGTTCTTGATTACGTCATCCGCATTTGCCAAGTCATTAAGTGTTTCAAATAGCGGCACAACTGGCACTCGATGCTGAACACCACACTCTTTCAGCAATAAAATAACTGCTAGCACATCTGACGGCTGTTTCGCCATGGAAATAATATAGCTGCCAATCGCATGTGGCTCATGCCGACTAAGTACACGACATGTGTCTATAACTTCTTTGACCTCAGCGGAGGGCTGCCACTGGTTAGGCAGTAAAGGACGCTTACTGGCTAATTCCCTTAATAAAAAGGCTTGTTTTTGCTCCTCGGACCAAGTCTGATAATCACCCAACTCTAGATAGTTTGTCAGTTCTGCCATCACATCACCATGACGACTACTGTCTTGACGTATATCCAGTTTGATCAGATTCAAACCAAAACAGTGTGCTCGATATAATGTATCTAGCAATGGCCCATCAGCAATAACATGCATTCCACAGTCCTGCAGAGACTGATAACACAGCTGTAATGGTGCTAACAAATCTTCCTTGTAAAGCAATACCTCCTTGGAGGGTTCAATATAGGTATGTGCAGCACTTTCAGCCCAATCGCGCGTTGCCCGTAACTGGGCTTGTAATTTTTTCAGGAGTACACGATACGGTTCACTCTGGTTGCCCACTTCTTTCAGTAAACGTTGGCTACAGTCATTCATTGACAACTCACCAATGAGTGTATCCATATCCCGTAAATATAAATCAGCTGCCATCCAGCGACTCAACATCAATACCTGATGAGTCACTGCGGCTGTCACATTAGGGTTACCATCACGGTCTCCCCCCATCCATGAAGCAAATCGAACAGGGGAAATATCTATAGGTAATCCCCGCTTAATACGCTGCTTTAACTGTTGATTCAGTTGGCGTAAAAACCGTGGTATGGCGTACCAGAGGGAGTACTCTATTGTTGAAAAACCCCACTTAGCTTCATCTACAGGAGTGGGCCGCTCCTCACGGATTTCATTTGTATGCCAGGCTTGACTGACTAACTGTTGTAAACGATGTATTAGCTGCTCTTCTTCAGCTCCGGATAAGTAGTGGTGATCTTTTACATATAAACAGTTAGCAATTTCCTCGTACTTTTTAATCAGCGTACGACGCGTTACTTCTGTTGGGTGAGCGGTTAATACCAATTCAATTTTTAGCTTTGAAAGGTTCTCAATAATAGCGTCAGCACTGAACTGTCGTGCAAGTAGCTGATCCAGCAATTCAGCAATAGGGTTTAACTCTAGAGGGCACTGTTGCGAGTGCTTGGAAATGGTATGGTATTGTTCTGCAATATTCGCCAAATTCAAAAATTGATTGAATGCACGTGTTACAGGCAGTAACTCGTCATCCGTTAATCCTTTTAGTTCCGTCAATAGGGCTTCCTGACCCGCCTTACTGCCAGCCCTACTCGCTTTTGCGAGCTGCCGAATCAACTCAATTTTATCTAAAAACTGCTCCCCCATATGCTCCTTGATGGTATTACCTAATAACTCACCAAGAAGGTGCACATTATTACGCAGCGCAGCATGTGTATCGGGCATTAACCTTCCCCCAAACAAACAGCAATCTGGCTTACCCAAAAACAAACCAGGTGACTAATTACAGAAAAAAACATTCCCCATCGTGAAGGGCACTTACCCAAAAATACGGATAGCTAGCATAGCCTAAAGGAATCTGTGTACTAAAGATAGTCCCCAACCATTAAGCAACGTCAGAGAAATAAGGAACACACTACACAGTGACTTAGGTTAGCTATAACCTACAAGCTTCTCAGTCAGTTATTAATTGACCATACTGAAAGATAGCTTTCATATTACATTAAAGGATTAACGAGTGGTTATGACATAGCCGTATTATAAGCTCAGTTTCATAAAGACCATGTGTAAAGCCATATCATTTCTATATAATCACTTTACATTCTAAATCAATAAGTTTATCCAACCCTTTTTAAACGCAATTATGACTATAATTCCTTTACTATCCCTTTGCAGACATTTCAGAGAAACATTTTAATTTTGTCTGCCGTTCGGTTAACATACACTTAGGATTGAGTCGATAAAAATTTCTAAAACAAATAATAGTGGTATATCTAAAAAGCTTTTTTCGCCAGCATAAACACTAGTGCACGACGCTAACCTTAGGGAGATTAAAAAGCCTTTTTAGACAAAACCCGTATGATTAAAGTGAACCATACAATGAGCATTAAAGATTTAATTAATGAGTGGGAAAGCTCTGCGCGAGGTGCGGTTACTCATGACGCATTCTGTATCAAACTGCCCCTAGAAGATGCCGCTCGCCTTGCAGCACTAAGCGAAATGTACCCTCGCCGTCATATTGAAGAAATCATTCGAGACTTACTACATGCAGCTCTGGATGAATTAGAACGATCCTTCCCTTATCAGCAAGGTCAACTTGTCGTAGCCGAAGATGAAGAAGGCAACCCACTCTACGAAGATATTGGCCCTACGCCCAAATACCTCGAATTATCCAGAAAGCATTTAAAGACATTTAAAGAAAACTTGCCTGATACCCACTAAGTAAGTGGCTTCATAGCAAAAACAGTCAAGTAAAAAAGCCAGTCACTTTCTCGTTAAAGTGACTGATAAAACAGTGTTGCTTTGATCATACCCACCTTTAAACACAAACGATAAAAGCACCTAAAGTCCTTTTTCTTTGGCTTGCCGCCATAAGTAATCCATTTCCACCAACGAACTACTTTTACAGTCTTGCTCATTAGCAGCAAGCTGCTCCTCAATATAATGAAACCGCCGTGTAAATTTTGCATTACACTGTCGTACTGCTTGCTCAGCATCAACCTGTAAATGTCTTGCTAAATTAACACAACAAAAAATAAGATCCCCTATTTCATCCTGAATATGTTCTTCTTTGCCTGTTGCAATCGCTTGTTCAACTTCTTTGAGTTCTTCTTTGATTTTATCAATCACAGGCTTGTGATCAGACCAGTCAAAACCTACTTGGGCAGCTCGGTGCTGTAATTTATGCGCTCGTTTTAAAGCAGGTAAACTCAGTGGAATATCAGCCAGCAACTGCGTCTTATTCTGCTGAAGACGTTCCTGCTTTTTAATTTGCTCCCAACTTGCTTTAACATCCAGGTCAGAGACATTAACTTGTTCAGTCTCATCTTTTTTTACCTTGAGTTCACCACTAGGAAAAACATGAGGGTGCCGGCGTATTAATTTTGCCACTAAATTATTTACTATTTTGGCAAAATCAAAATAACCATTTTCCTCCCCCATTTGCGCATAAAAAATGACTTGAAAGAGTAAGTCTCCAAGCTCATCACAAAGGTGTTGAAAGTCCTCCCGTTCGATGGCGTCTGCGACTTCGTAAGCTTCTTCTATCGTATAATTAACAATAGTAGAAAACGTTTGTTTAATATCCCAAGGACAGCCAGTCTTTGGATCACGCAACTGCGTCATTAAATACAGCAAATCATCCATTGTGTAATGAGGCATAAATGACAGGTCCCCTAAATACCGCTTAAAGTACATATTATGTACGCTTAACCACAAAGAATGCACGACATCAAGTGTGTAGTATTAGTGATTTTTCAGTCGGTGGCGATTGGCTTCAATGACATTAGGCAGCTGGTTTATTCGTGTAAGCACGCGTCCAAGCATTTGCAAACTAGGCACCTCGATGGTGAGTTGCATGCGTGCTAAGCTATCATGCTTACTTGACTGAGTATTAACAGCTAAAACGTTTACCCGCTCATTCGCAAGCACCACCGTAATATCGCGCAATAATCCTGGTCGATCATAAGCAAGAACTTCGACATCTACTGGATAGGTTTCTTCATATTTTCCCCCCCAGTCCACTTCAATCATCCGTTCAGGCTCTTGTTCTTGCAGTTGAACTGCATTAGCACAGTCCATACGATGGATGGTTACACCTCGGCCAAAAGTAATATAGCCAATGATGGCGTCTCCAGGAACTGGATGACAGCAACCTGCCATATGCGTCAATAAATTACCAACGCCCTGTACAACCACCCCCGCATCCTGGCTTTTATGTGGTGTTGGTTGTCTTGGGGTTAAGAACATAAACTCTTTGGCTTCATCAGGAGCCAAAATACGTTGCGCAGCATTAATAACATGAGCAACTTTTAAGTCCCCTGCTCCTACAGCCGCAAACATATCAGGCGCAGTTTTATAGTTAACCTGTTGAGCAAGCTCTTCATAGTTAATTTGACGCAAGGCTAACCGTTTAAACTCTGCTTCTAATTGATGACGTCCAGCCAGTTCATTTTGTTCTTTGTCTTGCTGCTTAAACCAGTGGATTACTTTCGCTCTAGCCCGTGAAGTGGTGAGATAACCCAGATTAGGGTTTAGCCAGTCTCGACTTGGGGTAGACCCAGGCATAGTCATGATTTCAACCTGATCACCCGTCTTTAGCTTATGAGTCAAAGGAACTATCTTTCCACCAACCTTAGCCCCTCGACAGGTATGGCCCACTTCGGTATGAATACGGTATGCAAAGTCCAATGGTGTAGCACCGACCGCTAAATCCACCACATGACCATCTTTGGTAAAAAGATAAATACGGTCTGCTTCAACCGCTGCCTGCCACTGATCAGGCAGACCTTCAATATCGCCAAGCTCTTCTTGCCATTCTAAAACTTGTCGTAACCAGGCCAGTTTTTCTTCATAGCTGTCTCGATTAGAACCTAAATCCGTTCCTTTATAACGCCAATGTGCACACACACCAAGTTCAGCCTCTTCATGCATATCATGTGTGCGTATTTGCACTTCCAGGGTTTTACCTTCAGGGCCAATCACTGCAGTGTGAAGGGATCGATAGCCATTTTCCTTAGGCGTTGCAATATAGTCATCAAACTCCCGGGGAATATGCCGCCACAGAGAGTGGACAACGCCAAGGGTTGCGTAACAATCTCGAACATGAGGAACCAAAACACGAACTGCCCGAACATCATAGACATCTCTAAAATCAATGCCTTTACGGCGCATCTTGCGCCAAATACTGTAAATATGTTTGGCCCGACCGTTAACCTCTGCCTTAATACTCATTTCAGACAGTGACGATCTAAGTTGACCTACGACGTTTTTTATATAGTTTTCTCGGTCGATTCGTTTTTCATCAAGCAGCCGAGCTATTTTTTTGTAGTCCTGGGGTTTTAGGTAACGAAAGGATAAATCTTCCAGTTCCCACTTGATATAACCGATGCCTAAACGGTGAGCGAGAGGGGCATAAATGTTAAAAACTTCTTGAGCGACCTTACGCTTTTTGTCCTTAGTGGCCTGCTTCACTGCACGAATAGCACAAGTTCTCTCTGCAAGCTTAATGAGTGCTACACGCACATCATCAATAATTGACACCAGCATTTTTCGGACTTTTTCAAGCTGGCCCAGCCGGTCCCCCAATACCGCACCACCACTCCGGGGCTGAACAGCCATAATGGCCGCCATGCCAAGTACACCCTCAATTAATTTGGCAACCCTTTTACCACACTCTTTTTCTACATAATCCAGTGTGAGCTTTTCCTCTCTCACACCTCGATACAGCACCGCAGCTATTAGCGTTTCCTGGTCAAGCTTCAAACCTGCTAAAATTTCAGCCATCTCCAGGCCAGTAATAAAACTACTGCTGCCTTCCCAACTATGATGACTGTCTTGGCTTTCTCTATCTGCACGCTGACTTATTTCGCACGCCTTGCGCAAGGCTGTATCATCTTCAGCGGCAACCTCTGCTTGAATACGTTGCAACCATGCATCCAAATCAACTGTGCCATCAGAGTGGACAGGATGTTCTTCTCTAACCTTAACCATATTCGCCTTGTGGTTTTACGGGTTATTGTTTGGAATCGTTCTTATCATTTTTACATTAAGGACCTGTTTACAACACCAAATACACTAAAACACAGGCCCCAAAAATACGATTTACCCACCTCAACAGCAGCCAGTATGAGCAGTTATCGGGTAAACAACGCCATTGTTTCTATATGGGCTGTGTGTGGAAACATATCAAGTACCCCCAACTGTAGGAGCTTATAACCATGCTTTACCAGCACAGCAGTATCCCTCGCGAGGGTTGCTGGGTTACAGGAAATATAGACCACCCGCTGTGATTTTAATTCTGCTATTTGATTAACCACCTCTAGAGCCCCTGCACGAGGAGGATCTAACAAAATCCCAGAAAATTCCTTTCCTTTTAAGCTACGAGGCAAGGGCTTGGCTACAGATAAGTCAGCTTGATAGGTTGTAACATTAGTCACCCCATTAAGCTGGGCATTATGCAGGCAACGTTTAAGTGCAGACTTACTGACCTCAACCCCCGTAATATCAGCGCCAGAGTCCTTTGCTAAAGGCAGGGTAAAATTACCAATACCACAAAATAAATCGAGTAATGCCCCTCCAGCAAAGGGCTGCAACCAGTCAATAGCTTGCTTGACCATTGCCTCATTAATATATGGGTTTGCTTGAATAAAGTCTGTTGGTAAAAAATTTAATCTAATTTCCTCGTTATACAACGAATAAAATAATGTCTCTGGTTGCTCTGTACGAAGAGGGACAAGCTCATGGTCAGGGCCATAATTCAACCAAACACACACATTATGCTGAGTTGCCCAATGCTCAAGCTGCTGTAAATCCGTTTCAGGTAAAGGCTTAACCAGCCTTAACGCTATCCCCAACGTAGTGTTCCCTTGAGCCATATCAATATGGCCAATACTGTGCTTACCCTTCAGGCTTGATAACCTATCTTGAAGCGGACCAAGTAGTTGCCGCAGTTGAGGTACCAATGTCAAACATTGGGTGACTTCGACAATTTGTTCAGACTGTGAACTACGAAAACCTAAATGTAGCTGCCCCTTCACCACTCGACAGGCAAGCCTTGCTCGGTGTCTATATCCCCAAGGTTGACTACCAATCACTGGCGCTACTGTTTTAACCTCAGTCTTCGCGATACGTTGAATTTGCTCGATGACTGCCTGCTGCTTCCAAAGCAGCTGCTGCTCTGCCTCCACAAACTGCCAATGACAACCTCCACAGCTAGCAAAGTGCTGACATTCAGGTGAAATACGGGCTGGGGCAGGCTCTATTAATGTGGTTACACTTGCCTCAAAAAATCGTGCTCGGCTTGATGTAATGTCCACCTTAACCAATTCACTGGGCAATGCCCCATTAATAAAAACAGGTTTATTCTGCCAGTAGGCAATACCACGGCCATCATGAGAAAGCTTTTCTACACGGAGTGCAGGCACTAAAAGTAAAGACTTTGGTTGCTGGCGAGCTGAACGAGACGAATAAAACTGGACAGAGGTGCGTTTTTTCATGAGTGAGTAAGCTTAAAAAGCAGCTATTCCCAATACAATTATCATCACTACCCGCACTGAGAAGATATTACAAGGTATATGTGCAGCAACTGCTGTATTATCACACCACCATAAAAGGGAAGAGCTCTAATCATCGCGGCCTGGTCTAGCACTTAACATTATTCTTAATGCAAACACTATCTATCTATGCTATTAGCTGCATCATTATAAACTAAAATAGCTCTATGAGGCAGCCCTTCACTCATGGCCCCGTACTCCTTGACTCGTCAATATACTTATACTTCAAACTCTCTTCTACTTTAGTTAAAGATACCTGTTGATAAATAACGATCCCCTCGATCACAAATAATCGCGACAATAGTTGCATTTTCTACTTCTGACGCAACACGTAAAGCCCCCACAACAGCACCACCAGACGATATACCACACAGTATTCCTTCTTGCTGAGCTAAACGTCGTGTCATACTTTCTGCATCTTGCTGAGCAATATCCAGTACTCGATCAACCCGAGAGGCATCAAAAATTTTGGGTAAATACGCTTCTGGCCATCGTCTAATGCCAGGAATGGCAGAGCCTTCTTCAGGCTGCAAGCCAACAATTTCTATCGCTGGATTTTTTGTTTTAAGGTACTTTGAAGTACCCATTATTGTACCTGTTGTTCCCATTGCACTGACAAAATGGGTTATTCGTCCTTGGGTCTGCTGCCAGATCTCAGGACCTGTTCCCTGAAAATGGGCAAGTGGATTATCTTCATTGGCAAACTGGTCCAATACCACGCCTTTTCCTTCTTTTTGCATTTGCTCAGCTAAATCCCTGGCCCCTTCCATACCAGCCTCTTTGCTAACCAGAACAATCTCTGCGCCATAAGCAACCATTGCTGCACGCCGCTCAGCGGTCATATTTTCTGGCATTATTAACACCATGCGGTAACCTTTGATCGCTGCGGCCATGGCCAGTGCAATACCTGTATTGCCACTCGTGGCTTCAATCAATGTATCACCAGGACGCACAAAGCCACGCTGCTCAGCCTCATTAATCATGCTCAATGCAGGTCTATCTTTGACTGAACCCGCAGGGTTTTGTCCTTCCATTTTCAATAAAATGGTGTTGTTATGACCTGCATTTAACCGTTGCAAGCGAATCAATGGCGTATTGCCAATCAACGAGTCAATGGTGGGATAGTCACTCTGCACAACCAAAAGTCCTTCTGATAACTAACACAGTTCTTCAGCTAAGCCGTTACAGCAACAAAGCCTAACCGACAATACTACAAATGGTACCCACCCAAGTCTTTAAATGTTAATACTGATTAACTATATGATTATTCTTCTAGGCTATTTAAAACACTATAGTTGGATCATTTTGATATATCTACCTTTTAAGCTATGGCAACACTTACCTCAAACCGGCTATCAAAAGTTATAAACTTGCACCCTTTTTAGAGTCATGGCTTAATCCACGCTCAATAACGCTATACTCCAATTGCGACCTAATCGTTGATCACCTATCACCTGTAAACTAATACACAGGCTTGGTAGATAAGCAGTGTGATCAAACATTGATCCCCAAAGGGTTATTTATGCTTCGTAATAAGGGCTTAAAAAGTAGAGTTTTCGCTTTAGCACTACTACCAACCATTACCATATCACTGGTATTAGGCGTCTTTTTTACGATTGCCCGCTTAAATGACCTAGATACCTTATTACTTGAGCGCAGTCAGGCCACGGTTGAACAACTTATTCCTATGAGCGAATATGGCTTACAGCTTGAAAATAACAAGCTGTTACAGCGCCTTGCCAGCTCGGCATTAGAAAAAAACGATGTTCGTTCAATTACACTTTACGCACACAATAAACAACCGGTGATTCATGCGGGACCAAGAATGCTCACACAGCACTTGTCCAACATGAAGCATCCTCCTAACAGCCAGCAAATTACGATTCAGAAAGATACGATACACATTGCGCTTCCAGTTTTTACTCGGCAGACTCATACGATTAATCAAGACTTGCGGAGCAATGCCCAACCCTCAAGTAAGCGCGTATTTTTAGGTTGGATTGAGGTCGAGTTTTCAAGAGCAAATACCGAGTTAAAAAAATATCAAACTATACTTGCCAGCACCTTGTTAATTATTTCTGGAATATTGATTAACTTATTTCTCGCCTTCCGTTTAGGGATTCATATTACGGAGCCATTACAAAAAATTATTAATGCTGTGGCTCATATTCGCGACGGCAATCTTGATACACGTATTAACTCCGAAACAGCAGGTGAACTCAAAACACTCGAGTCAGGCATAAATGCCATGGTTGCATCCTTGCAACGGGCGCATTTAGAAATGCAGCAAAACATTGAGCAGTCCACTAAAGACTTACAGGAAACACTAGAAACTATTGAAATTCAAAACATCGAACTGGATATGGCTCGAAAAGAAGCCTTAGAAGCCAGCCGTATTAAATCAGAGTTTTTAGCTAATATGAGCCATGAAATTAGAACACCACTAAATGGCATTATAGGCTTTACAAATTTATTACTTCGCTCCAAAGTGAATGAGCGTCAACGTGAGTATTTGTCGACTATACAAAAGTCTTCAGAAAACTTACTGGCTATTATTAATGACGTATTAGATTTCTCAAAAATTGAAGCAGGTAAACTTGAGCTAGAAAGCATTCCAATGAATTTGCGAGAAAGTATTGAAGAGGTATTAACCATTCTCGCCCCTGCTGCCCATGAAAAATCTCTTGAACTTGTCCCCTTAATTTATTCCGATACACCCACTCAGCTTATCGGTGACCCACTTCGCTTAAAACAAATTCTCACCAACCTTGTCAGTAATGCGATTAAATTTACCAATGATGGTTCTATTGTTATTCGTGCCATGTTAGAAGATGAAAAAGATAACAAAGTAACCATAAAAATCAGTGTAACTGACACTGGTATAGGTCTATCCAAAGAACAGCAAAATGAGCTTTTTAAAGCATTTTCTCAAGCCGATACCTCAACCACAAGAAATATTGGTGGGACTGGATTAGGGTTAGTTATATCCAAACATCTCGCACAAAAAATGCAAGGCGAAGTGGGCGTTGAAAGTGAACTAGGTAAAGGCTCCTCTTTCTGGTTTACAATCACAGTGCCCATTGCCAATGAGCCAGCAATTAAAGAGCATTTTCCTGCCTTGTCTGGTAGCAGAATTATTATGTATGAGCATCATGAGCTTGCAGCACAAGCAGTTATGCACCTGCTGCGTGATTTTGATCTAGATGTTACGCAATGTCATGACCCAAATGAATTAACGCAGCTTCTTGAACAAGCACGTTATGATCGCAATCCTTATGATATCGCATTAGTCAGTCATCACCCTTCATATACTGACTTAGATGTTATCCGGCAATTATTAAAAGCTACAGCAAACCGAAGTACACATTTAATTATTTTGGCTAACACCAATAAAGAAGCTTCCATTAATCGCTTATTAGAAAATAACAATAATGCTTTGTGTATCGTAAAACCATTATGCTATAACCGGTTATATCGTGCTTTATCCTATTTCATTGTCGAGCAACCTAACAGCTCTGGTAATCAGCACCAGCATGTTGCCAAACGAATTAACCAGGCTATTACTCGACAGCCACATATTTTGGCAGTCGATGATAATCCCGCTAATTTAAAATTAGTTTCAGCATTACTTGAAGACTTAGGAGCAAAAGTCACTGCTGTTGATTCTGGAACAAAAGCCATCATAAAAACAAAGCAATATCATTTTGACTTGATTTTTATGGATGTACAAATGCCCGGCATGGATGGACTTGAAACCACTAAACGTATCCGAGAACGCGAGCTTGGTGAGCGTCGAATTCCCATCATCGCCCTCACCGCACATGCTTTAGCCGAAGAAAAAAAGCAGCTTTTACTGGCAGGCATGGATGACTACATGACCAAGCCAATTAATGAAAACCAGCTGCAGCATGTCATTAAAAAATGGACCGGGTTACATGTTGCACCACTAGAAAACAGTGATGAGCAAATAGCCTCGGCACACCATTCGAGTGATGATAGCTCTGGCATCGTCGATATGGCCCAAGGTATTAAGTTAGCCGGAGGCAAAGAAGATTTAGCTCAAGATATGCTGAATATGTTACTTGCAGGTTTAGAGCAAGATAGAAACGAGATTCGCGCACTTTATCGGGAAAAAAACTGGGATAAATTACTTGAACAGGTTCATCGACTTCATGGTGCTACACGTTATTGTGGCGTTCCATTCCTTCGCCAAGCCTGCCATGATATGGAATCTATTTTAAAAGCTGCAGAAAACAATAAAGAAGAACGAAGGAAAGTTGCCAGTGCGATGGAAGAACTAATTGAACAAACAGAACAGTTATTACAGTGGAATAAACAACACCAGTCTACTTAAGAGGACTCTACCTATCTGACCCTGTAAATATTTCTGTGTATCCGCCCAGTTTTAAATATAGGCTCATGGGGCTTCGTCACTCGATGGCCGCACCTAAAAACCATTCGTATTGGTTATATTAAATAATAACTGAAAGCAGCGTACTTTTCGCTATCATGCACTCAATACAACAAATGCAACCACATAATCCTGCTCATCGGCAAGGGAAACATGACAGTGCTTGCCTCCCAGCTTTTCCATAGTGACTAATGCCTGTGCAGAAAAGTTTAAGGTAGGTGCTCCCAAATCATTATTGTTAACATGAATATGTTGCCACGAAACCCCCTGTGCTATACCCGTCCCTAATGCTTTAGCAGCAGCCTCTTTAACTGCAAATCGCTTGGCTAAAAAAGCCGTAGGTTTAGGGTGAGACTGATAACGTTGTAACTCAGTTGGAGTTAAAATACGTCGAGCAAAACGAGCGCCTAGGCGTTGTTCAACATCAGCAATACGCTCAATTTTTACAATATCAGTCCCTACCCCAATGATCATGCCTTTACATATCCTCGCGCTTGTAACATTAATTGTTTCATTTCCGTCACAGCACTTTTCAATCCTGTAAATAAAGCACGAGCAACAATACCATGCCCAATATTTAATTCGTTTATTTGAGGCAACGCCGCAATAATTTCAACATTTTGGTAGTTAAGACCATGACCTGCATTAACAATTAAGCCCTTATCTGCCGCATATTTCGCCGCTTGCTTAATTCGTTCAAATTCCTGCTGTTGCACACCATTGCTAACAGCATCAGCATAAGCACCTGTATGCAATTCGATCACAGGCGCACCACATTCAATGGCTGCATCAATTTGTGCTATATCTGGATCAATAAACAACGAAACTTCACTTTGGTGGGCGCCAAGTCTCTGACAGGCCTGCTTCACCTGATCAAAATGTTTAACAACATCTAATCCACCTTCTGTTGTTAATTCTTGTCGTTTTTCTGGCACCAAACAAACATGCTCTGGAAAAACCTGTGCAGCAAAAGCTAACATTTCCTCGGTCACAGCCATTTCCAGGTTCATTCGTGTTTGTAAAACTTGTTTTAAGATAGCTATATCTCTTTCCTGAATATGACGTCGATCTTCCCTTAGATGCACAGTGATGCCATCAGCCCCTCCTTCCTCCGCCAGTAGTGCAGCCTGCACCGGATCAGGATAACGTGTACCTCTTGCCTGACGTATGGTGGCAATATGATCAATATTTACGCCTAACTGTATTCGTTGAAATGGAATCACTGCTTTATTCCTTATTATTTACGCTTCACTGGAAACAGCGCTCGACTATTGAGTGGCTTATCACCTAATAACTCCCTTAAAGCTAATCTCATCAAACGCTTTGCAGATTGGCGTGTACTTTTCTGCAGATAATTATCCTCTGCAATAGCCAGCAACTCCCTGCCTGGAAAACAACGATACGCTTGTTGAGACAACTCTTTTTTTGTTGCTTTTATAAAGCCTAATTCTGGTACAAAGCAATAAACCTTAGCAGGCTCAATAAAAGCATCACTTTCCGCTTCATATAACAGTGGTAAACCATACCCTAGAGCAATGAGTAACTGTTTTTCAAAACGTCGTAATACTATATCTAGTGTATTCTTGGCAATAGTAAGCGAACTCAAGGTCTGCGTATACAGCTGAAAAATATCAGTTGAAGTATCATGAGTGGGAAGTAAACGATACAGAAGTTCATTTAAGTAAAAAGCACAATAGAGGGTATCGCCATTTAACTCAAAAGGAGATGCATTGGTTTCCCACTGATAGCAACTTAAAAGTGTCTGTTGTTTTTTTAGCTGCAACCAATAGGAAACAAAGGGTTGTAAGGTCGGAAGTGTTTGACGTTTTTGTTTTTTTGAGGTTTTACAAATAACCTTTAAGCGCCCCTGCTCTTTAGTGAATAAATCAACCAAAGTGCTATTTTCCCTGTAGGGACGCTGATGAAGCACATAGCCAGATACTAACTCAACCGTCATTTACTGCCTGAAATCATCATACCCTAGACTACGCAGCGCACGCTCATCATCAGACCAGCCACCTTTGACTTTTACCCATAAATTGAGCATTACCTGGCTATCAAACAGTCGCTCCATATCTAGCCGTGCATCATGTCCAATAGACTTTAAGCGAGCACCTTTCGCACCAATGACAATGGCTTTTTGCCCATCTTTTTCAACAAGGATCAGGGCACTGATATGAAGCACTTTTCCGTCCTGTTTAAACTCTTCTATTTCAACAGTAATTTGATAAGGAATTTCATCACCCAACTGACGCATAACTTTTTCTCTCACAAGTTCTGCGGCAAGAAAACGTGAGCTACGATCAGTGAGCTGATCTTCCTCATAGAAGTGAATACTTTCTGGTAAGTGTGCAGCTACTGCTGCTTCCAGTTGCTCAATACTTGCCCCGGTTTTGGCCGACATTGGAATTAATTCTGCGCTAGGCATACGCTTAGCAAGTTCCTCAAGTAAAGGCAGCAGTTGCTCTTTTTCAGTTACTTTATCCACTTTATTAATGGCAACAATAAGTGGGCATTTCATTCCTTGTAGTTGGTCAAGCACCATTTGATCTTCATCTGTCCAGCGGTTACGGTCAATCATGAAAATGACCACATCAACATCGTTAATGGCTGAACTTGCTGCACGATTCATGTAACGATTGATCGCCTTCTTGACACTTTTATGAAGTCCTGGCGTATCAACATAAATGGCTTGTACATCACCTGCTGTCTTTATTCCAATAATTTGATGACGCGTCGTTTGAGGCTTACGCGAGGTGATACTCAGTTTTTGTCCTAGAATACGGTTCATTAATGTCGATTTACCCACATTAGGTCGACCGACAATAGCCACAAATCCACACCGACTACTTGTACTAGAATGATTGCTATCAACCATTAGCTTTATCTACTCCTAAGTGTTCAAGCGCTTTTCGAGCCGCTTGCTGCTCAGCTCCACGGCGGCTGGAACCAATACCAATGGTTTTGTCTTGCAACATGGAAACATTACACTCGATGGTAAATGTCTGGGCATGTGCTTCACCTTCAATACTGATGACATCATACTGGGGTAAAGCTTCCTGACGTGACTGTAAGAACTCCTGCAGTCGTGTTTTAGGGTCTTTCTGGGTGTCTTCCAACGTCAGCTGGTCAAGTCGAGACTCAAACCACTGAAGTACACATTGTCGGCAAGCCTCCATCCCGCCATCCAGGTACATCGCACCGATAATGGCTTCTAAGGCATCAGCCAGGATAGACTCTCGGCGAAAACCGCCACTCTTAAGCTCTCCAGAGCCTAACCTTAGATAGTCCCCCAAGCCAAACTCCTTGGCAATTTCTGCCAAGGTTGCGCCACGCACTAAGCGTGCACGCAGCCGACTTAACTGCCCTTCCTTCGCTTCTTGAAAGCGACTAAAGAGCTCTTCAGCAATTACAAAGTTAACAATAGAGTCACCCAAAAACTCCAAACGCTCATTATTCTGACCACCAAAACTGCGATGGGTTAATGCCAGTAATATGCGTGACGGGTCGTTAAAGTGATATCCGAGCTTTTTACAAAGTGGTGTTAATGACTTCTTCACTTAGTCTGAGTATTCCAATTATGTTCAAAGGTTAAAACAACATAAATATTTGCCAACAGGTGCTCACGCTTTTCATAGTTAATGACAACATTAACAACGCCACCTTGTCGCTTCACTTTAACAGCATCCTTAGGAATATCTCGAATACTGTTAACCTGAAATCCTCGGCTAATTAAATCTCTAATTTCATTAGGAGAAGCTGAACCTATATCTGGCCGGTCTAAATTCTTCAGCACCTTGGCAATGGACATATCATCCAAGTAATGGGGCAACATTTTTAGTGTACACAACACAGCAAAGCCCCCTACCACAAATACAAATAACCAGCCGGCTAGCGTCATTCCCTGTTGTTTATGCATTAGCTTCATAGCACCATCTCTTTTTCAATGATTGAACCAAAAATAGTTAATCTGTAAGGTCTATTACAAAAATAGACCCATTTCGCAAATTTTATGCTATGAGCACTAAACTTCTTTTAAAAAACTACTCGGGAGTCAATGCCGTAAGACGAATGGCACCATATTATTCAATAGCACCATTATTTTTAAAGCTCGGCAACTGTCCCCAGCTAGGCCAGTGCATCCAAATATAAATAGCTTTACCTACAACATTAGCATCAGGCACAAACCCCCAGCTTCGGCTGTCATTACTGTTGTCGCGATTATCGCCCATCACAAAATAATGACCTTCAGGCACAGTCCATTCACCATCTAAACGCCTTAGTTGGATTTGCATCCCAACATTTTCTCGAATTTGATGCTTTACACCCCCTAAATTTTCTTCTAACAGCTTATAGGGAATGTTTTGCTCATGAAGTTGAGCGATAAATTGCTCTTCAACTAGCTCACCATTAATAAACAGCTGTTTATCTTTATATTTAATCGTATCGCCAGGAAGACCCACTACCCGTTTGATAAAGTTAATCGTAGGGTTAGCAGGCTCTTTAAATACCATTACATCGCCACGTTGAGGGTCATTAACATTGACAACTTTGGTGCCAATCACGGGTAGGCGTATTCCATAAGCGTATTTATTCACCAATATGAAATCACCAATAGCCAATGTTGGTTTCATAGAACCTGAAGGGATTTGAAAAGGCTCAAAAAGAAAGGAGCGAACTACCAATACAATGAGTAGTATTGGAAAAATTGACTTTGCCGTTTCAAAAACAGCTGGTTCTTTGGTGATTTTTAAGACCACCTCATCATCTACATCACTGGTAGACGCTTTATATTGGTCAACCGCAAGACGACGACGAGGCGCTAATAAAAAATAATCACATGCAGCCAATACACCCGTCAGAAAAACTGCAATGACTAAAATAAGTGGAAAGTTAAAGTCCATAATTATTTCTCTACTTTTAGTACAGCAAGGAACGCATCCTGTGGTATTTCTACCCGCCCAACTTGCTTCATCCGTTTTTTACCTGCTTTTTGTTTTTCAAGCAGTTTACGTTTTCGGCTCACATCTCCGCCATAGCATTTTGCGGTTACATTTTTACGTAGTGCTTTAACTGTTTGACGAGCAATAATATGCCCCCCAATAGCCGCTTGAATGGCTACATCAAACATCTGACGTGGAATTATTTCTTTCATTTTTTCTGTCAGGAGACGACCACGATGCATAGCATGATCTTTATGAACAATAAGCGCTAAAGCATCAACTTTTTCACCATTGATCAAGATATCCAAACGGACCAAATTGGCCGCCTGAAAGCGCTCAAAACTGTAGTCTAGTGAAGCAAACCCACGACTTACTGACTTCAAGCGATCAAAAAAGTCCAGTACTACCTCACTCATGGGAAGCTCATAGCTCAATGACACTTGTCCTCCAACAAACTGCATATCCTTTTGCACACCACGCTTCTCCACACAAAGAGAAATAACATTACCTAAATAATCTTGTGGTACGAGGATATTTGCTTGAACAATGGGTTCACGCATTTCATTGACGACAGAAGGGTCAGGTAACCGAGAAGGATTATCCACATAATGAACAGAGCCATCCTTGTGTTCTACTTCATAAATTACCGTTGGGGCTGTGGTGATGAGGTCCAGATTATACTCACGCTCTAGACGTTCCTGGATAATTTCCATATGGAGCATACCCAGAAAACCACAGCGAAAACCAAAGCCTAACGCATCTGAAGATTCAGGCTCATAAAACAAAGATGCATCATTAAGCGACAGCTTACCCAGTGCCTCACGGAATGATTCAAAATCATCTGAGCTAATAGGAAATAATCCAGCGTAGACCTGGGGTTTAACCTTTTGGAAACCCGGCAATGCAGGAACATCTCCCCCAGAAGATAGCACTAAGGTATCGCCAACGGGGGCACCGTGAATATCCTTAATGCTTGCCACAACATAGCCTACTTCACCAGCACGAAGAACACCGGTTTCATGACGCTTTGGCGTAAAAATACCAACACCATCAACGACATGCACATCCCCAGTAGACTTAACTTTTACCTTATTGCCCTTATGCAAACTACCCTGAACAACACGGACTAAAGACACAACACCCAAGTAGTTATCAAACCAGGAGTCAATAATCAGTGCCTGTAATGGCTTATCATAGTCGCCTTCAGGAGGTGGTATTAATTGAATCAGGCGCTCTATAACATCTGAAACACCCAATCCACTTTTAGCACTACATTGCACTGCATCTGTCGCATCCAAGCCAATTATGTCTTCTATTTCTTGTGCAACACGCTCAGGTTCAGCCTGAGGTAGATCAATTTTATTGAGTACAGGCATCACCTCCAAACCTTGTTCTATCGCAGTGTAGCAGTTTGCTACTGACTGGGCTTCAACACCCTGTGCGGCATCCACAACCAGCAATGCGCCTTCACATGCGGCAAGTGAACGAGAAACTTCATAGGAAAAGTCCACATGCCCTGGAGTATCAATAAAGTTTAGTTGGTATCTTTTCCCATCCAAGGCTTCATAGTTTAGGGTTACACTCTGCGCCTTAATGGTTATCCCACGCTCACGCTCAATATCCATGGAATCTAGCACTTGAGCGGCCATTTCACGATCAGACAAACCTCCACAGGTTTGAATAAAACGATCAGCCAGCGTGGACTTACCATGGTCAATATGGGCAATAATGGAAAAATTGCGAATATGGCTTAAATCACTCACGATACTTTGTGCCACCAATTGTCACTGATAAAAAAATGCTAGCCCTTATATTTACTTTCTTAAAGGGCTGCAACAGAACAGTATATCTACTTTGAAATCAAAGATTGACAGAAAGGCTGAATTCTAACGTATTTATTACCTTCCGGCTATGCTGACAGGGTTGAGGAGGAGCTAACCTGTCAGCCTTTTATCCTTACTATTTAGTTATCTGTAAGTTTAAATGTGATATAGCCTGGCTTGCCATGACGGACCAAACGCATAGGGATGGATTTATTTGCAGGTAATTTGTCCACCACATCATAAAAGCTTTCGGCGGAATCAACTTTCTCGTTATAGATATCAGTAATGAAGTCACCTGAGCGCAAACCAACATCACGACCAGGACCTTCAAGTACCTTACTCACAACCACACCATGGGCCAGGTCATGCTGCTCTTTCTCATCAGCTGTCAGCGTTTTAACTGTAACCCCTAGTCGATTTGACAACGCTTTAGGCGTGTTTTGCTTGCTATCAACAAGATGTCGTTTATCTGGAAGCTCACCAATCATGACTGAAAGCGTTTGTTTTTCTCCCTTACGAAGTATGTCAACCTCAACTTGCTTACCTACTGGTGTCCGGCCAACAATATAAGGCAAATCCGATGATTCTTTAATCTCTTGACCACCAAACTGTAAAATAATGTCGCCACTCTCAAAACCTGCTTTTTCTGCAGGGCTATCTTCAAGAACCTCTGCCACAAGTGCACCCATCGGTTTTTCTAAGTCAAATGACTCAGCTAGTTCCTTGTTCATAGCCTGAATCATAACCCCTAGCCAGCCTCGCGAGACATACCCCTTCTCTTTGAGCTGCTTAACCACATCCATAGCAACATCCATGGGAATCGCAAAAGAAAGCCCCATAAACCCTCCAGATCGAGTATAAATCTGAGAGTTAATGCCAATCACCTCTCCATCTAAGTTCAGGAGTGGACCACCAGAGTTACCTGGGTTAATAGCAACATCCGTTTGAATAAATGGAACATAATTTTCACTAGGCAAGTTACGTCCTGTCGCGCTCACAATTCCTGCGGTTACAGATGCTTCAAAACCAAATGGCGAGCCAATTGCCACAACCCACTGGCCAGGTTTAATCACTGCTTGAGTATTTACTTTAACAACAGGTAAGTCTGATGCCTCAATTTTAAGCAGTGCTAAATCTGATCGCTCATCAGCACCAATGACTTTTGCTTCAAGCTCTCTTCGGTCTCGCAACCTAACTAGTATTTCGTCAGCCCCAGAAATAACGTGATTATTTGTTAATACATAACCATCTTGAGAAACAATAAAGCCTGAGCCTAGTGAGTGAGCAGGCATTTTATTATCTTTACCAGGGGGGAATGGCTTTCCAAAAAAATCACGAAAAATATCAGGTAAATCTTGGTGAAACTCACGGAACTGGAGCTGCTGTCGCCTTTTAGGTTCCTGTCGTGTACTAATATTAACAACAGCAGGAGAGGTATTCTCGACTAGCTCGGTAAAGTCCGGATAAGATCCTGCACGAGCGGTGGAAAGTGTTATCACTGTTGATAAAACAAATAGCCAAAGAAAGCGAACAGTTAGTACAGTTCTCATAAGAAACCAAAACCCTTAAAATCTGTTTATTATTTATTCAATTTAGTGGTTTTAACTATTCAAGAAATTGCTTGAGCTGCTAGCTTTACACGTATTACTACAGGTAATGTTTTTTTCTGAACAAAATGCTTATGGCTATAGTCCCTCACCCCAACAAATGTCAGCAGTAATAAAGAAAGCGCTACCCCTAAGCTTGCTAATTCATGTAACTGCCACCAATGACCTAAAAATAGTCCCAATAAAAGCGCACAGAGAGGCAGTAAGTAGACTAAAACTGAAGCATTAACTAGGGTATTTTCCTCGATACCAATGACTACCTCATCACCAACCTGTAAGGAGTAGTTATCACTAAGTGCTTTGATATAGGCATGTTGGCGATTGGGAATCAGCTTTTCCATAAGGTTATGCCCGCACCCTGACTTAGCCTGACATTTGCCGCATGTAGTTCGCCTAATGGTTTGGACCCACACTGCACCAGGCTCGACAGCCATTACATGTCCTTGTTCTTCTATCATTTTAGCTGATATCTTTTCTCTGATTTAAAACGTTAAACTTTAGGTAATATTACTTTAACGCTTATTTAAAGCTGACTGCACTGAAACTGCAATTTTTTCAGCTGTTTTTTCAGGGACCTCACCGACAACAGTAACCAGATAAATGTTGTTGTTATCCTTTAGCATTCGAGAAATAGCCGTCATTGCTCCTCGACGACTCAAGGCTTGTTGGGCAGCTGAACGCTCATCACCTTGCTCAACAAAAACAGAAAAGCCTGCCAGCCCATCAGAAAACATCAATGAGGCAACCGTCATACCATACCCTGAATGCTTACGCTCATCATGCCTCGATAGCTCAAAACCATCAGGTACCCAGGATACACGCCAGCTTTGCAGGGTATCACTTGGTTGACGGCTAACGCTCTGGGTTGAAATAACTTGTTCAACGGCATTTTCATCATTTAATGATGAAACCAGGCGCTCTTCTGCAATAGCCTCTCCAGTTTGTATGGAAGTAAACTGCAAACGTTCTAGTAGCTTGCCTTTATTATCCAGTAGCACCGACTTTAATAAAAGTGCAGTATCCTGATCTAACCATAATCGATAACCATATCGATGCTGATCATTTGGCACGACATTAATCACAGTAGTCGGCCGGTTTGCAATACGGCCGTGACCGTCTAACTCCAGCTTGTATAGCGAAGCAATTTTACTGAGGTTTTTTTGAAAAGCTTGAGCGAAAAGAATAGGTGTTCCTTGATGATCAAAACGGATTACTTCGTTTTTAGGGGTCACACATATTACTTTGTCCCCATAACGAATAACCTCTCGCGGCGGTCCATCTAAATACACCAACCGCTCACGAACCTGTCCATCTTGGTAAGCATGAGCGATAGACATAGTGGTCAATCCGCGACTATGTTCGTACACAAATTGACCTTCATAATTCAGCTGTTGAGTAGCGACAACCATAGCTTGCAGCCAATCCAGTGCTGTTCTTTTTTCAGTTGCAACAGCACTAAAGCTCGCCAATAACATAGCCACCGAGAGAAGAGTTTGACCTAAGCCCAGACGAACCCGCATACGCATATTACTTTGTCTCAAACTCATGGACTCTGGCAAATGGTAAAATGCCTTGATTAGCACTCAATGAACTGTATTCAGCATGCTGCAACATATAAGACTGAAAGCGCGCCTGTGCAGCCATCTCAGCTAGTTGTTTCGCACGTAACGCTGCTTCATGCTGATCCACACGAAGTGGTACGCGGTATGTGGGTTGATCAGGATACCCTGCTAGCATAGGAGCTGCCTGCCCTGTCACCAGTGGTGACTCTCTAACAACTGGGGAGGCCGCCGACACAGGAATAGTGTTTGTTGTAGCTTCAGCTTGAGCAGTCAGCTCTGCTTCCAAATTATTATTTGCAGAACGATTCACTAAATTTGCACCTAACAGCACAGCCAAGGCAACTGTTGCAGCAACAGCTGCACCACCCGCAGGACGCAACCATCGCGACCAGCCATGAGCTACTGATACAGCACCACCCAAAACAGCTTGATCACTCATGGCCGTTTCATAGGCAGGCTGGTGATGTTCATGCATTGGCTCTGCATCAATAGCCGTACTTATCGCTGCAGACAAGTCAATGTGTGAAAAGTCATGAGTCTCTTTCCGCATGACTTCACCCACTAACTGGTATCGAAACGCCTTTGCTCGTGTTTCATCATTATCATGAAGATGTTTCAATACCCGGTGCAACTCCAGCTCATTCGCCTCACCATCCATGATGGCTGATAATGACTCGTAATTACGATCATCACTGCTCATAGAGGCACCTCATTGCACTGGAAAACATCAAGATCTGCTCTCATTGCCACACCATCCGTTCCATATTAAAAATCAAACGCCGTATTATCAAAAATCATTTCTTATCACTGTTAAGTCTCAGCCAGCAGCGCTGGATAACAGAGGCTGCACCTGTTTATCAACAGCTTCTCTTGCTCTAAAAATTCTTGAGCGCACAGTACCTACTGGGCACTGCATAACTTCAGCAATCTCCTCATAACTTAACCCATCAAACTCGCGAAGGGTGAGCGCTGAGCGTAAGTCATCAGGCAGACCTGCAATGGCTTTATACACAACCTTTTCAATTTCATCACGAAGTAGACGGTTCTCAGGATTTTCAATTTCCTTTAAGGGGTTATGTCCCTCAAAATATTCAGCTTCTTCACTATCGACATCTGTATCAGGTGGACGTCGGCCTTTTGATACCAGGTAGTTTTTCGCTGTGTTAATCGCGATACGGTAAAGCCAGGTATAAAATGCACTTTCACCACGAAATTTATCTATAGCTCGATAAGCTTTAATAAACGCCTCTTGAGTAACATCGTATACTTCCTGATGGTCATGCACATAGCGGCTGACCAAGCCAAGAATCTTATGCTGGTACTTTAGAACCAGCAGATCAAAAGCACGCTTGTCCCCCCGTTGGACTCGATCGATTAATTGTTGATCAGAGTCTTGCGCACTTACCATACTCCCTCCGCTGTTCCCAAGAACAACAGAGCGTTCAGGCATTGCCGGGTGGTTAAGTTATGTTCTGTTGTGTAGACCATATGGATAAATAAAAGTTCTCAACAGTTAGCTTGAGGTTATTGGCAGAAATCACAAGATGTGATCATAAGTCAACATCCCATTTCGAAACGTTCAAAAGCAGCTCTAAGTAATGTAGCCAAACTCTTTGAATTCAGTTCACTGATGGTATATCAACTGGTCTGATTTCAATGAAAAAACGCTTATATGCGCTTTTTCGATAAAATAAAGCCACTTCCTTTAAGATCCGACTCAACACTACCAATAACAGTCTAGATGGAGTCACATACTTAAAATTGGTTCCCAATGACAATTATTCAATAGCGAACAAGTCACACTGCCAAACAAAATTAATCACAAATACTTGTGAGGCAGTAAGTCAGTTTAATTCTTCACTCAACATAAATCTCCTTGAGCAAAATCAAACCAGCCCATGATCTTCCATGCCAAGACTGCCTATTCGAGTAGGCATACTATATACTTCACCTCCTGCATGTTATGCGTAAAAAACCTGCAATCGTAAGTAAATGACGTTAGATTAACGCTAAAATTTAATTGGCGTCTGCAAAAATCAAGGATTCCTCATGCCTCACGCATATCGCTATGATGTACTTGTCATTGGTAGTGGCGCTGCAGGGTTAACCTTAGCGTTAAATCTTGCTGACCACGTTAAAGTTGCTGTACTGAGTAAAGCCGAGCTTGTTGCAGGCTCAACTTATTGGGCACAAGGTGGTGTTGCAGGTGTTATTGACAAAAGTGATACTATCGAAGCGCATGTCAGCGACACCCTGACCGCTGGGGCAGGACTGTGTAGCGAAGATGCTGTTCGGTTCACTATCGAACACAGCAAAGCAAGTATTGATTGGTTAATAAGCCAGGGTGTTCCTTTTACTAAAGCGCAAATGGCGGATGGCCACGAAGACTATCATCTAACCAAAGAAGGTGGCCATAGTCATCGTCGAGTGATCCATGCTGCCGATGCAACAGGCCAGGCAATTTCTCAAACACTTATTGAACGAGCCTTAGCCCACCCTAATATAGAAACATTATCAAACCGCCTAGCCGTTGACTTAATCACATCTGAGAAACTCGGCATACAGCCGAACCGCTGTGTAGGTGCTTATGTACTTAACCTGAAAACTGATGAAGTTGAAGTATTTCATGCCAATCATGTCGTGCTTGCTAGCGGTGGGGCTAGTAAAGTCTATCTGTATACGAGTAATGTCGATGGTGCAACAGGCGACGGTATAGCAATGGCCTGGCGGGCAGGGTGCCGAGTGGCCAATATGGAATTTAACCAATTTCACCCAACATGCCTGTTTCACCCACAAGCAAAGTCATTCCTGGTTACTGAAGCAATTAGAGGAGAGGGTGGATTACTCAAGCTTCCTGATGGCAGTCGCTTTATGGCTAAGTTTGATAAGCGGGAAGAATTAGCGCCAAGGGATATCGTCGCCAGAGCAATCGACCATGAAATGAAGCGGCTAGGTATTGACTGTGTTTATTTAGATATCAGCCACAAGTCTAAAGAATTCATCTTAAGTCACTTCCCCAATGTTTATCAGCGCTGCCTGAGTTACGGTATTGATATTACTCAAGCCCCCATACCTGTTGTACCTGCTGCACACTACACCTGTGGTGGGATTATGGTAGACACTGCAGGGCGTACGGATATTAGAAACCTCTATGCCATTGGTGAGTGTAGCTTTACTGGCCTGCATGGTGCTAACCGATTAGCCAGTAATTCATTACTAGAGTGCGTGGTTTATGCGCTGGCCAGTGCTGAAGATATCAAGAAGCGTTTATCTATACCTCTCCCCCCCGTAGATATTCCTGACTGGGATGAAACCCAAGTTACTGACTCTGATGAAAATGTCATTATTGCGCACAACTGGGATGAGCTGCGGCGCTTTATGTGGGACTATGTTGGAATTGTAAGAACGACTAAACGGCTGATGCGAGCCAGACACCGCATCAATTTGCTGCATCAAGAAATTTATGAGTTTTACAGTAACTATAAAATCAGCAATGACTTAATCGAACTACGCAACTTAACAGTAGTTGCTGACCTCATTATTTCGTCCGCGATGGCCCGAAAAGAAAGTCGGGGGCTGCACTATACGCTGGACTATCCAGACTCACTCAGCAAAATTGAAGATACCATTCTCTACCCAACCAACTACCACCCTTATGCGGACCGTGAACCCTCTAGCTAAGGAAAAGTCGAGGCCTTTTCTTCAGACGATGACCAGCGCAGCACAACACGGAGAGTGCGTAGCTGCTCTTGGTTAATAGCATCAGCCATAATAACAACAGGTAAAGGGCGAGCTTTACCACTAACGTTAAAATTCAGAACAACCAGCTTTGCCATTACCAACGTATCGAAGTGAAGTGCTGCCTCTAATAATGTGCCATCCCTAAGCAGCAGCAACCAGCCCGAGGGTGTCTGCTGAATCTGCACCACACTTTTAGCTGCTGTTCGCCATACATGAAACCTTAGTAACCACAAGCAAGACCCAGCCATCATTATTAACAGCGTTAAATCCAGCCACCATAGCCATGGTGAAATAGTTAAGCCTAGTGCAGCTAAACTATGACTAAAAATTATCCAAGCAGCCAGGCAGCGGGATGGCTTTAGAGCAATAAAAAGGAGACCGTTAGCTTGATGCAGGGACATGGTTCAAAATCATCTCAACAATAATCGCCAGCTCCGGATCATCGGGCTGCTCTTTTTGCATAAACCAGCGAAAAAGGTCTGGATCCTCACAGTCAATCAGCTTCTTGTAACGAGCCTGGTTTTCCTCACTTAATAATGGAAAAGCTTCTTTAACAAAAGGCACTAAGAGTACATCTAATTCCAGCATACCGCGTCGGCTTCGCCAAAAAAGCCGATTATGTTCAGCCACTGATAACATCTTGATCCCTTACTCAAACATCACTTTCTACAGGTCTGCCCACAAGTCGAAGTATAGTGGGGCAATCATCTTGCACAAAATTGCTAAGCTGCTGTATTGTCGGTTACTTATTTCTATTCTTGCAAGTCAATTTGGTTAATTGGAATCTGGAAAAACACATGAGTACATCATGGTCTGAATTTTTAGAAGCTCAAGGGGCACAGTTTAATGATGATCAGGTTTTAGCTTTTCCACAACCGCCCCTTTCCTCGCAACCTACCCTCGTTGATTTAACGCCAATGGGTATTATTCATATCTCTGGAGAAGGCAGTGACAAGCTACTACAAGGTCAACTCACTTGCGACATAAATCAAGTGAGTGAATCACAAGCACAATTTGGAGCATACTGTACTCCCAAAGGCCGAATGATTGGTAACTTCTGGATATGGCGAGCTGATGATGACTTTCTGCTTTTTTTAAGTCGTAACGCCATTGAGCATTTTATTCAAACCCTTAGCAAATACGCTGTTTTTTATAAATGCAGTATCAGCAACCACAGTCAAAAGTGGGTTCAACTGGCGATCCTGGGTAATGAGGCAAATACAACGCTTAGCCAGACAGGTCTGCCAACCACAAATGATAAATTACAAATAACTACTCAAAATCAACTTCAAATAATCAACCTACCTGGGCAACAAGGCTATCTGATCAATTGCCCAATAGATCAGGCTGAGAATTACTGGCTCACCTTCAGTAAACACTGCTCACCTGCTGGCTATGGTTACTGGCAGCATTATTTAGTAGATCAAGGGATAGCTTGGATTAATCAGCAATTTCAAGAGAAATACATTCCTCAACAGTTCAACATGCAATTTATTGAGGGCATTAGCTTTAAAAAAGGCTGCTATACAGGACAGGAAATTGTTGCTCGCACCCAGTACTTAGGCAAATTAAAAAGCCGCCTATACCACATAAAGCTTCCAGATAATGCCACAGCTCTTCCTGGACAGCCATTGTACTCACCTGCACATAACAGCTCAGTGGGTGAAATTATCAGTTTAAACCACCCTACCCATTCAACTGAAGCGCTTGCTGTTCTCATGACGAAAGCAGTCAATAACGACGACGTATACCTTGATCAAGATTTATCAAAAAAAGTTCAGCTACTTAGCTTACCCTATACTATAACTAATGAAGGTTCTTGAGCTTAAAACCATTAATGACCGACAACTTTTGCGGGTGAGCCACCCGCCCGTTGTTGCCCATAAATCATTCAAGAACAAGGTGTCGTTGTTAAAAATAAGTTAAAGGAAGCAACATGGCTAATCTTGCTGAGCAGATTTTAACCGAGCTTACTGAGGCCATCGAAAATGAAGAACTATTCATGCCTACGCTACCAGAGGTTGCCCTAAGAATTCGCGAAACAGCAGAGGACCCAGATGTAGATGTGCCCACATTGGCTAAGGTAGTCAGTAATGATGCCGCTATTTCGGCAAGGATAATTAAGGTTGTTAACTCACCCTTAATGCGCGCATCCAGAGAAATTGACAATATTAATATGGCTGTAAACCGGCTGGGTATTACCTATACCGCCAACTTAGCGACAGGGCTGGCCATGGAGCAAATGTTTCAGGCGACGTCAGATGTCGTAGATAAAATTCTTCGCAGTGTTTGGCAGCACAGCACCGAAGTTGCAGGCATCAGTCACGTCTTATGTCGACACTTTACTCGGCTAATGCCTGACCAGGCGACACTCGCAGGTTTATTGCATCAGATAGGCGTACTCCCTATTCTGACCTATGTAGAAGAAAGAGGCTCAATACCCGACAGTATCAGCTTAAGCAGAGTTATTGAAGAAATTCATCCCAGGCTTGGTACACGCATTTTAAGAGCATGGGACTTCCCTGAAAATATTGCTGTCGTTCCCTCACAATACACTAATTTTAGCCGTGACTCTGATAAAGTTGATTATGTCGATATTGTCATGGTTGCCAATCTGCAAACCTTAGCAGGCTCAGGCCACCCATACACCAAACTGGACTGGACTCAAATAAAAGCCTTTGAAAAACTGGGTATAAATCCTGAAGATGAAGAAGGTGAAAGTGAAGACTTGACTGCCGAAATGGATGCCGCCATGTCGCTACTGCAATAATCAATCTGCATACGAAGCAAACATGGCAAAAGGCAACAAATGTTTTATAACGTAAGATTTATTGGCTGACCTCCTCTAACATCGTCAGCTTTTCGCCCAGCCAGTCGGCCGCCTCATCAAAATCAAAATTATCAATAAATCCTTCCAGCTGACTTAGTTCATTAGGCGCCAGCACTGTTGCAAAATCATGCTGATTGCGCTGGAACATAGCCATTACCTCGATATCACCCGATGCCAGTTGCAACTGAAGCTCCTTGAGGCAATGTAGAATTTCGTTAAACGGTAATAATGATGTTACTGTTTTCTCATCCTGAGGGGATTCCGGCTCCGGTAAAGCAGGCAAATCCAATAATCCCGGCTTTAACCTTTTTACACTTTCCAAAAAATTATCCCATAATGTCTCTGTCAAATTTTCTGGCGTTTCACGTAATGCTTTTTCCAGTTCATGGGCAGTTTGCTGTAATTGAATGGCGCCAATATTACCTGCGACACCTTTCAATGTATGTACCTGATATAAAATTGTTTCCCAATCATCATTCGCATAAGCATGTTGAACAGTGCTTTCTGCATCATTCAACTGACGAACAAAATCATGTAATAACTTAAGGTATAGTCGACGGTTGTTCACTAACCGGGACAAGCCAATCTTAATATCAATGCCAGGCAGAGACTCAGGCAATATGACTTGATCAGCCTCTTGGTCAACCTCACCTTTGCCACTGCTGTGATGACTACCAAGCCAGTAACTCACCACTTGGGCCAATGCATCAGGGTCCAATGGTTTTGGCAAGTGATCATCCATCCCCGCAGCAATACAGCGCTCTTTATCCCCAGCCATGGCATGGGCTGTCATCGCGACAATAGGCAACTGCTGATACTCTGGATCATTGCGTAAGTAAGTTGTAGCCTGATAACCATCCATCTCTGGCATTTGAATATCCATAAATACCAAATCAAAGGTTTTTTGCTTAACCGCATTGATGGCTTCTAATCCATTTCCAGCAATCGTCACGGTCAACCCCATACCTTCTAACAGCTCTTTAGCCACTTGCTGATTGATATCATTATCTTCCACTAATAACACATTGCCTGAGCGCTGCAATGTGGCATTCTCTGGGGTTAAACTTCGCTGACGAGGATGGGTTTGCAGTTTTCCTTTACCAAAGGTTCGTAAAATAGTTTCTAATAATACCGAAGGGCTAACCGGCTTGATCAAAAAGGCATCAACTGTTTCCTGTGCCTGACGCATTACCTCCTCACGACCATAAGCTGTCACCATAATAATGACAGGCGTATGCACAAGCTGTTCCATTTGTTTAATATGATACGAAGCATCAATGCCATCAGTATCAGGCATCCGCCAATCCATTAACACCAATTCAAAGCAGTCACCTGGTTGACTATTAGCTTCCGCAAGACGTTCATAGGCTTCCTCAGCACAGGATACAACTTCAGCACGCATCGAAATTGATTGGAGCAAATCAGTCAACACCGTTTGTGAGGCTTTATTGTCATCAACCACCAAAACCCGCATGTCTTTTAATTCATCACTCATTAGCGCCAATTTATTATTAAACTGCTGCTGACCCAGGCGAACCGTAAAATAAAACTCACTGCCTTTTCCTAGCTCACTTTTAACCCAAATAGAACCTTGCATCATGCTGACAAGTTTTTTACAAATAGCCAGTCCTAATCCAGTACCTCCAAACTTGCGAGTAGTTGAGCTATCTACTTGGGAAAAAGAGTCAAATAAGTGCGCCAGATGATCACTACTGATACCTATCCCAGTATCTTTAACTAAAAACTCAAGCTGAACATGATCCTGCTCCCAGTCCACCAACTTAACATATACTGAAACTGAGCCTTTATTAGTAAATTTGATGGCATTATGAGTTAGGTTAATCAGAATTTGTCCTAAACGTAATGGATCACCCTCCAAGTGTCGTGGAACGTTATCGGCAATGTGATAATGAACTTCAATATTTTTTTCTTCTGCTTTCACCAGCATGATATTACTTAAGTTCTCAAACACTTCATCTAAATCAAAGCTGATGGATTCCATTTCCATTCTTCCTGCTTCAATTTTTGAAAAGTCGAGAATATCATTAATTATTCCGAGTAATGCATGAGAAGCGGACTTAATTTTACTAATATAATCAAACTGCTTTTCAGATAAATCCGTCTGTAATGCCAAATGACTCATACCAATAATTGCATTCATGGGTGTTCGTATTTCATGGCTCATATTGGCTAGAAAATCACTTTTCGCGCGATTAGCTTGATCAGCAATTTCTTTTGCTTTATGCAAGTCTTCTTCCGCCTGTTTGCGATCCGTAATATTACGCCCAGACATAAACACATAGCCTTCCCCTTCGTACTCCATTAAGTTAGCGGTCACTTCAACAGGATACTCGGAGTTATCTTTACGCTTGCGTAATGTCTCAAAGGTAATCGCCTTTTCACGCTTTAATAATTTCCATAACCGATTCCAGGATTTTTGATCCACATTAGGGTCAATTTCCGCTAACGGTTTATTAATAAGTTCTGATAATGAATAATCTAATGAACGACATAATTCACTGTTGGCATAGCTTAAATGCCCCTGCTGGTTAACCCACTGAATTTCATCCGCAGAGTTATCTAGTGAAAAGTGAGCCAGTGATAACTCTCGCTGTCGACTTAACTCCTCACTGATGTCAACATGAGTACCTACTGCACGTAATGGTTTGCCCTCTTCATCCCTAAATACCACCTTACCTTTGGTTCTGACATAACACACACTGCCATCTTTACGAAAACAGCGATAAACGCGCTCAAATGACTCATTGCAAGTAGCCAGCATATTACGCAGGAAATCAATCATATCCCCTTTATCATCTGGATGAATGAGTGCCTCCCATGCAGCCGGAGTGCCTGCAATTTCTCCTGGCTCATAACCAAGCATTCGCGCATAACGAGGACTTAAATAGATAGTTTCTTCAGGAATATTCCAATCCCACAAACCATCTGTCGCAGCATCCATCGCCAATTGATAACGTTCTTCACTCACCCGTAGTGCTTCTTCAGCATCTTTTTTGGCGCGACCAATAGCAATCAATTCTCCAACCCGCCGTAATAACGCAACCTCATCATGATTCCAGTGTTTATTGGTCATCACCGTCGCTTGCGCGAAACAGCCAACAACTCGCCCAGATAAAAGCATTGGTACATGAATAACAGACCTGAGTTTTAACTCAGCCAACAGTGACTTCATGTCATGATCTTCAGCGCCTAACGTCCGTACACTGCTTTGCAAAGTACTTCCTTGTTTAGCTCGGTCAGCCAATAAAGGATACTTATCCACTAAGTAACTACGCTGAGAGGCTATAAATGCAGGCAGATCAGAGGCATACCATTCATGGGTCATCAATGCCTGCTGGCCTCGAATAATTAATACATAACCCCGATCAGCCCCCATAAACTCACCCACGACACGTAAGGTGTAGTTCACTGCTTCATCTAAATCACGATCCATAAACTGGCGGGTAATATTGCTTAACAAACGGTCCATCTGCGCACGCATACGCAATGCTTTTTCTGCTTTTTGCCGTTCCGCAATTTCTCGTGATAACCGCCAATTCCAATAAATAATTAACAAAATAATGGCCAGTGTTATAACAACACCAATAATAAACTCTTTGTTTGGACGCCAAGGTTGTGTTTGAATAGAAATCCAGTGGCGTTTAATTTCGTCTTTTTCCCGAGGTGTTACACCACTCAATACTTTATTTAAAATGGTATTAAATTTATCCCAGTGCTTATGGGTCGCCATACGAAAACGGTAGTTATAACCTGCCTCCGCAGCAATTCGTAAGTTGGTGATTTTGGTACGCTCAATTTCATGACTCGCAGTCGCCATGTTTACAATCATGGCATCCAGAGGCCCTAAAGAGACCTGTTTAAAACCATCAGCAAAATCTTTGACATTGACAAAATCAATATCTGGATACTGTTTTTTTATAAAATCTGTAGCTGCAAACTCAGGTAAAGTAGCAACTTTTTTACCCGCGAGATCTTTAATGCTGTTAATACTGTCATCAGTATTGCGAGCAATAATAACCGTTTGTACTTCCCAGTACGGCTGCGTAAATGCAAAGCGTTTCGCCCGTTCTTCATTCCAGGCAATAACAGGCAGTAAGTCCACTTCTCGGTTGCGAAGCTTAGCAACCGCGTCACTCCAGTTCGTTGAAGGGATGTAGTTAAATGTTATGCCCAAACGTTTTTCGAGTATTTTGATATAGTCAGCTGCAACGCCTTGATAGTCACCGTTTTCATCAACCGTCTCAAAAGGAGGATATCCAGGGTCTCCCGTAAATGTAATCACCGGATGATTGTGCAGCCACTCTTTTTCTTCCTCAGATAACTCAAGGGGAGATACCTCATCAGAAAAAAAACGTAATTTGGGATCAACTAACCAACGTGCTTCCAGTTCAACGCGCTCTTGATGGTTAATTAAACTTAAACCATTATTAATTAATTTCAGTAAGTCTTTTCGACCTGTGAGCACCCCCGCATAAAACTTTTCTTTATATAAATTTTTTCCCCATTGCTTAACCTCGCCTAATAACCCCAGTCGATTCAGTAAAATATTGACTGAAATAGGCTCTGCAATAAAAGCACGTATTTCACCATCGAGCAGTGCCCGAATTAACTCTTCATTATTGTCATATTCTGTTAAATAGGCTTCTCTGATATTTTCCAGAACATACAAATACTGGGATGTCCCTTTTACCACCCCAATGCGAGACCCCGTCAGATCATCAAAGCTTTGCACTGGAATAGAGTCCGTTGCATAAAAAAGTGCAGAACTCATTTCATAAAAGGGTTGCGAAAAGTCCATCCATTCTTTTCGCATAGGTGTTTCTGATACACCTGAATGAATATCAGCTTCACCATCTTTAATGGCTTCCAATGTATCGTGCCACTCACTGGCCCTAAAGCGCACTTGCTTCTTTGTCTTTTCAGACCAAAGCCGCCAAAAATCAACAAAAAAACCGGCAGGGCGTCCTTTTGAATTAATAAACGATAAGGGCGGAAAGTCTGAGTCAATAGCGATAATCAATGCATCACTTGAGTATGCACGGGTCTGCTCCAACCACTTTCCTTCCAGCACTTTACGATCAACCAAACTGATTTTTTGCATTCCATTACGAATAACTTCATCCAGCCCTGATTGAACTTCATTAACTGCAGCATACAACGTACGCTGAAATAAAGGTTGCTCAGACTGATAATTAAATTCCTGAAGAGCACCCCGTGCCGCCATTAAGTATCGAAGTAAAGGGCCTTCTCCCACAAATACTCGAATATCCCCACGTGTGGCCGCATCCAGTAATTGTCGATAGCTGTTATAAGTGACCACCGAAGCATTCGGTACATTCTCTTCAATATATTGCTCAGCTTCTTCCCCGCGAATTACACCTATTTTAAACCCAGCAAGATCTTCTAATTTTTTTATATCCAGTAAGCTTTTATGGTAAAAGAAGTAAACGCCACTTTTTGCCAATGGTGTGCTGTATTTCAGTCTCTTATACTCACCTCGTCGATACACCCCAGCCAATACATCCGCATGACCACGATTTACCATGGTTACTGCTACTTGCTCAGGCGCACCTAAAAACTTAACCTTAATGCCTGTCTGGTTGCTCCATTCACGCCAAATATCAATTAAATAACCCGCAGCTTTACCTTCATCATCACTAAATTGAAAGGGTTCTTGCCCTGTAGCGTAGGCAACAATCACTTGCTCAACAGGGGGCAATGACGCTGTTGAAGTATCAGATTCTTCAGAGCAAGCGTATGAGCTCCACAAGAGGATAAAACCAAACCAAATTGCAAATAGGCGCTTCATGGCGTAACCGTTAGACAGCGAGTCTTTTTATAATTGAATTTTATGGCAATAGCATAAGGTATTTTACCCCAAGAAGATGGGTATATACGCCATTATACTGACAGAACAGGCTAAGCCAATGTTAAAGTACTAACATTGGCTTAATGTTGGGGTGAAAAAGTTAACCTAGGGTGCTCCAAAGATATTTTCGTTTAGAGTACCCATATTCTGCGCTCAACCAAACTACTCATCAATATGTCGTTGGTAAAGCTGCATGATGCTTGAAAAGTCCCGCGCATGACTGCCTTGCGCAGAATGAATACTGTATAGATTCCGAGCCAATGCTCCCATGGGCGTGCGGCTTGTTTGGGAAAGTGCCATTTGCTCAGCTAGGCCAAGATCTTTCAGCATTAGCTCAACTCGAAATCCCCCCTGATAATCATGGCTAGCGGGCGCTTCTGGCATTACTCCAGGATAGGGGTTATAACGTTGTAACACCCAGTTACCACCCGAGCTGTTATTCATAATATCAGCCAAGACCTGTGGATCTAGTCCCTGTTCAACACCAAGCTGCAATGCCTCAGCTGTTCCTGCCATAGTAATCGCCAGCAACATGTTGTTGCATATTTTGGCGACCTGACCTGCGCCATTGGCACCTGCATGAAAAATATTTTTACCCATAACCTGTAATATAGGCTTAGCCATGGACACAGCATCAGCTTCTCCACCCACGATAAAAGTGAGTGTGCCAGCTTGGGCACCCGCTGTACCCCCTGAAACAGGTGCGTCCAGCATTCTTATACCTCTTTTTTTTGCTTCAGACGCAACTAATCGTGCACTATCCGGATCAATCGTACTGGAATCAATCACTAAAGTTGAAGTATTAATACTATCCAGTAAATTACCCTCTAAATACAACTGCTTTACGTGCTCCCCTGCAGGCAGCATACTAATAACCACATCAGCATTTTCTACCGCCATATGCGCAGTATGTGCAGCCTCCGCACCATCTTTTACCAGTAAATCAACCGCATTTGGAATTAAATCATAGACACGAAGTCGGTGGCCTGCATTTATAAGGTTTTTGGCCATTGGGCAACCCATTTGCCCCAGCCCAATAAAACCAATGTCCATTTTTTATTTTCCTCTTATTTTTATTTATGAGTCGCTTTTTAATTTTTATAGCGGTAATTTAAAGTCTGTTGTCATTTAGTCAATTAATTGCCAATTATTCCAGGCTATACCTTATGCCAGTGATGCTAACGGATGCTGATCTGTAGGCCATAACGATTCAAAGTGGGTCTCGACCCAGTCTTTGGGTACATCTAATACAGTCGTGTAACGCCATTTAGGATTGTTATCTTTATCTACTAACCGCGATCTAACACCTTCCACTAAATCACCATGTAAGCAACACTGAACCGACAACGTTAATTCCATTTGAAAAACTTCTGGTAATGACAAGTGCCTTCCACGTTTAATTTGTTCCCATACTAAGTAAGCAGTGGTTGGACACCCATGCAAAAAGCCTTTTATAGCTTTTTCCAGCCAACTATCTGTCGAATCCCAATTGCCTGTCGACTCATAGTGTAGCCAGTCATGATAGATTTCGACCAAATTATCATGATCCATTAAACGTTGAATTTGCTTACTGTGCTGCTGTAAATTACTTTCAGGCAGTAACGGTTCAGCAGCTTTAGCAAAGCGCCGGAGAATTTTGCTCACAATAGCATGGTTGGCTTCTGGGTCTTTTTCCCAGTTTGAAAGACGCAAGGCATCAATGACTTCTTGCTGCATACTGTGCTGTAAAAAACGATCAGCTAACCCCGCATAAAGGGCATCACCGGCATTTAGTGCACAACCTGTTATTCCACAGAATAAGCCTGTCTTCCCTGGCATCCGATTGAGAAACCAGGAGCCTCCGACATCAGGATAAAGTCCAATTGCCATCTCTGGCATTGCCATTCGGGTGGTTTCTGTCACCACTCGATGACTGCCTCCCACCATTAAACCCAATCCACCGCCCATGACAATACCATGGCCCCATACCACAACAGGTTTAGAGTAAGTATGTATTAAATAATCCAGGCGGTACTCATGGGAAAAGAATTGCTCAGCCTCTTTTTGCCCTACCTTAAGATCTTCACTTAATGCGGTAAACAACTGTCGTACATCACCACCAGCACAAAATGATTTATCCCCCTCGCCTTTTAGTATAATGCAAGCAATACGCTCATCATGCTGCCAAGCCAGTAACTGCTCATAAAGACAATCAATCATTGGCTGATTAATCGCATTTAAACTCGACGGCCGGTTAAGTGTTAACACTCCAATTTGTTGTCCACCCTCACAAGAAAGACAACTCACTACAATGGCATCACTCATATCATTCTCATCTTCACAATCTTATTTAATCTCCTACAACAACATCCTAGAGGGAGACTCACGCTTTTTTTCATGGCACTCCCTCCATTGCTGTAGACAGTTATTTATTTGTTTTGCCAGACAGCAGGACGCTTTTCTAAAAAGGCATTAACCCCTTCTTTTTGATCCGCCGTTTCAAATAATTCCAGGAAGGCTTCGCGCTCCATAGGAAGTACCGTGTGGAACGGTTGATGCTGTGCTGCAGAAATAAGTTCCTTACAGGCTTTCACGCTACAAGGGCTTTGTTGTGCCACTTGGCCAGCCAGTTTGAGAGCTAAAGAAACAACTTCCCCGCGTTTAACAACTTGCTCAACCAAACCAATTTTCAATGCTTGCTCAGCTGTAAGCCGCTCACCGCATAAAATCATTCGCTTAGCCCAGCCTTCTCCGACCAGCCAAGGTAAACGCTGCGTCCCGCCAGCACAAGGTAATAGACCCACACTGGCTTCAGGTAGAGCAAGCTGCGCATGCTCTTCAGCGATACGGATATCACACGCTAGAGCACACTCAAGGCCACCGCCCATGGCATAGCCATTAATAGCAGCAATGGTTACTCCCCGATAAGCCGCCAGGGTTTCAAATGCCCGCCCAAATAAGCTGGCCATTTCCTGAGCTCTTCCCGTATTTCCATCAGCAAAAAGTTTTAAATCAGCCCCTGCAGAAAAAAACTTTTCACCTTCTCCCGTAATCACTACGGCATAAATTGAATCCACCTTATTTAAAGCGTGCATTAATCGCTGCAGCGCAGCTAGATTTTCCTGATCCCATGTATGCGCAGGCGGATTATTCAATCTCACGAGCAAGGTATGCTCATGTTGTTCTAATTTGAGCTTATCCGTATCAACCAAGCTCAATAATTTTGCTAACTTCATTGCTAATCATCGACCTCTTTTACTGAAAATAAAAACTGTCAAAAAATTATTTTCTAAACTAATAAAAACAATTAACCAAACAGATGATGCGTATCTCCTTGCAGCAATTGACGAGAAATAATGACACGCATAATTTCGTTGGTACCTTCTAAAATTTGATGAACCCGAGCATCTCGAACATAACGTTCTAATGGATATTCTCTGATATAACCATACCCACCATGCAGTTGTAAGGCATCATTACAAATCGCAAAACATTCATCAGTGGCAAACTGCTTAGCCATTGCACAATAAAGAGTGGCATCTTTTGCTTTTTTATCTAAACGACTGGCAGCTAAGCGAACCATTTGCTGTGATGCGACAAGCCGTGTAGCCATATCCGCCAGTTTGAACTGTAATGCTTGAAATTGAGCCAAGGGCTTACCAAACTGAGAGCGCTCATGCATATACTGTTGTGCATCTCTTAATGCCGCCTGAGCAACACCCACTGAGCAAGTGGCAATATTAACGCGCCCTCCATCCAGACCTTGCATAGCAATTTTAAAACCTTGGCCTTCACCTCCTAGCCGGTAATGAACTGGAACAGTGACATCACTGAAGGTAATGCTTCGGGTCGGCTGGCTGTTCCAACCCATTTTGCTCTCTTTTCGACCATAAGTAATACCTTGGCTATCCGCAGGTACTAAAAAGCTGGAAATACCTTTCGCACCTTCACCACCTGTTCGAGCCATAACCACTAAAACATCGGTTGCGCCCGCGCCCGAAATAAACACCTTACTGCCGTTTAGTACATAGTGATCGCCATTTTTTACTGCCGTAGTTTTCAGAGAAGCCGCATCAGAGCCAGCATTGGGTTCTGTTAAACAGTAGGAGCCTAATTTCTCGCCCGTTACCATCAAGGGGCACCACGCTTTACGAATTTCTTCCTGGGCATAGAGACTGATTATCCATGTCACCATATTATGTATGGTGAGATAGGCTGTTGTTGATGTACATCCTTGGGCGAGCTGTTCAAAAATAATTGAAGCATCTAATCGTGATAGTCCCAGCCCACCCTCATCTTCAGCACAATAAATGCCACAAAATCCAAGCTCACCAGCACGCTTGATAACATCTACAGGAAAGTGCTGTTTTTCATCCCATGAAGCAGCGTGAGGAGCAAACTCCCCCTCAGCAAAGGCCTTTGCTGTGCGTTGGAATGCTTGTTGCTCTTCAGTCAACTCAAAATCCATTGGGTACCTCCTTAATGGCTGACGCTTAAGGGTCCTCTAAAAAAAGTGCATTTCTAGGGTTACCCTTAACAATGGATGTATTACAACGAGCTATTATTTAACGCATCTGAATCGTCATATTAGGTGTAGCCGCCATACCTGGGTCAAACCAGCGCGCCGTAATTGTTTTAGTTTCAGTGTAAAATCGCACAGCTTGTTTACCATAAGCATGTTGATCACCATAAAATGACTGCTTCCAGCCAGTAAACGAAAAGAACGGTAGTGGTACTGGAATCGGCACATTAATGCCTACCTGTCCTACTTCAATGTAATGCTGAAAGTGTCGTGCAGATAAGCCTGATGAAGTAAAAATTGATGTGCCATTACCATAAGGGTTTTGATTAATAAGCTGAATAGCATCATCTAAAGAATTAACATGCATACAAAGCAGCACAGGCCCAAATATTTCTTCCCGGTAAATGGTCATGTCAGCCTTTACTCCACTAAACAACGTGGGCCCAACCCAGTTACCATCAGGGTAATCAGCTACCCGGCAATCACTTCCATCTAAAAGGCACTGTGCACCTTCATGCTTACCCTGTGCGATCAAACCTAATACCCGCTCTTTGGCTTGAGGTGATATTAATGGGCCAAACCCTGCGGACTCATCGTTCCAAAAGCCTGGTTTTACTTTCGCCATGGCTTGTTGTAGATCAGTTATCCAGTCTGCACTCTCACCAACAAACACGGCAACACTAATCGCCATACAGCGTTGGCCAGCGGCCCCTACAGAAGAACCCACCAAATTACTGATCACTTGTGCTTTATCCGCATCAGGCATAACTACCATATGATTTTTTGCGCCTGCGAAAGCCTGTACCCGTTTCAAGTGAGAAGTACCTGTCCGGTAAATATACTGAGCAACAGGTACTGACCCAACAAAAGAAAGTGCTTTAATCAATGGATGTCGTAATAAATGGTCTACCTGAGCCTTGCGGCCATGGACAACTTGTAGCAGCCCTGGAGGAAACCCAGCCTCAGCAAATAGTTCAGCGATACGCATTGGCGTCATTGGATCTTGCTCAGAGGGTTTAAGCACAAACGCGTTACCACAGGCAATTGCCATTGGGAACATCCACAAAGGAATCATTGCGGGAAAGTTAAAAGGGGTAATCCCGGCACATACGCCAAGAGGTTGCATATAACTGTAGGTATCAATACCTCCCGCAACATTTTCAGCAGTTTCACCCATTAGTAATGAAGGAATATTGCAAGCCTGTTCAACAACCTCAATACCACGCCAAACATCACCTTTCGCATCCGCAAAGGTTTTTCCTGTTTCTTGGCTCAGTATTTCTGCAAGCTCATCGTGATGACTTTTTAAAAGTTGCTGAAAAACCATCATCAACCGCGCACGTTCTGGTGGGGGTACATCTCGCCACTGGTAAAAAGCATTTTGTGCGTCATTAATCGCTTGTTCCATTTCCGCATCAGTGGCTTCTGGGACCTTCGTTAAAACTTCTTGGGTCGCGGGATTAGTCACAGGGATTGACTGGTCTGACTGGCTTGCAACCAATTCATTATTGATAAAGAGAGGCAGGTTAGCTGAAGGCATGACAACACCTTTTTTCATTAATTATTGTTAGTGTTG
Source organism: Zooshikella ganghwensis (assembly GCF_018263875.1). NCBI lineage: Bacteria > Pseudomonadati > Pseudomonadota > Gammaproteobacteria > Oceanospirillales > Zooshikellaceae > Zooshikella > Zooshikella ganghwensis. The sequence continues at coordinate 136,617 of NZ_JAEVHG010000002.1, forward strand.
ATACTCAGAGACTACAGAGTACCCTGAAAAATCACTGATAAAGATGGCCAGTTGTACCATGCAATTGTTACAGTAAGGATGGACAATATTATTATGTGAATGGACTTTTATACTGTTGTGTCAATTGCAAGCTATGCCTTAACCTCAAACTGGCCACTCAGCCAAACCAGTGTTCGATGGATCATTCCTGATGCCACCATCAAGCAGCTCAGCACGCATCCCTTGAGCCAAGATTGCTTTCCCCTTGGCTATGGTCATTACCCTTCCGCCAGCTGTCACCAAATGGAAAGAAGCTCACCTGTCGATCATCTGGTTATTTACTGTCATCAAGGTAGTGGCTGGTTACAAATCAACCAGCAAACTGTTCCAGTCGTTGCAGGTGATGTTTTACTATTACCGCGCAGTATTCCTCACGCCTATGGTGCTGATAAGGCCAATCCCTGGAGCATCTTCTGGGTTCATTTTGAAGGGAAAAAGAGTGATGTTTTTATGGACTACCTGCAAACAACGTTGCACTCAGCTAAACCTAGTCCTCATCATCACTACTGTAAGCCTTGTGGTTTATCTAGCTATTTACTTGCACAGTTTGATCAACTGTTAAGCGTTCAAGATAGTGGTCAGCAATGGCAACGTTATATCTACAGCACCAAACTTTTGCAGCAGTTACTCAGCTATCTCCCTATTCTTCAAAGCAAGCCAAAAAGTCCTACAGGAATCAACCTGACGACATTACAACTTTATATGGAAAGAAACATTCACCGAGGACTTACCCTGAAAGCACTGGCACAGCAGGCGAATCTATCACCTTCACACTTTAGCCGACAATTCAAAGCTTTGACTGGTTATGCGCCCTTACATTATTTCAACCAGTTAAAGATTCAACGGGCATGTTACCTGTTAGATGTGAGTGACAAACCCATTGCCGCTGTAGCCCAGCATGTTGGCTTTAATGATGTGTATTATTTTTCCCGACTGTTTAAGCAGCACACAGGAATAGCACCCAGCCAATACCGTCAACTACAGCGTCAATCACTACAGCAAGAACAAACTATGCCTGCGCATAGGCCATCTGTTCCATCTGTATAGGCAACTGCCAATCTATCGGTGTCTTACCTTGCTGTTGCAAGTAGTGATTAGCCTGAGAAAAGTGCTTGCACCCCAAAAAGCCTCGGTGTGCAGAAAGTGGTGAAGGATGGACTGATTTCAACACTAAGTGCTTTGAAGTATCAATGTAGCTTCCTTTCTTTTGAGCATAAGCTCCCCAAAGCATGAACACGACACCTTCTCGAGATTGGTTAAGCGCACTAATCGCATGATCAGTAAACTGTTCCCAGCCTCTTCCCTGATGTGCTGCAGCACGTCCTTGCTCAACGGTTAACACACTGTTCAAAAGTAATACACCCTGCTTAGCCCAGCCTTCCAAACAGCCATGTTGTGGTGGTGTTATACCAAGATCTGCTTGCAACTCTTTATAAATATTGATCAGTGAAGGCGGGATTTTTACTTTAGGTCGGACTGAAAAACATAAGCCATGAGCTTGTCCAGGCCCATGATAGGGATCTTGTCCTAAAATAACGACTTTAACTACTTCAAATGGTGTTAACGAAAAAGCTTGAAAATACTCACGACCTTTTGGATAAATCGTTTTACCCGCTTGCTTTTCAGCAACCAAAAAGGCTTTCAGTTGTTGCATATAAGCTTTGTTAAATTCGCCACCTATTACTTTTTTCCAGGACGGTTCTAACTTTACTTCCGTCATTAATCACCTCAACTGAATCAACAAAGCTGCTATTATACGTTTATAATCAAAAAGGAATGAAGTAATGGGTTGTTTAGGTGAGAGCCTACTCACCCCCCACGACCTGAACCCACTAAAATACGAAAGCTCAATAATAAATTCCAGGGATGAACGACACAAGAAAGCTAACGCAAGTTGTCGCCTTTTTCTATGACAACCTCCGCTAGCCCCTAAAATTAAGGCCGTAAACGTTTGTATGGTTTCACTGGATGTTATTGAACAAGCTTTAATTGAAAAGTTAATTGAATCTCCTTTTAGCTTTCCGCAGCTACCTCCTCATACCCTTACGGTTAGACAGCTGGCGGCTAAAAGCAGCGTTCATTTAAACGAAATTGTTTCACTGATTGAGCAAGATAAAGGTCTTAGCCATCATCTGGAAAAGCTGGCCGACTCACCACTCTACCGACAACCTGTCCCCCCATATGATTTAAAAGGCGCCATTGTACGTATTGGCATTAAGGCGACCAGTAATGTCATTCTCACCTACGTACTTAAAAATCTATTTCCTTGCCACTCTTATTTAGCACGTAAATATCAAGGTGAAACCTGGCAACGAAGTCTAGTCTTTGCGGCGCTTAGCTCTATTTTAGCGAAACATGTAGGCTCTATTGATACAGATCGAGCACTACTCAGTGCATTATTGCAAGATGTAGGTAGCCTCTTTTTAGTCACGCAACTCGATGACTACCCTGATTGTATTAGCTCTCCCCAAAGTGTACGGACTATTTGTAATCAATTGAATCGAGTAATAGGCTCCAAGCTGATAAATACCTGGCAACTGCCCAATGCCTTCAGTAATGTTATTAAAACTAAGGATTTCTGGGCGTTTTCAGCGAGTAAAAAATATAATTTAATTGATCATTCACTCATAGCGCGTTTTCTATTTCTACATCAGAACCCAAGGACTAAACCTACAACTGAGTTATCTTCATTGCCCAGTTTTCTAAAGTCTCCTTTTCAGTACTGGCGTCATGCCGATGCCACGCGTATTTATTCGACGCTATATGAAGAAACCTTACAACTTGTCGATATGCTTGGTGGCAATGCAAAAGGTATTCTAATACCTCCACCCCGCAGTGTACTGGGAAAGTAGTAACATCCCTCGCTTACCTTCCTAATGTCACTAACAACGGACTGCTCGCTGTTTTCGATCAACCAAGACACCAACATTATCCTTTTGTTTTTTATGGTGTAATAACAAAACACCTTGCACACATTGAGCAGAATAATCTGCTGGGATATGCGATAGCTTTGTCTCAGTCGACTCTGTAGATTGCTTGATTAAATTAAACTCAGCTAGATAAATTGAATCTTCTTCTGATGAGTGCCGTAAATATCCATTTTTGTCTAAGGTAATAACGGTAACGATAAGGGTTATTAATGCAACACCTATTAACTGCCAGGAATGATTTATTTTCACAAATAACCACCTCTTAATACTGCTCTCTTTTCTTGACAATATTTATAATTACTTACTGCACAAATAATAACACTGCTGTAAGCATTCCCTAAACCCAATAAAATCTTACTTAATTAAAGCAAAACAAATAGCTCATTAATTTTCACCCATATCGCTACCACCACGAGCAGGTGCATGCGCCAGAATACGATCAGCTAAGCGTGAAAAAGGTAAGCTCTGCAACCAAACACTACCTGTACCAGATAAGGTGGCCAACACAATTCCTTCTCCACCAAACAGCATGCTTTTTAAACCACCACTTAACTGAATGTCATAATCAATACCGTCAGAAAAAGCCACTAAACACCCTGTATCAACGCGCAGCGTTTCATCATTAAGCTCCTTACGAATAACGGCCCCTCCAGCATGTATAAAGGCCATTCCATCACCTTCTAAACGCTGCAAAATAAACCCTTCTCCACCAAAAAAGCCAGCGCCTAAACGTTTATTAAAAGCAACACTGAGCTTTGTGCCTAGCGCAGCGGCTAAAAAAGCATCCTTTTGACATAGTAAACGCCCACCAATGGCTTTCATGTCCACAGGAATAATTGCGCCAGGATAAGGTGCCGCAAACGCCACTCGTCGCTTACCAACACCTTGGTTGGAAAAATGTGTCATAAACAGCGACTCTCCCGTTAGCATCCGCTTACCTGCACCGAATAATTTACCAATCATACCTTGGTTTGGGCTTGAGCCATCACCCATCTTGGTTTCAAACTCAATTCCCTGTTCCATATAATTCATAGCCCCAGCTTCAGCAATAACGGTTTCACCAGGATCTAACTCTATCTCTACCATTTGTAAATCATGGCCAATAATGTCGTAATCAACTTCATGGCAGTTCATTAGGCTATCCTCTATATATAAAATAATTCATCTGAAATGCTCATTATCACCTCTGATATTACTACAGTATGACGAACAGAAAAAACATTTCACCTGAAGTGCACAATCATTATTTAAGTATAGGGGGAGAGAATTAAAAGGTTACTACTGAAGTAGACTTCATATTTTTAGAGAAACTCTTTTTTAAATCATATGAAAATATAACTTTGTACAGAAAGATATCATTTACAAAAAAACGTCCCCAGAAATAGTTTTTAGTTTTGCAAAAAAAACGGCACTACATTGTAGTACCGCCAAATAAAAATGACGCCAAAAAACAGCATCTACCGTTAATTTTCTGTATTATCGGGCAATTGTAAAATAAGCTGTAAATGGCGAGTAAGCTTGTGTTTAATCTGCTCTTGTGTAATGACTTCAGGATAGCCTAACAATGCGTCATACTCTAAACGTAAAATAACTGCTAACGTCAGGTAAGCATCTGTTTCAGGGTCAGATGTTTTAATTGCTTTAAAAAAGCGGGTTAAATCAACCAGCATGTTTTCCTGATGCAAACGCGCTAACTGACTTAGGCGTCCATCTCTTAGCGACTCAAACTGAAAAGCCTGCTCAGCTAATAAGTAGTCACGGTGCTGTTCGATTTGTTGCATTAAATACTGAACACCCAGATCAACCAAACGCATTTGGATAACACGTAAGTTATCACCTGAAGCAAGTTCATCGTTTAGCTGAGCAAATAAAACTTCTTCAGCGCCATTCCAAAAACGACGCATCGATTCTGCTCCAACTTCAACAAAATACGTAAAAGTATCAGCGATGAGGTCATTTATATCCTTAAAATAATAAGTTGTTGCAGAAAGTGGGACATCAGCCTCTTTAGCAACCGCACGATGCCTTACGCCTCTCACACCTTCTCGAATGACTAATCGCAATGACGCCTCAAGAATTAAACGACGGCGTTGTTCACTGCCATTTCTCCGTGTTTTACGTCCTTGATAGACGATAGTGCTAGGGGCTTCCCTAGAAGATAAACTCATTGTTTTCATCTCAACCACTGCAGTTTTGTTGGTATCGGTTTTTTCTGTTTTAAGTTATTAACAGCTACATATTACCTAAAAGTGACTCGACGTTCCTCAAAAAAATAGTCACTATTGCATTAAGTCATGCTTTTTCACACAGGTAAGAAGTATATGAATGATTTTTAATCAATCATTAACAAGATGGGAACAATGACAGATTTTAACGCGTTAAAAAAATTGTTAGGAGGGGGATGCACCCTTAAAAAGGGTGCACAGTTCACATTTTATTTGTGACATTCTGGACGCATGTGCGGAAAAAGTAGTACGTCGCGAATAGATGGCGAATCTGTAAACAACATGACAAGGCGGTCAATACCAATACCTTCTCCTGCTGTTGGTGGTAACCCATATTCTAGTGCACGAATATAATCTTCGTCATAGAACATAGCTTCATCATCACCTGCTTCTTTCTCCGCAACTTGCGCTAGAAACCTTTCAGCCTGATCTTCAGGGTCATTTAACTCCGAAAATCCATTTGCAATTTCACGTCCACCTACAAAAAATTCAAAACGATCTGTCACAAAGGGATTATTATCATTTCGTCTCGCCAGAGGTGAAACTTCTGTAGGATACTCAGTGATAAATGTAGGCTGTTGCAAACGATGTTCAGCTGTTTTCTCAAAAATTTCCAGCTGAATTTTACCAAGGCCATAATTATCTTTAACGACAATGCCCAGCTTTTCCGCAACCTGTTTTGCAGAGTCTCGATCCGCTAAATCAGCTGCAGAAATATCTTTATTAAAGTGAAGAATTGCCCCTACTACAGTCATCCGTTGAAATGGTTGGTTAAAGTCATACTCTTCACCTTGATAACGTACTGTAGTATTACCCAGCACTTGCTGTGTAACTTCACGCAACATGTCTTCTGTTAAATCCATTAAATCATTATAGTCTGCATAGGCTTGGTAAAACTCAAGCATAGTAAATTCAGGATTATGACGTGTTGATAAGCCTTCATTGCGGAAATTACGATTAATTTCAAAAACCCGCTCAATCCCCCCAACAACCAAGCGCTTTAAATAAAGCTCTGGTGCAATACGTAAATACATATCAATATCTAACGCATTGTGGTGAGTGATAAAAGGTCTTGCTGTGGCACCACCAGGAATAACTTGTAACATGGGTGTTTCTACTTCCAGGTAATGTCTTTCCTGTAAGTAGTTGCGGATACAATCGATAACCTGAGACCTTACCTTAAACACTTCACGTGACTCTTGATTAACAATCAGGTCCACATAGCGCTGACGGTAACGAATCTCTTTATCTTCCAGACCTTTATGCTTATCAGGTAAGGGGCGCAATGCTTTCGTTAGCAACAGTGCACTTTGTATATCAACGTACAAATCACCTTTACCAGAACGCTGCAGTGTTCCCTCAACGCCAACAATATCGCCTAAATCCCAGCCTTTTATTTCATCCAGTTGCTCTTTAGCCAAAGCCTTACGGTTTACATAAAGCTGGATTCTGTCACTGACATCTTGAATGACAATAAACGCTCCACGGTTAAGCATGATCCGACCAACCACTTTAACCGTAATAGTTTGTTCTGCTAAGGCTTGTTTATCTAGGTCCTTATACTTTTTCTGTAAATCACCAGCAAAACTGTCACGACGAAAAGTATTGGGAAACGCATTGCGCTGTTTTCGTATTTCTGCCAATTTTTCTCGACGCTGAGCAATGAGTTTATTTTCATCTGATACTGTTACATCGGATTGCGTATCATCAGCCATGAGTGATTCCTGTAAATACCATAGAGGGAAATACCCCTCAAAAAGTTAACGACCTAAACAAACGAGAATAATTTTCATCTCGCCTATTAAAGCTTATCCTAAGATAGAAAATTACCAAGTTATTATCCTCAGTATGCTTATCTTAGGATAAGTTATTAATGTATTTTTCTCAGCCCTTTCTAAAACCTATAAGCTCTTCAGCCTTAAACCGAAAGTGCCATTTTTGAGTTTAAATACAAAGAGAATATATTTTATAAGCCCTGTTTTAAGCTTGCTTCAATAAACCGATCAATATCACCATCTAACACAGCATTACAGTTAGTGGTTTCAACACTTGTCCTTAAATCTTTAATGCGTGAAGCATCCAATACGTAAGAGCGTATCTGGCTGCCCCAGCCGATATCAGACTTACTATCTTCTAACGCCTGCTGTTCAGCCGTGCGCTTCTGCATCTCTAACTCATACAGTTTAGCTTTAAGCTGTTGCATGGCTTTGTCTTTGTTCTGATGCTGAGAGCGCTGGTTTTGACACTGAACAACGATGCCAGAAGGCATATGCGTAATACGAATAGCAGAGTCAGTGGTGTTAACATGCTGACCACCTGCTCCGCTGGAACGGTAGGTATCAATGCGTAAGTCTGCTGGGTTCACTTCAATTTCAATATCATCATCTATTTCAGGTGAAACAAATACTGAAGCAAATGAAGTATGCCTTCTGTTTCCAGAATCAAAAGGTGATTTGCGTACTAATCGGTGAACCCCTGTTTCTGTTCTCAGCCAGCCAAAAGCATACTCACCGGAAAACTGAATTGTCGCACTTTTAATACCCGCTACATCACCCGCTGATACTTCAACAAGCTCAGTTTTAAAACCTTTACGTTCCCCCCAGCGCAAATACATTCTCAGTAACATATTCGCCCAGTCCTGAGCCTCCGTACCGCCAGAACCAGCCTGAATATCCAAGAACGCATTATTGGCATCCATACGACCAGCAAACATACGACGAAACTCTAGCTGCTCAAGTTGAGCAGTGAGTCCTTCAAGCTCTTTTTCAACCTCAACAACTGTGTCTGTATCGTCTTCATCTACTGCCATCACCAACAAATCAGAGGCATCTGTTAAGCCCTGAGTAAGTGTATCAATGGTATTCACGACAGACTCTAATTGTGCACGCTCTTTACCTAACTGCTGGGCACGCTCAGGTTCATTCCATACATCAGGATCTTCTAGCTCGCGCTCTACTTCGACAAGTCGCTCTTGTTTATGAGCGTAGTCAAAGATACCCCCTAAGCACTTCAGTTCGTGCTTGTAAGTCCTTAATAGATTGTGTCAACGGATTAATTTCGATCATGCCGAACTCATATCTTCCAATGTTACTCTGACAAAGCAGGCTATTTTAACGTAAGCCTGATAGCGAAGGAAATGCGCAAACTACGAAAGATCACAGATCAATGCTGTTATGTTTAGCTACTTTCAATAGGCTCAAGATAATTAATCAACAGCTGTATATTTTGCTGTCCTTTATACTCATTCAGGTCAAGCTGATAAACCACCCGCACTTGTTGTACATTCAGGTTTGGCCAACACGTAAGGTCAACATTAAAAGCAATGCCATCTAGGTAACGCTCAGTTCCTGGCAGCATCAAAACCAGCTTTAAGTGCTTTTGCCCTACCAGCCGCTGCTGAATAATCAGAAACTCACCATAAAAGCTTGGCTCAGGAAAATGCTGCCCCCAAGGCCCTGCTTCTCTTAGTAGTGTCGCTGTTTGCAATGAAAAATCTTGAGGCTGAAGCAAACCATCAGTATGCAGCTCAGCTTCAAGCTCCGCTTCGGACAGCCACTGCCGCGCCACCGCATCGAATGCCTGTTTAAAATCAGGTAAATGTGCAGCAGGTAAACTCAGCCCTGCAGCCATCGCATGTCCACCAAACTTACTTAGTAACCCTGGCTGTTGGCTGGCAATAGCATCTAACGCATCACGGATATGAAAGCCAGGGATCGACCGGGCTGAACCTTTGATTTCATCACCATCAGCAGCTGCAAAGGCAATGACCGGTCGATGCAAACGGTCTTTAATGCGGGATGCTAAAATCCCAATCACTCCCTGATGCCAGTTTTCATCATATAAGCAAACGCCAACAGGAAGGTCCTGACTGTCATCCAGCTGAATCTTTTCTAAAACCGCTAAGGCTTGCTGCTGCATATCAGCCTCAATTTGCTTACGGTCCCTGTTAAGATCATCAAGCTGGAGAGCCATCTCTCGCGCCAGATAGGGATCATCCGTTAATAAGCACTCTATTCCCAAAGACATATCATCTAGCCGGCCAGCAGCATTTAAACGAGGTCCTAGCGCAAACCCCAAATCAGCCGCCGTCAAGCGATGAGGCTTTCGCCCTGCAACCTCAAGCAAGGCCATGATACCAGGCCGTGCTTTACCAGCACGCATCCGGCGTAAGCCCTGATATACCAACAGGCGGTTATTGGTATCCAAAGGCACGACATCGGCTACGGTTCCTAAAGCGACAATATCCAAGTAATGTGCAAGATTAGGTTCAGGCCGACGATCGTTAAACCAACCTCGTGCTCTTAGTACTGAACGAAGTGCCATTAACACATAAAAAATAACACCAACACCTGCCGTATTTTTTCCTGCAAAATGACAGCCTGGCTGATTGGGGTTCACTATCGCATCAGCCATTGGCAATTCAGTGCCGGCTAAGTGGTGATCAGTAACAAGCACTTTAATGCCTGCTGCTTTTGCTGCCGCAACACCACTGATACTGGAAATACCGTTATCAACAGTGATAATAAGGTCAGGCGTATACTGTTGTGCTTCTTTAACAATTTCTGGGGACAACCCATACCCATAGGCAAAGCGATTAGGTACTAGATAGCTAACATTTGATGCCCCCATCGCTCTCAATAGCAATACAGCTAATGCTGTACTGGTTGCGCCATCAGCATCAAAGTCACCAATAATCAACATCCGACTTTGATTTTCTAGAGCTTCACAGAGAATATTTACCGCCTGGTCCAAGCCCTTTAGCGAAGTAAAGCTCATTAGCCCTTGCAATGAACGTGGTAGCCCTGCATTTGAGTAGACACCTCTCGCTGCATAGATTCGCTGCAATATAGGCGGGATCTCGTGGCTAAAATTTAACTGTTGTGCATCGTAGTGACGGGTAATTATTTTTTTTTGCATGCTGATAAATAAGACCAGAGCAACCCTGAAATAGCCTCAATGGCTATCTCAGGGTAAAGTGAGATCAAGCAAGTTAATTTAGCGGTCGGGCGTACTTAGCGACATAAGACTGGACAACAGCTAACTCGTTTTCAATGACAGTATAGCGCTCTTCCCGCTCATAAAGATCAGCCATTGAATCAGGCAGCTCCGGTGAAGATAAACCTGCTCGTACCACAGCTTCAGGAAACTTAACTGGATGTGCAGTAGCAAGTGTAATCATTGGTATCTGCTGATCACGCTGACATGTCATAGCCGCCCTGACACCAATTGCTGAGTGAGGATCCAGCTTATATTGACAGTTACGATATGCATCACCAATTGTTTGACAGGTTTCTTCATCAGTCACACTGCAACTATCAAACAGCTGCCGTGTTAACTCCCAGCGCCAAGGCTCAACAGTCAAAGTGCCCTGCTGCTGAAAGCTTGTCATCAGCTGATCAATAGCCGCGCCATCACGACCATACATATCAAATAACAAGCGTTCAAAGTTACTGGAAACCATGATATCCATACTTGGCGAAAGTGTTGGCGACAAGTCTTCTTTACTATATTGGTTGTTAGCCATAAAACGATGCAAAATATCATTGCGGTTGGTAGCGACTAAAAGCTGGCTGATGGGCAGCCCCATATTGCGCGCAACATAACCTGCATAAATATCACCAAAATTACCCGTGGGTACTGAAAAGGCCACGCTGCGCTGTGGTGCACCAACAGCAAGTGCCGCATAAAAATAATAGACGACTTGTGCCATTATCCGTGCCCAGTTAATCGAGTTAACGGCCACTAAACGGGCTTTACCCTGAAGAAAGTCCTGTTGTTGAAAGCAGGCTTTTACCACTGCCTGACAGTCATCAAAATTGCCTTGCACCGCTAAATTATGCACATTGTCAGCGACAACTGTTGTCATTTGACGACGCTGGACTTCTGAAACACGCTGATGTGGATGCAAAATAAAAATATCCACATTGTCACAGTGTCGACAACCTTCTATTGCAGCTGATCCTGTGTCTCCAGACGTTGCCCCAACAATCACCGCTTTTTCAGAGCGTCGGGCTAGCAAATAATCCAGTAAACGCCCTAGTAGCTGCAAAGCAAAGTCTTTAAACGCTAAAGTTGGACCATGAAATAGTTCCAGCACCCACTGATTACTATCCAGCTGCGTAAGAGGAGCCACAGCTGAATGATCAAATCCTTGATAAGTATCATGTAAGATTTGGCGCAAATCATTTTGAGGAATAGCTTCGCCAACAAACGGAGTTATAATTTTCTCAGCTAACTCTGCATAGGATAATCCACGCCAGGTAGCAATTTCTTCAAGTGTAAACTGAGGCCAATATTCTGGGACATATAATCCCCCATCACTTGCCAGCCCTGTTAACAATACATCTTCAAACCCCAGAGCAGGTGCCTGCCCTCTTGTGCTAATATACTTCACCTTAGTTATAACCCGCTGTTGTTAAGTTGAGATCCTAATTAGTTATTACAATGCTCTAAATGGTCCATGCGAATCTTAACCACCTGCCCATTCACATCATCCAAAGCTTCAATTGCTTTAATCGCATTATTCACTGCACGCTCTTTGACTTTGTGAGTGAGCATAATAATGGCGGCAAACTGTTCACCCTCAAACACTTCTTTCTGAAGAAGAGCCTCAATATTGATTCCTTCTTCACTCAGGATACGTGTAATTTGCGTCATTACCCCAGGATGATCTGCTGCGCTCATTCGCAAATAAAAAGCTGTTTCTGTTTCATCCATCGGTAACACAGCAAGTTCATTTGAAAGCGGACGCTGGTAACCTAAGGCAGGCATATGATGGGGAGAGTCAATCCCACGGGCAATATCGATAATATCAGCAATAACTGCTGACGCAGTTGGCTCAGCACCAGCCCCTGCGCCATAAAATAGTGTAGGTCCAACTGCATCGGTATCAACCAAGACAGCATTCATAACTCCATCGACATTAGCGAGCAGTCGTTTTTCAGGAATCAAAGTAGGATGAACTCTAAGCTCAATCCCCTCTTTTCGTGCACGGGCTATACCCAAATGCTTAATACGATAGCCTAGCTCATGGGCATACTGAATGTCTTCTGAAGTAATACCACTAATGCCTTCTGTGTAAGTTTGTTCAAACTGCAGGGGAATACCAAAAGCAATCGAAGCAAGGATGGTGAGTTTATGGGCAGCGTCGATGCCTTCAACATCAAATGTAGGATCAGCCTCAGCATAACCGAGTGCTTGTGCTTCACTCAAAACATCAGCAAAACTACTGCCCTTTTTTTCCATTGCAGTAAGAATAAAGTTACCCGTGCCATTGATAATACCCGCCACGGTATGAACCTTGTTGGCCGCTAAACCTTCTCGAAGAGCTTTAATAACAGGAATACCTCCTGCCACAGCGGCTTCAAATGCTACCTGAACCTTGTGTTTTTCCGCCTCAGCTAACAGCTCATTACCGTGGACTGCTATCAATGCTTTGTTTGCAGTGACCACATGCTTACCCGATACAATCGCACGAGAAACTAATGTTTTTGCAGTTTCACAGCCACCAATTAGCTCAACTAAAATATCAATCTCTGGGTTATCCGCTACTGCATACACATCATCAGTCACTGAGACACCTGAAGTATCACAGCCAGGATTTGGACGACGCATTGCGATTTGTGCAATTTCAATGGGTCTCCCCACTCGCTGAGCAATCAAATCCTTGTTACGCATTAAAACATTAAATGTACCACCACCCACGGTGCCCAGGCCACAGATACCTATTTTTATGGGTTTCAAACTCCACCCCCATTCACCCAATCAATTTAAAACGCTGAGACTCTTTGTACGAATAGAACCAAGTTGACTGTAAACTGCTTCAATAATCTTATCTTGGTAAACTCCAGCACAAACCTATCTAGCAAAAAGTAAAGTTCTAGCAAAAAGTAAAGTTGCTGTCATTAGCAGCAAAAGGGAAATCATTTTACGCTGACCAGCGTCCAGTTCCTAGAGCTTAGCTGAAGTCTAAGAGGAAAACGAGAGGTCCCTGGTGAATAGTCGTTGGACTAACACCAGGAAAATAACCGAGGAAAACAATAAGCATGACTATTTTAGTCTATTGCTCAAGCGTAAAAGAAGGGAATTTACTCTACAACTAAAGCTACTTATTCACACCTAACATTTTAGCCAGCTGGTCAGCAGGACGATAACCTGGAATCAAGCTACCATCAGCCAAAAACAAAGCTGGAGTACCATTGACGCCCAGTTTAACACCTAGCTGAAACTCTTCCATTACTGGGTTATCGCAATTATCCGCCGTTACTTTTTCACCATTTTTGGCTTTAGTCATTGCTTGCTGGCGATCCTTAGAACACCACACTGACTGCATTGTTGCAAATGCCGGAGACTGCTCACCTCCACGCGGAAAAGCCATATAGCGCACCTCAATTCCCATCTCATTTAACTGAGGTACTTCCTTATGCAGCTTTCGACAATATCCACAGTCAACATCTGTGAACACTGTGATATGTGCTTTCTTCTCACCCTTAGGTGAAAAAACAACCATTTTCTCTTCTGGAAAATCTTTTAGTAATTTGGCAACTTCTTTATTACGCTCTTTAGCCGTTAGATTAGTAACCTTTTTACCTTCTAACTTTAATAAGTCACCACGAAAAATATAGTTACCATCAGCACTACTATAAATGATTTGATTGCCTGCAAGGGTCACCGCATAAACGCCTTTCACAGGACTCTCTTCTACTTTTTCTACTTTGACATTCTTATCAAGGGCTTGAAGATTAGCTGTAATTTTTGCTTTTACGTCCTGTCCTGCAGCAGCCATGCTACTACCCAGTACTAGCGTCAAGCCAATCAGAGACTTACGAAACAACGTCATAGGGTTCCCCATATGATTTACTTGTGTTTATTTCATACTGAGAGAGGGAAATTCCTCATTTGGTTCCCTCCGTAGACCTGCAGTATATCACCCTCTTGGATGATATGCTTGATGTAGCTTTTGCAATCGTAATTTAGCGACATGGGTATAAATTTGCGTTGTAGATAAATCACTATGACCTAGCAGCATCTGAACAGCCCGCAAGTCAGCCCCATGATTTAACAGGTGCGTAGCAAACGCATGACGCAGTGTATGCGGTGATATGTCTCCTGCAATGTTAGCTTCGATGGCATATTTCTTTACCCTGTGCCAGAAGGTTTGTCGCGTCATCTGCTGCCCTCTAGCACTTGGGAAAACCGTGTTTACCTGTCCAACGACACAAAGTTGTTCACGAACTTCATTGAGATAGCGAGTCAACCAATAGTGTGCCTCCTCTCCCCACGGTATCAGTCGCTCTTTGCCTCCCTTGCCTAAAACCCGTACAGCACCCAGCGACATTAAGAGCATGGGAAGCTCCAGCATGACTAACTCAGAGACTCGAAGTCCAGAGGCATACAGTAGCTCAAGCATCACCTTATCGCGAAAACCAATAGGCTCGCTTAAATCAGGTGCTTGCAATAATGCTTCAACCTCTTCTTCACTCAATACCCCTGGCAACTTCCTACCCAGCTTAGGCATTTTTAAGGCTTGAACAGGATCATCCTGGATTCGCCCATTAAGTATCATAAATTTAAAAAAAGCTCTTAATGAAGATAACAACCGAGCAGAAGAGCGAGCACTCATACCCTCTGCCGCCCGTAACGCCAGATAGTCCTGAATGAACACACGACTTACCGTTGTAAGCGACTGACTTTGCTGTTCGAGCCAGGCAGCAAAATGTGTAAGATCACTTTGGTAAGCTGCCCGACTGTTATCAGCTAACCCCCGCTCCAACCATAAAAACTGAATAAACTCGTTAATGAGCACTTGATGAGTAGCGTGGATGGATTTCATCAAACTGACCTGCAATAAAAAAAGTTTACCCTCTATTTTCTCAAGAAATGCAGTAAGAAAATAAGTCGACATGTAAAACATATACCCAGCGCTTCTACCACCTGGTTGAGTTTACAAAAAAATGAACAACGCTTATCATGTCGTCTATTAGCATTTGTTGACAAGAAAAAACCTAACATTTGAGGAAAATTGGAAGCACCTCAAGTCAAAAGCTAAAGCTATTACTTATAAACAATAAGGTATAAACCTTTATACCTGTGCTCACATCATTGGAGCTCAAAATATCATGGAGCGACAACTTTTACGTTATCACCTGCCAAAACGATTCTCAGCCAATAAACTTCAGCAGTTACTCAGCGCTAAGTATCAGATTTATCAGCATGTATTACCATCCCAGACTCTGATTTTTTATGATACCTTTGAGTGGCTTCTTTGGAAAAAAGGCTTAATTTGCTGGTATTTTCAGAATCAGCTGAGTTTACAATGGTTAGATTACTTTACATCACCTTACGACCTATACGCACTTGATAGCCTTGAGCTAACTTCCCCGCCCAATATACTTCACTTGCCACCCTCCACTTTTGCTCACAAAGTACAAAAAATCATTAAAGCACGAGCACTCACACCCACAGCAGAGGTTCTATTTACTTCGACACTTTTTGATTGTAAAGATAGCGAAGAAAAAACAAGGGTTAGGCTCCAGCTTGATATACTTCAACCACCATCACAAGCAAAACCTAAAGTAAAGTCTTTAATCGTACAGCCATTAAAAGGCTATACAGCAGATGCCAACTTTTGCCAACAACTACTAACACAAAACCAGTGCAATAAAACAAGTCAAACTTTGCTTGATGAAATGGAAGCTGAGGGACTTATTCTTCCTAGTAGCTATTCCATTAAACCCTCGTTTAATCTCACACCAGAACTTTCTGTACATGATGTTATTGCAAAAGTTACTTCCCAGTTACTTACTCTTGCTCGACTAAATGAAGCAGGTATTGTTGATGATATAGATATCGAATTTTTACATGACTATCGGGTTGCTATTCGAAAAATTCGTTCGCTCATTACTTTATTAAAACATGCATTCACTGCCGAAAAATTTAACGAACTAAAAACATCTTTTGGAGAATTAGGTAAACAAACCAATATGCTCCGAGATCTAGATGTCTATCTCAACCATCAAGCTGACTTTGCTCAACTTTTGCCTGACAGTTTGCAAACGGGTCTTCATGTTCTATTTACTGACTTTCAACAAGCACGTGCTCAAGAGCACAATAAAATTAAAAAGCACCTTAAAAGTCGTAATTATCTCAGGCAAATCAAACATCTTGAAACACAGTTTCAATCTTCAACGTCTTTATGCCATGGTCCCCTGGCAAATGAACCTATTCTAAAGGCCGCAAAAGACCGTATTTATCGCCAGTACCATGTTATCCGAAAAAAAAGCAGACGTATAACACCAGAGACGCCAGATGAACATATTCATGACATACGAATAGCCTGTAAAAAATTGCGGTACCTGCTAGAGTTTTTTGCTGACTTGTTTCCAACCAATGAAATCACAAAACTTGTAAGTGCTTTAAAAAAATTACAAGATCACCTAGGTCTCTTCAACGATTTATGTGTTCAACAAGAATTTCTTCAGGAGTATTATCATAAAGAGCTTAAAAAAGCTCGCCACCCCGCAGAAGAAAATTATCAGCTCTGCTTGTCAGTAGGTGGAGTAATCGCAGCACTTTATCAAAAACAATTACAAGTTAGGAAGAAAGTAACAGACCATCTTTCACTATTTATTGACAAGGACGTTAGGCAGCAAATCAGCCACCTTTTTAGTACCGCTGAAGGAGAAATAAAACATGAAAATACTTGCGAGTTACAGCATTAAAGGTGGCGTAGGTAAAACGGCTACATCCGTTAACCTGGCTCATTTAGCAGCGACTCAAGGTTATAGAACTTTATTATTTGATTTAGACCCTCAAGGTGCTTCCTCATTTTATTTTAGAGTACGCCCATCAGAAAAGTGCAAGTCTAAGTTTTTCTTCAGCAAAGAAAAAAAACTGCAAAAAAATATCAAGGCATCTGATTTCCCTTACTTAGATATTTTACCTGCAAAGCTATCGTTTCGTAACTTTGACATCATGTTAAATTACATGAAAAAATCAACTACTCGCTTACATAAGACTCTTTTAACACTAAAAAAAGAGTATGATCTTATCCTAATTGATTGCCCACCAAGCATTAGCTTACTGTCTGAAAATGTATTTAATGCTGCTGATAAAATTCTTATTCCGTTAATACCTACTACCCTATCTGAACGAACACTTCAACAACTGACAACCTTTTTCACAACGCATGGTTATCGCAACAAAAAGCTTATACCATTCTTCTCAATGGTTCAGACCCAGAAAAAATTACATAAAGATGCAATGACCAGATTGCGCAAGCAATATCCACGCTTATTGGAAACCAGTATTCCTTTTTCAGCGGATATAGAAAAAATGGGAATTCATCGTGAACCAGTTACTGCCTTTGCAAAAGACACAGCTGGTGCGCAAGCCTTTAAAACATTATGGGAAGAAGTTGAAAGTGAACTGGCGTGTTCGAAACAGAAGAAGAGAGCTTAACAGATCGTGACGGCAAAACAGTATCCATTGATAAAAAACCACCATAGCAAAAAGCAGCCTTTAGGGCTGCTTTTTGTTGGTAAGTTGCACTAAGTGGAGGCTTAGGACAGCTTTTCCTTGATACGTGCAGCTTTACCAGAGCGCTGACGCAGGTAGTACAGCTTCGCTTTACGTACATCACCACGGCGCTTAACAGACACACTATCAATGATAGGGCTGTAGGTCTGAAAAACACGCTCAACACCAACGCCATTAGAAATTTTACGTACCGTAAAAGAAGAGTTTAAGCCACGGTTACGCTTAGCGATAACCACACCTTCAAACGCCTGCAGACGCTCACGGCTACCCTCTTTTACTTTAACCTGAACAACAACAGTGTCACCTTGCCCAAATGCAGGGACCTCTTTGTTCATTTGTTCAGCTTCAATCTGCTGAATAATTTTATTCTTGCTCATGATCTACTCCTAGATACAAACTTCCAACCCATTACTTGTTAATTGGATGCTTGTGGCTGTCTAGCATATTCGGTAAGAAAGTCATCCAATAACTGTTGTTCTTCTACAGTTAATGTCCGCGCTTTCAACAACTCTGGTCGTCGCAACCACGTACGCCCCAGAGCTTGTTTTAACCGCCACCGCTTAATTTCCTGATGATTACCACTTAATAGCACATCAGGTACGCTTAAACCGGCAATCTCTTCCGGACGCGTATAATGTGGACAGTCCAACAAACCATTGCTGAATGAGTCTTCAAGGGCGGAATCCTTGTGACCTAGGGTGCCCGGTACAAAGCGTGAAATGGTATCAATTAAGACCATAGCAGCTAATTCGCCACCACTCATCACATAATCACCAATCGACCATTCTTCATCGACCTCAGTGGTAATTATGCGCTCATCAATACCTTCATAGCGCCCAGCAACTAAAATCAGTCTTTGACTATCCGCCAAATAGCGAACGCCATCTTGATCCAACTTTCGCCCTTGAGGCGAAAGATAAACGACTTTAGCGCCAGGTCCTGCAGCATTTTTTGCCGCATGGATAGCATCACGCAGAGGTTGAACTTTCATCAACATGCCGGGACCACCGCCATATGGTCGGTCATCCACAGTTTGATGTTTATCATGGGTAAAATCTCTGGGGTTCCAGAAGCTAACTTCTATCCCACCATTTTTTACCGCTCTTCCCGTAACGCCATGTGCTGTAACAGCAGAAAACATTTCAGGGAAAAGGCTAACAACACCAAACCACACCTTTAAAACTCCGGATCCCAATCGATCCGCATTACACCTTGTGTGAGGTCGACACCACACACAACCTGCTTTTCCAAATATGGAATCAAGCGTTCACGCTGATCAACACTGCCTTCGCAAGGCTTAACAACAAGTACATCGTTAGAGCCTGTACTCAACAAATGATCAACTTTACCTAATAACAGAGGCTTAACACCGTCCTCACTGATGTCAGTGACTACACGCAAGCCTTCGAGCTGATGCCAGTAATACTCACCTTCACCAAGCTCAGGTAAAACTGTCTTAGGTACCAGGATTTCTGCACCACAATATTGGTGCGCCTGCTCCCGGTCATCACAGCCTACAAAGTGGGCAATTAGGCCTTTGCCTTGTCGCTGGCCACGGTCAACATGAACAGATAACTGCTGACCTTTGAGCTTCAGTGTCCATTCCGGGTAATTCAAAATATTGGTGATAGGATCAGTGTGAGAATAGATCTTTAACCAACCTTTGACACCAAATACTGAGGTCACTTTACCAATTACGATAAAAGATGACGATACACTGGACTGACTCACTAACAACTCCGCCTACACCTCACTTAATGGCCAGATTACGCCTTTGCAGCCTCTTTCAGCAATTGAGCTACACGGTCAGAAGTTTGTGCACCTTGGCTTAACCAGTAACTAGCACGTTCCTGATCAACCCTTAGACGCTCAGCTTGACCACGAGCAATTGGGTTAAAAATACCAATACGTTCAATAAACCGACCTTCACGAGACTTGCGAGAGTCAGTCACTGTTAAATGGTAAAAAGGGCGCTTCTTAGAACCGCCACGGGCTAAACGAATCGTTACCATTGGACTTCGCTTCCTAAATCAATGGCGTAGAACACCACTGGTTGATTCAACAATCCAGATCGAGCACAGTGCCCGAAAGGGCGCATATTCTACGGAATATCAAGAGGGATGGGAAGAGCTATTCTACTAATTTCTTCCAATCCCATTCACTGCTGACTAAACAACAGACTTTTTCATCAACTAAACCAGAGGTATAGAATCAGAAACTTTTTATGGTAAGCCACTAAAGCATTAGGTTAGACCATTTGAATGCGCATAATTAATGCCGCGACTTACCTAATACTTACATGCCAGGGAATCGACCACCACCTGGAGGCATTCCTCCTCCCATGCCACCCTTCATTGCAGAGAGGCCACGCATAAGCTTTGTCATACCACCCTTCCCTGAGACTTTTTTCATCATTTTTTGCATTTGCTTATGCTGCTTTAGCAGTCGGTTAACATCTTGGATCTGCGTTCCAGAACCTGATGCAATACGGCGCTTTCGGGACCCATTGATAACATCAGGGTTTCTGCGCTCTGCAGGCGTCATTGAGTTTATGATCGCCTCCATTTGAATCAGGGGTTTTTCATTAATATTTTGGTTAGCGAGCTGTGGCATTTGCCCCATACCTGGCAGCTTGTCCAGCATATTGGTAATGCCACCCATGTTTTTCATCTGCAGGAGCTGATCACGAAAGTCTTCCAGGTCAAACCCTTTACCTTTCTTAAGTTTTTTCGCTAAACGATCTGCTTTTTGCTTATCAAGCTTTTGCTCGGCTTCTTCAATAAGCGAAAGAACATCACCCATACCCAGAATTCGAGAAGCAACCCGATCTGGATGGAAAGGTTCCAGTGCTTCAGTTTTTTCACCAACGCCCAAAAACTTAATTGGCTTACCAGTAATGTGTCGAACTGATAGAGCTGCACCACCTCGGGCATCACCATCAGCCTTAGTTAAAACAACGCCTGTTAGTGGTAATGCATCATTAAATGCTTTTGCGGTGTTTGCTGCATCTTGCCCTGTCATGGCATCGACAACAAACAACGTTTCAACAGGGTTAATGGCCGAGTGCAGCTCGCGAATCTCGTCCATCATGCTTTCATCAATGTGCAGACGACCTGCGGTGTCAACAATCACCACATCAAACTGCTTTTGCTTGGCAAACTGTATAGCCCCTTCTGCGATTGCAACCGGCTTTTGATCTGAACTTGAAGGATAGAATTCAACAGTAACCTGCTCAGCAAGTGTTTCTAGCTGTTTTATCGCAGCGGGTCGGTAAATGTCAGCACTGGTGACTAGCACCTTTTTCTTTTTACGCTCTCTTAGGTGCTTGGCGAGTTTAGCAACCGTAGTGGTCTTACCTGCACCTTGCAGGCCCGCCATAAGTACTACCGCCGGGGGCTGCACCGACAGGTTTAACTCATCACAGGCTGAACCCATAATCTCAACAAGCTCAGACTGCACAATCTTGACAAACATCTGTCCAGGACTGAGGCTTTTCTGCACCTCTTGCCCAACCGCCCGTTGCTTAATTTTTTCAACAAAATCCTTAACAACAGGCAAAGCAACATCAGCTTCAAGCAAAGCCATGCGGACTTCACGCAGGGTCTCTTTAATGTTGTCTTCTGTTAACTTGGCTTTGCCAGTAACATTCCTTAGTGTCTGTGATAAGCGGTCGGTCAGATTTTCAAACATGAAGGCTACCTTAAACGATAATCCTCCCTGCCATGTCACAGACAAATCAGCGTGATATGTAACAATAGTGACTCTAGAGGGAGATTTTGAATGCTTTCTGCTGAATATAGGCTTAAGTTTAAGCGATTATACCGTATTATCTGTAGCGGCTGTCCAGTTTCACGACTATTTCATTTATCAATATTACTCAGTTAAGTCACTAAACAATACTTTCATCTGCTGTCTCAACATAATATGCTGGACGTCAAGCTTATGAAATGCACAGATCTTTTACCTTTAACCTTAGTACCATAAGCTGTTCAAATAGAATAAACCACGTTAGCACAGGATTTTATGAACATCATTTTGCCAAGCCTTATTGCAGTATTGCTCTATGCGGCAGGATCTGTCTACCAGGGACGGGCCCTTGTTCAGGGCCACACTATTCATAAGCCACTTATTCAAGGCATTGCATTAAGTGCATCTATACTGCAAATGTTGAGTATTTACTTTGTACTTCACACTCAGCAGGGTATTGATCTTAGCTATGTAAACGTTGGCTCATTGATATCATGGTTAATCATTAATGTTGTACTACTAAGCAGTTTGCGCAAACCCGTTGAAAACTTATTTGTCATTTTATTTCCGATTGCCGCAACGACTATTTTGCTATCAGCCTTTCATCTTTCACCTACAGATATAAAAACCAACTTGTCAGCAGGCATGATCTTACATGTGCTATTTTCAGTTTTAGCATACAGTATTTTAACCATTGCATTTTGCCAGGCGCTGCTCTTGGCCTATCAGGACTACCGACTTAAACATCGACACCCTACGGGAATCATTAGGCTATTCCCACCACTACAAACGATGGAAAGCCTGTTGTTTGAGTTTCTCTGGGCAGGGCTACTGCTACTAAGCTGCTCACTTTTTAGTGGTTTCATTACACTAGACGACAGTTTTGTTCAGTCCCATAAGGCAAGTCTTTCTATTATCGCCTGGTTAGTGTTTGCTATTTTGCTGTGGGGACGGCATGCCCTCGGATGGCGAGGTATTACTGCTATACGCTGGACTATTTGTGGCTTTACCCTACTTGTACTCGCTTACTTTGGTAGCAAGCTCCTACTGGACCTAATCAAACAAGCTGGATAAACTTCACCACAATCGTCGGCTATTTTGGCGACAGATAAAGCACGTTTTGTATTACATGAGGTTATTTTTTCTTGGACGACGTACCCCTTAGTTTTTTACTGGGCTGTTTGGTTATTCTTATTCTACTGTCTGCGTTTTTC
Organism: Zooshikella ganghwensis; assembly: GCF_018263875.1. NCBI lineage: Bacteria > Pseudomonadati > Pseudomonadota > Gammaproteobacteria > Oceanospirillales > Zooshikellaceae > Zooshikella > Zooshikella ganghwensis. The sequence continues at coordinate 159,309 of NZ_JAEVHG010000002.1, forward strand.
TCCAGCTCTGAAACGGGCATGATGGCACTTAATCGTTATCGACTCAGACACTTGGTTAAACAAAAAAATCGCTCCGCTATGCGTGCACAAGCACTCTTAGAACGACCCGATCGTTTAATCGGTGTGATTCTGATTGGCAATAACTTTGTTAACATTCTTGCTTCAGCAATTGCAACGGTGATTGCCATTCAACTTTGGGGAGAGGCAGGTATTGCCATTGCCACGGCTATTTTGACCCTGGTTATTCTGATTTTTGCAGAGGTCACCCCCAAGACACTTGCCGCACTTAGTCCAGAGCGAATTGCATTTCCTGCATCATGGATTCTCAAACCATTACTATGGTTGCTCTATCCTGCTGTATGGCTGATCAATGGTATTAGTAACGGGCTACTACGTTTATTTGGTGTGGATACTTCAGATATTCCTGAAGATCATCTAACAACCGAAGAACTTCGAACAATTGTTCATGAGTCAGCAGGAAGACTTCCACGGCGCCGTAAAGGTATGTTACTTGGGATTTTAGACCTGGAAAAAGTCACCGTTAATGACATCATGATTCCACGCCAGGATATTATTGGAATTGATCTAAGTGATGACCTTGCAGCCGTCCTGCAGCAACTTCGATCCAGTCAGCATACCCGTATGCCAGTCTACAAAGGGGACATTAATAATGTCGTAGGCATGCTACATATGCGTGATGCGTTACGTGTCTTGAGTCTTGCTGAACCCAGCAAAGATGCGCTACTACAAGAGTCGACTGAAGTATTATTTATTCCAGAAAATACCCCATTACATACACAGCTGTTTAATTTTCAGCAGGATAAAGAGCGGATTGGCCTGGTTGTTGACGAGTATGGTGACGTACAGGGGCTAGCCACCTTAGAGGATATACTAGAGGAAATTGTAGGAGAATTTACCACAGGCTTACCAGACAGCGACCTCGACATTAATCCTCAGGGCGATGGCTCATACATTGTAGGAGGTCTAACCAGTATTCGAGATATAAATCGGACACTAGGTTGGAAGATGCCCAGCGAAGGCCCAAAAACACTTAACGGTCTTATCCTTGAGTTCTTAGAAGCAATTCCTGAGGCCAATGTGTGCCTTAAGATTGATACCTATAAAATCGAAATTCTACAAATTAAGGACAATATTATAAAGCGTGCACGCTTGATTAAAGGAAAAAGCCACTAGGGCCTGTTAACACTGTTGCAAGCAGCTACGAATAAAGTGCTCACGCCTTTGTTGAGAAACACTGTGAGACGTGAGCCATAACGATTATTCAATGGTTAACACTAAAACGCTTATAGTGGGGCAGGTTTAAATCAATATTAGTTTCAAACACAGTATTCAATAAGTCCGCCAACACAATGGCAGTTAAGCCCCAAATTTTAAATTGTTGATACTGATAGCTAGGCAATACAAAGTCATGCCCCCCATAGTTAAGTCGATCCCAGCCTAGGTTTTGTGACTTTAGAAAAAATGCTAAAGGTACCCGAAAGCAGCACTCTAGTTCATCAGGACAAGGTATTAAGTTCGTCTTTGAGGGAATCAAACCCACGAAAGGTGTCACAGAAATACCAAAGCGAGATACAACAGAACGAAGCTGGCCAAGATACTCAACGGATTCTGGAATAATTCGAACTTCCTCATGACTTTCACGAAGTGCCGTTTGCCATAAATTTTTATCTTGTGGTTCTCGTTTCCCCCCTGGAAATGCTACCTCGCCACTATGAGAAGACAAATGATGTGCACGTTGAATTAAAATAATCTCAGGTGATACAGAGCTATTCGTTATCGCAATAAGGACACTCGCTTGGGGTAAGCTTATTTGGTTAGTTGGGGGTCGATAGTCTGCAAGTTGATGCTTAATCTGCCAAAGCATATCTGTCATCATGATTGTTAGTCCAGTTTACACCCTTTTTGGATGTCCTGAGGCTTATAAGTTTTTTTATACTCAACGTTAACTTTGTTGATTTTATACGTTTATGCATACCAGCACTTACTATAAAGCCTTATTAATTTTTATGTTTTTATAGTGTTTAGCTATTTCACTGTCGCACTTATTAACAACTCAAACACATGTTCATTTTTAGCCAAACACATCACATTTCCTGCAAAAGCCACCCTCCTTTTATTATTTTCTAAGCAACTGATTTCCAGAGCTTTTTATAATACAAAGTCATTTTAACACTTCAAAAAATAGAACTGGCACACATATTGAGTGAGAATTAAGCAATATCATGTTGGTTTCGCCGTCAGTAGTATAAATATTAACCAACACGGATTATCTGACGGACTAGGGCAAAACCTAGGGATAGATAACAGTTTTATTGGATGTTTCAGGTGACCACATGAAAGTAAAACTTCCAGATTTTGACCACTTAATGAACTTAGCTCGAAATAAACCAGAAGATCTGGAAAAACTTAGAGATCAACTGATTGAGAATACTATCCAGTCTGCTCCCAAAAACTCTCAGCGCAGACTCAGAGGGATTCAATTCCAAGTCGATATGCAGATTCGAAAATCAAATAACCCTATGGCTGCCTGCATTGCAGTATCTGAACTCATGTACAAATCCCTGCAAGAGCTTCAGTTATCTCTCAACGATCCTGATTCAATTAATGACCGAATCAAAACTCCCACCCCCACTTGTACACCGGCAGATGTGATTTGCATGAGTGAGAAACGAAACTTGAAACAACTTAAAGTATAGCTCTAGACACCTGCCCTCCTCCCTCACTTTCAGTTTACACAATTAGCAGTTTATACTCATAGCCTCAACATCAGGAGTTGAGGCTATGAACTATTGCAGCCACTGTGGTGGTGAAATAACAACTGTTATTCCCGAAGGTGACAATCGACTGCGCTATGTCTGTACTCAGTGCAGCACAATACATTACCAAAATCCGAAAATTGTTGCTGGCTGCTTGCCTGTTTACCAAAATCAAATCTTACTATGTCAGCGTGCTATTCATCCTCGAGCAGGTTATTGGACACTCCCAGCGGGCTTTATGGAGCTTAATGAAACCACCCAGCAAGCTGCAGCGCGAGAAACCTGGGAAGAAGCCTGTGCAACTGTCGAAATAGACAAGTTATATACTTTATTTAACCTGCCACATATCAATCAGATTTATTTAATTTTTCTTGCGCAGCTACCCCAACCCATATTTTCACCCGGTGAAGAAAGCTTATCAGCAGAACTCTTCACAGAAGAAACTATACCCTGGGATAATTTAGCGTTTCCAACGATTACTAAAACACTGCAGTACTACTTTAGTGACTTGAAACAGCAACAGTTTACCTTTCGCACCATTGACATAGCCCCTCATGCCTCATATCAGCAGGTTAAGTAGTCAACTAACCTGTCAGTGCGATATCACTCAGCTGCCAGACATCAAATGCAGGCTCCTCATAAGGATGGCTTTCACGCAGTGCTGTAACAGCAGTATGAATATGTGCATCATCACACACCATCTCTACACGATACTCCTCTACTTGCTCAACCTTGCCTTGCTGACCAAGGTAAGGTGAACTCCCGTTAAGCGGACGAAATTGCCCAAGACCTTTTACCTGCCAACAGCAACTATCATAACAACCAATACGACCTGCTCCTGCAGCAAATAGTGCAGACTTAACTTGCTCTAAAGCTTCCTCGGGTACATAGACACAAAGCTTATACATAGTTGCTTTCCATCCTCACATTAAAAAAATGAATCACATCATGACCAGGCTTGCTAAATAACACACTAGACAGGAAAATAACAAAGAGGAAATTGTTTAACCAGAAGAGATTTATAACTTAAAAAAGCTTAGCGCTGAGCGACATAATGTCTTCTAACCACGAGGTTAAAAGCATCGACAACGGTAGGGTCAAATTTTGAATTGCTGTTACTGTTTATTTCTGTCACCGCACGTAATAATGTTTTACGAAAGCTCACATCACTATGCTGATGCAATACTTTCTGATAGCTGTCAATAACCGCTAAAATCATGCCACCGATATTAATATGATCTCCTTTTAATCCATGAGGAAAGCCTGTTCCATCAAAATGCTCATGATGATGCTCAATCATATCTGCAGCACCTTGCCAACCTGACATTCTTCGCACAAGTCCCGCCCCTATCCGGACATGATCTTGATACAAAAGCTGCTCTTCCGGTGTCAGTGTTGTATGCTTGTTCAACACTTGCCAAGGCACAAATGCCATACCAATATCGTGTAAATATACAGCGGCACTTAACTCTTCATGCGATACAACATCACCTAACTCTTTATTAATCTCTGCAGCCATTTTAAGCTGCTCATTAAAAGCAGTTCCCTGCTTAAATAAAAATAATCTGTCCAGTTTAACCGCCAACGAATGGAAAAAATCCAAGTCAGATGTTTTAGCATCTTCAACTTCTTCTGGTGGCTCAATCACACGTTGCTTTTTAGGCGCTAACTGAGACTCTTCTCCACCCACAAGTTGATCTAATAGCTGATTAACTATGTCAACACGACCACTATCATCAGCCTCTCTTACTTGTAAAATAAAGCTTTCTAAAGTATCTAATAACCCTTGATCCGCTTCACCGACTTGCAATAGTTGCGATATAAGCTCATCAATACGGCTAATGACTGCCAACATAAACTCACCATAGACAGGCTCATAGGCATATTTACCATCACGGATATCAGATACTATTTCCTCCAGTTTATGGCTTACATCCACCAAAGGGTCCAAAAACACCATTCGGCAGTTTCCCTTGAGGGAATGCATTGAGCGAAACAAATCATGAATATCTTCAGAACTAGGGTTTTGTTCTAAACGGTGACAGCACAATTCAATTTCTTCTTGTGCCTCCTGAAAACAGGTATGAAAGTCGGTCAGGATATCTTGATCTAGCTCGGTGAAAGTCTCACACGTAAACGTACTCATTGAATAGTCCTGCAACTTTAAGGGATTTTCCTATCATTCGACTATAGAGTTTAAATCTAGCAATGACTGAGTTATGTGCCAAATGCTAAAAATAACTATTAGTCATTAATGTCTGCATTTTTATTTCTATCTATTTACACCCTTCATGAATCATTTTTAGGTGTCAAAATAAAGTGGTATATACTCACAGCGAAGGGTTATTTAGGCGAGGCCACCGAGCGATGAAGCCCCAGGAGTTTGGATAAACTAAATGACTGGGGTGGCAGTTAAATGCTTCTGCATAAACTACATTCCCACCATCCTTGGTGGTCAAGAGTGATGGTAACAAAGCCTAAAAATCATTCGCGAAGAGTACATTCTCATTATTTATTGACGAGGTATTATTTTCAGGAGTTTTCCCTTTGACTCATCCGTTATAAGATAAATGGCTCCATCTCCTCCAACCTCAACATCACGAATACGAGCCGTCATAGCAAACCGCTGTTCTCGTTGAATTCGATTATTGAGTAAAGGTAAACGTACCAACAGTTTTGCTTTTAATGCCCCAACCAATAGTTGCCCTTGCCAATGCTTGAATAATTCTCCGTAATAAATAGTCATTCCTGATGGAGCAATAGAAGGAACCCAATACCACTCAGGAGAAATCATTCCCGGCAAAGAGGTAAACTTAGAAATTAATAAACCACTGTACTCACGGCCATATGTCACCATCGGCCAGCCATAGTTCTTTCCCGCTTTTAACCGATTGACTTCATCTCCTCCTAACGGTCCATGCTCATGCAACCACATAGTATTTGTTTTGATATCATAAACGAGTCCCTGTGGATTTCGGTGCCCATAGCTGAATATTTCGCTTCGTTTATCTGATGAATTACTAAATGGATTATCTGCAGCCGGTTTACCTTCATCCGTCAAGCGTAAGACCTTGCCAAAGTCATTCGTTAGATGTTGAGCTCTACTTCGCTCTCCTCGATCCCCTACCGTAACATAAAGCAGATGCTTAGCATCAAAAGCGAGCCGAGAACCAAAGTGATGCGTATTATCAGAAACCGCTTGAGCACTATAAATTGTTTCAAGCTGGGTTAATTGAGGAGGATTAACCGTAATTTTGGCTCGCGCTACAGCGGTGGTATAACCACTGGATAATGCTTGACTGTAAGAGAAATAAACCCAGTGGTTTTTGGGATAATTTGGATGCAGCACAATATCTAACAGCCCACCTTGCCCCCCATAAGCAATGGGAAGGTCAAGATTGAATTGAGCTTTTTTCTTACCTTGTTGATCCAGTAAAGCTATCTGTCCACGCTTAAGTGTTACCAATACATGACGTGTTTGATTAACCCAAGCCATTGCCCAGGGGTATTCTAGTTGATCATTAAGGGTAATGATGTGTAATCTATCGTCAGCGTAAAGGCCATTCCCTAATAATAAAAAGGTGAGTAATAAAGTGATAACTCTGAGTGATACCCACATAGTAATCACCACATAAATTAGTGAGTCAAACAACGTTTAGGAATACATATACCCACAAGGGCATACGTTCATTCAATATCAAAACAAATAATAAAGGACTATAAGGTAATAATATGACAAGCATGGAAAATAAAACGATTGTCATAACAGGTGCGAGTCGAGGCATTGGTCGTGCTATCGCGCTTAAATGCGCAGCTGCCGGTGCCAATATTGTTGTAACAGGAAAAACCAGCGAACCCCATAGTAAATTACCAGGCACTATTCATAGTGTAGCGGCAGAAGTAGAGGCTGCTGGTGGCAAGGCACTTGCCGTACAAATGGATGTCCGCGATGAACAACAAGTTCAGCAGATGGTGACGCAAACTGTAGAACGGTTTGACGCTATTGATGCTTTAATCAATAATGCAGGTGCCATTAAACTGCTCCCTGTTGAAACACTTCCTATTAAACGCTATGACCTAATGCAGCAAGTAAATAGTCGGGCATTATTTATTTGTGCTCAAGCAGTACTTCCCTACCTAAAAAAATCATCTAACCCACATATTTTGAGCCTTTCCCCCCCTATTAGTTTGCAGCCAAAGTGGCTGAAAAAATTTGCTCCCTACACACTCTCAAAATATGGTATGACTATTTTAGCGTTAGGAATGGCTGAAGAATTTAAAAAGTATCATATTGCTGTAAATACCTTATGGCCTAAAACTGTTATTGCAACAGCTGCCGTTGCTTTTGAAGTAGGCAGTGAAGAAACATTCCAGTACTGCCGTACAGCTGACATTATGGCCGATGCAGCGTTTAAAATATTAAGTCTTTCTCATGAAACACTTAATGGGCAAACCTTGGTCGATGAATCTTTTCTAAAAAGCCAGGGCATCAGCGATTTTGAACAGTACCGTTATGACCGTACAGCTAACAAAACACTCATGAACGACTTATTTATTGATGACGAGTAAGTAAATACTCTATCGCTGAAATAGACTTCAGGGCTATTTCAGCGTCGTTGAAAGAAGCTCAGTAGTCTAACTGGTTCAATTATTTCAAAAAAAGAATTACCTTGGATTAAAGCTTCCAAAATACTACTTTTGATAGTTATTTTGGTAAGTCTCATCACCCATTATTTGAATTTGCTGATCAATCATCGCATTAAATACGGTGAGGGGGCTTTCAAGAAGTGTTTGATCGTTGACTAACTCGCGCAATGCTACCACAACCGCTTCTACAGTAGAAAGGTAAGCATGATTGGGTACTTTTCTGATTCGATAAGTTGATGGTTCACATTGACTTAAAACGATAGAAGGCAAACTGTGTAACTGAGGATTCAAATACCAAATTTTTTTCGCTTTCCTCCATGTCCCATCTATAACAATCAGATTCCACGATTGAAGATCAGAGTCTTGTAAATAATTCAGCTGAAATGTGTTGACTGACACGGCATGATCACTTGGAAACAAGACCACACACGGCTGTTGGAGTATTTGCTCAAATTCTTGATGATTGCTAAAGCACTCTCCCACTATATGTATTGAGTTATCAATACATAAATCCAATATCTTTGCCGTGCCAATGGCTTTCTTTTGCTCAGAAGGATGCTGAAGTATCACAAGGTTCATAGGCGCTTGGGAACGAGTGATATATTTACACAAACAAACTGAAGCGGGCCGCTGACAGCGTATACATACTTTTCTAGGCATAAAAGGCGAATATCTTTGTCATAAAAACGTTAAGGACTATACTTCAGCACACTATGGTTGGATATACTGACGAATAATTTCATCATAACGACCACTCCTCTTTAGCGCCTCTAGCCCCTTATTGAATTCATCTCGTGCTGTTTTATTTTTAAATGCAACTCGGTAGTGACTTGGGGGAAAAATGTTATGGGTAGTAATAGGTTGTGACGTATCAACATACTTTTTTTCAGAGTTACGATAAAAACGGAAAATATTGGTATCCAGAACGATAGCTTCAACTCTTCCAGCAAATAGCATTCTAATTTGTGTTGACTGTCTAGCCTTTTCAGAATACTGGCCATTATTATTTGCCATGGCAGCAAACTCTGCGCCTAAATAAATCTTTGCATACTGGAAAGCCATGACTGACTTATCAGCCAGATCATTCACAGATTCTATTTGAAAATTATGCTTGGCTAAACTGATAACCGAGTTTTGGTAAGTGATATGGCTATCAGAAAAAAAGGCATTATTTAAACCTGCAGCTTCGTTGACGGTTAAGGCCGCATCAACCGTACCATCAGCCATATGTTCCACAACTCTGGCTAAGGGTAAGTAGACTGGATGAATAGTATATCCTTGTTTTTCTAGAATCTCTCTGACAACGTCTAACTCCATCCCTTTATCCCCTTCTTTGATCACATAAGGGGGTAATGCCAAGCCAACTGCCATAATGAGTGTTTCTGCAGGTAATGGGCGGGCAAAAGCGATCATTATATAAACCAACGCTAGCCAACACCAAACGCACAATGAACATTTATTAAAACTCATTATAATTCCTTCTGAGGCTTGCAGTTTGCACTATGAGTAAGCATTGCTAACTTACAATGATGAATGCTCAATAGCCTCTACGATAACCAGTCAACAGCATGAACACAGCCAAGTAGTGTGATAACTATGCAGTTAATTCTATCTTTACTGCAACAAATGAGTGTTTTTTTTGTGATTGCTTATTTGTTTAGCAAAACGCCCATTTTTAAACCATTAGTCAACATTTCGATCCAGTTTCCCCACAAAGTTGTAATTTATCTGGTTTTCTCCAGTTTTTGTATCATGGGTACCTATTTTGGCTTGGAAATTCACGATGCCATTGCGAATACCCGTGCCGTGGGTGCAGTTTTAGGTGGCTTACTGGGAGGCCCTCTGGTTGGTTTTTTTGTAGGCCTTACCGGAGGATTACACCGATATTCTCTTGGCGGTTTTACCGATCTAGCCTGTGCCATTTCAACCACCATTGAAGGACTGTTTGCCGGCCTTGTGCATTTTTATTTACTCAACAAACATCGAAAGATCGATACACTCTTTACGCCTTATATTGCCTTTCTTACCACCCTGGTAGCAGAAATAGCCCAGATGGCCGTTATCTTGATTGTCGCTAAACCTTTCTCCGAAGCCTGGAGTCTCGTCAAACTCATTGCACCTCCTATGATATTAGCCAACTCAGCTGGTGCAGCGTTGTTCATGAATATTATTCGTGACCAGAAAACCATGTATGAAAAGTTCAGCCAGGCCTTCTCCGCAAAAGCACTAAAAATAGCCGAACGCACAGTAGGTATTCTCGCAACAGGTTTTAATGAAGAAAACAGTGCACGTATCGCTCAAATTATTTACGAAGAAACCGGTGTCGGAGCAGTCGCTATAACCGACTGTGAAAAGATTTTAGCGTTTATCGGCCATGGCGATGATCATCACTTACCTGGCACCCCTATCTCATCAACCATGACCTTTAAGGCAATTCAGCATAATCAAGTCATTTTTGCTGATGGTGTAGAGGTTCCCTACCGTTGCTCAATTCAAGCTCAATGCGGGTTAGGCTCTGTTGTGGTGATCCCCTTGCAAGGTGATAATGAGCAAGTCATCGGGACCATTAAGCTTTACGAGCCTAAACATAAATTATTCGTCAATATTAATCGTACCTTAGGGGAAGGTATCGCTCGCCTGATGTCTAACCAAATCTTAAGTGGCTTACATGAGCAGCAAAAGCGCTTATTAATTCAAGCCGAGCTCAAACTCATTCAAGCTCAAATTAACCCACACTTTCTATTTAATGCACTTAATACCATCAGCGCGATTATTCGCAAGCAACCAGAAGAAGCCAGGGAACTACTGCTTCACCTCTCACGTTTTTTCCGAAAAAACCTAAAACGAGACTGTGAATCAGCCACATTAGAAGATGAAATTGACCACGTGCACTCCTATCTAAAAATTGAGCACGCCCGTTTTGCTGACCGCCTAACCGTAAAAATTGATATTCCAGAACAGTTAAATTCTATTCAAGTCCCCACATTCACTTTGCAACCCATTGTTGAAAATGCAATCAAGCATGGTATCGCGCATTGCCTTGAAGCTGGTGAAATAATCATTAGTGGCACTCGGCAAGACTCACTACTTGTCCTTAGCGTTGAAGATAATGCTGGTCTTTATGAAGATAAACCAAGAAGTGATGGACTCGGTATGGGTATTGTTGATAAACGCATCAAAGTACGTTACGGCAATCGCTATGGGCTTGAGGTACAATGCCAACCAAACCAATGGACACGAATAACAATAACATTACCCATTGAGGAGTCTGGTGATGATTAGCGCTTTACTGGTAGATGATGAACCTCTGGCTCGGGAAGCACTGGCAGACCTGCTTAGTAGCGACCCAGAAATCTCGATTATTGGCCAAGCCAGCAATGCCATCGAAGCCTTGCAAATGATTAATGGCTTGCACCCTGATGTCGTGTTTTTGGATATACAAATGCCTCGGGTCAGTGGCCTAGAACTAGTCAGTATGCTGAATATGGATGATGCTCCCTACATTGTGTTTGTCACTGCCTATGATGAGTATGCTATCCGTGCTTTTGAAGACAATGCCTTTGATTATCTATTAAAACCCGTTGAACCATCACGCCTACAAAAAACTTTAGCAAGACTCAAAAAAAATTATCAGCAACCACCTTCACTCAACCCCTTAGCCAGTGCCGACTTACAACTTATTCCATGTTATCTGCAAAACAGAATACGGCTAATTAAAATTGATGATGTGGAGTTTGCCTTTTCTGATTTGTCAGGAGTCCATGTAATGAGTGAAGAAGGTACAAGCCATACCCAGCTCACCTTAAAAACGCTGGAAAGCAAAACACCACTATTGCATTGCCACCGCCAATATCTCATCAATATCAATGCCATACGGGAAATTCAATTATTAGAGAATGGTCTGGCAGAAATCATTACTCAGCATGGCCATAAAGTACCCGTGAGTCGACGTTACTTAAAAATGCTTAAAGATCGATTTGGGCTGCAGTAGTTTTGATTATCCTGAACAAGTCGTAGGCCCTAGCTGAAATAGCTCACTTTAAGGTGTTCATGCCACAAACCTTAAGTTGAGCTATGCGCTTGGCAGCTCATCTCTAATTAGGGTATCGAGCAATCACTTCTTAAGTTCCTAAGTTTCTCAAGAACAATAGTCCACTGAGACTGAAGTGCAGAGCCATAAAAACATTTAATTAACTTACATTTTAAGCGAAATATCTTTTGGTTTTTACTTTTATTGTTTTGGATTTCAGAAAACAGCCACTCTTTATCAAAACCTTCCCATACTCCAGCAGTAGCCAATAAATTCCCATAACAAACTGGCGCCACATCATAAATAAGTATTTCATTCAGTTCTGACTCTGTGAATGGCGTTTGCAATAACTGCTTTGCAATAAACTTTAACTCCAAACCCTTTAACTCAGTGTCAAGAAATAATTCTGAGATAGAATACCATGCTATTTCGTAGTATTCCTGCTGTTGTTTTTTCATTCCAAAAAATCTCAATAAACACAACATCAGCAACCTGTATAGCCTTCACAACCCGCCTTAAACAGCATGCTGAACTTTACATGGATTTCCAAAAGCCACACTATTATCAGGAATAGCTTTAGTAACAACACTTCCGGCACCTATAACGCAGTTATTTCCTATCTTAACCCCTGGTAAAATGGATACATTTCCACCAATCCAAACATCATTACCAATTGAAATGCTTACGCCATACTCAATCGAGCGGCGCTCAATTCCATTTAAAGGGTGTGTCGCTGTAGATATCATGACTTGAGGGCCAATAAACACATTATCGCCAATTTTAACACTACAGACGTCAAGAATCGTCAAGTTATGATTTGAATAGAAATTACTTCCTAACTCGATATTATAGCCATAGTCACAAAAAAAATTTGGCTCAATATGAGCAGAGTCCTTTATTAAAAGCAGACTGGATAGTAAGGACATTCGTTCATCTAATCGAGTAGGATCAAACTGATTAAAACGCTGGCAAATACTTTTTGCAAACATTCTTTCCCCGAGTAGAACATCATCCCAAGAATTATAGGGGAGTCCTTCCAGCATTTTCTCTTTTTCCGTCATTTACTCAATTCCATATATTGGTCATTTATTTTTCATCACCCTACATAAAAACTAAAGCTAAGCATAGAGGCTAATCATGCCTCGTTAGCGGATGCTACAAATGGTAATACCAAGCAATATGTAACACGCTTAAAAACCATTCGTATTGGGTATATTTTGCTTTACAAAAATTAAGTTTTTAGTATTAAAGCCAAACGCCTCAGCTTGTTCTACAAAGCGGTCAATAACCCCTTGAGTTAAAGTTGGCTTTCTTGAAAGAAGCCATAAGTACGACAGGTCTGGGCCAGATACAAATGCATACTCATAGTTTTCATCATCCAGCTCGAACACAACATAAGAGCCATAAAATGGTCCAAAAAATGAAACCTTGAGATAACCCTCTTCTGTTCCATTAACAAAATAGGCTTTACCCTCTGCTTCCTTCCATTGCTTTTCTGTTGGTGAATACCCCCTATTTTTAACACTTACACCACCATCATCACGCACTGAATATTCTGCAGTCACCTGCTCCAAACCTCGCTCAAATGAATGATCAAGTCTTGCAATTTCATACCACCTGCCTAAATATCGACTAAGGTCAAACTCTTTGACAGGAGAAACCTTAGCAGGCATTCCGAGACAACCTGTCAATAAGATGGATATTGCGAAAATAAAAGTTAGCTTCATGCATAAGCCTCGACTGAAAAACCAAGAATCATTCAAGTAGGAAACCAGAGAGATTTTAGGTAATTTTCCTTTATGAAAGCTATTTTTTAAAGAACCGTTCCATAGAACGCGCTGAAAACCGTTCAACGTAAGCTATCATAATCGCTATAAAGTACCACAAGCGCTTATTCAAAGGTATTTACGAACAGAAAAATGAGGGTTTAAAGTCTAAGTGATGTATTTCATACAGTATTTACTGTGAGTGGATGACTTTTCTAGACAGTTTCTAGGTTTTGAAAGTAAGCTGCTTCAGCCTTTGCTGGTGAACTCAAATAACCTGCCGTAGCTATCAGTGTTCGTTTGTTTGTTATATGTTTTAATTATATTCTTGGCCGCTTGCCTTCTTAGCAATAACACCTGTAGATATGCAAACGGTAACAGCACATATCACTTCTGCAATTAACAAATATGGATATTCAAAAAATTCTTCAGGACTTAGAAGTAAAAAAAATGTTTTCATAGCTATTTCAGCTACCAATACAAATACTAGCAAATGAAAAATTATATTTTTTTCACAATTCTTGTGATTGCGATAGAGGCGATAGAATAAGCAATGATGACAAACAAGAAATGATAAAATAAAATTTCTGTATTTATTACTAATTTATAATCGTGAGCAAGAGCAAAACTGTCAATTCTGCCGGTAGACTCTCTTAACTCCACAACTTTAGACCAAAAAATTGTATTTTCAATTCCACTCAAGAAGCAGTACGTCATAAAGAATACTACGATTCCTACCAAAAGTGAGTAAGGTTCAATCTTGTTCATCTTATTCACACAAAACACTGACATAGTCGGTGCGCGGAAGCGCATCCAAGTGAGCGATAGCAAACGGTGTTGATGACCTTGTGATGTGCTTCTACTTGTAGAACCAATCTGGGTGACCTCTAAATTCTAACCCACTCAAGTATTGCGCTCTTTTTTCCCAATACTTAGACTGGTTAAGGTCTGTAAGTTCTTTATATGGCTCACCATGAAATATGCGAGCCAAAGCTTCAGCAGCCCATTGTGCATATGGTACGTTATGATCTTTCCTCGCCGATTCTTGATACCAATATATTGCTTTTTCAGCATCAACTTCACAGCCCACGCCATATAAAAGCATAAGAGCTAGATCATTCTGAGATTCTGCCAAGCCTTGTTTTGCTGCTTTTTCATCCCAATACATGGTTTTGATATCATCTTGAGGCACTGTGTCTCCATGAGCATAGGCACAAGCAAGACTTCTTTGTGCTTCAACAGAACCCATATTTGCAGCTTTTAGCGTAAGCAAAAAAGACTTTCTGTTTTCAGGTTCGTTGCTCCAATAACTGCTTTTGTAGTTTGTTGAGGCTAATAAGGCCAAAGCTTCAGGATTTTTATTTTTTGCACTCTTTTCAAGCCAACATTTCGACTCTTTTACTGTAGTATTAGGGTCGCCTCCATAGTACAGGTACCCCAAAAGTAATTGAGCCTCTGCGTTATTATTGTTAGCAAGCGGCCTAAGTAGAGATTTGGCTTTCTCGTATTTTCTAACAAGTATCAGCCTCTTAGCGATGCCAATTCGGTGAAATTTCACCTTATTACACATAACGCCAACCACATGTACTGGTGTAAACTTTGTTATTTTTCAAGTAAAGCTTACTTAGGTCCCCGTGTTGGTTTTTGTTAAGCATATACAGCATCGTATTCTTTTTCAGACAGCTCAATTAACTGCCAATTAAACTCTGTTGTGACTAGGATTAAAGACATCTCACCATATAGATGTACTTGCCAAACAGGGTCTTCGTCAATGGGCACAACTACCGCTTTGCGTGAACACTTTGGACACATTATCAATACTGGATCATTTTTTGTAGGCCCACTAATCGTAAACCTATTCTCTCGCTCATCTTTAAACCGATTATTGTTCATTACTTTTTTATGCACTATACGCCACTTTCATGCAAAACCTAACCTCATTTTAGGCCTTATAATTAAAGGCATTCAGCAAGTTGGCTAGTCTTAGCCGGTTACGATCTTGCATACTGCTTGAAGAAGCATGATTTATAAATGATACACACCATAAGCAACTGCCGTAGCACTACCTAACCAAATAAATAGTTTAAATTCAGCCCAATGATCTTCCCAATAATTACCACGAAACATGCTAACGATATCAGGAGTAAACCAAAACTTTATGCACTCGATAAGTTCATCTTTATTGCCGAATAATAGCTTGTACATTGCCCATAATGTAAAAAAAAATGCTATTGCTGCTAGTATTTCGCGCATACTCACTCCTTGACCTTTATATTCACCAAGAGAGGTGAAAAATAAGCGATAGCGAGGTTTTAGTTCAAAGTGTGTTGCTTAGCTTACTCATTTCAATTACACATAACTACTAATGAGCATCACACTTACGCAAACTTAACCTCATTGTAGGCTTTATGGTTACTGCTATCCAGTGAGATGGCTGGGGAGCAGCTTTTACTTGATTAGAGTTCTGGATTAAACACAACAAATTGAGGGGAGTTATTGAAGTAGTGATCCTTATTTGAAAAATGTTTATGCTCCCATAACTATCCGTAAGCCTCTATCCCTTTTGCACAACTTTCCAGAAACTTCGCAATGTGCCGCAGTTCTTCAGGAGTTACTACGAGATACTTGTGAATCTAGATCACCTGGTTCTCTTTCCTTAGCCTCAAGCCACCACATGCCTGACCTAGCAATACGAGGGTTGCCATTTGCACTCCATGAGAACGGCTCACCTTTGATCATCTGGTGAGTTGGTTCACAACCAAGCTTACCAGTAATATCAGCTGGAATTAAATCGTCTCCTATGATTCTTAAGCAAGCCATAGTTCTAGAAATTATCGCCATATTTCCCTACATATCATTATTAACAAACAGAGCCTTCGATAACATGAAGTATATGACATCCGTACCTTTCAATGTCATCAAGTGCTTTCTGATCTCTCTCATCCATATTGCTGTTTCTCAATAGTTGCTTATCTTTTTCAAAACCAAACTGTTTTAGTCGTGATTGAGGCTTAAGACTTCAGTAAATAATAGCTAATTTCCTTATGATCGCATTTCTGCAGCTGCCAGCTTAGGCATTGATTAAATTCGGCGTAGGCGTCTAAGGCAGACTTTAATGAATCAACAAAAGATTGTGTGTCTATCGGAGGGTATTCGATATAGAGGCTATAGATGAGCAAGATTTTGTTTTTCCTATCAGCTTTAGCATCAAGACGGCCAACAAACTCGTCGCCCCAAAGTATTGGCAAGCAAAAATACCCAAACTTTCTATCCGCTTCTTTTAAATAACATTCAAGCTGATAATTGTAACCGAACAACTTGCTCAATCGTTTTCGTTGAATCACCAGGTTATCAAATGGTGAAAGAAGTTTTACCTGGGCTTTGGGCATTCGTTTATCGAGTAATGACAAGCCCTTTTTATCTGTATAACAGTGGTTATCACCAAGTTTTACCTTGATGATTTCACCCTTTTCAAGCAGCTGTGCAACCTGCTGTTTAATGTATTTTTGCATCCCTGTACGCAAATAACCGAACTCCGTTTCATTACCCAAACCATTGGCTTTTAGATAACTTTTGATGAGGTACTGCGCATATTCACTTTGAGTCGGCATCGATGTATCAATATGGGATGGCAGTACACGTTCGGTCAAGTCAAAGACTTTTTGAAAACCAACACGGCGTTCGACCATAAGCTTGCCCTGTAAAAACAACAACTCCAGTGCACGTTTTGCTGGTTTCCAATCCCACCATTGTCCAGCACTGTGTTTTTTGTCTTCAAAATCTTTTGACTGCAACGGTCCTTCAGCAGTGATGCGCGCCAGCACTTCAGCCTTGATTTTTTTGGCCTGCTCATGCCAGTCTTTTTCATTATCGATCATTTGTTGCATTTTAATCTGGCAGTAACGAAAGTCGGATATCGGTAAATAAGCTGCAGCATGATACCAGTGTTCAAATATTTCACACTTTCGCTGTAATTTATCTAATAACTCAGGTTGGTAGCCTTTAACACGATTCCATAAGGTATGATGATGGGCGCGCTCAACTCGGGCAATAGTGTCAATTTGTATATAACTGAGTTGCTCTACAGCGGCCAGTGTCGCTTTTTCAGAACTTTTATGCGGCATTCCTTTAGGCATGACCTGGCTTAGCAATACGATTTTTTTGGCTTGTTTTATTGATAACGAGTCAGTCATGGATAAATACTTCTGTGCATGGGTTCTTGTACTGTCTGCATTTTTCTCATTATACAGCCTCCAACACTCTCTTCTTCCCCCATTTAATACTTTGTGTTTTACTACAGAAGCCGTTTAAACTGGAATTTCAATACTTCCCTGCATCGTCGCAGTTCCACTGACCACAACTTTTGTTATCATTGAATTTGAAAGTTCAACTCTTGCCTTTATCAATGATGAACACCCCATTGCACGCCCCTGCTCAAAGACATAGCTATTACAATTTAATTTTACATGTTCAGCCAGATAACATGCCAAAGCACCACTTGCACTGCCTGTTGCTGATTCTTCATGGATTCCCACGAGTGGTGCAAAATTACGACAACTTGCCGTATATGCATCTCCCTCTTCATTGAGCTCAAATACATGAAAGCCGACCGCTCCATGCTTTTTACAACACGCTGTAGCTTTTGCTTCATCAAGCACAATGGAGTCAAGATAACCTTTAGGCACTGGAATAATAATGTCTGGTAAACCGGTTGAAATAATCTCAATGGGTAAATGAGTGCTTTCCAATATAGACGACTCAATGCCAATAGCATCAGAAACATCACGAGCATTTAACTGCTCAATCCTTGTAGGTAAGCACTGCTCCATGATTACTTCTGTGCTATTCACACTTACTTTTAATACGCCGGCCTTAGTCCTTTGTTTATACTCCCCCTCAGTAATAATACCTTGTTGAAACATTACGGAAAAAGCGGCTAAGGTTGCATAACCACAAAAATCGACTTCTTCCGTTGTTGTAAAAAATGATACATTGAAATCAACCTCATCATCTTTAGAAACGAAAGCAGTTTCTGAGAAGCCTACAGCCTTAGCGATATAAAGCTTTTGCTCATTTGTTAAGCCATCTGCTTGCAATACAACACCAGCCGGGTTTCCACCCTTACCATTTTGCGTAAATGCACTGACTAACAAGACTTCAATATTCATGGGGTCATAACTCCTATACATCTCATATCATCTCGACTTATTTATACCCTTCACGAATCATTTTTAGGGTTTGTTGTCAGCGCTCTTCACCCCAGTCACTTATTAATATAAGCTCCGGGGGCTTCATCGCTTGACGGCCACCCCTAAAAACCCTTCGTTTTGGGTATAGTTTGCTAGCAACTCTGACACCTCGCTCACCACATCCTACATCGAACCATATGAATGACCATAATCCCACTGAAAATTCTAACAGTTCATGGCCAACCATTATCCTTATTAGCAATCAACTAAAGCATTCACCAAAATACAAGCGATAGTTTCATATTAAAATATCATTGGAATAGGTAGAGACTGTGCTAATGCAAAGCATGAATTAATTTGTTACTCCCGCAGTAAAAGACCATCCTTGGTCTCTACTGCTTACGGTGCTCCCGGCACCTGCTTCACAAACTAATTCAAGCATTGCTAACTGTCTTTATGCTTCACCTGAATCATTTTTAAATGTGTATCTGTTGTACTTCAATATATGCGAAGAAATCCCAAAGGAAGGATAACACACATCGAACTGTTTGCCGCAAGGATACGGCAACCAAGCCTCCAAGGAAGGATTCACGGCGTGCTCGATGGGCGTTATGCAGACTTTGGGCAAAGGTTCTTCAGAACATAGCTTTTAAAAAAATAAAATTATATGTCTCTGATCGATGCTAAGTAGCTACGCTTCTCTGATTATATTTTCACTTAGGTAGAATATCTTTTATGGTAAAATCCTATAAGCAATAAAGTTATTGATGCTACCCCTATTGTAATAAAAAATTGTTTATTGGTAACAGAGTATGCTAATTGATGCCATCCGGGATAGTAACTTTCGAATATCACAACATACGCAAGAAAACATCCTACAAAAAATACACCAACCGTATACCCAAATCTGCTAATAGGTGAGATAAAATATGAACCGACTAAACCAAAAACTGGAATAGAGAAAGCAGCAAAATAGTAACTCCAGAAATTAAAATATTTCTCACATAGTTCACCTAACACAAATGCAACTGGCCCAAGAGCAAAACAATAAATTGGCACGAGTACCGCTCGAAAGAGTTGCAATCCAAATTTTACTTCTTTTTTCATCTTTATTATTTTTAACAAAAAAATTATAATTGTAAGCTACGTACAGGACAAAACTTTCAGGGAGTGCCGAAATACTTAAAGATTTTGACATATATGGTCCCCCTTATTTCTTTAGTGACTGCACCAGCTTAATTGATGATCTAAGAATGATTAAACCTAAGCCACAGTAAAGCACTAAAGACAAATAAACAATATAAGGTAACTGATACTTAACTTGATTATTTGATGGATATAAAGACTGCCTCGTCATCGTAAATAACAAAGCAGACTCACCTATATAAGGCGCATCAGCCAAATTTGAAAGCAATCTCGGTAGTAACAACGTACCATCAGGCAGTGGCCATGATGCGACAATTGCCTCTGTTGCTAATGGGTAAAAATGTTGTAGTTGGTTATTTACCTTTGAAGCTCCAATGCCAAATGCACTGGCAGCTACTCCATATTGACTAATCACAGGACCAGCGTCCACATCAAAGAAGAACGAATTCATACCACTATTTTGAGGGAATTCAAAAAAGCCCGAAATAATACTTCCTTCATTCCAAAAATACTCTTCGTAATTGCTATACCAGTTCTGGGCTACATTTGGCCACAATTCTGGCGCCCATATAAGCATGTACGATATTCCTACCCCTCGAGCTGGACCATAGCCATATCCTGTTTTTGAGTTAGCAATATAAGCAGGTAGCCCCGTGCTTGAATCCAAACGTTCATCTTCAAATGCACGGATAGAGCGGTTAATAAAATCAGACTGATCCATACCCAATAATTTCCCTGCTCTATTGAGCACTGCTATAGCAGGCAAAATATCTACCGGATAACACTCTCCAGGATAATCATCTAACAGACCATATGGGGACTCATCCAGCTCTTTTGATAAAGACGTTACCTGATCGACCAAAACCTCTTCATATTGACTATTACCAGTAAGTTTTTGGTAACTTGTCAGCCCTGCAATAAACAACATTCTATAAAACAGGTTTTCCTTATGCAGATAATCACTCCCCCAGTGCGCTTTTACCCATGAAGCATTATCTGGGTCAACTATCAATTTAGCTGCAGCTTCAATAGCTTCTCTAGCATAGATATTTGGTGCTTCTCTAGAAAAGTTGGGATTAACTTCCCAGTTTTCTTGCAGCGTCTCAGTTGACCATAAATATAAAACAGCACTAAACATCGGCCACTCAGTGCCAGATACATTATCAGTTGTTAGTTTGGATGCTCTTTGAAAATCGATACGATCATTAACCCATGACACAAAATCTTTGGTGATTGTTGTGTGCCAACGATATGTGAAACTAGGGATCTGATTTGTTTGCAACCCTGGATCACGAAGATCATACACAACTATTCCTGCAGGTATTAAAAAGAAATACAATGCAATGAACACCAAGAGTGTAGCTCTAAAATATATGAAAATGCTTGATTTTATACAGTTCATTAATAGAAACTTCTTTACCATTATCTCTTCATGGCGCAACAGCAAACATTTTCGTAGTACGACAACCTTATTGTTAATATCAAGCAATGAAATTGTACTGACCACTTCATCATTGTCTTTTACGCCCCAAAATCACCTTCTTCAGCAAAATAAAACCGATTGATACTAGCTGGGTCAGGCTAATCTTCTGCTGATTTTTTATATCAATTCTTCGATGAACAACACGACGGCACTCAATATACTTTTCCCAAATCACATAACTCAATACTTCTACCGACTTTAACTTTATCAACAATACAAAACATAAATTAATTTACTGCTACCTCAACAGTCCGATTATTACTTATCACTTGAACACTATACATGTCTATACATGTAATGTTGCAATGTGTACCAGCCTCAAACAAAGGCTGGATAACTTACTTCGAACTGTTTGCCGCAAGGATGCGGCAATCAAGCCTCCAAGGAAGGATTCACGGCGTGTTCGAAGGGTGTTATCCAACCTTTGTAGGCATAAGGCTTTAAAAAAATAGCTTTTATATAAAGTACAGTTAATAGGCCACTGCTCTGTACTGTGATCTAAGGGCTGTACATTATTAAAGTCGATAGGCTACCCCTCAGCGGTAATACTTTTATGTGTGTGTCACACCACTGCAACCACTCCCACATGTTTTCCAACCACTCCCCAGACTATTCAGCCACTCACCTATTTGTCAGTCCTTCTTTATATATCAACCGGGATAAACTGGCAGGGCAGGATAAAGACAGTACTATAATTGGGAGGGCCATCAACATGATGTGGTTTCTACTTTGCGTCGGCGCGCTGATTGCCGGCTATTTTGTCTACGGAGGACTGGTTGAGAAAATTTTCCGTCCCCGCCCCGAACAAAAAACACCCGCACTAACAATGAACGATGGGGTTGATTTTGTCCCCATGTCTGATAAAAAAGTCTACCTTATTCAACTACTTAACATAGCCGGACTAGGCCCCATCTTTGGCCCGATTTTAGGGGCACTTTATGGCCCAGTTGCCATGCTCTGGATTGTATTTGGCTGCATCTTTGCCGGTGCTGTTCATGATTACTTTTCAGGTATGCTTTCTGTGCGAGCTAAAGGAGCCAGTGTTCCCAGCGTAGTAGGCCAACACTTAGGTGTTGCCGCTAAACACTTTATGAATATCTTCGCGGTTCTGCTGTTGTTACTGGTTGGCGTGGTATTTGTGCTTGGGCCAGCCAAACTGCTTGGTAGCTTGTCTGAAATGAATGTTGCTTGGTGGGTAGCCATCATCTTTGGTTATTACATTATCGCAACGATTGTGCCCGTCGATAAAATTATTGGCCGCTTTTACCCCTTCTTTGGCGCCTTGTTACTATTTATGTCTATAGGCTTGCTCGTTGGTTTAGGTATCAGTGACAAAGGCTTTTACTCCGCAGGCTTAGATTTCAGCAACCTACACCCTAAAGAGCTTCCACTTTGGCCTTTACTATTTATTACCATTGCTTGTGGTGCAGTTTCAGGCTTTCATGCAACACAGTCACCACTAATGGCTCGTTGCATGCAAAATGAAAAATCAGGTCGTTTTATTTTCTACGGTGCGATGATTGGTGAAGGTGTTATTGCGTTAATCTGGTGTACTTTAGGCTTATCATTCTATGAAAGCCCTGAAGCGCTTAATGCGACCCTGGCATCTGGTGGGCCTGCCGCAGTTGTCCATGAAGTTTCTACTTCACTGCTGGGTGCAATAGGTGGTGTTCTGGCCATACTGGGGGTAATTGTTTTACCGATCACTTCTGGTGATACAGCATTCCGTAGTGCCCGCCTCATTGTTGCTGACTTCTTTAAATTACCTCAAAAAGCGCTAGTAAAACGCCTATTAATCGCTATCCCTATGTTTGTGATTGGCTTCCTTATCACCAAAGCTGAGTTCGGCGTTATCTGGCGCTATTTTGGCTGGGCAAACCAAACCACAGCAATGATTATGCTTTGGGCTGCTGGAGCCTATCTGATTAAAGAAGGTAAGCTGCACTGGATTTGTACAATACCCGCAATGTTTATGACGGCAGTCACCATAACTTATCTAGCCAACGCTGAAATTGGCTTTAACCTGCCAATGAACGTTGCCACCATCATCGGTGCAGTGACTACAGTCGTGTTCACTGCTGGCTTTTTCTGGAAGTATAAAAAACCTGCTTTATTACCTCAGGAGCAAAATGGTTAACGGTTAAATCAACCTACTACTGGAGAAATCGTTGTTCCATTGCAGCACTATACTTAGGCGGCTTATGTCGCCTTTTTTTATTCATATTTTTTTACTCATAGTCTGGTCATAACTTTTACTCATTACAATTAAGCGTAATAATTCTGAAACATCTTTAACATCTCTTCAAATCCCACCAATACTGAGAATGAGTGATGAAATGAGCTTTCAATCAGTTATGTTATTACTCACTAACCACTAGTCCTGCCCCAAGCAAGTTGGCAGCTGTGCGCTAATGGGGAGGGTTCACCATGCCCCAGATTATTAATACAAACCTGCTATCACTGATTGCTCAGCGTAACCTAAATCAAACGCAACAAGCGCAAGCAACAGCCCTTGAACGGCTTTCCTCTGGGCTACGTATCAACAATGCCAGTGATGATGCAGCAGGGCTGGCAATTTCCATTCGATTCGGTACACAAATAAGCTCAACGGCCACTGCTATTCGTAATGCAAACGATGGCATTTCACTTACTCAAACGGCTGAGGGAGCACTTTCCTCTATCACAACTAACCTCCAACGTATTCGAGAACTGGCATTACAGTCATCAAATGGCAGTAATACTTCGTTGGATAGAGACTCGCTCAATGAAGAAGTCCAGCAACTCATTGATGAAATTCAAGACGTAGCTAATAACACAACATTCAATGGGAAACCTCTGTTAAACGGCTCCCTTTCTAAAACAAACTTCCAAGTGGGTACTAATCTGGGTGAAACAATTCCTGTATCCATCAGTGCTATTACACCAGACCGACTTGGTAGCGCCCTTACTGATGGTATATCGTCCACCAGACCTGGATCACTCACTTCACTGCTAGCGGGCGATATAGTCATTAACAGCATTGCAGTCCCTGCTCCGTCTTCCACCAATGATAGTTTATCCAGTGCAGATAATGAGAAAAGTGGAATTGCCATTGCCGCAGCGATCAACAGTGTAAGTGACCAAACAGGTGTTACTGCCCGTGCAAACACCAACGTGGTTGGCTACGCGGACTTTTTAGCTGCAACCAATGCAACCGTTAGCGGTAATATCCTTATCAATGGCACAACCATTGCGGTTGCTACCAATAATGCACTCAGTGCTGATGCCAACCGAGAGTCTGTGGTGACAGCCATTAATGCAGCTCAAGGGCAAACTGGTGTACGTGCTGAAAACACCGGCAGTATTAATACGGGCATAACACTTATCGCCGATGATGGACGCAACATTGTGTATGATGATAATGGTTCGGGCTTATCCGCAGCGGTTGCTGTAGGCATCAGTGGTGCGGCTCAAACCTTTGTCGGCAGCTACACTCTTATTTCCCGCAGTGGCGCTGATATTAATATCGACTTTGGTCGATCTGATATTGATCGCTTTACCGGCTTACTGAAAGGTACTTTTAGTGGTGGTAACAGTGGTGTTGTTGGTCGTCGAGTCGGAGTGACACAAGCTTTACAATCCGGCGATTTAGTCATTAACGGTGTAGCCGTTGGCCCTTCATTAACCAGTGATGATACAGCTTCATTTAATAACAAAGATGGAAGTGCTATCGCCAAAGCTGCAGCCATTAATCGGGTTACGGGTCAAACAGGCGTTACTGCCACAGCTTTACCAACCATTGCCTATGGCACAGCAATTACTACAGGCAGTACCCGTAATGAATCCATCGATATTAATGGCGAAACCATCAACATCAGTTTTAATGCTGCTGATTCAGCAAGCACTATCATTAACAATGTGCTTACTGCTGTTAACAGTAAGCAGGGTGTCACAGGGGTAACGGCAGAAGCCTTTGGTACATCATTTCGTTTAGTTGCCGCAGATGGCCGAAATATTAACCTGGCTAATGATAGTGCCAATGTGGCAGAAGCCGGGTTTAATGTTGCGTCAATTGGTGCAGATACAGGCTCATCAATTCTATTAACAGGCGCAGGTCAAATTGATATAACAACCCAAAACCCTTTTTCAGCCATTGATCGTTCAGGGTTTCGTGTGGGTGAATTTGGTAATGTTGAAGATGGTAAATTATTGGATAATGTCGACATCACAACAGCAAGTAACGCCACAGATGCTTTAACATCTATCGATAATGCTATAGATCAAGTCAGCAGCCTACAAGCCTCTTTAGGTGCACTTCAAAATCGCTTTCAGTCCAGTGTAAATAACCTAAGTGTTTTTAGTGAAAATCTTTCAGCAGCGAATTCTCGTATTGTTGATGCTGATTTCGCAGCCGAAACAGCTGCATTTTCCAGAGCACAAGTATTACAGGAAGCTGGAATTTCCGTGTTGGTTCAAGCCAATGCCAATGCACAGCAAGTATTGGCGTTATTAGATTTTTAAGTTAACGTGCTAATGTTTAAATAATCACAGCCAAGACGATATAAGTAATGGAGAATTAAGCATGGATGGCGCTTTACCTTTCACCCCAAGTTTAGCCACTCAACCCCAAGTCACAGCGTTTTATGACCCACATTCACAAACTCTGACGTACATCGTTAAAGACCCTAACTCATCTGCATGTGCGATTATTGATCCCGTCGCAGATTTTGATTATGCATCAGGTAGTTTACATTTTGCCCAAGCCGATCAGCTTATTCATTATATTCACGAACATCATTTATCGTTAGCGTGGATATTAGAAACCCATATTCACGCAGACCACCTTACATCTGCAGATTATTTACAACAACAATTGGGTGGAAAGCTAGGGATTGGTAATAAAGTGACCGAAGTGCAATCTACTTTTGCCAGGTTTTTTAATGACACGCATTCTGTCCCTTGTGATGGCTCACAATTTAATACCCTTTTTAATGATGGCGACAGCTTTCAAATTGGTCAGCTTACCGGTCACGTTTTGCAAACCCCCGGTCATACCCCTGCTTGTGTGACGTATGTAATTGGCAATACAGCTTTTATTGGCGATACCCTTTTTATGCCTGACAGTGGTACAGCACGTACAGACTTTCCTGGTGGAGATGCCAAAACCCTTTATCAATCAATTCAAAGAATTTTTAATTTACCTGATACCACACGCCTTTTTATGTGTCACGACTATTGCCCTGATGGACGACAGTTGCAGTTCGAATCCTCAGTAAAAACCGAGCAAGAAAACAATATTCATATCAACGCGCAAGTCACTGAACAAGAATTTATTACGCTACGACAACAGCGAGATGCCATCTTAACCATGCCACAACTCATCATCCCTGCTTTGCAAGTGAATATTCGTGGAGGAAAGCTCCCTCTTCCTGCTGATAATGGTGCAACATACCTTAAACTACCCATCAACGGTTTTTAATCGTTTTTGAAAATAATATAATAAGTGCTCTCTTATGCAGCTAAACTCTTTCATCCTGTCTGTCATAAAGCAGCTGTTTCCAGCAAGGCAATGGCTTAAAAACTATAAAACTGAGCATTTTAATGGTGACCTTATTGCTGCACTTATTGTCACCATTATGTTAATCCCTCAGTCATTAGCTTATGCATTATTAGCAGGGCTACCTGCAGAAATGGGTTTATATGCCAGCATTTTACCTCTGGTTTTTTATGGATTTTTGGGTTCCAGTTATAGTCTATCCGTAGGGCCGGTCGCTATTATCTCATTAATGACCGCCAGTGCAATTATGCCTATAGCCTCTCCTGAGTCACCTGCTTACACAACGCTTGCGATTCTCCTTGCTTTTATTTCTGGTTTAGTACTGCTGCTTTTGGGTATTTTACGTTTTGGATTTATTGCCAACTTTTTATCTCATCCTGTAGTTTCTGGTTTCATCAGCGCATCCGGTATAATTATCATTATTAGTCAACTCAAGCACCTATTGGGAATTCCAGTCAGTGGTGATAATTTAATTACACAGGGAACGACCCTATTTCAGTCAATACCGGCAATGCACAGCACTACCTGTATTTTGGCCATAAGCTGTTTAGCAGGTTTATGGTGGTTACGTCTTTGCTTTTTGAGGTACTTTCCAACGTGGGGAGTACCATTACACTACGCTCAACTTTTATCAAAAGCAGCACCCGTCATCGTCATTTTACTCGCTACACTCACCACCTATTATTTTCGGCTTGACTTAAAAGGTGTTGCAATCGTCGGTGAAATTCCCAAGGGTTTACCCCAATTAAGTTGGCCTACAATGACTGGAGCTCACTGGCAGCAATTAACGAGTTCTGCACTTTTAATTGCCATTATTGGCTTTATTGAGTCCATATCCATTGGCAAAACCCTTGCTGCCAAAAAACGTCAGCGTATCAATCCAAATCAGGAGCTTATTGGTTTAGGCTCTGCTAACTTAGCCTCTGCAATTTCTGGCGGATTTCCCGTTACAGGTGGTTTTTCACGGTCTGTCGTTAATTTTGATGCAGGCGCTTCAACACCTGCTGCCGGTATTTTTGCTGCCTTGGGTATAGCGATTGTGGCATTATGGCTTACACCATTGCTATTCTACCTGCCGAAAGCAGCACTGGCAGTCACCATTGTGATGGCCGTTATTTCACTTATTGATATCGGCTTAATTCGAAAAGCCTGGCGATATTCTCGAACAGAGTTTACAGGGATCACCACCACACTCACTATAACCTTATTCTTTGGTGTAGAGTACGGTGTATTGAGTGGAGTAGCTATTTCAGTCAGCCTGCACTTACTTAAAACCGCTCGTCCACATATTGCTGTGGTAGGCGAAATACCAGGAACTGAACATTTTCGTAATATTCAACGTCATAATGTCATCACTTACCCTCATATTATCTCTATTCGTGTAGATGAGAGTCTTTACTTTGCCAATAGCAGCTTTTTGGAAGATAAGATATACAGTTTGATTGCTCAGAATACTAAGGTCAAACATGTTATTCTAATGTGTACCGCAATTAATGAAATTGATTTAAGTGCACTGGAAACATTAGAAGTCATCAATTGTCGTTTACAAGAGTTAAATATTCACTTCCATTTATCAGAAGTGAAAGGCCCTGTGATGGATACACTACAAAAAACTACTTTTACCAAACAACTAAATGGCAACATCTATCTTAGCCAGCATCAAGCAATTGAAGACTTAAAAACAGCCCCCTAATAACCTGTTTATAAACGCTATCTGATGATTAATGAGATGCAAACACGCTACCGCCCTATTCTAAAAAAGATACTAAAGCTGCTGATAGTGCTACTAATTATCGATTTAATACTGTCAATTGCCTGGTTAAAATATGTATCGTACCAATTTAGCCATAACGATACCGTAGACTCATCATCAGTTGATGCCTTAATTATCCTTATGGGAGATTTTAATAATAACTATACGGCATTAGGTAACCAAACACTTCGCAGGCTTAATCATGCTCTATCCTTAGCAAGACAATATAACATCAATACATTCTTATGTGTTGGAGGCTCACGCCCAACCAACAATGTTTATGGTGCAAACCTTATGAAACAGTATTTGGTCAATCAAGCTATTGATGATGATAACATTTTAACCGAAACACACTCCTACGATAGTCAAACTAACTGGCAAAATGCCAAGTCAATTATTACTCAACAAGGTTGGCAAACGGTTTTCTTAGTGAGTACGCCACTTCACTTACAGCGATTTAAACAAATTATTGCCGATCACCCTATTGATACAAAAGTAAAGTTTAAGGCTATTTCATATAAAACCACTTCCCCCAAAGTAACGTATTGGGAGCTCTGGCAAAATGTCCATTACAACTGGGCTGCAAATATCAGTACCTTATTACCACAATCCTTACGAGCTCAGTTATTAATGCTTATTCGACCTCAGCATTAAGGGTTAGCTTACAGTAAAAAGTGAGTTAGCCGCAAAGATAAGGTAACCGAGTATTCAGGAAGGGAGTTACAGAATGATCAATGAGCTTATTGAGCATCAACAACATAACCACTTGACGTTTAAATATGTGGTTAAAAAACCGTCAATTATCAATAAAAACTATCATTTATTATTCTCTTACCTATTTTTCAATGGCTAATGACGAGTAAAAGACTTTTGCATTATTTGATAAACTTCCCCACTTTTCTTTAGTTTATAAAGCTCACTATCAAACATTTTACTAAACTTGTTATGGAATGGGTATTTTCCTTCTTTGAGTGCGACTTCTGAATAGCCGATATAGACTGGATCCTCACCTGAAATAGCGACTTTCTTCAGTGCTTTATACCGACCATTTGCCGAATGAATACGATTAAAAAGCAATTGTTCATTTATTGCATTAAATGCCCCTTCTTCAGATAATAAACAATCTGCTCGACCAAGACTTACCATTAACAACATATTCTCCATACCCCTCACTTCACTATACTTTACCAGCTTTTGATCTATCATCCTCCTAAATTTTTTGCCTCCCCAGCCATCAAAGCCAGCAATATTTACAATGTGTAAGCCTTTATAATCATCGGGCCAATTAACCCGTTTTTTTATTAATACTGATGGGTGGCAGTAAACAGCTATTTTTTCTATGTAAAAGTGCAAAGAATATGGATATAGGTAAGGCCAATCGTGGCCATGAAAAAAAGCGGGCGCTAATCCGTAGCCTTTACCTTGCTCCATTATTTGTTTTCCCCTTGGCCATGCAACTGGCACCATATTAACATCAAATGGTGTCATTTTATCAAATACAGCTTGAAGCACGTCAATGTATACACCTTTTGCTTTGTTATTTTCTGCATAAGAGTAAGGCCGATAGTTATCATCAACATAAATAGTCACGGTCTTTTTTTGCTTCTCAGCAGGTTCTTTCTTTTCATTTTTTTCCGGTATATTTTTATTTGAAGACTTAGCAGTGATGCTATAATGGTTTTTTTCAAGGTCGTCTTCGTAATACTGTCTAAATTTTCCTTGTTTTATAAAGCGAGTCAGCGCTTCATCAAATAACCCTATCCACTCTTTATTTTTAATGCTTTTTTTTGACAGCATTAGGTAAGCTCCTTTGTTCTGCAAAGCCTTTGAGTGATGAGTAAAGAGTGAAGCTTCTTTCTTGGAAAAAGTATTATGTATCTCGTAGTAACCTACCGTGAGATCATGCGGAAAAATATCAATACGTCCTTTAAGCAACATTCGTAAATTTTGTAAATCTGATTTACTACGAATTACATGCAATTTTCCTTTTTGCTCCATTTCCATAAAAGGCTCACCATAGTTGTAACCAATAGTTGCACCAACCCTAACCCCCTTCAAGTCATCAAATGACCTCCAATCAAATACTTTGTCCCTTAAATGAAAAAAAACAAATGAAATATACCCGATAGGTTGTTCACTAATATAAAAATCCTGTTCACGATCAGCAGTTTTGTACCATAAGAAGGTACCATCAACCAGTCCCTGTCGTGCATCCTCCATCGACCTAGCCCAGGGGTTAAACCGGTAAGTCACTTTAACACCTATTTCAGCAAAAATATCACTGATTAAACGTGGGGTGACACCTTTATATCTAAGTTTACTGGAAACATAGGGAGGCCACTCACCTCCTGATAGAACTATGTTTTCCTCTGTTCTTCCCGTAGATACAAGTACACAAAGTAAAAGCAGGATAAACCAGTGAGTATAAAGGTACATGCTTCTTCATCAACACATTGAGTACACATCGTTTAAGTTTAGATAACTATGCCCAAAGAGAGCCATAATTTGCAGGAAAAGTCCGGCCTGTAAAGACGCGCGTTATGTTTTAAAAGCGCTAACTGAGCCGTCAAGCGTTGGAGCCCTATAGCAAACAAAGGTGGAATAACACACATCGAACTGTTTACCGCAAAGATAAAGCAGTCAAGCCTCCAGAGGGGGGGTTTACAGAATGTTCAATGAGCGTTATGCAAACTTTGAGCTAAGATGGTTTGTAAAATATCTCTTTTTCGGAAAACATGGTAAACCCAAGGAAAGATCGCATGCAGGTACTCGCTAAGGTAGTCAGGTTTAATTGTTTGTCAGTTATCGCCACTTTGCTTTTGGTAGGCTTATCAACCACAGCAAATACAGGTCAAACTATTACTTTAGCCTATAACAGTGAGTCCAATCCCCCATTTAATATGGGTAATCACTTATTAGATAAACCAGGAGTGACCGTTGAGATGCTGAACAAAGTGGCAAATAAACTCGAACTTAAGATCCACTTCGTACAAATGCCCTGGAAGCGCTGTTTACATGCTGTAAAAACAAACAAAGTTGATGGCACTATTGATGCTAGTTTTAAAACAGAGCGATTAACAATTGGGGTTTACCCAATGAAAAATAACATATTAGATCAAACAAAGCGAAACAACACTCAACAATACTCTATTTTCACAATACCTCAGTCAAATATCACAAACTTTGATGATTTACTTAAGAATAAAAGAGTGAGTGTAACATTAGGATATTCCATCATTTCTGAACTTTATAAAAAAGGTATTCCCTCTGATAACCTTATTGAAACAAAAGGCTCTCTTAATAGTTTAAACATGCTTATTAGTGGTCGAGTTGATGCTATTGTTGACTTAGATACAAACATTGAAAGTCAACAACAACGTAGCCAGCCAAGGTTTAATGATGTGATTAAAATTAAACCTCCAATTATCAGCAAAAATTATTATTTACTATTCTCATATCAGTTTTTCAAAGAACATACAGAGACCGCAATGCAAATTTGGACGTTAATGGCTCAATTACGGGATTCTAAAGAATACTTGCAAATTCTCAGTCAGTATTAATTACCTTAATGAATCATTAAAGTTATATACCCTTCACGAATGATTTCTGGGTTTTGTTATCTTCACTCCTCACCCTAATCACCTATTAATATAGGATCATGGGTAATATAGGCTCATGGGACTTCGTCACTCGATGGCCGCACCTAAAAACCACTCGTATGGGGTATACATGTCCAACTTTTTCGAACAGTTTAAGCGAAACATTGAAATTATCAGTTGTTTCAGCCCATGCTATCTTTGTTCTATCAAACTTAAACAAACTCGTATTGATTCACCACCACCTTTAACCATTCAATAACCTCCCTGAAAAGGTGATATACAAGGAAATATCATAATGAGCAAAATAGCCATTGTTTATCATAGTGGATTTGGGCATACAGAAGTACAAGCCAAAGCTGTTGTTAGCGGTGTAACATCAGTAAACGGTGTATCTGCAGATCTATTTGAAGTGGCTCTTGTCACAGACAATCCAGAACAACTCAATGCATATAATGCCATCATCTTTGGAGCACCAACTTACATGGGATCACTCTCAGCACCATTTAAAGCATTTATGGATGCCTCATCGAAGGTTTGGTTTAACCAAGGCTGGAAAGACAAGTTAGCCGCTGGTTTTACTAACTCTGGTAGTATGAGTGGCGACAAATTCAACAGTTTAGTTCAGCTTACAACGTTTGCCGCTCAACACAGTATGCTCTGGGTTTCACTTGGCCAAATGAACGAGTCCAGTAGCCCTGACATTGCCAGTGGTCACCCTGAAGCCGTCAACCGCATTGGTGCCTATCTCAGTGCTATGGCGCAGTCTGATAACTTACCTGCAGATCAAACACCTCCTTCAGGGGACTTAAAAACAGCAGAGCAGCTAGGTAAGCGAGTTGCGGAAGCATCATTACGGTGGCAGTAGTTTAGGGTCTGTTAACACTATTTGAATCACCACTGCCGTAGACTATTTTTTAGCCTAACAAGGTACATTTTTAGCCTAACAAGGTACAACGAATGCCGTGTAGTCATTCTATATCCAAAACGAATGGTTTTTAGATGCGACCACCGAGTGACGAAGCTCCATGAACCTATATTACCCATGATCCTATATTAATAGGTGATTGGGGTGAGGAGTGAAGATAACAAAACCTAAAAATCATTCGCGAAGGGTATATATAGCAGTTAATACCGGCTCAATTGTAAAGCCTACTCAATGTTAGTAGGCTTTGGCTTATTGAAATGATAAATGATATTAGTATACCCTAAAAATGATTTGTGAAGGGTATACTACAATCATTAAGTTTATAAGGAGCAGTTAAGAGCTATAAAATATTTTTAGCTTGTAATGTTTCAACAACAATTTTCTTTCTAATTGGAGCTTGTTTAATATCAGGCATATCAATGTTTAATGCAAATAACCAAGGGCCAGATTTAGTATCTACAAAGCCAACAAACCAACCAATTTTTTGAGACCAACCCGTTTTCGCATATAATGTATAGTTATCATTACTATCCTGAATCATTATATGTTTAAGTGCTGCTATATCTTCTTTAGCGTATGGAAGTTCTTCCTCATAAACTTTGCGTATAAAGTCAATTTGTTGTAGCGCAGATATCTTTAGATCACCATCAAGCCAAAAACGTTGTACGTCAGGCCCAGTTTTACCATTTCCATAATTTATCCGTTTAAAGTGCTTAAGATAGCGTGCATTACCTACCTTACCGGCAATTTGCTGATAACACCATACGCATGAAAAACCAAAAGCTGATTTTAGTGTCTGATCTTTATTCCAAGCCTCCCAGCCTTTGTCTTTTCCATCCCACTTAAAAACAACTTTATCAGTAATTACCCCCTCATCGAGAGCAATCAGTGTATTCAAAATTTTAAATGTTGATGCCGGCACAAATCCTTGGCGACTTCTTTTCTTATTATAGATAATTTTTTTTTGGTCATCTAAAGAGGAAACAACTAACGTACCATTAACATGATATTTACTAAATATATTTCTGATCGTTGCATCATCATCTGCTAGACAAGATAACGGGACTAGCAAAAACGATATCAAAGCCTTTGTAAAAAAACGCATTTTATCCTCACATGTTAGTTATTTTGATTTAACAACTTTTCTCACATCTCAAATAAAGTTCGTGAAACAGTTATTGGTAACGGTATATTTCAATATTATGACCTTACAACAAACATGTATAGCGAAGAAAAATGATAAATTATGACGAAAGATGGCAAAACAAACATTCGTGCCAAAGAATAATAGGGAACAACTTCTTATCTATACCAGGCTAAAGCAAAAAATAGTACACCTCTAAACAAGAACTGTACAAAGTCAAAAACTTGTTTACTTTAGTACAAAAAGTCAAAATAATACATTTTGATACACTATTCATTTTCATAAAACACAAAAAAACACACCATTAATACAGCTCGCAGCAGCGTAACAACGCTTATCTACTTAATAAAACAAATACAAATCATTTCTCAAATTTCAACCAAAACAACATATTTCATAGAATATATATTTTTTTTCGTGTTTAAATATTTATTCATAAAAACTCTGGAGGAATTATGAGAAAGCAAATACTATGCTTTACAATCGGAATGCTGTCTTCTTTTTATGTTTCTGCCAGCAGTGAAAAAGATGAAATTCTTAATGGCATTCAAAACACTAGCAAAGTATCTAGTGCTGTATTTGAATCAGCACAATCTATCAATGATATAAATGAAGGGCTACTTTCTCTTGAAGTATATCTGTCTAGCAATAGTAAAGATGACGCTCAGTCAGTTATTAGCAGTTTAAAAGCCCCCACACTTAATCAGCATATTAGTAGTGATGGAAGTAGTTTTTATGTTGTTACAACACTTAAAGGTCTTCTAGAAATCTCTAGAAACGAACTTACCAGAACCATAAAAAGTGGAACTGGAACAGGTTTTTCTACAAACACAATAAATGCATATGTACCAACCACTAGTTTACCTTCTGAAGATTATAAGGGTAAAGGAGTAAAAATTGCGGTATTAGATAGCGGTATAAACAAAACACACCCTCAAATTCAAGGAAAAATTGTTGAGGAGTATTGTTTTCAAAGTATAAACCCAAATAATATAACATTAAGTCAAGCTATCGCCCTTGAAAAAAAGTTTGGTAAAGATTACGGTGCATGTGCTAATGGCCTAAAGTTTCAACAAGGTAAAGACGCTGCTGTGGATGATCATGGTCATGGTACTCATGTAACAGGTATTATTGCTGCAAGCAAATCAAGTGATCCAAATGCTGCACCAGAAGGTGATGCTTCTCAAGCTGAGATTATTTCGTTCAAAGTTCTCAATAGCAAAAATAGTTATGAACATCAAGACTTAGTTAATGCATTAAATTTACTCGCAACTGATCCTAATCTGCAAGATATAAAAGTTATTAATCTAAGTCTAGGTGCATCTTTAAATTTACCTGGTACTTGTGATAAATATGTAACTGGTGATTTACCTGATGTAATTAAAAAGCTGACTTCTCAAGGTAAAATAATTATTGCAGCTTCAGGTAATGAAGGGTTAACTGGCGGGGAAGGATTACCTAGCTGTCTAGATAATACCATTTCAGTTGCAGCGCATAGTACTCACCCTAGCCCTGATTTTAAGCTTATTGTCAATTGTGGACATGAGTCTTTATCTGAAAATGAAATAATTTGCTTTTCTAATGTGAGTAAAACTACAGATATTGCAGCACCAGGTCATAATATTATTTCACTAAATCATTTATCAAATGATACAACCATTATGTCTGGAACTTCACAAGCAACACCAGCCGTAACCGCCTGCGTAGCTAGAATGTTAGAAAAAAATCCAACCTTATCTCCAGCCGATGTAAAAATATATTTACAGCATGGAGGCAATTACATTAAAAAAGCTGTTGATAGTGATGCTTATGTTCCTAAAATGGACTGTGATGCAACATTAGACTTAGTACCAGCAATGACTAAAAAATAGTGTTTTAATTAATCTATAAATATACATTTAATTTTTTTAAAGCACCTTTGCTGAAAGTCTGGATAACGTTCTTCGAACATGCGTTAAATCCTTGCCTGAGACATGGCTGCCACCTCTTTGTGAAAAACCGTTCGAAGGACGTTATCCAGTCAATACAGGATCAGTTTTTTTAATTTTACACATACACTTCTATAATTATCTAGACTGTATAAATTAGTGTCAGAATCAATTAAATGCTGTTCTGTTATAAGTTTATTGTCATACCGACTCTATGCATATTCTTTTTTCGAATAACATATTGCTATACTCAAGATATCAAAGAAGTCAAAGTAGCTGTTGGGGAATGGCCTCCTTATATAAGTAAATCATTGCCACACTATGGTTCACTTACTCAACTTGTTAGCAAATCATTCCAAGCCGTAGACATAGAAGTCACCTTTCTCTGGCTTCCGTGGAAACGTGCTTTCCATATGATTAAAACAGGTGAAATTGATGCAACTCCTGGTTGGTCAAAAAATGACGAGAGAGCAAAATACAGCTTATTCTCCGAGAGTGTTGTACTGACCCAGTATGCCCATCTATTTCACAGAAAAGATAAACCTGTTCACTGGCAATCTCTTGAAGACTTAATTAAATATCGCTTTGTAGGGTTTATTGGCTATAACTACAACTATTTGGAGGATGTAGGTGTCAATATTTACTACGTCAAAAATGAAAAGCAAGCTCTTAATATGATTCTCACAATGAGAGCAGATGTTTTTGAGGCAAACTTAACTGTTGGTCAGAAGGTTATTGATAAATATTTAAATTCTGAACAAAAGTCCTTATTTACTTTTTCAAAAAAACCAATAAAGCAGTTTAACTACCATGTTCTTTTCCCTCAAACAACACGCGGAGAGCAGGTCAAGCGATTATTTGACAAAGGCTTTAACTTAACGAGTAAATCACCTGCCAACGCAAATTAAAATAAAGGTGATCAATTAATCATCTTTAAAATCACTAACAATGACCTGAACCTCAGTTTCAAAATTACTCTAAAATTCCAAAAATAGAGCCACTTTTATCCAATAAGGCTATTCCTCCTCCCCTTGCACATAACCTCCTCCTAAATAACCACCTCCCTTTATTTATAAGCTTTAAATGGCAATATATGACATCTTGATACAGTTGTATCGCCTCAGTTACACTATTTATTGAGAGCAATTTCTCTTTTTTTTAGATATTTACTTCCCGTTTCTCCTACACTGTATAAAATTTCATCCACCTTCTGGAATTTAAAGTGCCTAAAGTCGATAGTGATTGCGGGTTAAATATTCAAGATCATAGTGAAGGTAACACTCCACTGTTCTAATAAAATTTATTGGATAATTGAAATAAGAGACGCAAAAGGAACCCTCATGAGATTCTCTACCCTTGTATTTTCAAGCTCCGCTTTATTATTATCTTTAGCAAGCACTAATGTTGTTCTTGCTACAGAAAATGATCAATATTTTGGATTAGACAAATCTGAGTACAACTTTTTAAAAAATGCTGCAGGTTGGTCCGATAAAAAGATTGAATCTTTTGCCGCTAAAAGACTTGGAACTAAAGCCAGCAATAATCAAAACAAAAGTACAGTTACTGAAACAAAAACTCCCACGTCTATTACACGTACGTCATCGTGTTCTGGTTCAGGTAGCTGTTCAACGTCTACTTCCGTCTCTAGTACTGAAATAAAACCAACCGTTTCCAATAAAACTCGTACTACTAAAACCCGCTTCACCGAAAACAAAAATTCAAACTTGAATAATCAATGGAGTTCTTGGTCAAATAACAATAGTAATAATAACTCGCGCTTTTCCAGAACCCGGTTTACAGAAACTCAAGCGACTAACCTGAAAAATAAAATGTATCCATGGTTAAGCAATACTAATAATAAAACTGAAGAAACAAATACTAC
Source organism: Zooshikella ganghwensis (assembly GCF_018263875.1). Classification (NCBI taxonomy): domain Bacteria; kingdom Pseudomonadati; phylum Pseudomonadota; class Gammaproteobacteria; order Oceanospirillales; family Zooshikellaceae; genus Zooshikella; species Zooshikella ganghwensis. The sequence continues at coordinate 197,114 of NZ_JAEVHG010000002.1, forward strand.
TACACCGAAAACTACTAAAACCTTTACTGAAACTAAAACACCTACTTCTATTAATCGTACATCTTCATGTAAAGGCTCTGGTAGCTGTTCTACCTCTACATCAGTTTCTACTACTGAGCTTGCTTCCACTACAAACAATGCTCAGTCTAAAAACGAAGTTAAAACAAGTAGCAACAGCGTAGACTGCTCAGCTTTCGCAGATGCAGGCAGCAAACTTAATGGCTGGGTGCTTACTGAATATGACTTCTTTGGTGACTATACTCAATCTGAACTAACACCTGTTACTTCATCAGCCTGTGCTGGCAAACAGTATTACCAAGTAAGTGATTCAGGTTATGATGGTAACAAAGTAAGTTTCCGCAGCCACCGTGTTGAAGGCGCTCACAAAAGTCAGCCTGCTCAATTTACTTTTTGGCTACGAGCTGCTGATGCATACAGCTATCAATCAGTAGATTTTGAATGTACTCTCAGTAAACGAAACGCTAAAAAATTAGGAAAAAAACTTCGCACTTACCCTAAGCAAGGTGTAGAGTTGAAAGCTGATGAAATTACTAAAGTCACTTTAGATGGTGCTTGTGATAAAGCTACTGTATTTTCTTCACTTTATGGTGATTTTCAAATTATCAATGTTGAAGCAAGCTACTAATCCGAAACTAATAAAGCATTTCTTAACCTGATCTTTTGCGGCACATTTGTGCCGTTCCCCCCCTTTTTTTTTAATACAATTTGACACATTTACTTTGTTAATTATTTTTTTGTTAATAAGTAATTCATTTAACGTACCTCAGTTAAAACAAGGCTATTTTTATATACAATTGCACTGATTACTTACTATTAAGATGTTATATAATTAAATGTCAGATCTAGTTGTGAGAGGTTTTTCATGAAGGTAGTTTATAAGCTGTGTACTTTATTACTATTAATAGGTACGTTATCAGGATGTGTTTATTCTCATTGGCAAGTCGTAGAACCTGAATACTATCCAACTTCCAATAAAAAATACGCTCCTCCTCCTTATGAAACTCATAATTATCACTACCCCAAATATCAATGCCATAAAGAAGCATTTGGTGAAAAAACCTGTGGTTATGATTGTAAAAAAAGCGCTTTTGATGGCTGGGTATGCGCGACTCATCCAGAAATGAACTGCGTGAAAGACGTCACAGATGTTGTATGCGGCTATAACTGCCGGAAAGAATATACTGATGTCAAATGTGATAAGCCCCCACCCCACCTTAAACCTCAATATAGAGGTCCAAAGTACCAATGCAATAAAGATGCATTTGGCAAAGAAGCTTGTGGGTATGACTGTAAAAAAAGTGCTTTTAATGGCTGGGTATGTGCTAGTCACCCCGAAATGAACTGTGTGAAAGACGTAACAGATGTTGTATGCGGCTATAACTGCCGGAAAGAATTTACTGATGTGAAGTGTGATCAGCCACCACCACCACATCATAGACCTCAATACAGAGGACCAGAATATCAATGCAAGTCAGATGCTTTTGGTAAAGAAGCTTGTGGTTATGATTGTAAAGAAACACCGTTTGATGGTTGGATTTGTGCCTCTCAACCCAATATGAACTGCGTGAAATTTATTAATGAAGTGAAGTGTGGCTTAAATTGCCGAAGAGAGTATGGTGATATCGTCTGTGATTACCCTGATAAGTAGGGTTCTATGGGTAATTAAACTAATGACGTCTCTCCATTTTTTTCTGATGGCGTGGCTTTTCCCTGACATAGACACATTATGTATATTTGCAAAAAGCACCAGACTTTGATTCGATAAAATAGAACAACTCATAATACTTTATTCAATTTTATGACCTGCGCTAACCACCTATGCTTGAAATATCAGTTTGTTAACTAATTTTCAAATATAGGATCGCTTCATGGACTACGTCAGACGCTCAGAAGAAAGAGGCAAAGCTAACTTTGGTTGGCTGGATAGTCGGCATACTTTTTCTTTTGGTAATTACTACGACCCTCAACACATGGGGATATCTGTCCTACGTGTCATTAATGATGATATCGTCATTGGCGGTGCTGGCTTTGATACCCACGGCCACCGGGATATGGAAATTATCTCTTACATATTAGATGGGACGATTGAGCACAAAGACAGTATGGGAAATCAGTTCACTGTTACTCAAGGTGAAGTGCAACGCATGAGTGCAGGAAGTGGTATTTTACACTCAGAATATAATCACTCTGCTACACAGCCATTACGCTTCTTACAAATTTGGATCCAACCTAATGTACGAGGCATAAAGCCAAGCTATGAACAGGCAAAAATCAAACAGCGCAATACACTGACGCCCTTAGTTACTCCCAATGGCCAGGAGGGTTCTCTGATGATGCACCAAGATGCTTGGCTTTACCGGCTTCGCTTGGCACCCAATGAAACAATGCGTTTATCAACCGAGAACCGTACCGGTTATTTGCATATTATTCACGGTCAAGCTCTACTCGCAGGTCAGCAATTTACGTCAGGTGATGGATTAGGAAATTTTTCACAAACTCCATTGCATTTAACAGCAGGAAAAGAAGGGTTAGAAGGTTTATGGTTTGATTTACCCAAGTGATAAACCTTAAATTTACATAAGGACCCATTTACCGTTACCGATGAGCGAAAAAAAAGCCATCAATAAATGATGGCTTTTTTGAATGACTTATAAATCAGCAAGACTAGCTGGAACGCTTTTCTTTTCTTGGTGCTCTTTTCTTTTTATGCTTGCTGCTTGGTGGCGCACTATTAGGCTTACCTTTTTTACCACTGGGTTTACGCCGCCGGGGAGATCTTTCTACCACCTCATCTGTTAGGGTGATTTTAAGCTGTTGACCACAGACTAACGTTTTCTTTAAGGCTTTTAAAATATCTTGGGGTAAGCCAGCAGGCAGGTCAACTGTACTGTAGTGTTCCTGAATATCAATGCGACCAATTAATTTACTACTGATATCGGCTTCATTTGCAATAGCACCCACAATATTGTTAGGTTTAACACCATGTTGATGACCTACAGCAATCCGATAACGCTCCATACCCTTATCGTCTGAGATATCAATTTGCCTGCGCTTTGGCTCAGGCTTGAGCAATAAAGGCTCATCACCTTGTACTAATTTCGCCAGTGCTGCAGCAATTTCCTGTGCAGGTATATTATGTTCTTGCTGATAGTCATTAACAATTTGCAGGAAAAACTCTAAAGATTCTTCCGCAATAGTATCAGTAATTCGCTGCTTGAAGCGGCTGATACGTTGATCATTAATGATTTCTGTTGAAGGTAACTCCATTACCTCAATACGTTGTCGAGTGGCACGCTCAATACTATGCAGCATCCGCTTCTCACGAGGCGCAACGAATAAAATCGCTTCCCCTTTTCGTCCTGCACGACCTGTTCGGCCAATGCGGTGGACATAGGTTTCGATATCGTAAGGAATATCAAAGTTAATAACATGGCTGATACGGGGTACATCCAACCCACGGGCAACAACATCAGTAGCAACAAGAATGTCTAACTTGCCCGCTTTTAAACGATCAACTGTTTTTTCACGTTGCTGTTGAGGGATATCTCCATTTAAAGGCGCAGACGCAAAGCCTCGTGCTTCCAGCTTTTCAGCGAGTTCTAATGTGGCTGTTTTGGTCCGCACAAAGATAATCATGCCATCAAACGGTTCTGCTTCTAGCATGCGAGTCAGTGCATCGAGCTTATGGACACCACTGACTAACCAATAACGCTGACGAATAGTATCAACCGTGGTGGTTTTAACCTTGATCGCAACTTCTGTAGGTTCAACCAAATGCCGTTGGGCAATGCGGCGAATCTCATTAGGCATGGTTGCTGAAAATAGCGCTATTTGACGTTCAGCTGGAGTTTGCTCCAACACCCACTCAACATCGTCAATAAAGCCCATGCGCAGCATTTCATCAGCTTCATCCAGTACCAATGTCTGTAACTTGTCCAACTGCAAAGTACCACGCTTAATATGGTCAACCACCCGGCCTGGGGTTCCCACCACAACGTGTGCACCTCGTTTCAGTTGACGCAACTGCCCACGGTACTCCTGTCCACCATAAATGGGTAATACATGGAAACCTTTCATATGTGCGGCATAGCGCTGAAAAGCTTCTGCAACTTGAATGGCAAGCTCACGGGTAGGTGCCAACACAAGTACTTGTGGTGCACTCAACTTAAGGTTAATTCGAGATAGCAACGGCAATGCAAAGGCTGCCGTTTTACCAGTACCTGTCTGGGCTTGACCAATCACATCCTGACCAGACATGACATGAGGAATCACTTGTGCCTGGATAGGAGATGGTGTCTCATAGCCTACATCATCCAGTGCTTGTAAAACCGGTGGAATAAGGTTTAAATCGTGGAAACTGCGCGAAGAATTTTCATCAACAGACATTAAGAATACCTATACAAAAACACGCTAGCCAGGGCAGTTGTCTGTGGCATGGGCAAACCCTGAACAAAAATAAGGCGCGCATTATACGTGATTGCAAATGGTTTGTATCGCTTTTTTCCTTTTCTAAGCGAAACCGCTACCTATGTCAGCTCTGTACCCTATTCCCTATGTATAGACTATAGCAGTTCAACTCAGTCGTTTGGCTTTTAAAAGCCGCTATTGCACTTCTTCATACTCAGCAGGTTCATACTAAGCAAGCATCGATATCCTTGATGACTCAAAAAGAGCTCACTCATGTACGCTGAAAATAGTTTAAAGGATGATTTGGTAGGATGCCTCCCTGCACCCCTTCTGACAGCATCCTTAAAAATACCCCTTACATCCACATTTTTACTAAACAGCACTTTGTGCTAATAATGGGCTTACTTTTTGTGGTGATGTTACCGAAGATACTTCACTGCTCCCGCCCTGATTTCCCATAGAACTCATAGACTGAACCAGCTGGTTTAAACGACTCACATCCTCTTTGTTAGTCTGCAATTTAGCTAAAGACTGATGATCAACCTTAAAGTAAACACCATCAAGGGATTTAAAAATTAAATTCCTGTGTTTATCATCACGCTGATAGTGTTGTACGACTAATGCACCTTTTTGTCCTTCTATATCCAGCCGAAGGGCAATACTTTCATCCAAGTGAATATTCTGTTCCTGGCTTGATATATTAACAAAGCGTGTTTTAATATCATCATACTTCGCATTAAACAGCACGATATCCTGCTTGCCATCATTAGCATTTGTATCAACAACGACCAGTCCATCTGTTTTAGGCGTGTAAATATAGACATCATGACCATTGCCACCAATCAAGGTATCATAGCTCTTTACAGTACCGCCATTGCCACCACCCTGCAGAATATTATTTTTATCATTGCCTGTCAGGCGGTCGCCAAACTGGCTACCCGCGAAGGAAGTGATATCTGCATAAGGGTGAGCACCTGTTCTGGCCTCTCGGTCTAATACTACACCTTGTGCCGACATGGATGCATCAAAGCCAGTCACTTGAAACTGGTATTGATCATTATTTTTGACTAATTTTAGGGTTAAATTATCACTGGTTTTAAAGCGTACGTGTTGCGCAGCATCTCCTTGCGTCCAATGTTTTAGCCTGACATTTAATGTGCCAGACTGCCCATCATTTTTATAGCGAGTTTGTGCTGTGATTTGCTGTTGGTATTTCGTAATCAGGTTTTCATAACGTTCAGTATACTGTTTTACCGCTTCAGTAAATGACTGGGCTGGAGGAACACGGCTTGCAAAAGTTCTTAATTTTCCAGCCGTAGGCTTGCCTAATATTTTCTCCGCCGCAGACTCAAACCCATCACCATCAGTTACAACATAGGTTTGACCTTGAAATACCATAGTACGAGTATTCAGCTCATCAACAAAGCTCTGAACAGATAATTGCTCATGCTTTGATAGTATACGCTGTAAAAATGCTGCAATACGCTGAAAATTATCTTGGTCAGCCTTTAACGCATTTATTTTTTGTTGCTGAGCTTGTTGATTTGCTCGTGTGCTAAAAATGACATCTTCTCCATCCACAGATAGTGATGATAAATGCCCTCGTTCTGCACCCAGTACAATGTAATCCATTGCTTTATCATGTGCCCGGTTATCTATTTCAACCTTATTTGCTCTATCCAAATACGACTGAACTAAATAAACGTCATTACCTTCACCGCCTGCAAGTGCATCTGCCTGTTCACCAGAACCATAACCATTTAATACATTCGCCAAGGCATTACCCTTCAAACGATCATACTTTGAGGTACCTGTTATTTGTCGAATATTTTCCATGCCTAGCCGATTTGCATCAAATACTGCACCTGTTTCCTGCTGCAAAGTAGACGACTTATCATAAGCTACAGCCGTTAACGAGACTTTGCCATTGTCATTTAGCGCTTCTTGAGGATGAGCACGGTCAATGCCAGGCTGGCGAGAAAGTGCAGTTCTTCCATTATCACCTTGCGTTGAGGTATGTTCTGCTGCTGAGGCTGAAACGAGTCCTCCTACGTGCACTAAATAGCCATCACTGGTTTTTATTTGTAAATGCTGATACTGGCTGCCTTTAAACCAATTTTGTATACGAACATAATGTGCTTTCTGTTGTTTATCTTTATAAACAACTAACAAATCATCACTCCAAGCCCATTTTTCCCTGCCTTCTTTAACCTGCAGTTTATAAGCTTTAATCGCATTAAGCTCGGCATTAACGCTCAGCGTATCCAAACTCGGTTGCGTGGAATCATCAAAATTATTAATGGTTAGCCACTCTGCAGCATGTTCTCCAGCGATATAAGTATCAGCCCCCTGGTCACCAGACACATGTATTTGCTGTGGTCCCAAAATAAATAAGTCATCCCCAGCCAACCCTTTCATAGTATAGCTATAGCTTGATAAAGAGGCCCCAACCGCATTACCATCGTTATCAACAGGCTGCTGTTGAATCGTTTGAAATACATTATTTTTATTATTACCAACATAGCTTCCAGTGTTCGATCCCTCATCCGTATCAATGCCTCCTTGCTCATTTCGAGCAATGACCTGCTTTGTATTAATTGGAATAACCCACAACATTTTGACTGTTCTGGATTCCATGGTTATTTCAGGTGTCTGACCAGCCCCCAATACAATATTTTGAACCCCATCGGTGTTAACTGAAAATGTGCGGCTTTGTTGTTCACCCGACATATCGACCATATTGTCAATAATCAGCGAGGAATCATAACCTGGATCACCCAGTTTAAACTGTAAATTACCTCCATAATAAGAAGCTGGTGCACTCGCAAAATCGATGGTTGCTGGACCATTTTCATCTGTTTGATAAATACTAAAATAATTTCGATAATCAGACAGTAATGACAATAATTTTACATCTTCTCGATACTGATCTTCTAATGCTTCACTTTGCTGTAAAGCATTCATAATATTACCTATTGGGTGGAACTCATAAAACAGTTGCTCGATACCATTTCCAAGTCCTTGAAAAAATGCATCTGCACGTTGTTGCCACGAGGCATCACTAGGCAGCTCACTTAAGGCTTTTTTCACATTATCATATAACGTTCCAAAGCCTAATCTGGCAATGGTAAAACCAATAGAAAATGCTTCAAATAAAGGAGAAAGTGGAGAAGGAATTGACGCTAATGCGCCTGTTGCTGTGGCAAAAAAATCAAGTACGAAATTAACAGTACCTCGCACTTTATCAGGATCTTTTAAATCCTCACTCATCCCATGAATGCCTAATCCCACCCCAATTAATGGTGTAGCTCTGGCTAATAATTTACTAAATGCACGTATGCCCGCAGCACCTGTACGACTGAATTGTGCAAAAGAGCTCGCTAACGCAGGCGCGGCTTTGCGAGCGGCTATTGCTGATAACCCATCAGCGGTAGAGGCTGTGGCCTTTGCGAGTAAATCCCCGGTGCGCATTAAAATTTTAGGAGGCATATCCGCTAACTCACCAACACCATAGAGTGTCATGGCAGAATTCGCAGCAATAGCCTTGGCATCACCACTTGTTAAAGCATCAGACAGGCTTTCCATTCCTTTTAGCGTCATAAATATACCTAACGCTCTTGAAGTACGCGCCGTACCCTTCGAGAATTCCTGTCGAAAACCTTTGATGACTTTTACTGTGCGAAACTGGTTCGGATCAGTATTTATATGTTGCGTTTTACGTTGCCCAGCATCTTGGTATTCAATAACAAGTTTACCTGAAGGTAAATCAGTGCCATCAGCAAATCCCACAAAATCGGTTGCCTGCTTACCTAATGCCGTCAGCTTTCGTTCGACAAGGTTTTGAATCAATTGCTGGTCATGTAATCGCGCCGTTTGTAGTGTTTTAGCAGGATTGAAAAAAGAGTCCGCATCGACACCCAGAGAAGAAGTACGAGCCTGACCCATTTGACTCAATGCATCTTCAATTTTTATATTTTTAATGACCTCTGCGCCTACTTGATTTAATGGTCTTTCTCCCTCACCGAGGGTAAAAACTTGCTCAGTAACGCCACCAGAACCATTAGTGGTTACAATTACTTTATGTTGATGATCACCCGATTTCCAAATAACGTTGCCATCCGCCATAAAACGTAAAGTTTCTTTTTGTCCCTGCGCATTCACTTTAACGACGGTGTCTTGCGCAGAAATAGAAACTTTTGCCTGCGGTTTAGTTGACGCGATTTGCTGAGCGACTTGAGTAACAAATCGACTCCCATGTTGACTATCAACAGCCCCCAAACCACATGACACTAAACTTATTTTTTTCGGGATATCCTGCTGTAAGCCATGTTCAAACAGCTTGGTCGTTAATTGTTCCGCGTTCATCCCCGCAAGCATTGAACCACGTTGCAGTGCAGAATCACTGAGCATTGCTTCTGAGTGCCCTACTAATAACATTTGATCATTAGCCGTAACAGACAATCCTGACACCGTTTGACCCGTTAACGCATCAACAATTTGTCCATGTTCAGGGTTCCACTGTAACCATTTAACCTTATCTGCCGGGTATTTATGAAACAAGCGTAATGCCGCATTAAAACTTACAGAGTCACCATCCAGTTGAACAATAACATTATTCGAATACTTACTACCGGCAGTGGTAGACTGCCCAGCTAACCGTGCCACTTGTTTCGTTGAGGGCTGTCGCCACTGGTCTGCAGTTAATGTACGATAGTCTTTTAATTGACGCGCCGTAGGCTGTTTAAAACTCGCCTCATAAACGACTTTAACACCGTTTATTTCATCTGGTTGCAACCAGTTTGTTGGATTGGAGTTAACATTTTCCCTGGTTTTAGTACCATCACGATAGCTAACTGCACTTTCTTGGAGCTTAACTGTACATTCGCTACAAGTAGGCTTTGATATACCAATGGTTTTATCTGTTAGCGAAATATTGTTATCCTTAAAGTACCTTAACAGTTGCATTTCTGCGTGTGGCTTGGCAGCTTCATTTGCACTGGTTGGGGTATCACCAATACCAATAAAAACAACACGATCAAAATCTGCAACACCTTGCAGCTCCGCTTGCAACTGATCTACCACAGCCACTCTATTTGCAGCATGACTCCGCTGATCAGCATCCTGAAATAACGAAAAGGATAAATATTTATTTTTACTATCCAGCCCAGTAAGTTTTTTTGTTGCTGGGTTATAACTTACACCGGATCTTGTTTTCGTATTAGAAGCCACATAAAGTGTTTTATCAACAAGCGTGACAGCTACCGTCTCGTAGTTAATCTCAGTGGCATCACCTGTAGCTCCCCGCCCTTTCGTTTCAGGCGATAACTGATTTATTTGAGTAATGAGTTGTGGAGTAGCATTTGGAATTTGCTGCGGATTTAAAAGATAATCTTTGATTTGCTCAACAGTTAACTGATCTGCACTCGGAAGGCCTGCTTCTGCCAAAGCTTTCTGCGCTTGGCTAATCAGTGATCCTTCAGCATAAGCACGAATATTAAGTTGTTGACCATCTTTTAAATAGGGCTGCCAGGCTTCGGCCAACTCTCGCGCTTTTGCTTCAAACTTTTTTTTAGCTTCAGTAATTTGTTTATTTTTGGCTTTATCAGGTATAGCAACACCTTCTAACCATGAATCAATATGCTCATTAGAATATGCAGAGGCTAATATAAAATTGGCTAGCTTATCTTCAAAACTAAGCGCACCAATATTTGCACCACTGTTTACAACACCATTTGTTTCACTTCCAGGCATGAGTTTATTCCTTACTACATTAAACAACTAAAAACTCAATGAAAACACCCACCCGAGAAATCAGAGCAGGATTAATAAAAGGCCATATCCCTAATGAGATATTAAAACTGAAGATTTAGACTTTAAACGCATCAAAAAAGAAAACATGTACATCTCTTGCAACAAATTAAAAAGCAGAATATAGGAAAGCAGTACTAAAACCGGCTGAAACCAGCCCATTCTAAAAATAAATCGACAAACAAAAAAAATCAAATATATTTCTTACAATTTAAAATACGTTATTCCTAACAATTAAAATACAAAAACACTAGTTTTACACAAACACTACAAATACTATTTGGTTTTCATATTATCTTTAGCATTCATACATATACTATCTTTTATGCAACAATTTTTTAAATATACCCTTCACGAATGATTTCTAGGTTTTGTTATCTTCACTCCTCACCCCAATCACCTATTAATATAGGCTTATGGGTAATATAGGCTCATGGGGCTTCGTCACTCAATGGCAGCACCTAAAAACCATTCGTATTGGGTATAAGTTTGGCTCTGGAGAAGACAGCCTCTCAAACCTCCTTCATCAAGATACCACTAATATTTCCTTTGGAATGACTGAAGCAAGTACGCAAGTGATTTATAGATTGGCTCAAATATAAATATTGCTCATAATATATCTTAGAATTTTTTTTAGAGACATTAGATTAGTGCTCATTCATAAACTGACTTTCCAGCATCGAATGAAGCTTTATACTTTAGCCTTTCTTGCTTTAGTATCTTCAAACCTAACGTGTATAGCACAAACCGAAACTTATGAAGTAACCATTCTTATATCTAGTAGCGATGTCTCAGAGCCTTTTGGATTTGGTAGTGAGTCGAAGGGCATTATTGCAGATGTCTATAAAGCCATATTTAAAGATACAACATTTGATATATTAATCATTCCCATGCCAGATGAACGCATTAAAGATCATATTATAAAGGGCACATACAAGAACTGGCTTAGCTGGGGAGGTGATTCATGGTTTGAAAGTTCAAAAAACATCAGTTTCTCTAAACAGCACTTATTTACTTTAAACGATATTATTGTTTTTAAAACAAAACCAGCCATAATTGAAATTACAACTACAGCACTTGATTACTTAAGACTAGGAAAAATGTCTGGCTTTTATTATAGCTGGATAAATCAAAATACAACGACCAATATTACCAGTGTTAAATCAGCTTTTTTAGCACTAAGGCTTGATAGAATTGACTGTTTATTATTCTCTTACCCACGTATTGAGTATTTCCTTAAAAAGTACCCCCATGTTGCTAAAGGCCTAAAATACCATGACATAGCTAACTTAAATAATGAGAAAATTTATTTAGTTTTTGACAGACTACTACCTTTAGAGGTCAAGTCATTAATTAACTCGCAGCTAGTTAAGCTTATCAATAACAGTACAGTCGCTAATATATTTGAAAAGTATCACTTACCTTATACGCGATAGCACTTTTAAGGTCATTATTGGTATTGCTAGCCTTAAAAATACTAGTCCGATTATCTATACCCAATACGAATGGTTTTTAGGTGCAGCCATCGAGTGACGAAGCCCCATGAGACTATATTACCCATAAGCCTATATTAATAGGTGATTGGGGTGAGGAGTGAAGATAACAAAACCTAGAAATCATTCGTGAAGGGTATAATTCAACGCGTAAAACCTTCGAACGACTAACAACCCACTAACTTAACTTCGTCAGCACCTTTTCACAAAGGCACTTTAACTGAATAAGTTCATCCAATGACAAATCAATTTTACTAGCAATCGCCTCAGGGACACTCTGTGCTTTTTCCTTCAAGTCCCCCCCTGCCTGCGTTAAATAAAGCTCACGTACTCGCTCATCATGCTCACCTCGTTTTCTTATGACAAACCCCTTTGTCTCTAAGCGTTTTAGCATAGGCGTTAATGTGCCGGAGTCTAGATGCAGCTTGTGGCCAAGCTCTTTCACATTAATACCATTTTGCGACCATAGCACCATCATCACAATGTATTGAAGATACGTTAGATCAATAGCCTCCAACAAAGGCCTGTATGCTCGAACAACAGCATTAGCGGCACTATATAAAGGAAAGCAAACTTGTTTTTCTAACACTAACCTTGCTGAAGCTGGCTGTTTCTCTGATGTCATATTGCCTCCGCCCATTTAGATTGCGCACAATATAGTTGCTTTTTGATATTGAGTCATTTAACATTGTGCACAATATAATTGTTAGCAATCATTTTTACAGGAAGCATAGCTATGAAAGCACTCTATACAACCCAGGCAACCGCTTCTGCAGGGCGCAATGGTCAAGTGGCCACTGACGACGGTCTGCTTTCATTAAACCTTAGCTATCCAAAAGAACTGGGTGGCAGTGGTGAAGCAACGAATCCTGAGCAGCTTTTTGCAGCGGGTTACTCGGCGTGTTTTTCCAATGCAATTTTACACGTAGCGCGTGAAGCAAAAGTAAAGCTCTCTGAAGCACCAGTAACAGCCATAGTTGGCATTGGACCGAATGAAACTGGTGGTTTTGCATTAACTGTAAAGCTGACTGCCCAGCTAGATTTACCAAACGACCAAGCTTTACAGCTTGTAAAAGCCGCCCATCAAGTTTGCCCATACTCAAATGCCGTCCGTGGCAATATTGAGGTTGAGGTTACTGTGAATGGTCAAATAATTTAATCATTAACCTGCTGAGCCATTTAATCAATGGTTCAGCCTATTTAATATATTCTCCACTCAAACTAAAACTTCACCTCGCCTACCAAAAACAACTCCTGTAGTATTTTCATATACCCCAAACGATGCTTTTAGGGGAAGTGATCGCAGCTGAAATGGATATGAACAGTACGAATAAAAGGAGTAACCATGCACAGGGTAATAGGTACCTTAGCTCTCATCATAACTTCAAACCCAGCTCTTCAAGCCCAACAATCAGATTTATCTTTCTCTAAATACGTTCAAGCAAACTGTTATATCAGCCCACTAAAAATAGTAGGTAAAATTAACCCTCAAACCTATCTTATTGATGAACAATGTATTCTTAATCATCAGGGGTTAGCACTGGCACCCGTTGGTACAAGACACCCGTTGGGTAGGCTTCCTGATCACAGGCAAGGATTTGGGCATGTGTCAATAACGGCTATTCCAAAAAACATTCTTCCCGAGTTTGGTTCCCTTGCCGATGGCAGACAAAGAGTTGAATTTACCACAGGTTTTTATCGGCTCAGCCAGTATTATACCAACCCTATCTCTGATACTTATTTAAACTATAAGCAGTCAACAAAATCCATGATGTCTGGTCAATGGCCAACCAACACAAACCCACATCTTTATAAAATCCGTTTTCGATTGCCTTCACAATTCAGAGATGAATTCAAAAAACTACATTTACCAAAAACCAATAAAGCCAGTATTTTATCGGATGATATGTCCGTTATCATTGCCCAGTGGCACGGTATACCTGACCGCTTAACCTATCGACACCAAACAGATTTACCTCATCAATATCAAACACTCACCACTAACCCAGAATCGGATACTGCACTAGGTGAAACCCTGACACATTACAAAAAGCTAAAGCAACAAGGATACTTATTTGATCAAGGAGGCTTTCCTCCATTAGCACTAAAAATCAAAGATGGACAGCTTGCTTTAATTGCAAATTATTTTCGATATCCTGTCCACGACCGACGTTTAACACGATGTCCGAAAATAGCTTTATCTGGAAATCAAGCCGCTAAACCCAGTCAGTTTTACATTTGTAATTATAAAACCAAACAGCTTAAAAAATACGAGCATCTACAAGAAGAATATACCAGTTCAAGCAATGCACCTTGGGCATCTGGTGTTAGCTTAGTTTGGAAAACCCCAATAACAGACGCCCTTTTTGATCAGTGGCATACTCTGACGCTTTATATTGATTGGCCTGAATGGAAACAAGAAAACAATAATGTGCTTAAAAAAGGACGTGTTTTACTATTTAACAGCGATACAGGCGAACAGCTGGCAGACTTTTATGGGCCATTAGGCAACAACGATCAGTGGAAACCCTACTTCAAGTTTGGTATATATAAATCAAATAATTCTCAAGATTTACCCGTTCAAGTGGACTACGATTTATCCTCCTTCTTGATATTATAAATGGCATAGCCGTTGAGGGCACAGCTAGCAATTTCAAAACTGCTGTGGCCGCAATCGCTAGTCTTAACATAAAAGACGAATTCCACCAAAAACCCTTTGTTTTTGGTATAAACCCATGAGCTACATTCTTGATTGATACAATACTAATACCTACCCCCCCCATTCATTAATGGATGATCAATATACTTCTCTCTAAAAATAATTGATTAACCAGAAGTCAGTTCCTTCTATACTTTACAATACTTTTATTTTTCTCATACTCAGTAATAAGTTAGCAATCAACGGTCAAAAATTCCCATTGAATACATAATTGACGCCTTAACGGATTGATGCAGCCAAAGTGGAGCTTAGTGCACAGCTTAATGGCCTTGCAAAAAGTTTAGGAAAATATATGTCTAAGAAAAGCAAGACTTTTTACCGTGACCTGCGCCGTAAAGCTCAGGAGTTCAAAAGCCGTGAAGAGTTTTTGAACCATGACCTGAAAATAATGAGTTTTCGTCGCTGGGGAGTTCACCTACCCTTTCGTGATTACTCTATCGAAATTGAAGACTGGGTACCCGCATTAGCCGCCACTATCGGCAAAGTCGTAATGGTAACCGCTATGGTAGCCGCTTTTGCGGCCCAGTTTGGTTTGTCTCCTGAATTTGTGGCTGAAAATGTACGTTATGAATTGCTGATTGCCGGAGCACTGTTTGTGATTCTGTTTTCAGCCATTCTCAATCCTAATGCTAACCTCGCGGGCACTCACGGCCCAATGATTCCGCTGATCCCGCTGATTGCTGCTGCTGGAGGACACCCACTGGCACTGGGAATCATGGTGTGTCTGTTCGGTTTGATACTTGCGTACACCAAAGGAGGCTCAAAGTTAATGGCACTCACGGGCGTTGGTGTCCGAGGGGGGCTACTGATCTATCTTGGTGCCGTCGGCTTGATTGGTCAAATTAATAAAACAGAAGCCTGGGCTTCATCCAGTAACCAAGGCCATATCTCATTCGCAGTCATTGGTGTAACCGTTTTGATTTATGCCTACCTGGCCAAAGTCGGCAAACGCTGGCTGGCGATCCCCCTCTGTTCAGCATTAGCAGGTATTGTGGCTTATATAATGGGAGCAGACTTTGCCTTTACCACGGAACCTGGTTTGCCACACTTCAGCCCATTCTACTGGTGGGGTGAAGACACTGGCTGGCAACTAGGCTGGCCTAATCTGGCACACTTTATTGCAGTCATTCCTTTTGCCCTGTTAGCGGTTGCAATGTGGTCACCTGACTACCTGGGTCATCGTGTTTTTCAAGAGCTGAACTACCCAAAAGAAGCTAAAGGCGTGCTGATGGATGTGGATGACACCATGGTTGCTGCGTCAATTCGGCAAGGTGTAGGCTCCTTTCTCGGTGGTGGTAACCTGGCTTCTTCTTGGGGTACGTATATGATCCCTGCGGCAATCGCTAAGCGTCCGATTCCTGGTGGCGCACTGCTGACTGGAATTTTGTGTGTACTGGCATCAATAATTGGCTATCCAATGGATCTGGCGATGTGGGAGCCGGTTCTGCGTGTGGCATTAATCGTAGGCGTATTCCTTCCTCTACTGGAAGCGGGTATGCAGATGATTCACAAACATAAAGACTCGCTCAGTGCAGGTATCTGTATCTTTGCTTGTGCTTTCGTTAACCCCGTATTCGGTTGGGCAACCACCATGCTATTGGATAACATGGGGCTAATTGGTGATCACGAGCGAGCCAGCGAGCTGTCTTCCAAAGACAAGTACCTGATCCCTGGAATAGCCTTTGTTATCTGTGTAGGCTCTCTAGCAGCCGTTGGTCAATTGCCAGGCATTCCTGCGGTAATTGGTAACTAAGCTATACAAACTCTGGGCAAAGGTACTTATTTATCGGAAGCGGCATATAAAATATCTTTTTAAACGTATGATCATATGCGGTTGCCCCATGTTAACCATTAAGCTCATGGCTATTTATTAATTCAGATAGATATTTGCTATGACGACACATTCGTCGAAATTCCAAATCTGCCGTATACCAGTCAACAAATTGCTTTTCTCCAAGTAACGACTCTTTAATTGACTGCTTTACACCGTGATCAGACTGCATTAAACAGTATGCTTTCACTAAGTTTAAGTGCACTAATTTTCGTGTTGGATCTAAAGACTTGGCTCTTTCTAGGGTTTCAATCGCAAGATCATATTGATCATTTCTTAGTAACGCATATCCTTTGAATTCAAGTGTAGCAACATCATTCGGCTGGATAACCAAAGCGTTATTATAGCTGGCTATGGCTGCTTTAAAATCTTGCTCCCTACGAGACTTGATACCCGTTAATAACGCGTCCTGAAATTCAATCTGTTTTTTCTTATTTTCAATAAGATCCAGATAAATTAATGCTGTTTCAGATTTTCTTTCCTTACCGATATCAAAATAATCCTCAGCCTGGTCAAGATCATTTTTCAGGTATGATAATATTCCCAAGTTATTTGATGAAATAACCGCTGCTTCCTTATTGCCTAGGATCTTTGCTTGTTCAAATGATGCTTTTAGATATTTTTCAGCTTTCACATAGTCATTCAGTTTCAAATAGGCCCATCCTACTGCATTTAAAACCCTTGGATTAGGCGCTGTATCTTCTTTTGGTAACCGCTCAAGCTGGGAAATGGCTTCCTCATATTGTTCCTCCTCAAGAAGCACTTTAATATGTTGAAACCTATCATTGGAGAAAGCACAAACTGAATTCAGAAAGAAAAACAACACTGCGACTATTTTGGTGTAAACATTATCCACTATGCCTGATCTCCTAAAAGCCACCAAATCCAGAGTCACTTGAAAAACTTGCTAGCTTTTCAGCTAACGCTTTCTCACTCACTTTTAAGGCTTCTGCTTTTTTTCTTTCTTTATTTAATGCCTCAAAAATAGTCTGGTTATCAACCAGAATGATATGCTCATTTTTAATGGTTGCTGTACCTTTACCATTTTGATCCAAGGGTACCAATGTAGTTTGAGCATATACTACCGGCATGTAAGCAGACTCTGATGGTGAAACAGAAAAGCCGATATTTGCCTCTGGCCGATACTGCAACTGAAGTACGATAAGACCTGCAATTAAAATCACCCCAGAAAAAAACATAAAATATCGAGTGTTCGATAGCTGCTTATCAGCTAGATCATTCCACACCTTTAACCGGTCTGCATCTGTCTCCTGAAGGTTCACATCAAGTATCTTCTTTTGTACAGATGACGTTAATTGATAACCGACATACAGCATTAAAAATGCAAAACCACTTACTCCTGTACTCAGTAATTCCACAAAGTCCATAACACTATCCTGTAAAAAATTACCCTGACAGAATTATTAACGTGTCAATGCATTAACCACTCTGCAATTATCCGAGTGACACTTAGGTTATCAAGGTAGCCATAAAATTTATGGGGATTGAGTCCATGCTCACCTACCCAAAAGTTATACACAATATGATCCTGGATAAGCTCCACCAGTTGTCGTTGATACATTGGATAAAAATAATCTGCATGACGTAAATCGCGAGCAACATAATCATCTGCCGCAGAGAAGTTATGCCACTCACTGATATTTTTTGGATAACGGCCATCATCTGGCTCATGAACATCATACAGTTGTTTTGCGACAGCAGGTTCAGCTAAGGGGGAACCAACGGTGATAAATAAATTCACTTTTTTATCATGCAATGCTTGGTATTCACTCATACGAGACAACTTCCAAAGCACATCATATGTCACGGCACAACCTAAACTGTGTGCTATAATGCAAATATCATCACCTTTATGCAGTGCTGGTACGAGTATTTCCTGCAATCTGTGCCGAATCATAGAGCCAATAGTTCGATATCTAAAATATGCACCCAAATCCGGCATAACTGCATTTATAATTTCATCATTAACCCCAAGCAAATTAACGACATGACTAATAAAGTTAATACTGTCGCTTGTATTTGAAAAATGATTAAGCTGGAACTTTAAGTGCGAGTAAGCATCTGAGGATTGCTGTTTTATATCAAATAATGATTCCATTGCCGCATCATAACGACCGTTTGGCTCATAACTATATTCCCACCTTTTAAGGAAATCAGTTACTATTTTTTTCTTTGGTCGCTGGTGGGAAGCCCATATTATGGCATTAGTAACATCACCATAGTAAACCAACTCAACAGGAACCACTTTACTGATAACTGCCTGCGCAACTTCCTCAGAATATCTCGACAATCCATGACACAATGCTTTGTATACCAGCCGGTATTTCTCATTTTCTTTCGGTTTAGTTGCCCGTCCATGCACGACTATAATTCTTTTACCCATTCACTCAGCCCTTGTGTCTTTATCCCTAATAATTTCCTAGCCCTTTCTCCAGCCACCCTTAAGTCTTAAGGGACATATACCCTAAAAATGATTTCTAGGTTTTGTTATCTTCACTCCTCACCCCAATCACCTATTAATATAGGCTCATGGGACTTCGTCACTCGATGGTTGCACCTAAAAACCATTCGTATTGGTTATATTATGGGCATATAATCTAACTGTTTTAGTAATTAATTATTTTGCTTGTATCAAGTTGAGCATATCCACCCACATAGACATGTGCGATTTCTTGTTGTTCTGTTTCAATTTTAACTTGCAATAATGAGGGGGATGGTGGCTGTAAATAATGCCCTTGTTCGATGCTAAACTGAGATTTTTTCATATTAATAAATTCATATAAGAAGCCACCTAATACACCTGCGGCTACCCCCGTAGCAGATTCTTCTTTTATACCAAAACGAGGTGCAAATAAACGTGCACTGGCGTCATGGCCCTGCTGCTTCACATCCAAAGAAAACAAATAGCAACCCACCACATCAAGGTATTCAGAGTAATGTTTAAGCGTTTCATCTACAATCCGCGCTTTTTTTAATACTGCTGCATTTTTTAGCGGAATCAGTAAAAGTGGGTTACCAGTATCGCCAATAACAGGTTGTAACGGCGTTAGTAAATCCCGACTACTCAGGTTAAGTCCTTCTAATAATGTCTGCTCATCATAGGCCTGCCAGATATCCAATGGCGCATGAAAAACCGGTGATTTTTGTTCAATAAATACCTGGTCATTTTCAAAATACACCTTACGAATACCATCAATGGTTTCTTTCGTAGCTTCTGAGGACTGCCACTTGCCTTGCTCCCGCAACAAACTAAACACAGCAAGTGTGGCATGACTACTATGGGCAATTTGGGCTTGTGGAGTAAAAAATTCGATTTTTACTGTTGCGACTGTTGATTGTGATACAAATGCGGTACGAAAAGTGCCGGACTTATGAGCAATTTCCTGCTTGGCTTCTGATGACAGCTGATCAGCATCTAATATTACTGTTGCGGGGTTACCGCCTTCATTACGATCAGTAAAAGCATGCACTCTGTGTAGTGTAGTCTGGGCCATGAACTGCTCCTTGTTCAGGCAACAGGCACTGATTGATGACCAGTGCCTGTTTAATTCTAAGTCACGATTATAGGTTAGCCACTGATATACACTTCATTACCAGTATATCAATAATGAAATGTATTAGCAGTTGACCGCCTCAAGTATAGCAAAACAACAATACTCGATATTTCACCCACCTAGTCATGCTTAGCCAACCCACACTCTGGCATTACGAAACATTCTTAACCAAGGTGCATCATCTCCCCATGCAGGTGGATGCCATGAGTGTTGAACAGTCCGGAATACACGCTCAGGATGCGGCATCATAATCGTGACACGACCATCAGTTGTTGTTAATCCAGTAACACCTTTTGGAGATCCATTAGGGTTAGCAGGATATTGCTCTGTTACCTTTCCGTAATTATCTACATAACGTAGACTAATGACCCCTTCTGACTCAGCTTGTTGCCGTGCTTGCTCAGATGCAAATTCAGCATAACCCTCACCATGTGCAACAGCTATTGGTAAAAATGAGTCCTCCATATCTGCCAGTAGAATTGAAGGTGATGACTCGACCTTAACCCGACAAAAACGTGCTTCAAACTGTTCCGACTGATTTCGTACAAAGTGTGGCCAGGCATCAGCCCCAGGAATTAACTCCCGCAAGTTGGAAAGCATTTGGCAACCATTACATACCCCTAAGGTAAAACTGTCTTCGCGATTAAAAAACTCAACGAACTGATCCCTGGCACGCCGATTAAATAGAATCGACTTCGCCCAACCTTCACCCGCGCCTAATACATCACCATAAGAGAATCCACCACAAGCCACCAGTCCATTAAACTGGTCAAGGGTTACTTGCCCCGAAAGGATCTCACTCATATGAACATCAACAGCCATAAAGCCTGCGCGATCAAATGCGGCTGCCATTTCTACTTGCCCATTCACCCCCTGCTCTCGCAGCACAGCAATAGATGGCCTGTACCCTGTGTTAATAAAAGGCGCTGCAACATCCTTTTGAGGTTTAAACGAAGTAATTACTGACAAACCTGGATCCTGCTCATCAAGCAATTGATCAAACTCTTGTTGAGCACATTCAGGGTTATCCCGTAATGCTTGAATACGATAGCTGGTTTCAGCCCACCACTGCTGCCACTTCACTCGTGAGCCTTCCAGCACCACTATGTCCTCAAACGTAAAGACTAGCTGTTGATCATCGCTGACGGTGCCTAAGTGGTGTATACACGCGGTCTCCAGACCTGCTTTTACCAGCTCAGACTCAACGTACTCCACATCCGCTGCTCTGACCTGAATAACAGCACCTAATTCCTCATTGAATAACCCAGACATCATCGCTTCTTGTTGAGGCACATAACTATCAAGTGCAATACGCAAACCTGTATGTCCAGCAAAAGCCATTTCAGCTAAGGTAGCAAGCAGTCCACCGTCAGAGCGGTCATGGTAAGCCAACAGCTTCTGCTCCTGATTAAGTCGCTGGATAGCCACAAAGAACCGGCTTAGGCGCTGAGGTTCATCCACATCTGGAGACTGATCACCTGTTTGACTATAGACCTGTGCCAAGGCAGAACCACCCAACCGCTGCCGTCCTCCTGCCAGGTCAATAAGCATTAACTTCGTCGGTCCCTGATCAGTTATGAGCTGAGGTGTTAAGGTATGTCGTACATCTTGCACTGGCGCAAAAGCAGAAATAATAAGTGACATTGGCGCCGTCACTGACTTTTCTTCGCCGTGCTCCTGCCATTGGGTACGCATAGACATGGAGTCTTTACCCACTGGAATGGTTAAACCTAATTCCGGGCAAAGTTCCATACCCACCGCTTTCACGGTGTCATACAGTACAGCATCCTCACCGTCATGGCCGGCTGCAGCCATCCAGTTCGCTGATAGCTTAATGTCACTGAGCTTATCAATCCGTGCAGCAGCAATGTTGGTAATGGCTTCGCCAATGGCCATTCTTCCTGAGGCAGGTCCATCTAATACCGCAAGAGGAGTTCGCTCCCCCATAGCCATCGCTTCACCAGTGTAACTATTCAGGGTGGTTGAGGTGACAGCGACATCTGCCACAGGCACCTGCCAAGGCCCAACCATTTGATCCCGACAAACCATACCCGTGATTGAGCGATCACCAATCGTAATCAAAAAGCTCTTACTGGCCACGGCAGGGAGCTTCAACACACGCTCCACAGCCTCCTCAAGTCGCACACCTGAAACATTTAAGGGCGGTAAGCTCACTTCACGGCGCTGAACATGGCGATGCATTTTAGGTGGTTTACCCAATAACACATCAAGTGGTAAATCCACTGGCTTATTTTTGAAGTGCTTATCTGTCACGGTTAAATGGGTTACTTTAGTTGCCTCACCTACCACGGCATAGGGACAACGCTCTCGTTCACAGATCGCGATAAAGGCTTCCAGTGCTCCAGGTGCAACAGCAAGGACATAACGCTCTTGTGACTCATTACACCAAATAGCAAGTGGCGACATGCCAGGCTCATCATTAGGAACTGACCGTAACTCAAACTTACCGCCACATCCTCCATCATTTACCAGCTCAGGCAACGCATTAGAAAGACCACCCGCGCCCACATCATGAATAAAAGCAATGGGGTTATCTGCTCCCATCTGCCAGCACTGGTCGATCACCTCCTGACAGCGTCGCTCCATTTCTGGGTTATCCCGCTGTACGGAAGCAAAGTCCAAATCAGCTTCGGCTTCACCTGAGGCCATGGAAGAGGCAGCTCCCCCACCCAGGCCAATCTGCATGGCTGGACCACCGAGCACAACCAGCTTTGCACCGACAGGGATTTCCCCTTTATTAACATGTTCAGCTTTTATGCTGCCATGACCTCCTGCCAGCATAATAGGTTTATGGTACCCCCTTACCTCTGCGCCCTGCTTCGTTGGGATATGTTGCTCATAAGTACGGAAATAACCACACAGATTGGGACGACCAAACTCGTTATTAAAACCAGCACCGCCCAATGGGCCATCCAGCATAATAGCCAAAGCCGAAACAATCCGATCCGGCTTGCCATAAGGCACTTCCCAAGGTTGCTGAAAGCCAGGAATATTTAAATTAGAAACTGAAAAACCTGTAAGTCCTGCTTTCGGTTTAGAACCGCGGCCAGTAGCACCTTCATCACGAATTTCCCCTCCTGAGCCTGTTGCAGCACCTGGATAAGGTGCAATGGCTGTGGGGTGATTATGAGTTTCAACCTTCATCAAAATATGAACGGGTTGACGATGATATTCGTATGCCTTGCTTTCAGACTCAGGATAAAAACGATCAGCAGTAAATCCTTGTATTACAGAAGCATTATCACTGTAAGCGGATAGCACGCCTTCCTGATGCATGGTGTAAGTGTTTTTTATCATGGCAAACAGCGAGAGATCCTGCTCTTCACCATCAATCGTCCATTGGGCATTAAATATTTTGTGTCGGCAGTGTTCTGAGTTAGCTTGCGCAAACATCATCAATTCAACATCAGTGGGATCACGCTGAAGCTGGAGATAGCTCGCCAAAAGGTAGTCAATCTCATCATCAGCCAAGGCTAAGCCAAGCTGTTGATTCGCCTGTACCAAGGCATCACGTCCTTTACCTAAAACAGGCACGGTGGCAAAAGGTGCAGGTTCAGTGGTTGCAAATAACTGCGCCGCCTGTGTCATACTGTCCAGAACCACATCATCAAATGCCGTCTGCGTCATCCGGTCAAACAAACAGCTCTTGATGGCTATTTTGTCTTCAGTCGTCAATGGGTCACTTGTTAATAAATTGTAAAGTGTTCCTCGTTCAATGCGCTGAATGTTATGAAGACCACAGTTATGGGCAATATTTGTCGCTTTGCTGGACCAGGGGGAAATAGTACCAGGACGAGGTGTCACAAGAATCAAGGAGCCGTCTAAATCATGACTGATTCTTTTCGGTCCATATTGAAGAAGTCGCTGAAGGAGCTGTAATTGAGAGGAAGAAAGGGGGGATGATAGGTGGATAAAATGGCGAAACTCGGCGTATAAATCTGTGATTTTTGGCACTTTTGACCGGACTTCAGCAAGTAATTTTAACCGGCGAAACTCGGACAAAGCAGGTGCACCGCGCAATTCAAGCATGGTAGATTCGGACCTCTTTCTTTATCGTCTGCTTGTAAAGTATCAGCATGTTGCTGTACCCAGGGACTCGTCAGGTACGAGGACAAACCAGCATAACCACTAACCAGAACAGGTATTCTGTCGGGCGCTAATCATACTGGATAAGCTCACTAACAGCCACCATCTCGCCACTGTTCTCTTTAGAATATCGCTTAAGAGTTTTCCAAATGTTGTTCGTATCAGTTAATATTAATTTTTAAATACAAATGATTAGGTGCATGGTTCAGCAATATTGGTTTTGGCTTACATATTACCAGCGTTGGTCACGGGAGCTTTTGATACTACCTGTAGTACTGTTACTCGCCGCCTGTGAACAACCAGTCAGCACCCTTGATCAAATAAAACAGTCTAATACTCTATGGGTAATTACCCGTAATAGTCCTACTACCTATTTTCAGTGGCGCGACCAGCCCACTGGCTTTGAGTATGAGCTGGCCAGGTTGTTTGCCAAAGATTTAGGTGTCGAGCTTAAACTCGTGACGGCTAATTCACTTCAGGACATTTTTGCCTCCATTAGCTCGGGTCCCCATGAACATCGCTTTCATATTGCCGCTGCAGGTTTAAGCATTACCAAAGAGCGACAACAACGAGTCCGCTTTGGTCCCCCCTATATGAACGTCAATTTGAGCCTTATATATAATACAAGTCAGTCACGACCTACATCACTTGCCGACTTGGTAGGTAAGAGGGTAATGGTTATGGCAGACAGTAGCCATGAAGAGCGACTGCAAGAAGCCAGTGAAACGCTTAATCTGACATGGGAGTCAACCACTGAGCATGAAGCCATGGACCTTATAAAAATGGTCAATGATGGGGAAATAGATTACTCCATTGTCGACTCTAATGTGCTGGCTATGAATTATATTTATTTTCCTAAAGTCCGCTCCGCATTTGATTTACAACCCAGTGAACAGCTCGCCTGGGCGCTTTCTCCCAACACTGATGCCGAATTTGTAGCACGAATAACGCAGTTCTTTGAGAAAATACGTAAAAACGGCACACTCGACCAATTAAATGAACGCTTTTATGGGCATGTCGATCAGCTCAACTATGTTGGCGTTAAAACCTTTATTCAACAAACTCATAAGCGTTTACCCAAACATGAAAAACAGTTTAAGCGTGTCGCTAAAAAGTATGAAATGGACTGGCGACTTCTTGCGGCAATAGGCTATCAAGAGTCGCACTGGCGAGCCAGAGCAAAATCCCCAACAGGGGTTAGAGGACTTATGATGCTAACCCGCCCCACCGCCAAAGAAGTGGGTGTTAAAAATAGGCTAGATCCTCAGCAAAGCATTAGAGGTGGTGCAAAATATTTTCAGAAAATTAAAAAGCGACTCCCTGAAGAAATTAAAGAGCCTGATCGCACTTGGATGGCGCTTGCAGCTTATAACGTTGGCTTTGGTCATCTACAGGATGCACGTGAAATTACCCGGAAACTGGGTGGTAATGCAAACAAGTGGGTTGATGTTAAAAAAAGTTTACCTCTGCTGGCTAAAAAGCAATGGTTCAGTCAAACCCGCTATGGTTATGCCCGTGGCTACGAACCTGTGCTTTATGTGCAGAATATTCGTCGCTATTATGATTTACTGCAATGGCTAACGGTCCCTAAAGATGAAGCCTCAACGACCATTCAGGCAGCTCACTCCCCAGGGATTTATGAGCCAGATAAAGCCAGCAGCATAAAAGTTAACTAAAAGGCGTCTAACACCATTTATGCCTTATCTGATGTATGTTTGTTATTCTGCTTCAATTGTTTACGAGCACTTCGCCGCCACTGAAAAAAACTCTGTAGTAATGCACTCGACTCATCGGCTAACACCCCCCCCGTTACCTCAACCTGATGGTTCATATAATCTGCTTGTAACAACTGGTTTTTACTCTTAATAGCACCCGATTTCGGTTCTGAGGCACCATACACCAAACGTTGTATACGGCTATGTACCAGTGCACCAGCACACATAGTACAAGGCTCAAGGGTTACATAGAGTGTACAATGCAACAACCGATAATTTTGTAATACAGCAGCCCCTTGTTGTAGCGCCATGATTTCCGCATGAGCGGTTGGGTTGCATTGTGAAATGGGCTGGTTAAACCCTACACTGAGTAGCCGTCCATGCTTTACTAATACAGCCCCAACAGGGACTTCCCCTTGTTGTGCTGCAAGCCGGGCCTGCTGAAGGGCAAATTGCATCCAAAAGCGGTCAACGACCGTTTGGCCTGGCTCGTTTTGTTGGCAGGAAGATAACAAGTAATGGGTGGACGGAACCTGTGGCATAGAAGTTACGACGTTTTTACCGATTTGCACTATTTATGTCTACAATTTAAGTCAGACCATGGAACGAAACACATTACAAAGGATTTGTCATGACTGCAATACAGGCGATTCCCCCTAACCTTGATCTTAAACAGTTTGATATTTTCAAGCCACTAAGTCAGGCAGATATAATTCTTTTAAGCCATGCAGGCTCATTCGTAGAAATTCCTAAAAATGAGTATATTTTCAATTTAGGTGAACAGGATAATCATGACTATTTTCTTGTAGCAGGTACTATTGAGTTAATTGCAGCCGATGAGCGCAGTAAAGAAATTAAAGGAGGCACCCCCACTGCCGTTGCGCCACTCGCAAGATTGCGCCCCCGCCAATTTTCTGGAAAATCCAAAACACCTGTTAAACTTATTATTTTTGAGCATGATAAGTTAGCTCGATTTCTTCGCCTCCGGCAATCAAGAGGAGATAGCCAAGAGCAAAGTCTGGAGCAGCAGATCGCCCAAGAAATCTTATCAGGACAAACTATTTTACAGTCACTGCCCAAAGCGATTGAGCTCATCAAGCAACAGAACTTAAAAGACCCCACCATTGAAGCACTAGCACAAACCATTGCCTTTGATTTAGCGATTTGCTGCAAAGTAATGTCAACCGCTAATACGCCTTTGTTCAGCCCTTATCAACCAGTATGCACGCTGACGGAGGCAATAAAAACACTGGGCACGGATACTTGCCAACAGCTGATGGATTACTATTGCACGTATGAGGTGCAAACAGACAATAATAGTTTTGTGCTTAAGGTTATGAGAAACATCTGGTTGCAAAGTGCTGAGGTTGGTAGTCTTTGTTACTTAATCGCCAAAGAAACTAAAAGACTAAACCCTGAAGCAGGCCTATTATTGGGAATGTTAAACTTTTTAGGTCAGCTTGCCATTTTAAGTTATGGTGTTCACCATGATTATTTTGAAGAGCTAGCCAATCAGTTCACCCCAGATGAAACACAGCAAATTGCGCATTTTATTCTAGAAAAATGGAATTTTCCCGTTGAGTTTTGTGCTGCGGTGAAACACAGTTGCCAATGGCAGTATCAGTCTTCAAATGAACAAGACTATACATCGTTATTAATACTTGCCAATTTAATTATGCGCAAACGTCATCAACCGCAAAACCAAGGGCTACCCGACATTCTTAGTATCCCGGCGGCTAGCCATTTTGATCATCACTATTTACGGCAAGTGCTCAATAATCGTAGTCATGACGGTGGACCATCCATTACTGAATATCAAAAACTACTCGCTTAATATGACTGCACTCATCAAGCGTAAAATTCAATAAGCGCGGTAAGAGTTAAATTATTATGAAAGACAAGTTTCGTACCGTATCTGACAGCATGGGTGATTTAGAAGTCCCTATCGATGCCCTTTATGGCGCTCAAACTCAACGCGCCATTGATAATTTTAAGCTCAGCGGTTTAACATTTTCAACGCATTTTATTGTCGCCCTAGCACAAATAAAACATGCCGCTGCTGAAGCCAATCAAAGCCTGGGATTATTACCTGCTAGCATTGGTAAAGCAATCTGTGAGGCTGCTACTGAAATCATTCGCGGAAAATACCATGACCAGTTTCCTGTTGATGTTTTTCAAACAGGTTCTGGCACCAGCACCAATATGAATATGAATGAAGTGCTAGCGACTTTAGCTTCTCAAGCGCAAGAACAGCCCGTACATGCCAATGATCATGTCAATATGGGACAAAGCAGTAATGATGTCATCCCGACAGCTATTCATATCAGCAGTGCTCAACAAATCGCCAATCAGCTACTGCCAGCTTTGACCCACCTGCATCAACGCCTTGCCCAGCGTGCTAGCGAACATATGCATACAGTTAAAACAGGCCGCACTCATCTCATGGATGCCATGCCTGTCACGCTAGGTCAGGAGTTAACCGGCTGGGCCCAGCAAATTAATGATTGCCGTAATCGTATCCGCGCCGTCCTACCCCGTTTACATACTATTGCTTTGGGCGGGACTGCAGTAGGCACGGGGATTAATACACACTCAGCCTTTGCAACTGAAGCCATGGGGCGGCTTAGTGTGTTAACAAACTTAGACTTAACAATGGCACCAAGCTTTTTCACCTTAATCAGCTGTCAAGATACTGCCGTCGAGCTTTCAGGCCAGCTAAAAACTCTTGCCATCGCCCTTATCAAAATCAGTAATGACTTACGTTGGATGAACAGTGGTCCACAGGCAGGTCTCGGCGAAATTACCTTGGAGGCATTGCAGCCTGGTAGCAGCATTATGCCTGGCAAAGTAAACCCTGTTATTCCTGAAGCAGTAATGATGGCCGCAGCTCAAGTGGTGGGTAATGATGCCACCATTACCTTGGCAGGTCAGTCAGGTAATTTTCAATTAAATGTGATGCTTCCGGTGATTGCATTTAACCTGTTACAAAGTATTGAGTTACTCAGTAATTGTGCCAACACCTTAGCGGATCAAGCGATTGCCACCTTTAAAGTTAATCAGTCAACCATTAACCAACCTTTATACCGTAACCCAATTTTAGTCACCGCACTCAACCCAATTATTGGCTATGAAAAAGCCGCAGCGATTGCCAAACAGGCCTATCAACAGGACCGACCTGTTCTCGATGTAGCACTAGAAAACACCTCATTAAGTAAAGAGCACCTGGAACAGCTCCTTGACCCTTTCAAACTGACCCGAGGGGGGCTTGAACACGAGTAGATACTGCGCTCAGCCTAGTAGTAAACAGGTTACGGGTTGAGGTAGTCCTTAAGGTTTTGATGAGCAATATTCAAATGGACTTCTGTAAACGCTGGACGACACTGATGTAAGGTTTGCACTGCAAGTCCATGAATCATTGCCTGAGGGTTTTCTTCTTCCAGTCTGCTCAACACCGTTAAAAAATAGCGCATTAAGTCAGGTTGATAGTGCTGACAAAAGTGGTCAACAATAAAGGGTAAAGCAGGGTCCATTCGTTGCAGGTGGTGACTTCGACATTCTGGATGCCCAGGGATAATATCCTGGCGCTGGTTTATATTCTGCTCTTCCTGTTGTAATAAGGTGCGAATAAATTGGAGCTGATCCTGCTCAGACAGTGTCATTAATGGTTGTATAAAACTACTTGGCACATAGCCTGTCTGTTCCTGGCGCCAATCCTGAATGACAACCATTTTTCTGCCTGGAATCGGAATATATAGATAGTATTCACAAGCAGATAAGTAACCAGCAGGTTGAGTTTGGATTGAGCTTGTTTGATAAAACACAACTTTTTGTTGTCCAGGTACTAACCTTGCCACCTGCCAGTCCGCACGAGTAAATAATGTTACGAATATTAGCCCTACAAACAACGCTAGCCGCATAACCATTTTTTATGTCCTTACTTCCTTTTGTGTTCAGCACACACCCTATTTTATTGGGCTAATATTGAGTCACCTTGGATAAAACTGATTGACAGTCTATCAATATGCTTTATAAAGCGGGCCACTATACTGAATTTTTTATCAAGGACAAATGGGTTATTTCACATAAACTACGAACATTAGTCTTATAAATGCATGTGAATTAAACATCCTTCATGACTGTTAACCAGTTCGCCATTAAGAAAGATATATACCCATATATACTCATGCATTCTTCTCACAAACAACACCTCCCTTTATCAATAGCGTCATGGCTTTGGTGTATAACTACTCTTGTGCGATAAACACAACTGGATAAACTTAATCAGCACAAGGAACCGCTACCATGCGTTATTTACGTTTTAACAACCCATTCATGGTTCGCAAAACAATTTTTAACCACTTAGCTAAAATGCTAACAGTTTGTAGTCTGGCAATAAGTGTACCGACTCTAGGCCAACAGCTAGAAGCAAATGATATTCAAAGGTACTTGAACGATACCCAATTAGCAGAAGCTGCGGGCTATAAAACCCTTTACGTTGTCTGTGAAAGCCACAACTACCAACCTGAAGTCTGCACCTTGGGTGATTTAAAAATAGTCCACACTAATGTTCATAAAAAATTATCAAACTCAAGCTGTAATAATAGTGTATGGTCAACGACCAATAACCAAATCATCACCACTAAAGGATGTCGTGCCGTATTCCAAGTTCTTGCTAAGCTCAATGTAAACCCAGTCACCCTCCAATGTAGTAGCAACAATTACCAATACCGAGAATGTCCAGTGCCTTTTCAAATAAAAGGTGCATGGTTGAATAAACGACACTCAAAGTCACCCTGCCAACAAGAAAAAAGTTGGGGAACACGTAATAATATACTTTGGGTAAATAATGGCTGTCGAGGAACATTTAATCTTTTTTAACTCTATTAACTGGCAGTAGGTATTACAAGAATAGCCTCTTCGACTGCCGCACTTCTGCGACAGTCGATATGTTATTAACATTCAGTTTTTTTAAACTCAGGGATATTCAAATAGAGTTAACAGGCCCTAGCTTAACTTCATCTTCATCCCTTCATGAGAGGCATAAAAGCCCAATTTTTCATAAAATCTAATAGCGTTAGGCCTTTTTTTATCAGTTGTGAGTTGAATGATGCTACACCCTTTTTTCTTTGCTTCTTCTGCTGCCCACTCAATGAAACAAGAACCCAAACCTTGCCCTCTAAAATTTTTATGAACTCTTACTCCCTCAATTAAGCACCGCCAGGAACCAGTATGGGTTAAATATGGAATGAATGTTAATTGCAGCATACCAACTATGCTCTTTTCACACTCAACAATCATTAGTTTATTATTAGGATCTAAAACAATAGCATTAAATGCCTGCAAATAAGCCTCATTTAAAGGCAGTGATGTATCTTCTCTCTTCGCTCCCAACTCATCATCTGCCAGCATTTCTACCAGAGCGCTAAGATCATTCTCTACAGCTTTACGAAAGTTCAACTTCAAAACTACATCCCTTTTTTAAAATTAACGCCAAGACAAAATAACTTATTATTCCAAGGTGATTACATATTAACTATAAAACCACCTTAAATAAATACGGCATCATAAGAGGTTTATAATGCCGTATATTTTTAGTTTAACCGTTAGCTATAGCGTACTGGCTTCTAATGGGATAGTGGATATTGGTTTGAGCAGTTATATTAACGTTTGCTTTACGCTCAAAGACCATTACGCAATCAGAACCTCCAAACTGGAAGTATGAAAACATTTCACCTTTACTCAAGTTTTTGCCTACCAAACAGCCCTGAACTTTTTCATTGAGGAAACATACTTGCTGGTTATAATCCAGCTTTTGTTGCTCCTCGGCTGTTAATAAAATAGGTTGATGCCCTTCATCCCTTGGAGTGACAAATACAACTGAAGAAACCTGAGCCATGCCCATCGGTAGAATAGCCACTTTACCTATACTGGACTCCAGCACTAACAACCCTCGACACTGAACAAACTGGTAACCTGTATTGTCCTCGGCATCAAGAAGCCGTTTGGGAGTAACAATATTCGCGGGTTCTTTATTGCCTTCCTCATCAGCATTTACTGTAAGTTCAACCTCCAAATAGACCTGGCCAGGAATAAATTTAGCCTCTAATACTTTACCTGCTACCGGAGTATGCAACCTATGGTAATCGTATGTATTCAAAAAACTATGACAAAAAATTCCACCCTCAAATGCATCAGCATAGTCGCTATCTTGCAACAACTCTCGAATAGACCATTCAATGTTTTTAACCACAATGCTGGGAGGTGCAGCCAGCGGAGGTCCAACCTTTGTACTCACCGCCCATTGACCAACAAAGGTTGACTCTGCTGGAAAGACTATCACTTTATCATTCTTAGGCTGTGCTACCGGTCGTTGGACATTAATATCTTTAAATTGACGAGCAAAAAAAGCATTAAAATTTGGGTATTCTTCTGGTGACCTTTCATAATCTTGCCACGCATATTCAGGTGCATATTTAAAGGATGATAAATATTCCGATGAAGCACTTGTATTTAAAAATGAACCCCACTCTACTGCAAAATTGCGCAACCATAGTGAAATAGGTGAAAGCGCCTTCCCTTCCTGAGGTTCAATAGGACTTTGCAATGCTTCTAACTGAGGCTGATTAAAGTAATAATAAAACTGTGTTATACGTAAATACACTGTTCGTTCATGTAAAACTTCTCCATACCAATCCCACACTCGTATTTCTGGAATCCAAGTCGCCAATGCATCCACATAAAAATAGAACTGATCTAAAGTCTTAATCCGATCAAGCTCTGGAATACGTTGTTTGCTGACTGCCTTAATGGCATTTTCGAAAGATGTAGCATAAAAGTTATCATCAATAATGTGCTTTAACTGTTTTGTAATATCCTGTTGTGGTCGATATGTAACCCCTACAGGAGGAAGCTCAGCCAAAAAGGGTCGAGGCTGGCAGGGTAATTGATTTTCAGACTCAGCAAGCGGACCACGTTTGATCGCATTTTGCAGATCCTGAGTTGTAGCAAGACGATGATGAGGAGTTCGAGCTCGAAATTTGCTGCTCATAGTGTTAATTCCTTATAACAATTATTGCTATTTTTTCTCAATAAATAGATATAGCGCCAGCCATCACTTGGCTTAGCTAATTTTAATGTTATTTACAAAATATAATTTTTTAGAAAGAGTTAATTAGGTGAAGTTTAGATTTCAAAAAAGTGGCTAATACGAAACGCCAGCAATCAAAAAAACACCAAACGACCGCGTTGAAATATAATAAAATAGTATGACATTTAAATCATTTGAGTATGCTCTTCACGAATCAGTTTTATACGCACTATCCGTAGCACTACTCTAACGGGCCAGCTGGCACTTTTTAAACACCCTGGGTGAGGTAAGATAACAACCTTCAAAGCCAATTACTTTGTGCATCGACGACTAGCTCAGCGGTAATCACATATAATTTGCCTTTACGTCCCCCTTGCCCAAAGACCGTATAATGTTCGTCAAACACGCCGTAAATCCTTGCTTGGCGGCTTGATTACCGCATCCTTGCGGCAAACAGTTCGACGTACATTACCCTGCCTTTGTCTTATCCAGACATAAGTCAAAGTATGACTACTGTTTATTTAAATGTGACTGGAAGATTGCAAAAGGTAGGTTTGCAATTTTATATACAATTGACCTGACCGCTAGCCCAAAGTATTCCGCAAATGGGCAGGAATAAAACGTCGCTCTACCCCTTCAAACAGCCACTCAGTAAGAATAGCAAGTAATGCCGCAGGAATAGCACCAAACAATACTAGAGTCGTATCGTTTAATGAAAGTCCCATCACTATGGGTTCTCCTAAACCACCCGCACCAATAAAAGCTGCTAGTGTCGCAGTACCAATATTAATAATTGCAGCTGTGCGAATCCCCGAAAAAATCATAGGTACTGCAAGGGGTATATAAACATGACGCAATTGCTCTCTAGGGGTTAAGCCCATACCAACAGCGACTTGCTGCATAACTGGGTCAAGTGTTAATAATGCTGTTAATGTATTGCGCACTATAGGCAATAGAGAATACAAAAATAATGCGACTACGGCGGGTACCCAGCCAATCCCTAATAAAGGTATCATTAATGCTAAAAGCGCTATTGATGGAATCGTTTGTAATAAACCCGTGCAGTAAACCAGCATACGACTTGCTTGCGGTCGACGATAAACAGCGATGCTGAGAGGAATCCCCACTACACAGGAGCATATCAATGCCAATATCGTCAGCTGTAAATGTTCGATTATATAACGAGGCAGTGATTGCCAGGGACTATTTAGACCCTGTGTGTTGGATTTTTGAATCAAAGCCTCGTCAGTTAAAAATTGTTCTGCAACCTCTGCAAAACTTTGATCATCATTAACAACCTGGCTATTAAGCTGCTGCATTTTGGCTTCATCAATATGATTAGCCAAGTCTTGCAGGCTTTTGATTAATGCAGGATCAGCATCAGTGCGAACCAAGGGCACGGCGTCGTACCTCGGAAAAAAGTTTTTATCATCCTTAAGAATCCGTAAGTGATAACGAGCAATATCACCATCTGTTGTGTAAGCATCCGTGATCGCGATTTGTTTATTAGCAATCGCCTGATAAGCTAAACTATGCTCAATACCCACGGGCTGATAAGGTAAACCATAAGCTGCTGCTAATGGCTGCCAACCATCTTTACGCTTTAAAAACTCATGGCTTATGCCCAAGTTTAAATCAGGATAATTAACTAAATCAGAAATCTTGAAAATGTTATTTTTTTTAGCCATTTGTTCACTAATGACTAAAGCATAAGTATTATTAAAACCGAGTCGAGGTAATATCTTTATGCCTTCCTGCTTTGCATGTTGTTGTAGCGCGCTAGATGAAGGTGTATTTTCTAGTTTCAAAATCGCTTGAGCTAAGGTCCCAGTATATTCCACATAAACATCTATTTCTCGCTGTTTTAAAGCCTCATAGGTAATAATTGTTTTACCCAAGCCTAGTTTTCGCTCAACATCAAAGCCGTCATGTGTCAGTTTTTGCGCAATAATCTCACCAAGTAAATAGCCTTCATTAAATGCTTTACTACCAACTACTACTGTTTTTGCTAGACTCTGTAATGGTAGTAATAAGCCCACGATGAAAACGATAAACCACCGGTTCATATTAAATATGCTCCTTTACCAGTCGAGCAACATAATCTGTGGCAGGTTGACTCACCACTTGTTCTACTGGCGCAAACTGAACGATCTCGCCTTGCTGCATAACCGCAATATAATCTGATAGTTTCACTGCCTCACGCATATCATGAGTAATCAGTAATACCGTTCTTGGCTCTGTTTCCTGTAGCCTTAAAAAATACTGATAAATATCCATACGTGTTATAGGGTCTACAGCAGAGAATGCTTCATCTAACAGGAGAATGGGAGGCTTTAACATCATGGCACGACAAAGCCCAACACGTTGAGCTTGCCCTCCTGACAATTCATGAGGAAACCGAGATAAAATAGCCTGATCAAGCCCCATTTTATCTGCTAAGTAGTCCAAACGTTCCTGAATTGACAATGAGCTCCACTGTTCAAGCTGCGCTAACAATATGACATTATCTGCCGCATTGAGATGAGGAAACAAACCAATTTGCTGAACGGCATACCCCATATGTCTTCGCCAATCAGCTTGATCACTATGAGAGACCTGTTGCCCACAAATATGGATTTCTCCATCATCAGGCGGAACCAAGCCATTAATGAGCTTTAACAAAGTAGATTTACCACAACCACTGGCTCCCACAATAGCGGTTATTTTTTCTGTAGGTAACTCAAAATACAAGTTCTTAAACAGTGGCTGATTATCAAAGCTTAAACTAATATTTCGCAGCTCAACAGCTGCTTTTAGCGTTGAGTCTACTTGCACAACAAACACCCTTACTCATAATAATGTACACTCTCTAAGTTATACCCTATTTTGTGGGTACAATACTGACTACACTCAGCCTTGCATCTTCAGATTAAACCGAGCTTATAACTTGTTTCTTAGCAGTTTCACGGTGTATAGACCATTCACGCAAAAAAAAAGCGGTTATCTTGTAGATAACCGCTTGGGGCAAAACCTTAACATGCATGATTTATAAATTCAAATCCATGCAATTGAATTACTTATTAGTAATGATCTTCACAATATATGCCAACTGTCAGACAAATCAATTTATACCCTTCACAAATCATTTTATGTGCGCTATCCATAGTGCTCACTATGACAGGCCAGTGAAGCTGGTCTAATCTGTTCCCAATACATTAGTCGTTTTTGCTGCACGCTAAAGAACATCTAGATCGGTGTTCTTGACTAACATATCCCCTTCACGAATGATTTCTAGATTTTGTTATCATCATTCCTCAGCCCAGTCACCTATTATTTATAGGCTCATGGGGTTTCGTTACTCGATGGCCGCACCTAAAAACCATTCGTATTGGGTATAAATTGACTATCCTGATGATAACAAAACCGAAAAATCATTGGCGAAAGGTATATTCACGCTAAAAGCTATAGCCTACTGTGAGTCCAGCAAAATTTTGTCCACTGTTTTTTTCTGTTAATCCTCCATTTGAAAAATGTCTGGCGAACAACTCAACATTGATTCCATTATCAAATCGATATCCCACAGCCAGTTTTTCTCCAAATGTAAACTTTGAACTAATCCGATCAGTTTTTTTATCTTTAATATATGCACCTAATCCTAAAGTAAGATAGCTATTAGTGCCACTGAGTAACGCTACATCTTTTGAAAACCCAAAAAAATTAACATCAAACTCTGCTAAGCTGCCATCCCCCTTATATGCACCTACCTCAATATTATTTCGAGCAGGTAGTCTAAAAAAAGTATCGGGTTGACTATAGGAAATGGCTCCAAAATGTAGTTTTTCAAAACCATCACTTCTAAAACTTTCACCGCCATGAATAGCCAGTTGATTACTGTTATCACCAAACATGGGATTCATTTCAATATCTTCTGCATATACCGGTAAGGCAAGAAAATTTAATACCAATAATGCGACAAATGTTTCACTTCTCATTATGGCCTCACGACGTCATTATTTACTAATTTGCCATTTTATTGGAGTCAAGCATAACTGATACTGTTTTATCCTACCAATACAGGTTGTTTATTTGACAACTTAAACACAACTTATTTTAGGAATAGAACACAGTCATGCAGCACACAACCACTCCTAATAATAATACTATTACATCTCGCGACAGCTTATTCATAATAGTCAAACCCTACACGCAACTTATTTACAATTTTATGTACACCATTAAAACTCTTACCCTTTTATAAAATCGTTAAACACAGC
Organism: Zooshikella ganghwensis; assembly: GCF_018263875.1. NCBI lineage: Bacteria > Pseudomonadati > Pseudomonadota > Gammaproteobacteria > Oceanospirillales > Zooshikellaceae > Zooshikella > Zooshikella ganghwensis. The sequence goes on from NZ_JAEVHG010000002.1 coordinate 234,130, forward strand.
AAACAAATAATTACTACAATTAATTGCACTTCACACATTTTTTAATACACATTAATTACCATAAAAAACTCACCCTCAAAAAAACAACATTCTATTTGGAGTATTTTTTCATGAACACCAAAACAAATTTAATTTTTGGTACTATTATTTCTCTTTCAGTTATTTCAGCAGCAATTTCAAACGCCAGTTCATTTAACGATAGCGATAGCTGCAAAAAATCAGGTACTGGATATTCTTCGTGTACAACACACGCAGGAAGTAACTTTAAAAACAACAGTACAAAAGTTTCAAATAATAACTGGCCATTCTCAAGTCACTTTCCAACCAATGATGATTGGTCGTTCCCAAATTTTCCTGACTTCCCTGACTTTCCTAATTTCCCTAGTTTTCCAACGGATAATAATTGGCCTGATACTGATGGCACTTCCAAAGATATATGTCAAGACATTGTAAAGGTTGATAAACTCAAAGGCTGGAAGACTACGGGAAATGCCAAATTAACGGGTCCAATCCAAAGCAGTATGTGTGAAGGAAAAAATGAGTTTCACTTAAGTGACTCCTCATTACAAAATGGAGAACTTATTTATCCACTTACCTCAGGCAAGCAATATAAACTGGATATAATTGTGCATGGTTTAAATAATATTGATACCAAGCTTTATGTTAGTGCCTGTGGGTCACAAAGTACACTGTCAGTTAAAGGTGACGGAAAACAGCACAAATCAACAGGAAGAGCGCAGCTTAACTCTATTTATGCAAGCTGTGATGCTATAAAAGTTTACACAGGCTACTCTGAAAACCCTAATTATAAAATTGCAATTGATAAACTTGAAGTAACTGAAAAATAGTAGCTATTGTTAATATACCCAAAACAAAGGGTTTTTATACCCCAAGGGCACAAGGGTGCGGCCGTCAAGCGATGAAGCCCCTGGGCAAGTTTACTACCGTGAAACTTGCGGTAGCCACTTTAATTGATATAACAGCGCTGCTGGGCGGTTATATTAATAAGTGACTGGGGTGGCCGTTAAATGCTCCTCGGCAATAGCTCCTGCATTGCTCTAGTATATGACATCCATGTCATTATGCATAAACTGCATTTCCACCATCCTTGGAGTGCTGACAACAAAGCCTACCAATGTGTCGGGAACACATTAGAACAGCTTCGCTGGCCCGTTAGGGTGAGCGCTATGGATAGCGCACATAAAAATGATTCGTGAAGGGTATAGTTAAGATACTTTAAAATTCAACATTTATAATAGTAAGAGTACCACGCTTCAATTTAGACAAACACAGTGGAAGTGTCTGTCTATCCGAAAGTAGTTTTTTTGTCAAAATATTCACTCATTTATTGCTGATCACTATTGTACGATTACTTCAATATTCTTCACATTCTCCACCAAAAAAAATCTGACAAATTTTGATACAATTACAGCATATAAATAGATAAATTTTCACATAATAAAAAACTCTCAATAAAACTTTTATTAAGTATCAAAACATACCGACTCAACGTGATCCGCATCACCACTTAATGAGAAACAGTTCACAATCTCGTCTCGCGCCAAACATTATAATAATTACTTTTGCTAATTCACTAAATAGATATAACCATGGATACGCGATTCTTTGAGTGTATACTGCTAATTTTTGCTTTTTATTTCACTGCCGGTCTAATTTCTCTAGACATTTATTTTTTAATCAAACATAACCTCATCATTTTTACCACTTTATTTACAGCTTATCGCCTATTTAAATATTTTTTAAAATATATAGAACGATAGTTTTTGCCCCACAAAAATAATATTAAAACTCAATCTCACAGACTAAATTTTTTTCCCATAGCATCTTTTACTTTCATCTGCATTCTAATTTATTTGCTGACTCGCAAGGACGCTTTTCTGACTAGTACACTACTCCTCACTTTTTTCAACATTTCTTGCTCTAAGGCTCCTTTACCCATTCTTGACTTAGATCACTGTTTTTTTCACATGACGGAGTATGTTTATTGTCATACAATCTACAGTATTCTAAAAACAAAGCTAACATGAGTCTTAGATATGAATAAAGCAATCCGCCTGAATGCTGCAGACAATGTGGCAACCCTGCTGGCTGATGTTCAAAAAGGCGAACAGATCCATGTTATTTCTGCGAGCAATGAGTTAGAGGGTGTTATTACCCTGCTACAAGATATTCCATTCGGCAATAAAGTTGCCTGGCAGCCGATGCAACAAGGGCAAACCGTTATAAAAGGCAGCTTTTCCATAGGCAAATCAATCAAGCCCATTGTTATTGGACAAATGGTTCATGTGCACAATGTCCGAAGCCTAAAGCTAGATATACCTGACGCAATCATTCAGCAGATTATCCAGCAAATGAATATTCAGGAGGATGTATGAAGCATTTCCAAGGGTATTTACGCCCAAATGGCGCTGTAGGTATTCGCAATCTGCTGTTAATTATTGCCGTTGATGAATGCGCTGAAGGCATCGCTAGAGCAATCAGCGATAAAGTAAAAAATAGTGTTGTTCTCACCAACTACAACACCTGTATGTATGGTGGTAATGAGGAAATGATCTCAACCCTCATTAATGCAGCCTGCAATCCAAACGTAGGCGGCGCGCTAGTGATCAACATGGGGTGTGGCAGTATAAACCCAACCATTATCACAGCCCCTATTGCTGCCTGTGGCAAACCTGTTGAATCTCTTACCTGCATCAAATCCCAAGGGACTCGCACGACGATTCGTCAAGGTACCGAAAAAGCCGAGGCGATCGCTGATGAAATTAATCATGTTGAGCGCGTCGAGGTACCCATCAGTGAGCTGTTTGTTGGCGTTAAATGTGGAGGCTCTGATACCACGTCAGGGATAGCCTCAAATCCAAGCGTTGGCCGAGCTGTTGATAAGTTGATTGACTTTGGTGCTTCTGCCGTCGCTGGTGAGCTTCTTGAGCTGTTAGGTTGTGAAGATGTTTTAAGACAGCGAGCTGTTAATGATCAAGTTGCCGATAACATTGAGCAATTAATTCAAGATGAAGAGAAACGCTGGCATGTTGCAGGTACCGACCTGGAAACAATGAGTATTGGTAACAGTATCGGTGGCTTAACAACTTTAGAAGAAAAATCTTTAGGGGCACTGGCTAAGACAGGGTCACGTCCGATTCAAGATATTTTAAAAATAAATGCTCAACAGATAGATAAACGTAAACAACCAGGTTTATATCTTTCTGAAACAACCATGCTATGTGGTGGTGCCGGGATGCATTTTGCGGCCTTAGGCTGCCAGGTAATTTTATGGACAACGGGCGGTGCAGGTTTTAACAACCCTATCGTTCCTGTAATACGCGTAAGTGGCAACCCCTCATTAATTAATGAAGATATTGATATCGATGCAACTGGCATTATGTCCGGCACAGACAGTATCGAGGCTGTTTCAGAAAAAATAATTAATACATTAAATACCGTTATAAACGGCGAACCTACCGCGATTGAAGAAATTGGTTATGCCTATTGCACGTTGTACCAAAAGGATCAGCGTGTAGAAAAATTATTAAATATTGCACCTAAATAGCCCTTTCAAAATTGAGAGGTTTAATTATGAAAATTACCGATGTTGAAGTTATTCACCTACGCATACCTGCAATAGATGAGGAATGTGAATGGGGTGAAGATGCATTGGTTGTACGTGTCCATACCGATAAAGGCATTACTGGCTTGGGAGAAGCAGATAGCTCACCCATGGTTATAAAAGCCCTTATTGAAGCCCCCAATTCAAACCTTTATTGCAATGGATTAAAAACCTTATTAATTGGCGAAAATCCTCTTGAAATAGAGCGTTTGTGGCAAAAAATGTACTGGTCATCCAACTATGTTGGACGTCGTGGTGCAGGGATTCATGCTATTAGTGCAATTGATATTGCACTTTGGGATATCGCCGCACAATTTTATGACGTTCCATTACATACACTTTTAGGAGGAAAATATCGAAATAAAATAAAAGCCTATGGCACCTTTATTCCTGTTGACTGTGCTCAAGAAAATATTAAATTTGCGCAAAATCTGGTAAAAAAAGGGTTTACCAGTATTAAGTTTGGTGGTGGTATTTTGGGTAATCATCCTGATACAGATTATCAAACCGTGAAAAGTATCCGTGAGGCTGTTGGGAATGATATTGAGTTGCAAATTGATTTAGCGACTCGTTGGAAAACCGCCGGCCATACACTTGCCATGTGCAAGCGACTTGAACCATTCAATCTGAATTGGATTGAAGAACCCTTATTAGCCGATGACCGCTACGGCTATCAAAAGCTTGCTAGCCAAGTGCCGCAAAAAATTGCGGGAGGTGAAGCGCTCACAACCCGTTATGAATTTAAAGATTTTCTTGAGTTTCACCAGCCCGATATTGTGCAACCGGATATTACCCGCTGCGGTGGTATCACTGAAATGCGCAAAATAAATGATTTAGCGCAGTTATATGGGGTGCAACTGATTCCACATGGTTTCAGTACAGGAATCCTGCTTGCAGCATCAGTACATTTTCTTGCTGCAACAGAGCATGGCACCCTGATGGAGTACTCAGAAAGTCCAAGCCTGTTAGCCAATGACAATGGACTTGTCATTGATCCGATACGTTTCGACCAAGGTTATTTGGAAGTTCCTGACCGCCCAGGGCTGGGCATCGCGCTAAATGAACAGATTATAAAAAGATATCAGGTGATGTAATCCTTTCAGTTGCGCATTCCTTCACGACAAACATAAGGAATGCGCAAAGGAGATACCGATGAAAACGACAAAAAAATTAGACTCATTTCTACTCACGACTAGCCTTATCACCGTTGGCATCATTGTTATTAGCCTGACAATGTTTCCTGAAGCCGGTAAAGCTGGTGCAAACTACTTGTTTAACCTACTGACAGCGATCTTTGGCACGCCGGTATTACTGGCTGTATTCGGTGCTGTCATATTTCTTGTGCTACTTGCCTTTAGTAAATATGGCAATATCAAACTAGGTGAAGGTACACCCGACTATTCAACATTTAGTTGGGTAGCTATGATGATTTGTGCTGGCTTAGGCTCAGCCACTGTTTATTGGGCATTTGCTGAGTGGGCATACTACTTCAACGCCCCTCCCTTAGGTGTTGATGCTGGAACCACCGCAGCCTATGAAATCAGTACTGCTTATAACCTATTTCATTGGGGAGTTAGTGCCTGGTCAACTTACTGCATAGCTGCACTGCCTGTTGCTTACCATTTCCATGTACGTAAAAACCCTGGTTTAAGTTTATCTGCAGTCTGTTCTGCTGTACGCGGCAAGAAGGAATCAACTCCCTTATGGCGTAGCACCTGTCGCGTTATTGACACCATCTTTATTTTTACCTGTTTTGGCGGCCTTTCAATCACCTTAGGGGTTTCAGTACCTATGGTGGCAGAAATCCTTGCCTCAATCATGGGTATTCAACCAAGCTTTGGGATGAACTTATCAATCATCCTGCTTATTTCTGCAGTCTTTTCCCTAAGTTCTTATGTAGGCATTAGTAAAGGGATGGCACGTATTAGCAGCATGAATACTTACTTGGCAATTGGATTTTGTCTGGCCGTCTTTTTAATTGGACCAACGCTGTACATTACAAAATCAACAGTGAATGGCCTAGGCACCATGTTCCAAAACTTTATTAAGATGAGCCTGTGGACAGATCCTGTTGATAACGGCGGCTTCCCAGAAGGTTGGACCATTTTCTACTGGCTATACTGGATTACCTATACACCATTTGTCGGCTTATTTGTCACCAAAGTATCCAAAGGGCGTACCATACGTGCAGTCATAAGTAATATGCTGGTAAGTGGTAGTGCAGGTTGCTTCTTCTTCTTTGGTATCATCGGTAATTTTTCGCAACATGCGAATATTACAAATGCCGTCGATGTTGCCGGACTTGTTGCAGCAGGCCAAGGTAACCCAGCGATTGTACAGCTTCTCAATACTTTACCGATGAGTACCATATTCATCATTCTATTTGCTGCAATCTCAATTTTGTTCTTAGCAACAACTCTTGATTCAGCTGCTTTTACCATGGCCGCAACTGTGACCCCTGGACTAAAAGCTGGAGAAGACCCATCACCCATGCACAGACTGTTTTGGTGTATTTTACTAGCCGCAGTACCACTGGCTATGCTGTTTATAAATGCGCCTTTAAATACCATAAAAACCTGCGCCATCGTGACCTCGATACCGCTCACATTTATTCTGTGTTACATGGTGTATGGCTTCATCAATTGGCTAAAAACAGATTATGGTCTACAAACAGCAGAGCAAATAATGCAGGAGTCAGATATTATCCCCAAAGATGATGTTGCAATCCCTGCCGCTACTGTTGCAACTGAAAGCTAGCTTAAAAGATTTCACACAACCAGTTAAGCCGAGATTAAAATCTCGGCTTTTTTATTTTCGACTTTCTTTTAACTTTTTACCTAATTCAGTAAAGGTAGTAATATTTTCTTTTGCTAACTTTCCTGCCAATGCTGGCTGACCTTGGCAGATAGCCTCCACAAGTGACGTATGACTATTAGCACTTTCCTTCGCATCAAAATCTAAATGAGTCATGTGTATAAACATCAGTAATTGATTTAGTACGCTATTGTACATGCGAGCAAGCCTTTGACTCCCACTAAGCACCACAATAAGCTGGTGTAGCTTTAAGTCAAACTGGCATATGTCATTCAGACAAACATTATCAGATTCACATAGCGCAACATATTGCTCAAAGAATGCTTTTAACTTTTCTCGTTTTTCATCCGTTATTCGCTCCGCCAGCATCTCCGCAGCCTGGCTTTCGAAAGCCACACGCAAATGATAAATCTCCCAAAGATCGTCTTCAGAGAAAGAGACAACACGCCAGCCAGCATAAGGTTTTTGGATGACTAACCCCTCATTTGCTAACGTATTCAACGCCATTCTAATGGTCGTACGGGACAGCTCTAAATCTTTGGAAAGCGTGCTCTCAACCAGCTTTTCACCAACCCCATAGACTCCAGAAATAATTTTTTCCCGAAGGTACTCAACCGCTTGCTCTTCTAAGCTCTGTTTAGAAAACTTCATGTAGTCAATAGCTCAATAAATGAATCACCCGGAATCTAGCGTATTGCTAAAAATGGTTTGATTCAAGTTTTACCTGCCATTTACAAATCTGTGTAGCTTTCATGACAACTCAGGAAGAGTTCAATTCCACTTACCGTGGAGGGTATCAGCAACCTTATATGGCAATTAAATATCCTAACGTTACTTTCTTAAATTGAGGCTGTAAGATAAGCACTTCTATACCCTTCGCAAATCAATTTGAGGGTTTGTTGTCATCGCTCTTGACCACCGCCCCTAAAAATCCTTCGCTGTGGGTATATATGAGAATTAGAGTACATTTCTCCAGACTATCGAATCAGTAACTTGTAGTTAAAAATATGACATTAACCATCCTGACTTCAGTACTTCTTGTTTGTTTGCTTGGCGCGATGTCACCAGGCCCTAGTCTTGCTGTAGTGATAAAGCATACAATGAACGGTGGGCGTTCACATGGATTAATGACAGCCTGGTCTCATGCAACAGGATTTGCAATGTATGCATTGTTTACAGTAATTGGCCTTTCAGTAGTAATCAAACAATTTCCACTTGCATTTAATGTTGTAATGTACCTTGGTGCACTCTATTTAGCATGGTTAGGGATCAAAAGTTTATGCTCCAAAGGGAAAAGTATTCACAGTGAAAGCTCCGAAAATAAGCTATCCGTAAGAGAGGCTTTATGCGATGGATTCCTAATAGCTTTTCTCAATCCAAAAATTGCACTATGGTTTTTGTCTTTATTTAGCCAATTCATCTCTCCTAATGCATCCTTTATTAACCAAACCCTCCTCGTTATTATCCCTTTTCTAGTCGATGGGTTATGGTACTCAACCATTGCGGTATTACTTTCTAAACCCACAGTATTAAGCAAACTTAATAAATACTCAGTTTGGCTAGACCGTATCATGGGGTGTATTTTAATAATATTAGCTTTAAAGGTCGCTTTAACTTGAAGGCTCGTAACCGTGCTCCCCAAATATCTTGTTTAAATTTTGTTAAAAGAGGTGCTGACTACTTTGATAAAATAGCTTTAAAGCATCCTACGGACAAGCATGGCTCCCCTTTTGCCAAAGTGGTGCTTAATAACTAAAGCTATGTGTCCAAGTACAAAAAAGCCAATAACCCATGCTCCGATTTCATGCAATCTCATAACTAAATTCATAGTTGACTCTTTTTCTTGCATAATATCAGGCATAGCAAACTGAAAAAAGTGTACATTATATGGGCTACTATCCATAATAATATAGCCTGTCACAGGCATAAATAACATCATAGTATAAAGTAAAAATTGCCCTATTTTTGCATGAGTTTGCTCACGCTTAGAAAAGTAAGTTTCAGGTAATTCAGGGTACTCTCCCATATTACGAGCCACAATTCTCAAAACTAAAAATAACAACACCAATATTCCACTAGCGTGATGTAGCTGTATCATCAAAAAAGTTAAACTTCCTTCCTCCCCCATCGCTTTTGCATATAAAACCGAGATAAACTGAATTGCAATCAATAGTGCCATTACCCAATGAATTAATCGAATAGAGAGTGAATACTTTTTATAATCATTCATTTAATAGTTAACCTCCATGTTTTGTAATATAAGGTTGCTAGGGCCTGTTAATACTATTACAGTTTTAAATAATTTAATAGCAAGAATGATAAGTAAAAGTTAATGTATAATTTCCAACCCACTTTCCGGTTTTAAGCTCAACCTGACTTGTTTCCCTGCTGCTAATAAATCACCAATACCTGAAGGTGTTGCATCAAGCTCATTACGTAAGGCTGAAATAGCACTTTTATCGGATGATCTCATAGGGGCTAAGTCAACAACAGTTAAAGTAAGTTTATCAGAGCTATGCCTAGGACCTTTCACATTCAATACTATACCCTCTGGGAGTAATCCAACATAATATAATTCATTACCCTGCCACAAAGGCTTGACAGAAATTTTACCTCCAACAACACTTGGCATTAACGCCAATTGATGATGTGGACTATCTAGCTTGATATATAGGTAAGGTGATTGTCTTCTAGACTTAACTCGAAATGTATTAAGCATTGATGAATTTCCCTTATAATCTGTATGTTCACTCTTTTCAATGCTTTCAAATGCATTCCATGGTGTTAACTGAGGGCTTTTTATATTAATAACATCTCTCTTTTTCACAAAAACTTGATACCACGGTGCTGGAATAAAGTCTGGCGTTGGACTCGGCCCCTCTACATTCTTTAATAGCTTAGGTGGTATCACTTCACTGCCAAACAAATCCATTGGCACAAACGCGTAATAATGACGACTAAAGTGTTCAGACTCATTCTGATAAACCCAATGATTGAGAACACCGGGATGAAGTTTATTATTGACAGGTAAATATAGTGCCGTTACAAACAAAGCTGATATAACAAGAGCAATACTACAAATTATACCCCGAGAACCTACTATTTGACTTATGATAACAGTTAGCGGCATAGCTAATAAGACAACAGGTATGGTGATTATGGCACAGCTCATAATACCAATACCATCAACAATCCAAAAAGTTAATGGTAACCAAAGCAAACATACAGGTACCCAACATAAAACCTGTAACCAATATATATTGTTAGTCTTCACTGAACTATTAAACTTTAATAATGCAAGACATAAAACAACTACGACTAGCGGCACAATAAATAAATAAGAAGCCACTGCTAACATCATAGAAGAAATAAGTCCTAAAACAACATAAACACCCCATATTCCCAACCAAAAATGTAAACTACTCTGGCGCTGGCTTTTAATGAGTTTTTTAACTAGCAACATTACTACAAATATAGCTAATATGACCTGTAGTGATAGTGTTACATAAGGATAAGCACTCCAAGGAACAGCTGATTTCGTGATGAGCTTTAATAACATTTCTACACTTAGCGTGAGTGCAAATGCCAAAATACAAGCAACAGGGACACAAATAAAACCTAACCCGATTTGACTTAATTGTTTTCGCCATCCACCATAATGTTGAGCTACACCTATACCCAACCATATAAATGCTACACCAAACAATAACATTGCAGGTAATGTCCACTTCATATCCCAATGAATAATCCATCGAGTCAATACATCAAAATATACCAAACTTTCTTTATTCAACGTTTGATTTAATGACTTTTCGTCAAGTGAATCAATATATTTGACTAATTCGAGTACATTATTACCTTGATGCTGTACACTTCCCAAGTCAATATTATCTATCGAGTCTAGAGGGGTGTGGTAATGATAAATATTTGAAAAAAATGCAAAGTGAGCCCCAGATTTACCTTTTGGTAAATAAATCGACATATCTGATGCATTAGGTAGATGCGTGTAAATAAACGGTGCAATGGAATTTCCTGCCGGACGACTAAGTGCTTTTGCTGCAGCCAAAGCTGTCAAGGCTTGATTGCTACCAGACTCAATTAAAAAACTGAGTCCTTGATTACCTCGAGCCTCAAGATTAATAATATAGTCTACAGCGTCAAAGAGTGGATTTTCTAAAAATAATGATGCTCCAAGTAAACCTTGTTCTTCAGCATCTGTAAACAGTAATATGATATCCCCGTTTAAGTTTCCTTGATGCAATAGCGCTTTAGCAACTTCAACAAGGCTAGCCACATTAATCGCATTATCTGCAGCGCCCGCTGAAGCATTCACCGAGTCATAGTGAGCCGTTAAGACGATTTTTTTACCTGAGTTCTTACCTGGAATAACAGCCAAGATATTACTCACTAGTCCACAACGATTACCATTGCACGCTTCTCCAATACGTACTTTTGGCAATAACCCTAAAGAATCAAGTTGCTGAACTAAGCGCAGTCTAACATCCTGTTGTGCCAAGCTCCCTGTTGGGTGCGGTTTTTCTGGAAAAAATATTTTTTTGTAAATAGCCTGAGCACGCTTGGCAGAAAAAAGTGTATTACTGGCATCAGTCGGCAATGGCTTGGGTGGTTGTAACATATAACTTATTAAGAAGACCAACACCACAATAGCAACGACACAGAAAAAAACTGGTAGTCTGTCATTACTCTTTTCTACAGTTACCATGGATTGTAGGTAACCATCTATTTTTTTTTCAGGCAAGTCCGAATACATAATGTTTTTCTATAGAAATAGATAGCGATACTATAATTGCAAGCACATACAATAATATGCAACATGAAAAGCCGTTAATACAATGGATATTAACGGCTTTTCTACTCTCAGAGTTTATTTAACAGCAATATAAATTACTCATTATTCCTTAGCCATTAACTTACTCTGAACATCAGGTGTTCATTGTTTCCGCTCGATTTATTTAGTTGCTTCAATAATGCCATGAGGCGTCCAACCTTCGCAGTCAATAGCTTTGGCATCTTTAAACCCTGCAGCATCCAACCACTCCATATATTGACGCCAGGCATAAATCATTCCACCTTCAGCAGGGATTGCCGCAAAATACACACTGTCTAACGCAGCCATAAGAGGACCATCCCCTTTATCATTTGAGATAGAGTTAAATATAATAACTTTACCTCCAGTAGGTAATACTTCTTGAGCTTTTTTTAGTAGTTCAATATTTTGTTCAGGTGTCCATATCACTAACTGATGTGAAAATAAAACACAATCATGCCCCTGAGGAAAATGATCATGAAACATATCGCATTGAACCACATGAATACGATCTTCTAAGCCCTCTTTTGCAATTCGTTGTCTGGCAATAGGCACTGTTCCAGCAATTTCAAGAATCGTAATTTCCAAATGAGGAAATGCTTTTGCCAAAGCAATTGCATTCACGCCAGTTCCCCCTCCAACATCTATCACTTTTTTGACACTACTAAAGTCTGCGTGTTGCCATAAAAGCGGGTTACTCAGCTCAGACCAGGAATGCATATAATTATAAAAAGCCTGTTCCATCTGAGGATTCTCTGATAAACGGTGATATAAATCTCTACCGGAGCCACGAATACGACGAATGCCGACATTACTGTTTGTTTTTAAAGATTCACTAAAATCAACCTGTCCCTCATAAACCACATGCTGCTCAAAGCCAACAACATCTTTAAAAATTTGCCATTGTCCAGCCGTAATCAGTTGCTCAATGACATCAGCATTTACATACCCTTGCTCTGTTATTTCTGTTAGCCCAAGCGAGTTTGTGCCTAATAATAGAATATCAATAGCACGGGGTTGTAAATTCAGTACTTCAGCAATTTCTTCTTTGTTTAAATTAGGTTTCTCATGTAATAAATCTAATAAACCTATATCACATGCCGCATTTAAATACTGAAATGCAGAAGCGCCAAATAGAATAGGCGTTAAGTCTTCCATTGTTAACGGTTTACGCTGGTGAGCGATAGAGTGGACATTTTTTGTCGTTGACATTACGTCTTTTTGGTGTAGACCCATTTTTTTCAATCTCCTTATTTACTTACCTGTGACTCAAAAGAGCTATGCCTTTTAAATAGGATTAGTAAGCCTTTTCAATTTTTATTATTTCTTAAAAAATATTGTGCCGTAGTTTTTTATTCAGTACGAACAGAACGTGGTCTCATATCGACCCATACTTCATCAATATAAGCCACACAGTCAGAGCGAACGCCCTTAAATCCTTCCTCTTTCCAGCCTAAAGGACATGGTTGCTCTCTGGGCCAAATGGAATACTGCAGCTCTTCATTCACAACAACTTTACACTCAACACGATCATCGTTAGACAGAAATCCAGACATGCTTTTTAACTCCCTGTTTCTTCAACTAGTTACCTTTACACCGACTCAATGTAGTTACACTACGGCCTGTTCAGGTGCCGGAAGAAATTGAATATCAACTAAATACTGTAAACATTGATGGGCCAGTTTTTCACTCATAGGAGGACAATTAATATCACTACCCGCTAGCGCATTAATGGTATTTTGACATTCACGTGTCGGTTGCAACTCATCCATATGCAAAGGGTCCAGCGCCTTTTGTGGATTAGCTTCCGCATCTCGAATAAGTGGCACTAATGAGTACAAAGGATGGTCAGCACTAACGGTTAATGCTTTTTCTCGTCCTTCTTCAAAAGGCACAATATCAAAAGTGTAACCAAATGAGCGTACCCAGTCGCAAAAACGTAATAATGAGACGGGAGCAGGATTGAATAAATGATAGAAATTATTCGTATTATTTTTATTTAAGGATATATGCACTATTGATTTGGCAACATAATCAACTGGGACTGTATCAAAAATACGAGGATAATCTGGAATAATGCTCATCGGTAAAAAACCACGTAACGCAACCAATAAATAATCATTGGTTTGGGTTGCCCCTGTTTCACTATGGCTAATCACTAAACCTGGTCTAAAAATGGTAATTGGGATACCTCGTTGCCGACCGATATCAACTACTTTTTCAGCAACCCATTTACTCCCAGTATAACCTTCAGGTACAGATACTGGATTCTGTAAAGGCTCATTATTTTCAATAAAAGGTCGTGTGCTATGCGTTGAAAGTAGTACATCAATTGTTGAGACATAATGTACTGCCTTTAACTGCTTCGTACATGCTAAGCGCAATACTTCTTGTGTACCTTGCACATTAGGTGCACGCAGTGCTGAGTAGGGATAAACAAAGTTGACTAAAGCTCCATTATGATAGATAGCCTGTATTGTATCAGCTAGTATTTCCCACTGAGCTTCATCGAGTCCAAGCCTTGGTAAACCCAAATCACCAACCAGTGGTTTAATACGATGCTCATACTGCTCATCCCAAATTAGATACTGCACCATTACCTGACGAATTCTTTTGAATGCTTGCTCTTCACTTTTAGCTCTTACCAAGCAATAAATATTAGCCTGTGTACGTAGTAAAAGCTGCTCTAATAAAAATGCACCCAAATACCCCGTTGCTCCTGTTAATAATACAGTTGTTGGATTTTCAAAATCACAAAGAGGTAAGTCATTCGGTGTAATATCATCCGCTAATGTCGCATCTTTCATTAAGCGGGAAGCATGTTGGTCAGCAATAACGGCCTGCACTCCTTCACGCTGATAGAACTCAATAACTTCAACCACTCCCGCAACCGTAGGTGTACTAAAGAAACGATGAATGGGAACAGGTATGTCGTATCGTTTTAACAAACGTGCAGCCAACTGAGACAAAATAATCGATGTACCGCCCAACGCAAAAAAATCATCATGAATACTGATTTCATTAAGGCCTAGTACACTGATAAAGTCCTGTGCAATCACACGCTCTAATGCTGTACGAGGCGCCACACATTCACCCAATGCTACTGAGCGCTCTACTTGAGTATCAGGTAACGATGATTTATCTACTTTTCCATTTTGGGTATGGGGCAACTGCTCTAACAATGTAATAATTGCAGGGGTCATATGTGAAGGTAATAATTCTGCCAAAAATTGCTGTAAACCCTCCGTAGTTAAATCCGTATCTTTAGTAGCAACAAAGGCAACTAGCCTGGCGATACCAGAATCACTCGTACGCACCAGCACCACAGCATCATTAACTGCAGGATGCATGCGCAATGCAGTTTCAACTTCCCCCAGCTCAATCCTATAACCATTGACTTTAACCTGGTCATCAACACGACCTAAATATTCAATTGAGCCATCGACTAAATAACGGCCACGATCACCTGTCCGGTATATCCTTGCAGATGGCTTTTTAGAAAATGGATCAGGCAAAAATCGCTGGGCAGTCATACCGGGTCGTTTATTGTAACCCCGAGCTAAACCAGCTCCACCAATAAAAATCTCACCAACAACACCAACAGGCACAACCTGAAAATACTCATCAAGAATATAAACCTGAACATTAGCAGTAGGTTTTCCTAATGGCACAATATCCAGTGAGGGTTCAGGGTGCTCACAACAAGTCACATCGATGGTTGTTTCAGTAGGACCATATAAATTAAAGACTTTCGCTGGCACCATACTGTTCAGTTTATTAAAGACTTTGCGAGGAAATGCTTCGCCACCACTTAATAAGTACTTTAATTGAGAGCATGCAGCAAAACTTGGCTCTTCAGCTAATAATGCCAACACTGATGGCACCCCCCCCAACAGCGTAATTTTGTGACGCTGGAGGTAATCAATCAACGTTAAGTGATCAGCACTAACTCGGGTTGGTGCAATAACAGTACAAGCACCTGTAATGAGAGGAAAAAAAGTAGCCCAGATAGCAGGATCAAAACTAAAAGAAAAATTCTGTAAAACTCGATCCCCACCAGCAAGAGGCCAAACAGATTTTCGCCAACACAAATTATTGACTACACCTCGGTGTGTTACCATCACGGCCTTAGGTGCTCCAGTAGAGCCTGATGTATAAATTAGATAAGCCAAATGCTCTGGTGTTATTTTAAGCTGCAGATTATCTTGAGAGCCTCCAGCAATCACAGGCCATTGCTGATCGATTTTAACGGTTAGTAATGATTGACCTGTCAACAAAGGTGTTAAAACTTCTTTACTTTGAAGTTCCTGCCATACCCCTTGCTCCGTTATTAAACACTGGGCATCACTGTCTGTTAGCATATGCGCCAAGCGCTCTTCGGGGTAAGCAGGGTCAACAGGTACAAAAACTCCTCCTGCTTTCAGCACTGCTAACATCGCCACCACCATTTCTACAGTGCGTTCCAGACAAATGGCAACACGCGCTTCATCAAGACCTTTTGGTTTCGCTAATACCTGACACAAATAACAGGCCAACTGATTGGCACGCTCATTTAACCCCTGATAGGTCAGTTTTTCTCCCTCACACAAGACACTCAGAGCATTTGGTGTATTGGCTGCCTGATGCTCAATAAGGTGGTGTAATGCAGCATTTGATAAAAAGTGCTGTTCGGTAGCATTCCACACCTGCAAAAGTGTAGTTTGCTCAGCATCAGTTAAGAGGGGTAATAAATGGCACATTTGCTGAGGATTTTCAGTAATGTAGCCGATAAGCTGTCGCCAATGGCCAAGCAATCGCTGTATAGTCTTAGCACCAAAGAGATCGGTGTTGTAATCAGCTCTTAACTGTAAACCTTGAGAGGTCAGAGAAACAGTCAACGTTATATCAGTATGCGTATTTTGCTGAGGTAAAGATAAAGCCTCTGCTTGCAAGTCGTCCTTCGCTGACAGTTGCTGATTGATATGTAGATCTTCAAATAAAAACATCACCTGATAAAAAGGTGTTCTGCTCAGATCCCGATCAGGCTGTAACTGCTCAACCATTGAAGCAAAGGGTAGAAAGCCCTGAGCTGTTACCGCTGCTCGCTGCGCCACGATCGAGTTCAGGAAAGTCGCAAAAGAAACTTCTGTATTAACTTCTGCACATAAAGGCAGCCAGTTATCAACCGGACCAATCACATGTTGAAATTCATGTTTCCGACGATCGACTTTAATTCCAAGTGCAAATTTAGTTTGATTTGTATAGCGATTTAACTGTAAAAAAACGGTACTCAGCAGTATGTCATGTAAGTCAACCTTTAAGCTCTGACATTGCGCTTGAAGACCCACCAAGACTTTACTTTCTACCCAAAGGACTTCAGCCGCACAATGGTTCGTTTTAATTGCTGGCCGAGGAAAGTCTGTTGGTAATTTTAAAGGAGGTACATCCTCTAACGCTGACTGCCAGAAACTAAGGGCTTTTTTTGCCGCTGATGACTTTAACCAGTTACGCTCATACAGGGCAAACTCAGTAAATGAGCTGATTTTTGATAGTGGTTTTATTGTTGAAGCCTGAGTAAGGCTTGTATTTAATGCTTGGTAATTGGCAAGCAGCTTTTCAATGATTAATTGGCCAGCAGTCAAATCCCCAGCTAGCCGCGATACCTTTAGTAAAAGCAGATAATTGTCTGTACTTAACGCTCTCAATGTTAATGCCGCGAGTTGGCTCTGAGCTATTTCCCCTGCGACATGGTGAGACTTAACTGCAGTTTCCAGCCACTCAATCAGAATCTCATTGGCTGTTTGCTCTCCTGCGCTAGCCTCAACACTAAATAAGATATCCTTTTGCTGACAGGGAATACGCAATGCGGTATGCCCAAAAGGCTTAAAATGACACCCCAGTACATCATGCTGACTGACCACCTCAGCCCAGCTTTGTTGAAGCCTTGCTAAATCAATGTTGCCCTTCAATTGATAAGCAAAAAAGTTCAGCATCGGCATAGAATCATCTAGTTGATGAAGCGTCCATAAGCGAAGCTGCTCAACTGAAAGATTACTTTGACCGGGCTGAAGCATCTTCTGAAGCTCCTTGCGCTTCTGGGCAATAGCTTCCTGCTCCTTGGAACTCACTAACAAACTCATGACATATTCTCCGCAAGAAGTGGGTCACTCAATAAACTATCAACGGTCGCTTCTGATAAGTGCGCAAAGGGATCTTCAACCGCAGAGGCTTCTGCTGCTTGTTGCTTGAGTCGGTCAATCGCCTGACTGAGATGGGCAATGGTTGGCTCCAGAAAAACTTCACGCATAGGTAAAGCAACATCAAAACGTTGCTGAACGGCCTGTATCATCTGTCCTGCTAACAATGAGTTCCCCCCAGTCACAAAAAAGTTGTCATCAATAGAAATCTGCTGACACTTAAGTAAGCCAAGCCAAATTGCTGCCAATGCTCTTTGGGTATCTGTTGAGGGTAAGCGAGTGCTGGTTTGAACGGTTTGAGAGTATGCAGTAGGAGATGGAAGCTGCTGCTTATCAACCTTGCCATTAGGTGTCATAGGAAACGAAGGCACAGGAATAATGAATGAGGGCATCATAAAGCCTGGTAACTGCTTCTGTAACTCTGCAAATAATGGCTGTAGCAGCAGTTCATTATCTTGATTAAGCAATTTTGTAGCTGCAGACCACACAATATAGGCAACAATTCGTTTTGTATGATTACTGTCTCCACTACTAATAACAATCGCGTCTGCCACCCCAGGCTGATCCAATAAAATAGCCCTGATCTCTCCTAGCTCAATACGGAATCCTCTCAGCTTAACCTGTTCATCAACACGTCCAAGAAACTCCAGTTCACCATTAGCCAGACGCCGCACTCTATCACCTGTGCGATATAACCGTTGCTCTGTAACAGCACCTGGTTCACTGTTAAACGGGTTAGGAATAAAAGCGCGTGCTGTCAGACCTGGCTGCTGCCAATACCCTTTAGCGAGTCCCAGTCCACCTATAAATAATTCACCACACATTCCTGGTGCAACTGGATATAGATTATTATCCAAGACATAAAATGTGGTATTACTCAGTGGCTGACCCAAGGTCACTTTTTGTTGGGGTTGAAGCTGTTTACATAGCGACCAAATAGTGGTTTCTGTCGGCCCATATAGGTTCCATACCTCAGCGCCTTCACTTAGAAGCTGACTTGCTAACTTATCGGTTAAGGCTTCTCCCCCACAAAGTGCAGTAAATGATGAAGGGGGCAGCCAACCTGCATCCGCTAACAACTGCCAGGTTGCAGGTGTAGCCTGCATCACTGAAATATGATGTTGTTGAATAATATCGATGAGCGCTTGGCCATCCCCGGCCTGCTCTCTTGCCACTAGGACAATCTGTGCACCACACATTAAAGGCAAAAATAACTCTAGTGCTGCAATATCAAAGGCAATCGTCGTGATCGCAGCTAATCGGTCTTCAGGTTTAACCAGTGACCGCCGATAAAATGAGGATAGAAAGTTGTTCACCCCCTCACGGGTAACCATGACGCCTTTTGGTTTACCCGTAGAGCCTGAGGTGTACAGCAAATAAGCCAGTGATGTGGAATCTGAATAAGTAGATAATTCATCAGTATCTACTTTTTGGGGTGAGATATTTGGTGCAGTGTCCAGCCGAGTAGGAAGCGAGCCTCCAGTATCATCATATGCATCCACTAAGGCTATATTATTGACCTTGAGATTAATCTCCTGCAGCGACTCATAATCTTTAGATGTAACCAGTAACCAATGTGCAGCAGCATCAGCCAGTGTCAACTTTACTCGTGCTGAAGGATAGTCTGGGTCAATAGGCACATAAGTAGCGCCCAGCTTGTAAACAGCCAATAATGCAATAACCATTGCAGGTGTTCTTGGCAAGCAAATGACGACCCGCTGACCAGCCCTCACTCCCTGAGCATCAAACCAAGCAGCCCATTGCTCAACCT
The DNA here is from genome assembly GCF_018263875.1 of Zooshikella ganghwensis. Taxonomy (NCBI): domain Bacteria; kingdom Pseudomonadati; phylum Pseudomonadota; class Gammaproteobacteria; order Oceanospirillales; family Zooshikellaceae; genus Zooshikella; species Zooshikella ganghwensis. The sequence goes on from NZ_JAEVHG010000002.1 coordinate 253,344, forward strand.
GGTCAACTAGCTGTTTATAAGTGAGCGAGATACTTCCTGAGACCAGAGCAAGCTTATCGGGACGAAGAGTTTTCTGTTGTGCTATCACAGACCAAAAACAACTGATAGCTTCATTTGACTGCTCGTGTTGATCACCACTACCCAGAAACGTCAGCGTGTCCTCACTATTTGAAACTAGAGGCAAGTCAGCTACAGCGCTTGAAGGCTCTACTGTGAGACTAGATAAAGCAGCAATATAAATATTAATAAATTGCTGAATTGTATCTTCGCTAAATAGCTGAGAACTGTATTCAATTAGACCTGACCAGTGCTGCCCCTGCTCAAACATAAATAGCGATAGATCAAACTTTGATGTCTGATAAGCAACCGGCTGTTGTTTAACCTGTAAGTCATGGCAGCTAAACTCCACAGGTGTTCCTGCAAATAACCCAAACATTGTCTGAAACACAGGGTTATAACTAAGACTTCGCTCAGGCTGCAGCGCATTGACCAAAACGTCAAAGGGTAACTGCTGATGATCCATTGCCATCAATGTTTGCTGTCTTATTGTGTTGAGCAGCTCCAGTACTGATAAATTGTCTTGCAATTGGGCGCGAACCACTAAGGTATTAGCAAAAAAACCAATAACATGGTTTAGCTCTTCTTGGACACGATTAGCCACAGGCACACCGACTAAAAAGTCATCCTGGCCCGAAAAACGATGAAGCAAAATAATATAGGCTGCTAGCAGGGTCATATAATTGGAAAAACCATGCTTTGCATTAAAGGCAGCAACCTGGGTTTGCAATGACTCAGGTATCGCAAAGGAGGTGGTGCGTCCTGCACAGGAGCGTATTGATGGTCGAGGCAAGTCTGTAGGTAAGTTAAGGTAAGGAGAGGCACCATCCAGTAAATGTATCCAGTAATTCTCTTGCGCTTTCGCCTCAGGTGTTTGTAACCACGTCTGCTGCCAACTCACATAGTCAGCAAATTGCACAGGCAATGTAGGTAACGGCAAGGGTTGGTCAAGCGATATCGCCTGGTAAGCTGCTAGCAGCTCTGACACCAACTGCTCCATAGACTGTCCATCCGCCAGTGCATGATGGACACTGATATATAATGTTGCTTGCTCCTCCTTTTGACGAACTAGCACCAAGCGAACCAGCTGCTGATTTTGTTCGAGTGAGACATTTTGATTTAGCTCACTAACCAAGTAAGTCTGGCGTTGTTGCTGTTCACCAACATTGAGTAAGCGCCAATCCAAAACAGATATTGTAACAGTACTGTTAGGATCTATGACTTGCACAAGCTGGTCATCAATGATAGTCAGATGCGTACGCAGGCTTTCATGCCGTTTTACTATTTCATTCAATGCCCGTTGTAAAATGACCTGATTAAGTGGTCCCTCTATGGTCAGTTTTACTAACATGAGATAGGCATTTAACCACTCGGGATCCAGAGTCCCTAAAAACCAAAGCCGCTGTTGTCCACTTGATGCAGGAAAAACATAGCATTCTGCTAATTCCGTTGACGCCGCCTGCTGTGGAAGATACGTTACCCTTTGCTGGTCTGGCATAATTCCTTGTTACTCCCTAACTGATACGTGTTCCCAGCTTCACTGCTTTGAGTAAGTGACACGCGGCTGGGCCTTTATTGGTGTTGTTACTTGCTGTCCTTGCTTTTTAGTACTGGTAAGCAGCCCAGCCTGTTGAGCAATGGTTGGTGCTGAAAAAAGTTCCTTTACACTCAATTTAGTGCCCAACTGTTCATTCACTCGACCGGCCAGCTTAACGGCCAACAATGAGTTTCCTCCCAAAAGAAAGAAGTCATCATGAATACCTATTCTTAAGTGAGGCAGTTGCTGAGCGTGTTCTTTAGAGGCGGCCTGGTTAAGACCCAAAGGTACGTATGAGTTACTGCTTAGTAGTTCTTGCCAAATAGCATGAAGCTTTAGTTCCAATGGCGTTGTGGGTGGCTGATAAGCAGATTTGTTCCCTTGAGCGACTAAATGATCTGTCAACAGAGGTATTTGTTGTGCCAACTGCTGGCGATCTACTTTACCGTTAGGCGTGAGAGGTAATTCATCAACAGCTACAAACTGACTAGGTATCATGTATTCAGGTAAATAACGCCCAAGATAAGTACGCAATGCCCTCAACCACTGACCATCCTGCTGCAAAGACTGACTTGGATTAACCGTACTGACAACAAAACCCACTAGGTAACGCTGATCATCACTACCCTCACTCACTAATACCACAGCATTGCTGACTTCAGAGTACTGACAAAGCAATGATTCAATTTCACCTAGTTCTATTCGATAACCTCTGAGTTTCACCTGATGATCAGTGCGTCCAATGTAACGCAACAAGTCATCATCACCACGGCGAACCAAATCACCAGTTCGGTATAAACGGCTACCTGTAGACTCATGCTGGAATGGATCAGGAATGAAGCGTTCTGCCGTCACCCCTGGCTGTGCATAGTAGCCTCTAGCCACTCCCAAGCCACCAATATACAACTCACCCACCATTCCTACTGGCACCTCGTTTAATGACTCATCCAGTACATAAAGGGCGGTATTAGCAATTGGCAAGCCTATCGCTACAGGCTCACAAACCTGTGCTGAGAGCTTGGCCATTGTTGAATATGTGGTAGTTTCAGAAGGGCCATAAAGGTTAATCACCTGGGTGACATCCGTTTCTTGATAAAGCCGACGCACTAGAGAAGCACGTAATGGTTCTCCAGCTAAATTAATGACTTGTACTGAACCTGGAATAGCTTGTTGGCTCAAGAGGCTGGCAATTGCAGAAGGTACGGTATTTATCAAAGTAACGTTTAACGTTGGTGGCAATGAGGGAAGCTGTAAGGCATTTTCAACCAAAATGACCCTTCCCCCATGGCATAACGGCACAAATATTTCAAAAATGGACAAGTCAAAACACACTGAGGTTGATGCTAAAACACCAGATAATGCTTCCTCTGTAAACTCAAGCCCTGCCCAACGTACTAAGTTTGCAGCATTTTGATGGCTGATGCTGACACCCTTTGGCTGACCGGTTGACCCAGAGGTAAACAATACATAACACAACTGATCAGGGTTAATTTGGATATTGGGGTATTCGGACACTCCGCCTGAATTGGTTAACGTCTCTATTTCAATCACAGGACATGAAACATCAGGTAATTGGGACAATAGATTTGCAGAGGCGAGCACGACATCAACCTCACCGACCTCTAAAATGTACGATATGCGTGATGCTGGGTAGCTTGGATCAATGGGTACATAAACCAGCCCTGCTTGCAGTACTCCTAATAGAGCAAAAATTAAGTGCTGATCACGAGCTGTAAATAATCCAACTTTACTCTCAGCTGATAAACCAAGTGCAAGTAAATGTGCAGTAACCTGGTTAGCATGTTGTCTTAGCTGCAAGTAAGTAAATTCTGCTTGTCCCACCGTTAATGCGAGAGAATCGGGTGTTTTCTCAACCTGCTGCATAAATAGGGCTGGCAAATGATGTTCAGTCGAAGCTTCAACGGTTTTAGTATTATTCCATTCCGTCAAGCGCAGATGTTCATAATGAGCATATTCCGCTGCTGACAACCAAGGTAAATCTTGTAAGCCCCCTGTGTGATCAAGCCAGACCCTAAGCAAATCAATAAATTGCTTCGCATAGCGTTGCACCGTTGAGGCTGAAAGTTGACTCTGATCATAATCAAAAACACACCATAACCCATTAGCAACCTGTGCTAATGAGTTATCAGACTGTTTGGTTTGAGAAAACGGTTTTGCTGCCACCGTCAGGCTGAGTAAAAATTGAGGATCAGCTGGTGGCAAAGGAAAAGCTGTCAGTTCAGCCGAACCAAGTAGAATTGCATTATCAACAGTTGGCTCTCCCATTGCTAACGCTGATAATGCATTTAAAGAGGTACTATTTCCAGGTAAATAATTAAATAATGTTTGAAATAAAGGGGTATGAGCACCATCACGGTGTATCGCAAGCCGCTCTATCATTTTAGGTAAAGGAAAGGCTTGATGTTTTAGCCCCTCTGTCACCACAGACTGAACACCCTGCATCAATTCAGTGGTAGATAAAGAAGTATTTATTTTTATTCTTAGGGGCAGAGTATTTACACAACAGCCAATGATTTCGGCGGATCCTGGAAAAGTACGATTGACTACAGGTGAGCCGATTACAAACTCTTGATCACCTGAATAACGGTGTAATAACACACTGTATACTGTTAACAATACAACATATGGGGTAGTGCCCTGTTGATCAGCGTAATCATTTAAACGTTGATGAAGTACTTCGTCAATTTCAAACTTACAACACAATGCGCTTTTTCTAGCAGAAAAAGGTGTATTATTTGCTGGTAAGGTAGACTCTTGCGCCTCTGGCAAACGAAGTTTTGGCAACTTCCCTTTCAACTGTGTTTGCCAGTATGACCAGTCCTGTTCTCGCAGAAAGTACTGATTATAATACTGACTAAATATTGAAAAATCACTTCCTTTTAGAGAAGGCCTATATTTAGGGTCATCATGCTGACTACGAATAGAATTGTAATAATTGTATTGTTGGCAAAAGTCACGAAGGAATAAAGCCATTGACCAAAAATCAATAATACTATGATGACACGACAACAAGAAAATAGTTTGCTGCATTGATCGAGAAAATAATACTGGTCTTATTAAATAATCATTCTCCAAATCAAAAGGCTCATATGCTTTCTGCGTAACTATTTCCCGAATCCTTTCTTCAGATAAACCCGTAACATCAACATTAATCAAATCAACTCGCGCTGGCCATAGGTATGAAAATAAAGGCTCACCATTTTCAACCACATAGCGACTACGAAGCGCAGTATGTGCACTCAATAAATCATTTAGTGCTTGTTTCAACGCTTGTTTACTAAATACACCATTTATTTTTACGGCACGAGCAACAATATAAGCAGTTGAGGTTGGTTCCAGCTGGTTTAGAAACCAGAATGAACGTTGCATTTCTGTTGACTGATAAAGCGAAGAGCTCAATAAGTGAGTAGTTGCGCCACTAATTATAGCTGTTTTATCTGCATAATTACTAGTAAATGCTTTATCAGACAATAAGACATCTATTTCTAAACTTAAGGTTCCAAGAGACTGTTTTTTTAATAATAATCGCAATGGAACTTCACACTGAAAAGCTTGCTCTAAATCATGCTGCAACCATAGTAACGACACCGAATCGAAACCCAAATTAAATAATGTCATTGTCTGTTTAATTTGAGAAATATCGATTTCACAATGTTTAGTCACATTGCATAATAAAGTCGAGTAGCTTTCCCCCCAATTTTCTGAAAACTGATTATTAATAGGTCTATCAATATTGACCATGTTACTATTTATCAATTTTTCGGGTTGTCTCTCACTTGCCAGCGTCACCAACTTGTTTTCTAGAAAGCGCTGTTTACATGCGCTTCGACGTATTTTTCCACTGGATGTTTTTGGAATTGTACCGGCTTCAATGAGTACCAGCTGATAAATGCTTAAGCCAATTTTTTCAGCAACAGCAGTGCGAATTGACATCATGACATCTGTGCGTTGGGGTAAATAGTTTTTCCCATGGTATTTTCGAGCCAACTCCTGTACCACAACCAACTGTTCACCTAAATCACTATCAACTGTAAATACAGATGTTGAAGCTGGGCGTAATGCTGGATGACTATTTTCAACAACATACTCAATATCTTGTGGATAAAAATTCTTACCACGAATCACCAATAAATCTTTTAAACGACCCGTGACAAATAATTCATCACGATCAAAAAAACCTAAATCTCCCGTACGTAACCAACCAGTATCATTTTCTTCGGTTTCATTTGTTAGATTTGACTCATTATCTAATCGTGCACTAAAGGTCTCTGCACTCTTATTATTTCGCCAATAACCCTTTGCAACACTTTGCCCCTTAACCCATATTTCACCTATCATATGGTCGGATAAGCGTTTATGTTGAGTAGGATCAACGATTGCCACCTGTATTCCAGAAACAACTCGACCGCAACTGACTAGCGATTTGGATAAAGTACTTTGATCTACAGGCTGAATAATTTTTGACTGATAAGACGAATTATCAACAGTTAAAATTCTGGTTCCACAATCACGGCCAGAGCCACTCACAATTAAAGTGTTTTCAGCAAGTCCGTAGCAAGAAGAAAAAGCATGGGTGTCAAAACCAAAAGGGGCAAAAGTACCACAAAAGCGACGCATCGTTTCTGGACGAATTGGTTCAGCACCACAAAAAGCAATTTTCCATTCGTGCAAATTCAAAAGGTTGTCAGGTTTACGGCGCATGAATGCTCTAAGACAAAGCTCATAGGCAAAGTTAGGTCCACCACTGATGACATTTTTATATTGTGAAATAATTGATAACCAACGAAGAGGTGCTTGTAAAAAATACCGGGGTGACATTAATGTCACAGGCACTCCACCGAAGAGTGGAGTTAAAATTGCGCCAATCAATCCCATATCATGATAAGGAGGGAGCCAGCTAACCACGCGAGTATTTGTAGCTACTTCAAAGTGGTTGAATATGCATGATAAATTATGAAGCAAATTGTTATGTGTAAGTATTACCCCCTTAGGTAAGTGTGTTGAACCTGATGTATATTGCAAAAACGCAATATCATTGCCAGATATAACAGGTAAATTAAAGTTATTACTAGCAACTCTTTGGATTAAATCAGTATTTATCCACTTCAGCGTATTAGTTGAAACAATGCTATCCACAACTCTTCGAGTTTGTTCACTTAATGTTGATGTTGTCAATATTCCAGAAACATCAGAATCGTCGATAATCGCACTTAAACGCTCTAATTGTTTATCGAGTCTGCTTTCATCTGTCGAGTAAACAGGAACAGCTATTACATTCGCATATAAACATCCTATGAATGCTTCAATATATTCACTACTGGGAGGATAAAGCAATAGCATGCGTTTACCTTTTAACCCTGCAGATAGTAAAACTTCAGCAATTGAAAGAGCGGATTGATCTAACTCTTGATAGCTCATACATTTATCTAATTCATATTGATCAGCAATAAATGTATATGCTTCATCGGTTGAGTTGTTATATGCTCGATTTCTAAGCACGCTTACCAGTGAATCCATTTTAACATCCAGTTATTGATATCCACTTTATTAATTTTATTATTTACTATTCCCTGCGACATTATTAGTGTTGCTGCTCATATTTTTTAGATTTTCTATAATCAGCATACAAAATTTTTATAAGTGCTTATAGGGCTTAACCACTTTCATTCTAATCAAACAAGGAGGGCATAACAAAACACTTTAAAGATAAAATAATATTTTTATTAGCACAAAGTCAACCTTTTTAATTATTATAATCACACTTACAAATCAAGAACCTGCTCTATCAAGAAGCAAAAAATACGTATTTTTTACTTACACCACCTACAGACATAGTTTACTTAGCAACCTTAACCAAAAATACAATATTAAAATGATTTACAAAGTCACAATACGACTTAAAAGTTCTTATTTTCCTTCATGCAACCTATCCAGTAAGCGACTCTAGTCTATAAAATATATTTTCAGCTAAGAATTAGACTTTAGTCGTATTGACTTTACGATTAGTAAGGTTTATACAATCACTTAATATATTCAGGGATCGAATTAACAAACTGTTTTTAGTCAAAGCTAAGGGGTAGTATTTCAAACAAGAAATCTACTTTTACCGTGATCAACCTTTATATTCCTAAAGTTGAGATACGTATATACAAAGTAACAATATAGATTCAACGTGGTGAACTCACTCTATGACTGACATACCAATAAACAGGTTTTAGTTTATATACTACTTGGATATTTTATAGGCATAGTATAACTATAAAGAGTCATACCACAAAAAGTATCAATCTAAAAGTTACCTCTATTACAATATTAAAAACAGCAGTAGTTGAAGGATATAGGAGGCAGTGTTTGTGTTTATAAATACCTCTTTTAAAAGAAAGACAAATAAAGTTTTATTTTACCAGTGGTTAAGTTTTTACCTTTCTTTACCTACCTTACTCTTTATCGGGTCAATCTATGCCTCAAACTGTGAAGAAATTTGCTACACAGTTAATCATACTTACAACAGTCAAACCCTATACAAAGAAAAAGATGTTCCCTTATGCATCAATTTAGCCTATCAATCCTTAACTCAGCATGATATTAATTGGATTTCCAATACAGAAAATATTTGCAGCTTAAATTTAAGCTGGACAAATATTAAAGAGTTTATATCATTCAAATCGCCTAAAGACATTCGTGCACTTTACCTATCTGGCACTCCGATTAAGAATATCCAAAGTGTCATACAATTCAGCAATATTGATACTTTATTTTTAGACAATTCCAGCATTCGATCATTACAAGGTATCGTTAAATTACCTAATTTAAAAGTTCTGACACTATACAATACCTCCATAAGATCGTTAAACGGCTTACAAGGACACCCAGCACTTGAATCAATTTTTGCAAATCGAACCTCAATAAGTGACTTGTCGCCACTCAAAGGCATTCATAGTTTAAAACAACTACATTTAAGAGGAACACCTATTCTTTCATTAGATCCACTTATTGAACTACATAATCTTGAAAAACTAAATATACAAGAATCAAAACTAACCAGTTTAAATGGTTTAGATAAAGCTAAATCACTTATTGAACTAAATGCACGTTACAGTGAGCATCTTGAAGATATTTCTGCCCTTCAGTCATCAACTTCTCTTGAGAAACTTAATTTAGGTGAAACACCTATTAAAGAAGTTGAAACTATTAGCAAACTTGAAAATCTTAAAAACTTACACCTTAATTGGACAATAAATGTTAAGGACTATAGCACTCTTACCCAGCTGACTGGGTTAAAGGAACTTGAACTCAGTTTTATTCAAGGTCAGTCGTTCAATTTCATTTCTAGTCTAAACAATCTTTCATCACTTTATATCAGCTACTCTACTGTTCCTCCACTTGATATACTTATTAATAAAACCTATTTAACTCATTTAAGTTTAAGAGGTACAGCCATTCACAATGCTTTACTGCTTACATCTATGCAACAGTTAAAGTGGCTAGATCTAAGGGAAACAACTCTCTCCCCAGATCAAATTCAACAGTTAGTATACCAACTGCCACAAACAAACATATTATTTGAATAGCAATATGTCTAACTTCATCTTTGGAATATCATTTATAATGAATATATTACAAGTGAACAGCATACCATCATATAAAAACTTCAAGTCTAAAGATAAGTTTAATATTCTACTCTTACAGATATTCACCTGTTTTTTATTAGTGAGTTTAAAAACAAACGCTGAAACCACAAACCAAACCCAAACTAAATACTTGTTTGATGACACAAAAACAATATCTGAACAACTTAAGCGTTTGAGAACAGCTAAACGTCTATCAGACACAGGTTTGTACCTAATACAAGCTAATACTAATCTTAAACAAGCTGAAATAAATCCAGCTGTTGACCTACATATTCCTATCTACCCCTTATTTTCAGATGGTGAACGTAAACAACGACACATTTACCTTCCACCAGGTGCTCAAATTGATGCCATAAATATTAACAATTGGCATTTTCCTGTTGGGACAGTATTTTGGAAATCATTTAGTAATGAAGATCGTTATTTAGAAACACGTATTGCTTACAAAATTTCTTTAACTGGTAAATCAGCCAAAGATCGATGGGAATACAAAACTTATCAATGGAATGAAGAGCAAACCAATGCATTTATAACCCCCGAAGATCAGCGCATTAAAATACCCAATACTCTTCATACAATCCCTAAAAAATCTGACTGTGAAAGCTGCCATATCTCTCACAATGACTATGACTTTGCACTTGGCTTTGACACTATTCAACTAAGTGTCCATCCACAAATGATTACCGGTGGAATTAATTTAGTAGACCTCTGGTTCAACAACCGTATAAAAACAAACGACCCCAAATATTTTGTACAATTAATGGATTACCAATTACCCGGATCCTTAACTGAAAAGTGGTTAACTGGTTATATGCACACAAACTGTGGTTCTTGTCATAACAGCTATAAATACAGCTGCAGTAGTGATGAAAAATTAAACTTACGTCATAGGTTACCCATTAACACCAATCAATTAAACACAGCTAATAAAAGTAACGTTTTACTAAGTAGTATTAATAAAACTATGGGTTCAGGTTACCTTATTGACACCCATACTTCAGGTTTTCAGCGCTTACTAAATAGTGACCTTTATTTACGCGTTTCTGAAAGTAATATGCCATATGACCATGGTTTAAGACGCAATATCGATCTAGTTTTTTTAAAAAAACTAGAGAACTATATTCTTAAGCCACCTAATGAAATTAAAAATAAGAACAATACACTTTATTAAAAATTAATCATTTATAAATAACAAAATATATAGTATAAAGTTTCATATAAATAGTAAAACAAAATACCCTATGCTAATAGCGTAATTTATATGTACGCATTAAGGCTATGGACAAAGGGTAAACATGGAATTATGGATTTTACAATGTCGCAACCAACCAACTTTTATTTAGCTGTTCCAGAATTGATTCCAGAACATGTTAAGTTTCTTGAAATTTCACCTATTGTATTAGAGACCACTGATCATTTATTAGCTTTCCCTCTTACACTACCAGATAGAACTTTTCATCAAACATTACAAAGCCTTCTTGATAGACTTAATACATCACATAGAGGTTTTTCTAAGGCCGATAATGTATATAAAGGCACAAAAGGTAATGAAGATAATGACCAGGCTTTTAATATCGTACGTTCCACAGACAACCTTTCTTTATTAATTCTCAGTAGCGCACTTGAAGCATTTAATTTCATTTTTAAAGAAGCAATGCAAGGTGGAACAACCTTAGATCAAACACAATGGGGCCGGCTTATTTATGCATTGCATGCTCTTTTAAAACTTTTCAAGTCAGAGCAATCTCATACACATAATCCACCTTTAGTTTCACCACCTGCACTGGAAAATACTCAACGTGATGCACTTCAACGTTGGACAAAAGGTCACTATGTATTTATGGTTTTCTGTCAAGGGCTGATCCTGGCTATAAAGAGTTTTCGTAATGAAGTTAGCGCTAATAATACTGGATCAGCACGCTATTATTTAAACATAGCAACATCTATCATGTGGGGAGTTGAGTCTAGTTTCCGCTTTACTGGAGACTATACTTATAGTGAGTATGAAAAGTCTGTGCGCCCTACACTTACCCCACCCATTGCTCCTGAAGATATGAGTGGTCTTCATTGGCGAGATCATGAACAGCTTGTTAAACAACTCATTAATACAAAAAAAATATTCAATCAACTACCTTCAGACTTACATGACAGCAGAGAGTCATTTTATGAAGCTATGTCTGCAAGTTACGATGCTCATAAATTTGTCTGTACACAATTTGTTGGAGATGAATCTCCAAGCTTATTAATGCAGTCCAGAAACCAAGTATCTGCGGCAGATACACTTACCAATTTTAAGAAATCCCGGCTAAATACAGTTCATACAAAGTCAACTATGTCATAACATCACTATCTTATGAAGCATAAAAACTTTAGTAGCAATTAATAATTTTTCCCATCATATCTCTATAACTTATATAAAAAAACAAGAATATAAAGGATTAACCATATGATACACCATATCGAAATCACTCAAACTACTCTTAACTATATCCGTGATAATTCGCTGAGAGAGAGCAATATACTTAAGGCACTCCGTGAAGAAACGGGAAAAATGGCTGAGTGCAACATGCAAATCATGCCAGAACAAGGACAGTTTATGGCCTTATTAACAAGGCTCACACATGCCCGAAGAGCGCTTGAAATTGGTGTTTTTACTGGGTACAGCTCTCTTTGTGTAGCTAAGGCATTGCCCGAAGATGGCTTATTAATTGGCTGTGATCTCAGTGAAGAGTGGGTAAATATAGGACGTCGATACTGGCAGGAAGCGAAAGTTGATCACAAAATAAAAACTATGATTGGTGATGCAAAATCAAGTTTATCTAACTTACTTGATGAAGGACTAGCGGGTACGTTTGATATTGCCTTTATCGATGCAGATAAAGAAAACTACGACAGTTATTATGAGTCAGCATTACAATTGATCAAAACAGGTGGTTTGCTTATTCTAGATAACACACTCTGGTCTGGAGCTGTTACTGATCCATCAATAAATGATGAAGAAACTAATTCACTACGACAAATTAATAATAAACTTCATAGTGACGATCGAATTGAATTAAGTTTCTTGCCATTTGCTGATGGTTTAACTCTTGCTTTAAAACGTTAATGTAATTTACATCATATAAATGGGCACCTCTAAAATATCCATTTTTGCAGAGCTAGCCTGTTCTGTTAAGACTACAGATAGTAAAAAAATAGTAGTCTTAAAGATACAAGTGATCCAATGAAAAAACCACAGAAGCTTATAGATATAAGCGGCTGTGGTGAAAGTTAACTATCCCATCATTAACTGCATTTCCACCACCCTTGGTGGCCAATAACGCAGAGGACAACGCCTACTAATGCATTTGTAACATATTAATACAGCTTCGTTGCTCAAACACTATGTATAGAGTATAAAAAATCTGGCTCACATAAAATATAATAATTTGATCAACAAAAATATTATTTATCAGTTTTAAAAGAGAAATCCTCATAATGATTTATTATTCATGGATAATAAAACAACCACAAACATTTGATAAGTTAACAATAGTTCACTCATACTTAATTCAGTATTTATTTATTGGCCTACTATTTAATCACACAAAGTATGGCGTATAACTTTATGTCTCACTCACCAGTCTCCCTTAAAGCAACCACCGATATTGACAAAACTAGACACTCTCATCAACCTACCGCAAAAACTACTTCTAACCTTCATTTAGTACCAGGGTATCGGCATATACCATTAGTAGGTTGGCGTTGGCAAGGCCTTCGTATGCTAAATGATCCCATAGGTTTTTTTATGAAAACATACCAAACCTATGGACAAATAAGTAGTTGGGATAATACAAACCCAAAATACATTGCCATCTTTGGTCCAGAGTTTCACCAAACATTATTTACCCAGTCAAAACAGTTTATCGCAGATGCATTTAGAGAAAGTCACTTTCCAAGTGGATCGTCCATGGAACGGCTCAGTCTAGGATTACTTAGAATAAATGGTGAAAAACATCGCCAGCACCGACGATTAATGCAACCTGCTTTCAAAAAAAACAGCATCGATCAGTATCTCAATAGTATTACTTCAATCACTCAGTCAACCCTGGATACTTGGAGTTTAAACGAACTACGTCGTATTGATCAGGATATAACTCATTTAATCACCCGAATATCACTCAAGACTATGTTTGGGCTTGATCAAAATCAACTATCAAAAAAGCTTGAACATTACATAGCACTTTTATTAAAAACAGCAGGTTCTCCAGCTACACTACTTTTTCCTGTTGATCTTCCAGGAAGCACCTATCGTAAAATGTTGCAAAGTGCTTCATATATTGAAGCAATCATTAGAAATATTATTCAGCAAAAACGCAACGCTTCAACACAAGGCTATGATATATTATCAGCTCTTATTGCTGCTCGAGATGAGCAAGGAATTGGCTTCAGTGAAGATGAACTTATTGGTGAAGCATATACGGTACTATGTCATGAAAGCAGTGCCTCTGCAATTTTATGGACTTTATTTTTGTTAGACCAGCACCCAGAAGAGTATGCCCAATTATTTACAGAACTTCAAACAACACTTAATAGTAAATCGCCTACCATAGAAGATCTATCAAAGCTTAACTACCTTGATTGGGTGATAAAAGAAAGTTTACGTTTATTTCCTCCAGCTGCTTTTGGTATTCGCTATGCTAATGAAGATACTGAGTTAAACGGATATTTAATTAATAAAGATACCACTATCTTTTTCAGTGCATATGTTTCGCACCGTATACCAGAAATATTTGATCAACCTTTACGTTTTAATCCTCAACGTTGGGCATCACTAAAACCTACCCCTTTTGAGTATATTGCATTTGGAGCAGGTGAACATAACTGTATGGGACGTCATTTTGCCTTACTAGAAGTAAAGCTTATTTTAGTTTTACTCTTGCAACGTTTTAGACCCTCTCTAATCGATGGCAGTCAGATAGATCGTATTATGAGAATTTCCTTAACTGCTAAACAAGGTTTAACTGTACAGCTGAAACCACCAGGTAGTTTTTTAAAATCACCTGAAGTAAAAGGGAACATTTTGGAGTCATTTGAAAAAAATGCATAAATATATCAAGCGGGATCCAGGCTATATTGATATCTTTAATCGAATAGCTCCATTATATGATAAAAAATATGGTAAAGATTGTCTTACAGCACAAGCTAAGGTGTTTAACTGGGCAACACATAGCTATTCTTCTTACCCCACAAAAATATTGGATATTGGTTGCGGGACAGGCACTTTGTTACAACAGTTTTCAACCTTTTGGCCTGAGTCGAAAATTATTGGTCTGGATCCTGCCCAAGCTATGATTGAACAAGCTCGAAAAAAATTACCACAGGCTAAATTTATTACTCAAAAAGCAGAAACAATTCCTCTTGCCAGTAATAGCATTGACCTTGCTATCTGCACAACATCATTTGGCCACTGGCATAGCCAGATTTCTGTACTAAATGAAATTAATCGGGTGCTTTGTCCTAATGGCATTTTCATTTTGGCAGAGCATAGACCGCCAAATAATTTTGTTAAATTATTTCTCTATATTATTCAACGTTTGCCTAATTTAAAAACACTGGAAGAAATCAAAACATTACTCACAGAGTCAGGATTAACAATAACTAAAGAAGAAATCACCAAAGACAATTTTCTCGTATTAAAGTCAAAAAAGCAAAAATAGTTTACACATAAAAACCTAATCACCATTGGAATTTACAATAAGACTATTTCTTAGTTTATTTTTTAATGGAGTCACCGATGTTAAAAACACCCAACGTGATTATAGTGGGAGCTGGACCTGCAGGGTTGACACTTGCCACTGAACTAGCCAATGCAGGTGTTCAAACACATATTATCGAACGGCGATCTCAGCCTAGTAACTTATCTCGTGCCTTTGGCATTTTACCACATACTCTAGAATTACTGGATATGAGAGGTCGTGCAGATATACTTATTAATAATGGCACACCCTGGGTACATGCTCCACTGGGCGATGGCAAACATAACCTTGATTTTAGTCGTTTACAAAGCCGCTTTCCATTTATGCTAATTATCCCGCAGTGTAATGCTGAAGCTCAATTTGAATCAATGGCCTTAAAAGCAGGCGTAAAAATTACTCGAGGTATGGAAGTAATCGATATAAAACAAAACTCTCAGCAAGTTACAACCACCGTAAAGTCATCTGAGGGTATTAATCATTTAAAAGCTGACTACGTGGTAGGTTGTGATGGAGTAAAAAGTACAATTCGTCAGTTACTAAATATTGAATTTCCTGGATTTAGTTATGACTGCACGTTAAGTATTGCTGATGTTCATTTAACGTTTCCACCTGATCCTAAAGTTTATGCTCGTACCACTAAACGAGGAATGGTTGCTGTTTTCCCATTTAACAATGGTTCCTTTCGTATTATTGTACTCGATCATCACTATATGCACATCTCAGTGGACAATCCTCTCACGCTCACAGAACTCAATGATAGCGTGCAAGGCATTCTTGGGAAGAGCTTGGGTATTCACCACCCCATCTGGATGTCACGTTTTCGTAGTGAGCAACGCCAAGCTAAAAAATACCAAGTCGGCCGCGTATTTTTAGCTGGAGATGCAGCTCATACGCACATACCCTCTGGTGGACAAGGCTTGCAAATAGCTATTCAGGATGCCATCAACCTGGGCTGGAAGTTAGTTGCAGTATTAAAAGATCATGCACCAACTGAGCTATTGCAAAGCTACGAACAAGAACGACGCACCATAAACACCAAAATACTTAAAAATACAGATAAAGTATTTAAATACGAAATATCTCGAAGTCTTCCTGCTAGAATACTTCGCCGTTTAAGTGTATTACTCATGACGGTGCCATTTATTCAATTATTAGTCATTAAGCAGCTTTCAGGTGTAACATTACGCTACCCATTTCCTAAGCTAGGATCACATAAAATCGTGGGAAGAAGAATACCAGATATTGTGTTGACCGATGAACTTGGTCATACCCATCGTATTTATGAGATGCTAAGAACTCAGCCGTTTATATTGATTGATCAAACTACAAATAGTCATTTCATTAACACTTATATCAACATGGATCATGAACAACTCATAGTGTTAACTGGTCAAATTAAACCACCACACAAATTACCAAAAGCCCTACTAATAAGGCCTGATGGCTATATATTGTGGGCTACTGAATCAGAAAATAACACTTACTTACCCAAAGTACTAAAAAAGTGGCTCCCGAAAAAAACACATAAAAATCAGACACAGGCTGCTTAATTCTTAGTTTACATTGAGTATGCAAATACTCTCTCTTTGCCTGAATACTTATACATCAGCTTAAATCATAAGAGAGAGTAAACTGTAAACATTCCACTGTTTACATCATCAATCTTTAAAAATATATATTTTTAATCCTTAAATTTATTTTTAGCTTAAAGCTTTATTTAGTCAGTTTTTTTCGCCCGATGCTTCCTTTATTACAAAAGCACTGCTTGTTATTATCCCTTTTTTAGTAGACGGATTATGGTACTCAGCCATTGCCGTATTGCTTTCTAAGCCTACCGTATTAAACAATACTTAATAAAAATGCTGTTTGGCTAGATCGTTTCATAGGTTGTATTTTATTACTGTTAGCACTTAAGGTCATTTTCACATCATGACAAACAGGTTTACCTAAGCAGTCTTATGTAAAAATCACCTGCTACAATGATGCCGTTTTGGATAATAATGGGTAAAGAAACAGGCTTTATTGAAGGAGAAATAGCTTCCAAGAAAAATTTATTTTCTTCTGCTAACGGAATACCGAATTGACAAGCTTGGTTCTAACAATAATGTTTTTCCTTTTTTTCGTTTATGTCTAATTTTATCCACTAATGTGGTTACAGCCAGTTTGCCCAAATCACGTTTAGGTTGAGAAATACTAGTGAGCGGGGGGATAAAGTATTCTGCCATGGGAATATCATCATAACCAATAACAGATAACGTTTCAGGTACCCTAACCCCTTGCTTATAAGCAGCACATATCATGCCCATCGCCATAACATCGTTTCCTACAAACATCGCAGTAGGACGCTTGGCTGATGACCAAATAATATTAAATGCTTGCTCACCACTAATCGCCTCAAAATCTCCCGCAATAACCCAGTTAGGATTAATAGGAAGCTTCGCCTCATCCATAGCGCTTTGAAAACCTGCAAGTCGCTGTTGACTGGGCAATTTTTCCATGGGTCCTGTTACACAACCAATGTCAGTATGTCCCTGATCAATCAAATACTGCGTGGCAAGGTACCCACCTTGTGCAGAGTTGTCCTGTATTTTATCCATAAACTCATTGCTAGGGCCCCAATCCATAATAACCTGAGGCAAAGACTCATACGACTCTAGCAGTGAAAATAATAAAGGATCATACTCCGTACACATTATCAACAAGCCATCAATGCGTTTGGCGACAAGTGTTGTCAAATAGTGGCGAAGTTTTTGACGGTCTCCCTCAATAGTGCACAGCAAAAGAGAGTAGCCTTCTTTAAAACACTCAGCTTCAACCCCCTGAACAACTTCAGCAAAAAAAGGGTTTGAGCTGGAAGTGACGAGTAATCCCAAGGTCCGTGTTTGATTGACTTTTAAACTTCGAGCAACAGCGCTAGGCGCGTAGTTCAATGACTGAACGGCCGCATACACCCGCTCCTGAGTCTCTTTTGCAACAAAGCGAGTGTTATTCAGTACATGAGAGACTGTTGTTGTCGAAACACCCGCCAGTTTTGCTACATCTTTTATCGTTGCCATGAAATGAGTGGCCTTTATCAAGCTATTTACTGTTTACAGTAAAGCTCTACCTCTGCTCGTTCAGGTATTGCACTCTGTGCTCCTAACCGTGTCACACTGATTGCCGCCGCAGCCTGGGCCAAGTGAATAGCCTCTGGCATGGATTGACCTTCTGTCAGTGCCACCGCTAAAGCCCCATTGAATGTATCACCTGCAGCTGTTGTATCGATTGCTTCAACTTCAAATCCTGGAAAGTGCTGTTGCTCACCAGCATCACTCAGTAATACACCCGCTTTACCCAGAGTGATTAAAACCTTTGCAACGCCTTTGCTATGAAGTACTTCTGCTGCTTTTTTTGCAGAATCGATATCACTTACAGTCACCCCCGTTAAAAGAGATGCTTCAGTTTCATTAGGTGTAATAATATCAACCACAGACAAAAGCTCATCACTTAATGGTTGTGCGGGAGCTGGGTTCAAGATGACATTGACTCCCTGATCCCTTGCAGACTTCGCGGCTAAAGTAACAGTATCCAGAGGTGTTTCCAGTTGCATTAATAAGGTATGAACAGCTTTTAATTCTGCAAGCCAGGGCATAATCCGCGAAGGAGTTAATTCAGTGTTCGCGCCAGAATGAAGTGCAATACAATTTTCGCCTTCATTATTGACGAGTATTAACGCTGTACCTGTAGGTGCATTTTTAATAACCGCCACTCTTTTGGTATCAATGCCATCCGCATGAAAATCTTGACAAAACTGATGTCCAACCGCATCGTCCCCTACACAAGCGACAAATGCGACATTACCCTTCAAACGAGCTGCAGCAACTGCCTGATTTGCACCTTTACCACCACCTGTTAACTGATAATGGTCACCCGTTAGGGTTTCTCCTGGTTTGGGAAAATAAGGCACTTGCAACATATGGTCAGCATTCACACTGCCTAACACCCATAAGGTATTGGCCATGACTTACTCCTAAATCAGTACACTTGGGTCAGTATAACTATACGCTTTAATGTAAAAAGCCTGGCTTTACCAGGCTTTTATATACATCGTTTTACAATGTAATCATCTTCAGTGGTACTGAAATAGAAGACTCAACAGCTTCACCTTTCAGTACTTTTGCAGCTACCTCAATACCTTTTTCACCAATTAAAGCTGGTTGTTGTGCGACGGTACCTGCCAACGAACCAGATTTAACCGCATTAACACCTTCATCCGTACCATCAAATCCCACAACTAATACATCACGTTGAGCAGCCTCGATAGCTTTAATTGCGCCTAATGCCATTTCATCATTTTGAGCAAATACAGCTTGCACATCTTTATTGGCTTCCAATAAGTTTTCCATGACATTCAAGCCTTTGGTTCTATCAAAATCTGCAGGTTGACTGGCAACAACAGCCAAGTGTTTCGCTTCAGCTGCTTTCGCAAAACCTTCACCTCTATCCCTTGCTGCAGAAGTTCCAGGGATACCCTGTAGTTGAATGACTTTAGCACCAGCCCCTAATTTTTCAGCAATATAGTTACCAGCTAACTCACCGCCAGCAACATTGTCAGAAGCAACATGAGATGAAACCTCCCCACCATTTGCACCACGATCGAGTGTGATAACAGGGATTTTTGCTTGGTTAGCCATACGAATAGCATTAACCACAGCTGAAGAATCAGTAGGGTTAATCAAAATAGCTGAGACTTTTTTTACCGTAAGATCTTCTACATTGGCCAATTCTTTAGCTGGGTCATTTTGAGAGTCTAAAACCAACAGTTCATAACCTAATGCTTTGGCTTTTTGTTCTGCACCATCTTTTAATGTTACGAAAAATGGGTTATTCAATGTGGAAATAACCAGCGCCAACGTTGGCTTTTCTTTTTGCTGTTCCGCTGTAGCCTTTTCCTCTTTTTTATCACAACCCATTAACCCAATCGCTAATAAAAAACCTGTCATTAGCATTATTATTTTTTTCATTATTTCCTCCTACTGTCCATTTTATTTACTACGTGTATCAACCAATACCGCTAACAGAATCACCGTTGCTTTAGCAATCATCTGATAGTAAGACGATACATCTAATAGATTAAGCGCATTATTTAAAATACCAATAATTAATGCACCAATTAATGTACCTACTATGCGTCCTTTACCACCGGCTAAACTAGTACCGCCTAACACAACGGCGGCAATTGCATCAAGCTCATAGCCTGCACCTGCTGTAGGCTGTGCAGAAGCCAAACGAGCGGTTGCAATTATCCCTGCCAGCGCCGCTAGCATACCGCATAAGCTGTATACAATCAGCTTAATATTATCGACATTAATACCCGATAGGCGTGTGGCACTCTCATTACCTCCCAGCGCATAAATATAACGCCCTAGTCGAGTATGGTGTAAAATAAAATAACCTCCGCCAAAAACGATTGCCATTAAATACACCGGCACAGGGATGCCAAGCACATAACCTGTTCCTAACCAGGCAAATTGATCAGCAGTATGATGAAGCCCTGTCGAAATAGGTCGACCATCAGTAAAAACCATGGTCACACCACGAAATAATGTCATTGCCACCAATGTGGCAATAAAAGGCTGTACCTTACCTTTGGCAATAACAACACCACTACAGGCCCCCATTAGACTACCCATCAATAGTGTAATGAAAACAGCTGCGATGACGGGTACCTCATAACCAATTAAACTGGCACAAATAGCTCCAGATAATGCCAATACTGAACCTACACTTAAATCAATCCCCGCCGTCAAAATTACCAACGTCATACCAACGGCAATAATGGCATTGATTGATGTTTGTCGTAAAATATTGAGCAAATTATCAACAGCAAGAAATTGCGGATTAAACAACGAAACTATCGCCACCAAAATAAGTAAGGCTAAAAATGATTTATGACGAATTAAATTCTCAACAGAAAACCACTGAACCCAATGTTCAGTTGAGCTTTTTTTAGTCGACTGTACAGGGCTATTCATACATACTCCTCTTCAGTGGTCCTGCCTACTGCATAGCGCATAATAAGTTCCTGATTCGCGTTTTGGCCTTCAAACTCACCCACTAAACGCCCCGAATACATGACCAAAACTCGGTCACTCATTCCTAGAATCTCAGGCATATCTGACGAAACAAGAATAATTCCCATCCCACTGCGTTTTAATTCATTAATCAATAGATATATTTCTTTTTTGGCTCCCACATCAATACCACGCGTAGGCTCATCCAAAATGAGTACGTTAGGATTGGTGAGCAACCCTTTAGCAATAGCGACTTTTTGTTGATTTCCACCCGATAAATACTTTATTAATTGATGTGCTGAGGGTGTTTTTACCTGAAGCCTCTGGATAAACTGAGTGATCGCCTCTTGTTCTTTAGTTTTATTGATCACTCCTATTTGACGAGAAAATGATTTAAGAGCACTAAGCACCATATTTTCCCCAACAGAAAGCTCCGTCACGAGTCCCTCACCTTTGCGGTCCTCAGAAATATAGGCAATACCAGCCTTAAGTGCTTGCTGCGGACTGCTACAGTTTAAATCCTGCCCATTAAGCGTAATCGTCCCTTGTGATATTGGATTCGCACCATAAATAATCTTCATTAATTCTGTGCGCCCAGCCCCCATTAACCCCGCTACGCCAAGAATTTCTCCTTTATGTAGCTCAAAAGAAGCATGCTTAACACCTGGACCACTGACATCATTAACCACCATGAGTGTTTGTTGTTCACCACTGCCGAGTTCCCGCGGATACTGTTCTGTTAGTTTACGGCCCACCATCCACTCAATGATTTCGTCCTCATCGGTATCTTTTGCAGGTACCTCTTTAATAAACTCACCATCTCTTAATACCGTAATATCATCACATACCGTAAATATTTCTGCTAAACGGTGGGAGATATAAACAATGCCGCAACCTGCTGCGCGTAACTCACGAATGATCCGGAATAAACTTTGCGACTCAGTATCTGTTAATGCATCCGTCGGCTCATCCATAATAATAACCTTGGCATTTACCGCAAGCGCTTTAGCAATTTCAACCATTTGCTGCGTACCAATATTCAAGCGTCCAACCGGCGTAGCAGGATCCAGTGATAAGCCAAGCCGTTGCAACAAATAATGAGCTTCCTGCTTCATCTTTGGCCAGTTAATTCGTCCCGGCCAACGAGTAAATTCCCGTCCTAAAAAGATATTCTCAGCTACTGACAGCTCTGGTAGTAAATTTAATTCTTGATGAATTATACTAATGCCTTCATCTTGAGATTCTTTCGGAGAGGAAAATACACAGTTTTTTCCCTGGTAACAAATGTTGCCTGAGTCAGCCTGATAAATACCTGTTAATACTTTCATCAGGGTAGATTTACCAGCACCATTTTCTCCTACCAAAGCCATTACACGTCCCTGGTAAACATTCAGACTCACTTCATGGAGTGCACGTACCCCGGGAAAAGACTTATTTATAGACTGCAATTGTAGTATTGTTTCTGGCATCCGACCCTCACTAAAATACGACACCTGCTTTAATTATAACATTAGCATAGGGTGTAAACTCACCAGTACGAACTACGGCAGCAGCACCATGAGTATTCGCTTTAAATAATTCATGAGAAACATAAGAAATATTAATAGGATGGCCTTGCGTTGCTTCCTGTGCTTTCACTAGCTGTACAAATGATTCATACAGTGTTGGACTTTTAGCCGCAAATTCTTCTGCAATAATTAACGATTCTACTTGTACTTCACTGAACACTGTGGCACATGTTTCGAGAAAAGATGGCGTTCCAGGACAAAGCGCCAGATCAATTCGCGGCGTTGTACCAGGTATCGGTAAGCCACTGTCAGCAATAGCCAACATATCATTATGGCCTAACTTAGCCACACAGTATGATAACTCTGAATTAAGCAGTCGACCTCGTTTCATAGCATCCATCTCTTAGCATATAATTATGTTGTTTTTTTCACAGAAAAATAAATAACGTCTAGCTAATACACACTCTTAAACAACAACGGTTGTTATCACGGCATTCAACAAACAAGCTCCATCAAAAATCCATCTTTTGGCCCTAAAAAGCTGCTTTAGAAAAACTTAATATTTATTTATGTCCTTATACGTGTCATCTATTCAGCTGTCAGTAATTGTATTTTGTCTTTGTTAAGCATGAAGCAAACGATTGCGCAATCGTTTGCCTTGCACAATAATGAATATTCTTAAATGCTGTCAACTCATTTCTAATACCAAATATGCCTTAAATGTTTTATAGCTAGACATAATAGTTATGAACCTAAGATCACTTACTGATAATTGTAAGCAGGAATACCCTTTTCTTTTATAAGTCATATTTCTCCCTACATTAAGATAGAATGTCACACCTTTGCCAAATACGGGCATACTCCCTAGGACTATCCGTTTGGGGTAGAAGGCTAAGAAACGTTGTAACCACTATCTTGAGATTTAGTATCGCTTTGAAGAGTCACAAAACTACTCAATCAAATATTGTACATTTTGTTTTTTTTGTATAAGAATAAATAGAACATGAACTCGCTGAGGTATCTCCCCAAGTCATGCTGAAAGTGTCTAAATCACCCATAGTTATTACAGGAGGAGCACAACGAATTGGCTTTCATTGTGCACTTAGACTTGCAGAAATCGGTCAACCCGTTGTCATCTCCTACCGTACACCTAGAGACACACTCGAAAAACTCGATAAAGCAGGTGTTAGCTGTATTGCTGCAGACTTTAGCCAACCAGAAGGAGTAGAGGCTTTTGCCCGGACGCTTAACCAAAGATTTGATAAGATCCGTGCAATTATCCATAACGCATCAAGCTGGCATACAGAGTCTGAAGGCATTGACCCTGCCGACCTTATGCAACGAATGACGCAAATTCATATGGTAACCCCCTATCTCATTAACCGACTATGCCACAAGCTATTAGTGGCTAATAAGCCTGAAGCAGCGGATATTATCCACATCACTGACTGTGTCGTTGAAAAAGGTAGTTACTCCCATATTGCGTATAGTGCCAGTAAAGCGGGTATGGATAATATGACGCGATCATTTGCCAAAAACTATGCTCCTGACATTAAAGTAAATGCAGTTGCTCCAGCTCTCATTATGTTCAACGAGGGTGACACCCCAGACTACCAGCAGCATGCTCTGAACAAATCACTGCTGAAAATAGAGCCAGGACCAGAAGTAGTTTTTGAAACATTATGCTTTTTATTAAATTCCAGCTACATTACTGGGCGCACCATCGGCCTTGACGGTGGCCGACATATTAAATAGTTGAGATCACATTATGAGCAACGAAAACGTTCAAACTGTTCTTGCAGAAAACTTTCGCACGATCATCTCGTCTTTAGGTGAAAACCCCGATCGTGAAGGTCTGCTGGACACCCCAAAACGTGCAGCGAAAGCAATGCAATTCCTGACTCAGGGCTATCACCAAGATTTAGAAAGCATTGTCAATGGTGCAATTTTTGAGTCTGACAATGAAGAAATGGTGCTGGTAAAAAATATAGAACTTTATTCTTTATGTGAGCACCATTTGCTGCCTTTTATTGGCAAGTGTCATGTAGCTTATTTGCCTGCAGGAAAAGTTATTGGTCTTTCTAAAATTGCCCGTGTAGTGGATATGTTTGCCCGTCGCTTACAAATTCAGGAAAACCTGACATCGCAAATAGCTAAAGCCGTTGAAAGCGTCACAGGCGCCCGAGGTGTCGGGGTTATTATCGAAGCCAAACACATGTGTATGATGATGCGCGGTGTTGAAAAGCAAAACTCAGTTATGAGCACATCTGTCATGCTAGGTGATATGCGCAAATCTCAAGCTACCCGACAAGAGTTTTTAATGTTGGCTAAACAGCAAAACTAACATTGACAATGAATGGCTCCAAAGCCCTTTACCTCAACTGTTTTACGTCACCGATTAATGCATTTATTGTGGGGGCAAGCCGAGGTATTGGGCTAGCCTTCATTAAGCAACTTTTGCAAGAACCATGCATTAATCAAGTCTTTGCCGGCTGTCGCTCTCCGTCTGAAGCGCGTACCCTAAACGATTTAACCGTCAACAATCCCTCTCATTTACACCCCATACAGATTGACCTTACTGACGAGCATAGTGTCCAAAAAAGTCTTAACCATATAAAACAACAGCTCAATTGCCAGCCACTCTCACTCATTATTAATTGTGCAGGCTTTCTTCATAATGAAAGTGCTGGTTTTTTTCCAGAGAAAAAACTGGCAGAAGCCTCTCCAGCGTTACTCCAGTCCAGCCTAACCCTACATACACTGGGTGTATTATTACTTGCGAAGTATAGTGAGGCCCTGCTAGCTCGTCAGACTCATACTGTTTTTGCAAGCCTCTCTGCACGAGTAGGTAGTATTTCTGATAACCGCTTAGGTGGCTGGTACAGTTATCGAGTAAGCAAAGCAGCTCACAACATGGCGATCAAAAACATAGCAATAGAGTGGAGCCGACGAAAAAAACATAATGTATGTGTTGCATTGCATCCAGGCTCAACAGCAACAGAACTATCAGCGCCTTTCCAGCACAATATTGCTCCCCATAAATTATTTTCTGCCACGCAAGCCGCTGGTTATCTGCTATCTGTTATTAGCCAGCTCACGCCTGAAGATACAGGCAAATTCTTAGCTTGGGATGGCCAAGTAATTCCCTGGTAAAACAATTTTCTACTCCACGTACAATAAACGACTACCACTGAAAAATAAAAAAGCAGGCTTTTAGCCTGCTTTTTTTTTGTAACAACTCAACTTTTAACGCTGCTTTACTAGCCTTTATTGGAGATCACTTTCATTATCCCAACAGCAATGGCAAAGACTATAAAAGAAGACATTAAAGCCATTAATGTTGAGTCGGTAAAGCCTAATACCAAAAAGCCAACAGCAGCAACTGATGCAGTGACTAGTGCATAAGGTAACTGGGTCACCACATGGTCAATATGATGGCAAGAAGCGCCTGTTGATGAAAGGATAGTCGTGTCTGAAATCGGTGAACAATGATCACCAAACACTGAGCCGGCTAATACTGCAGCAAACATTGGCAACATCATACTAATTTCCGTTGCACCCGCCATATCACCAGCAATAGGTAGCATAATCCCAAATGTTCCCCAGCTTGTGCCGGTAGCAAAAGCCATAATGCCAGAAACAATAAATAAGATTAGAGGCAAATACGCAAGGTTAAGTACATCTTTTACCAAGCCAGCAAGGTATTTACCAGTTTCCAGCTCTCCAATAATGCCAGTCAACATCCAGGCAAAAACCAGAATATAAATCGCCGGCAGCATTGCCTTCAGGCCATTTAACAGTCCTTTTGCATAATCGCCAATAGAGAGACTTCTAAACACAGATAGTACGACGGAAACAGCTAGGCCGCCCAGACCACCATACACCAGGGACTTGGCGACATCAGTCAGTTCAAAAGCACCTAAAATACTGAAAGGCTTACCATCTTTCGCTAACGCATCTGCACCTGTTGAAACCATAAAGTAAATAGTGGCAGCAATCAAAACGACAACAGGTAAAACCAAGTCAATGACTTTACCTTGACGATCCGTTTGCAACTCAATTGAACCTGGTGGTGTGCCTCGCTCAGTAGAAAATAGCTGTCCATTAAGCGCATTTTCGGTATGCTGCCGCATGGGTCCAATATCCAACTTGAGCAAAATTACCGCTAGCACCATTAGCAATGCAAACAACGGGTACAGGTTCATGGGAACAATGGTAATAAAGGCGGAAAGTGCAGTATAGCCTGTCACTTCATGGGCCACTAATAACCCACCAATTAATGCGATGATATAGGCACCCCAACTGGATATGGGTGTTAAAACACACACAGGGGCTGCCGTTGAGTCAATCATATACGCAAGCTTTGCCCGAGATATTTGTTGTCGATCAGTAATAGGGCGACATATATTTCCCACAGCCAAGCTATTAAAGTAGTCATCAATAAAGATAAAGATACCCAAGCAAAAGGTCATCAGCTGAGAACCTTGCTGCGTCTTTACCCGCTGCCTAGCCCACTCAGCAAATGCATTGCTGCCCCCCATCAGGCTGATAAAGCTGGTGATAATGCCCAGTACTACCAAGAACAACAGAATATAAATATTCCAGGTGTTTGGGCCTCCCTCTTGCCAAAATACCCAGCTATTAGGCACACCATCTTCCCAAAATACGCCTTTAAATGCCTCGGCAATGTGTATTACGGCTGCCAGTGGGTCAAAATTAGTCAGTAGCAATGCACCAACAATTACACCCGCCCCCAAAGAAAGTAGTACCTGCCGTGTAATAACGGCTAAACCAATGGCAACGACTGGAACAAGTAGCGACCAGGCGCTGTTAATATATGCTGATTCCATGAGTTTACTAACCTTTGTTGCTAGGGTTTTTTTCACCCTTAGCAGCCAAAAGCTGTTCGCGTGGTTCAGTGATCATGACACTGCAACCATCTGAGCAACAGACTGAAGCTTCGGTTCCACTGTATTGCTGGTCAACACCAGCTAATCAGATATCTGTTAACCATAACCTTCAAATGCTCCATAACAACTGAAGTTAAAGATTATGGATAATATATTCGCAAACCGCTTAAAACTGCGTTGATCAAATTCTTGTTAATGGCTAAATCAAGCGTTCTTGGTAAGTTCACCCGAATTAAACTAGAGGCATTATACTCAAGACGCTCAAAATGAACAGATCATTCAGTTACTGCCTGTAACTCATCATTGACGATGGTATAAATCAACTGCTTACTTTGAGATGGACAACAAATGCGATCTTCTTCATCATGTTGCAGCACAGACACCAGAATTTGCTGGTTCTCCACTGTCACACTTTGCACCTTAGTACGATCTCCTAAATTGACGGCAGAAAGCGCTTTTCTTTCTTCGCCACCAAGTACTACCGAAAGTTCACGATAATAGCCTATACCACCTGGATCAGTGATTAATATAGCGACAATATCCAGATGCCCATCATTATTAACATCAGCTAGCACTCGCTGACTGGAAATACGCACCACCAAATCCTCACCATTTTCCGCCCCTTTTTTATGACGATAGAGACCATTACTCAAAGGAGCCCATCCGGACTTAGTAAAGGTGGTTCGATAATCAACATCTACAACATCTGTTTCAGTAAATTCAACAGGCTTGATTTGTAATAGCTGACAGCCACTCAATATCAGACTAACTGCAAGATATACTACCCATTGAGTCAATGACTGCATCATTCACTCCTGACGACTTATACAAAGTTAAACGATTAAAACAACTCTAACCGTTGATTCATACCTTCTACGTTAACAGATTAGTATAAAATAATGCCCACATAGTGTGGGCATTATTTTTTTACCCTTTAACGAGTGTTGTATATCTAAAATAAAGTCTATACATCACTCAGGGTATCTCAAAGCGCATAGCGCAATTTATAACATGCTACGTAGCATCCACGCATTTTTTTCATGTAAACGCATTCTATCAGAAATCAACCCTGCTGAGGACTCATCATTAGCGTCTTGTGCAATAGGTAAAACACTACGCGCAATACGCACAACTGACTCATTAGCTTCAGCCAAAATACGCAACATATCTTGAGCGGCAGGAACATCATCAGGCTGCTCAATACTGGACAACTTGGCAAACGCTTTAAATGTCCCCGGCGCAGGAAAGCCTAGTGTCCGTATTCTTTCTGCAATTTCATCTACGGCATTGGCCAACTCAGTATATTGCTCTTCAAATAATAAGTGCAGATCTCGAAAGCTAGGACCTGTCACATTCCAATGAAAATTATGAGTTAAAAGATATAAAGTATAACTATCAGCTAATAGTTTACTTAATCCATCAGCAATCTGGCTTCGAGCCTCTTCACTGATACCGAGGTTAGGGGTATGAACATCAACCATTGTCATCTCCTTAAAATCAGTTTTCCGGTAAAGTTTTTTGTTAGAGGATGAAAACAGTGTAATCGATAGATAGAAAGTTATAAAACTAATTATATAAATGCAAATGATTAGTTTTATCTATGGTAAATATATACCCAAAACGAAGGTTTTTTAGTGGGGCTATTCTGGTCTGTTAAGACTAGCGATAGCATCAACAGTTTTTTAATCTAGCTGGGCCGTCAAGGGTATATTTATACTAAACAGGCCAGCCATCAGGCTGGCTACTTGTTACTCCCACTCAATTGTTGCAGGAGGCTTACTCGAAACATCGTAAGTAACTCGGGAAACACCACTAATTTCATTAATAATCCGATTGGAAACCCGCTCCAAAAAGTCATAGGGTAAATGTGCCCAACGGGCTGTCATAAAATCAATGGTTTCCACTGCTCGCAACGCAATAACATACTCATAGCGTCGCCCATCACCTACCACCCCAACAGATTTTACTGGCAAAAATACCGCAAATGCCTGACTGACTTTATGGTATAAATCGGCCTTATGTAATTCGTGAATAAAAATAGCATCAGCTTTTCGCAATAAATCAGCGTATTCTTTTTTCACTTCCCCCAGTATTCTCACACCAAGACCTGGCCCAGGAAATGGATGACGATAAACCATGTCATAAGGTAAACCCAGTTCCAAGCCAATCTGCCGAACTTCATCTTTAAATAGCTCTCGCAATGGCTCGACCAGTTCGAACTGCATATCTTCAGGTAAGCCCCCCACATTGTGGTGGGATTTAATCACATGGGCTTTTCCTGTTTTAGCACCTGCCGACTCAATAACATCAGGATAAATGGTCCCTTGCGCAAGGAATTTAACGTTGGTTAATTTTGTTGCTTCCTGATCAAATACTTCAATAAAGGTATTTCCGATAATTTTTCTTTTTTGTTCAGGATCCGCTACGCCAGTCAATTTAGATAAAAACAGTTGCTCAGCATTCGCACGAATAACTTTAATCCCCATGTTTTCTGCAAACATGGCCATCACCTGATCACCTTCCTGAAGGCGCAATAAGCCATTATCCACAAATACACAGGTTAACTGATCGCCAATAGCTTTATGTAATAATGCTGCGACAACGGAGGAGTCAACTCCACCAGAAAGCCCTAACAGTACTTTCTCATTACCCACCTGCTCACGAATACGTGCAATGGCATCATCCACAATATTGGTTGATGTCCACAGTGCCTCACACTGGGCAATACTGCGCACAAAACGCTCAAGAATACGCTTACCCTGCTTAGTATGGGTAACTTCAGGGTGAAACTGCACACCATAATAGGCTTTTTCATCATTCGCCATGGCTGCAATTGGGCAGCTTTCAGTGGCTGCCACTAGCGTAAAACCTTCTGGTAACGCAGAGACTTTATCACCATGGCTCATCCAAACATCAAGCGAGAGTGTGCCATCTTCCTTAATATGATCTTCAATGCCTTCGAATAGCCGACATTTGTTGGTTAAGTTCACCTCGGCATAACCAAACTCTTGGTGATCTGAAGTGCTTACCTTGCCACCAAACTGCTCGGCCATGGTTTGCATGCCATAACAAATGCCCAATAGTGGCACACCAAGATCAAACACAACTTGTGGTGCACGCGGTGTATCATCCCCTGTAACAGACTCAGGCCCACCCGCTAAAATAATAGCTTTTGGTGAAAATGCTTGAATGTCTGCCGCATCAACATCATAAGGATAAATCTCACAGTACACACCAATTTCACGCACCCGTCGTGCAATTAGTTGTGTGTACTGTGAGCCGAAATCCAAAATAAGAATACGTTGAGCGTGGATATCCATTGACATAGGTGTTCTCTACTGTAACTAAATAAAATACTGTTTTTTTGCTATGCGCCTTTTTCACAACACATGGTGTACTTATCATGACTTCGACTTTCTACATAAAAGCCAACCAGCCTTACACTTTCCCGTTATTAAAAGGTCTATAGCAAACGGGGCTGATATTCAGCCCCGTGCTTGAGTATGTGTTAGCCCACTCGGTAATTGGGCGCTTCTTTAGTGATACTCACATCATGTACATGACTTTCTTTCATCCCTGCAGCCGTTACCCTGACAAACTCTGGTTGGGTTCGCATTGTCTCAATATCGGGGCTACCGGTATAGCCCATTGAAGCACGCAAGCCTCCCATTAATTGATGAATAATGGCGGAAATAGGTCCTTTATACGGCACCCGTCCTTCAATTCCTTCAGGTACCAGCTTCTCAATACCAGACTCTGCATCCTGAAAATAGCGATCACTGGAACCAGATGACTGGGCCATCGCCCCCAGAGACCCCATGCCACGATAAGCTTTGTAGCTCCGCCCCTGGTACAATTCAACTTCACCAGGCGCCTCTTCGGTACCGGCAAACATACTCCCCATCATTACAGCATGAGCACCCGCTGCAATCGCTTTGGCAAAGTCTCCGGAAAAACGAATGCCTCCATCAGCAATCACAGGAACACCTGTTCCCTTTAATGCAGCAACGACTTCTGCAATCGCCGTAATCTGCGGTACACCAATACCCGTCACAATACGAGTGGTACAAATAGAGCCAGGACCAATGCCCACTTTTACCGCATCAGCCCCAGCATCAGCCAGTGCAGTGGCAGCCGCAGCTGTCGCGATATTACCGCCAATTACCTGAACATGCGGAAAGTTTTCCTTCACCCAACGTACTCGATCCAGTACGCCTTTAGAATGACCATGGGCGGTATCAACCACAATCACATCGACACCTGCAGCCACCAGCGCTTTTACTCGCTCTTCAGTTTCAGCACCAGTACCCACTGCAGCACCAACCCGTAACTGCCCCTGCTGGTCTTTACAGGCACGGGGATAATCTTGGGCTTTTTGAATATCTTTAACGGTCATCATGCCGACCAGCTTAAACTGCTCATCAACCACCAGCACCTTTTCAATCCGGTGTTGATGCAACAGTCCTCTCACCTCTTCAGGTGTTGCACCTTCTTGCACAGTGACCAGTTTGCTCTTAGGCGTCATAACCTCAGCTACTTTTTTCTGTGCATTTGTTTCAAAGCGTACATCTCGACTGGTAACAATGCCTACCAGCTCACCCTTTTCCATGACTGGCACACCTGAAATATTATTTTGGCGAGTAATACGTAATAAGGATTCAACGGTTGCATCGGCATTAATAGTAATGGGGTCTTTTACAACACCACTTTCGTATTTTTTAACGGCTCGTACTTCACTAGCCTGTTGCTCAATGGTCATATTTTTATGAATAATACCCAGGCCACCTTCTTGTGCCATAGCAATAGCTAAACGCGATTCAGTAACCGTATCCATAGCAGAAGACAGTAGTGGAATATTGAGCGCGATTTCCCTTGTCAGCTTGGTAGACAGTGAAACATTTTTGGGCAGAACTTCAGAATAACCAGGAAGTAATAGAACATCATCGAAGGTGAGAGCTTCTTGAGCTATGCGCAACATACCTAATATTACCGAATTGCTGGTGGGAAGATAAAATTCATTTATTATAACGTTAGCTATAAAACCTCACAACATAAAACGAGGATTCACCATGATTTTTATTGTGGTCTGCTATAAAATTATCCAACCTGACAATAACTTAAAGATGTAATTTAAAATAAGGAACTGCCGTTTTGAGTATAGCTGTAACCCAAGAGACTGAAACGCGGGATATTTTATCTGTTTCGGCACTTAACCAAAGGGTCAGGCGCTTACTTGAGGTCAGTTTTGCCCAAGTCTGGGTTGAAGGTGAAATTTCCAACCTGGCCATCCCTAGCTCTGGTCACTGGTATTTCACCCTTAAAGATAGCCAGGCACAGATTCGTTGCGCTATGTTTCGTGGCCGAAACCGGTTACTGGGCTTTATTCCTGAAGACGGTGCACAAGTATTAGTCCGAGGCAAGGTAGGTCTTTACGAAGGGCGCGGTGATTACCAGTTAGTTGTCGACTTTATGGAAGCATCCGGAGATGGAGCCTTAAGACAAGCATTTGAGCAACTTAAATTAAAGCTGGCTGCAGCAGGCTTATTCGCAGCAGAAAGTAAACGAGCTATTCCTGCAGGGTTACGCCATATTGCTATTATCACTTCTCCCACAGGCGCCGCCATTCGTGATGTGCTCACTGTCTTTAAACGCCGTTTTCCAGCGCTTAAAGTCACCATTATTCCCAGTGCTGTACAAGGTAAAGAAGCACCTGCACAATTAATTCATGCGCTAAAACTTGCTAACAGTGGTATTGGTGACTGGCAAGCAGTTCTTGTTACACGTGGTGGAGGTTCTCTGGAAGATCTATGGGCATTTAATGATGAACAACTCGCCTATGCTATTCATGATAGTAAGCTCCCTGTAATAAGTGCCGTTGGTCATGAAATCGATATAACAATAGCTGATCTGGTCGCTGATTTACGAGCACCGACGCCATCTGCAGCAGCTGAATTATTAAGCTTGGACCAGGCAGAGTTAATGGCGAATTTCCAAGGCTATCAACAACTATTTCATGATATTATTTCAACACAACTCCACCGCCATCAAGAACGTTTACAGTGGCTTCAAAAACGCTTGCGCCATCCTGGACAGCGAATACAAGATCAACAACAACGATTGGATGATTTAGAGTTACGCCTTCGACAAGTCATACGACATCACTTTCTCCAAAAACAAAACCAGTTACACACCCAACAGGCTAAAATTCTTCAGCACTCCCCTCAGCAACATATCCGTTTATTACAACAACGTTTAACACACCAGCAACAAAGCTTAACTAAAACAGTTCAACACTTATTACCTCACTATCAACAACAATTAGTTAACCTTGTACAACGCCTTCAGACACTTAGCCCACTTGCAACACTTGAGCGAGGCTATGCCATCATTAAGAAAGGTCAGCAAGTTATACGTACAACGCAAGAGGTTATTCCTGGCGACCAAGTAACAGCCAAGATATCCGATGGAGAGCTAATTTGTAATGTAATTCAAACGCTGCCTAAAAAATAAATGTTACTTTTCTTTGCTCTTTTAATATTCAGGGCAACCGCATATAAGGTAGCTTTTAAAACCTTTTTTAAGCCTTCTTGCCCAAAGTCTGTGCGTCATATCCACACACTGAAATACACTCTTTATTTAAATTTACAACTAAAAGGTATAGCAAAATTGTTTTTAGTGGTTTACTATGGATAGTGAACGTATACTCAAATAAGAGTATACAAGTAATTTTTATTGTAAAAAGCAATCATGTGTAATGGATTACAGGCGTTGCTATGAAATTTGCAATTCAATTGTTGTTAATTTCCCTCGTGCTACTTGCTCTCCGGAGTACGGCAAGCAACAGCGATATAATGGATACTAGCTTTTTTAATAATAGCTTGCAGCTTAATTTAACAGAAAGCCATATTCATAGTACGCACTCTCAAATTGACCATATCATTAATAAACATGAAACAAGTAGCGATGATTGCCACGGATGTTATGGAAACTGTTCTCCTTTAACAAAATATAAAGATATTATCACTGCATGTAATATAAACCTATACAGTGTACCTCAACTTCTATTCATAATAACTGGCTATTACACTTCACCATTTCGCCCTCCTATTCGCTTCCATGCTTAAACGCTTTGGCAATTTAAAAAGATAAGTCGTGTAAACCCTTCACGAATCAATTTAATGCGCAAAGTGTATAAAAGCGTTTAGCAATGCTCTTAAAAAAACACTTTTTTCCATGCTGTTTTTGCGTGGGAAAGCCCATTTTGTTTGAAAAAACACATATACAAACCAAATATTAACACAAGCTATCTGTAAGGGCACATCATGTCTTTTCACCTAAATATCAAACCTAATACCCATACACCTAAAACTGCTTACCGGAATAGCTTTTACCTGCCACATCTACTTATTTATCAGATTTCTGGTCAGTTCAAAAAAAGTTATCATAAGAGCATTGGAATTAGCTGCTACTATAATCTATCAACTACTCATGTTGATCCTAGCGTTTTCCCACATGAAAAAGTCGATGAATACCATGTAAGTGAACTTGTCCAGGCTATGACCTATAAACCTATTAAATCTCCGTGTTTTCTTGTTACACAGAGCAAACATTTTCCGTTTCAATATCTGTCAACGTGGTTTGAGCAGTATCCTCCTACTTATTCCGCGTCAATCAACGGATTAACACATTCTTTTATTAAAGTTAATAATATTCAGTATGCTAGGCAGCTCATGTTATGTCTTAATACTATTGAACACTTTATGATTGCAGATGGACATCACCGTTTAGCTGCACAGAAAAGATTATTACATCACCAAGGTCTATCACTACCGCTTCCTGTTTTTATTACTCACACCACTCAAGCTAAAGTTGAAAGTTTCGACCTAATTGCTCGTATAAATAAAAACTTTTGCTGGCTGGCATTCCATCAGCATTTAAAAAAATCAGGTATCACTTCCTGCCCCTACTCACAAGGAGACTACCATATACTATTTAATGATCTTCAAACGAGTTTTAAAATAAACGACCAAGGTAACAGCAGACACCACGATAATTCATGTCTTCGATATGCACATATTTTAAACGTGATGGAGAGGTTTAATGGATTTGAGACGATTATGAGTGAGAACTTAATAGAAGCAGATAGTCAAATAAGCTCACTCTATAAGAAAAGCACTTATCAAACAAGCCGGCTTCAGGTAAAAATAAAAACGCCCAGTGTTTCATCAATGTACAATGCAGCATTAAAAGGCACTTTATTACCTAAAAAATCAACATGTTTTCTTTTTAAACCTGCAGAACAAATGACTCCATTTTTAACAAAAGAGCGATGAATAATAAATAATTCTCTTATGACTACAACACCCTCTACTCATTATTTGTACAGGGTATATTTTAAAAAGCTCTGCACCAAGGGTACAAGATAATATTAAAGGGAATAATATGTTATCTATAGCATCTAACCGCTTTACAACCGAAACTCGCGCTTTCATCGCAAAATCTATTGATCAGGCCATAGGTCATGTGCCATTTGTACAACTTCATCGAATTCACCCACTCTGTAAAAAACATCACGTTTTTATCAAGCTTGAATCATGTAATCCTTCCGGTAGTATCAAAGACAAAAATGCAGCCTATCTAATTAATCACGCAGAACAACAAGGTTTATTGCAGCCCGGAGGAACCATTATTGAGTCAAGCTCTGGAAATTTTGGTTTAGCGCTGGCCAGTATTGGGGCCGCAAAAGGCTATAAAGTCATCATTGTTATTGATGCTAAAACACCACCACCAGTTCTAAAAATGCTTAAAGCTTATGGTGCCCAGCTGGTGGAAGTACCTTTAAGTAAAGCTGATGCTGCAGGTTCGATGCAAAAAGCACGTATGGCTAAAGCCAAAGACCTATCAGAAAAAATAAGTAACGCTTTTTATCCTTGTCAGCATCTTAACCCTAACAATCCTACGGCACATCAAGTATACACGGCTCAGGAAATTACCGCGGCATTTAATCCAATGCCTGATGCTGTTGTCTTAGGTGTCAGCACTGCTGGTCAGTTAGCAGGCATAGCCCGCCACTTTCGTGAATACTCCCCACATACCGATATTATTTGTGTTGATGTCGCTGGCTCAGGGGTATTAGGACAACCACGTCACGCGTATAAAATGACAGGTCTGGGGCTATCATTTGCTCCTCCTGAATTCAATTATGATCACTTAGACTATGGCTATAACGTTACAGATCATATTGCTTTTTCAATGTGCCACCACTTAGCACGCCAGGAAGGTTTGTTACTGGGCGCATCAACAGGGGCTATTATCAGCGCGGGTCTGGCTTATCTACACCAGCAGTCACGTGATGTATCTATCGTACTTATTAATCCAGACCGAGGGGACCGTTATTTAGATACTGTCTTCAACGTTAATTGGCTGGAAAGCAATCACCTCCCCCTCCTAGAGTTGCATGAACTTCATGCTGCCATTTGCCAACAATTGCAACCTATTTATTTATCATCTAAAAAACGTAATCACCAGTATTTGCCTGCCAGGGCCATACAGGAGTACTACCACTTAGAGTAAAGAAAATCTCTGCTACCGTGTCCTAAGAGGTTGTCGCAAAACTACTGCGCTTTTTCGACACCCTCCTAACAAGGCATGATTCCTCTTGAGATACTTGCTCCCTTCATTTAAATCACACAGCTGGAAGGGAGCAACAAGGAGTTGTTTATGAGCAAGGTTCATGGTTCACCCCGCTATTTATTTAAACAATTTATACCTATGGCTACCAGCGATATAGTGATGGCACTAGGTGATCCCATTATTATATTTGTATTAGCTAGTTTAACTGATAGTACACATTATCTTGCAGCCTTTGCATTAGGCAAAAGTATTGCTGTATTTTTTGAGAGTCCAATTATTCCTATTTTACCTACAGCCAATGCCATGGCTTATCAGACAAGAGCTCGCAACCTTTTATTGAATTTTACGCTGATCCTCAGTATTAGTCTTATGATAGGAATGATTATCATTGGTTACATTCCAGTCCTCCCTACTCTTTTTCAAATTGATGCGGTTCTTTGGCAGTCAACCTCATTGCTTATTGTATTATTGTGTCCCTGGCCATTAATTATCAGTCTAAGACGATATTGGCAAGGACAGATTATTCGTGTAGGACTTACTGACATTATCGCCAAAGGCTCGTTACTCCGCTGTTTCTTATTAACAGTCACAGCTCTTGCGATGGCAGCTTTTACTGACCAAGGTACATGGGTAGCTGCTACCGCTT
The DNA here is from genome assembly GCF_018263875.1 of Zooshikella ganghwensis. Taxonomy (NCBI): domain Bacteria; kingdom Pseudomonadati; phylum Pseudomonadota; class Gammaproteobacteria; order Oceanospirillales; family Zooshikellaceae; genus Zooshikella; species Zooshikella ganghwensis. Next base: position 291,078 of record NZ_JAEVHG010000002.1, read on the forward strand.
TATTAGCTGGCACCATGGGGGAACTGTTGTTTATACGAAATCAAGTCAATAAAATTACACTAAAAGAAGAAAAAAGTTGTACAACAACCTTACCTGATAACTTAATTACAATGAGCCACTATTATTGGCCACTAGCACAGTCTACGATTTCACTATGGGGAGCACGCTTATTATTACCACTATTTATAGCAATGACTGGCACCTTAAATGTCGCCATTTGGGCTGCAGGTTGGGCGTTAACCATTAGCATTAGCAATGCAGTAAGAATGTTGCAACAACTTGTTATCCGTAACGCAGGTCAAATTAAAAAAGCCTCGCTTTATATATTTTCCATAAGCATAGGATGCTGTTTTAGCTTAATTCTATTCGTTCTTGCCACAACTTCTTGGGGTTATTCACTCTTGAAATATTATGTTGATAGCCAGGACAGACTAATCAATGGTATTCAGGGTATCTTATTGGCCAGCAGCTTACTACCCATCTTAATGTCCTTACAAAACTATTATCAGGGTTTACATATGGTACAAACTTCAACTGTTGCTATTGGACGTTCGGCAGTTGTCGCCAACTTAGTATTAATTGTAACAGCCCTTACTATAATATATTTCAATGCAACACCTGCTTGGTTTGCCAGTATTGTATGTTTAGCTACACTACTTGAGGTTTTTTTATTAGCCTATCAGTTAAAAAATACTGCTAACTCGAGTGATGCATCATACTTCAAGAGAAATATTTCCGAAAATTGATTAGCAGTGGAATACTAATAATTATATAAACTATCACTGTTAGGTCACTTAAGTTTAACTTAATCTAGAATCCCCCAAAGAAAAGGCTTCACTGATAATATCTTAATAAAGTTGAAGCCATTTTAAATAAAACATAACTATACTTTTGTGTGAAAAGGATATCTTGCAAGTACCTATTTATGATGAAACCTTTAGTTCATTTTTTTGCAAAAAATCTGGCTATCTTTTTTTTACCGGTAGCAATTATAGTTTCTGCAATAGCTTATTTGGGTTATGAGCTTGAAGCTGAGCGTATTTACAATCGACTAGCACTAACTGGTCAAGAAATTGCCAGAACAGGTAATGCTACTGTTTTAAGACATCTTGACTTGATTACTAGCGATGTCATTTTTCTCTCTCAAGAATCCGAACTTAACGATTATATTAACAATCCTTCTCAAAAAACAGCAGACAGAATCCACAATGAGTGGATTGGCTTTATCCGTAGTAAAGTCATTTATGATCAAGTACGCTGGATTGATGAGCATGGCATGGAACAAATACGAGTCAATAATAACCGTGACGGTCAACCGACTATTGTACCGGCCAACCAGCTACAGAATAAAGCTCATCGTTATTATTATCTTGAGGCTAACAAATTACCTCGTGGTGATACTTTCATTTCAGCATTGGATTTAAATATTGAACATAATCGTATTGAAGAACCGCGAAAACCAATGCTTCGAGTGAGTACACCCGTTTTTGATGATAACAACATCCGTCGAGGTATAGTCATACTTAACTATACCAGTGGAGATATGCTTTCGCTATTACGCACAATAGGCAGTAACCATATATGGCTAACTAATGCTGATGGTTACTGGTTATTAGGTCCCAATAAACAAGATGAATGGGGTTTCATGCTGGGACAAGCTGATCTTACGATGAAAAAACGATTTCCTAACGTTTGGCAATATATTGCAAATAATGAAGCTGGTACGCTTGAATCTGAGTCAGGTTTTTGGTCATTTTTAACCGTTAATCCGTTATTCGCTCATGGTTTTTCCCTTCATAATAATCCAGAGCAGTCACCACACACAAAAATGAATTCTCACACTTATTGGAAACTGATTCACTACACTCCAACCAATGAATACTGGCCATTGTTAAAAGAGACCCAAACTCAATATATTTCCTCAACCGGGCTAATACTTGTCATTCTATTAGTCATCACTTGGCGATACTCTTCACTGCAACGAACTAGAAACCGTGCATTATCTCAAGTATTACACACCAAAGATGCCAGCCAAAAAGCCGAACAAAAGCATGTTATAGAGATGGCAAAACGCGCTTATGAATTACAGCAGGCAAAAGAAATTGCTGAACAAGCTAGCTTATCAAAAACTAAATTTTTATCCAATATGAGCCATGAAATACGTACTGCCTTAAATGCGATTCTGGGACTGACTTACTTATTAAATAAGCAGGAAGACCTGTCAAACTCTGCACAAAGTATGGTTCAACGTATATACAGTACAGGTCAATCACTAATGGGAATAATCAATGATATTCTTGACTTTTCCAGGATAGAAGCCAATACATTAGAAATTAAAAATATACCCTTTCAGCTCTCTGAAGTGCTTGATAACTTAGCTGGCATTATGGCTTCAACCGTAGGTCAAAAACCTATTGAGGTCGCGATCGCTCCACCGCCTCCACATGCCGAAAGTCTTAAAGGAGACCCTCTTCGCCTAGAACAAATACTGACAAACCTTGTTAGTAATGCCATTAAACTAACAGAGAAAGGTGAAGTTATCGTAAATATTTCTCCTGTTAACAATGAGCCTATTTCAGCCCCTATTTTGTTACGTTTTTCCGTCATTGATACTGGCATAGGTATTCCTCAGGAAAAACAACGCGACATATTTAATTTATTCACACAAACTAATTCATCTCAAGATCATATATATGGAGATATAGGCTTGGGTTTAACTATCAGTAAACACTTAGTCGAAATGATGGGTGGAGAAATAGGGGTTAAAAGTGAAGAAGGAAAAGGTAGTGAGTTTTTTTTCGTTATTCCATTTGAATCGAGCAATCCAGCCATCAATCAAATCCATCCAGCCCTTCACCAACATGTATTAGTCGTTGATGATAACGCTTCTGCCCGAAAGCTTATCACAGAAACTGTCGTGAGTCTCGGTTGGACAGTAGAATCAGCGTCTTCAGGTGAGGAAGCCTTAAAACTATTAAGCCAATGTAATGATAAACTATTTGATATTTTGTTAATCGATAGTCAAATGCCCGGTATTGATGGAGTCACTCTCGTCAAAAAAGTGAGTGAAAACTTTCCACATTTACATTTTCACACTGTCATAATGGCCAGCACATTTGAACAACAATCTTTATACAATAAATCATCACCAGCAATTATTAATCATACACTAACCAAACCCATCACAGCATCTAGTTTATATAATATAGTACTTGAAGAACAAACGCGTCGAATAGCACAAAATAAAGCTGAAGACAAAGTTATCCAACGATTGAAAAGTATCCATGTGCTTATCGCGGATAATAACGAAACTATCTGCACCGTAACTCGTAACCTTCTTGAAAGCGAAGGTGCCTATGTTGAACTCACTGCAACGAGTGATGGTATATTATCAATTTTACAAGCACACCCCAATAAGTTTGATATTATTTTTATAGATTTAAAAATGCTCATTAGAGAACACTATAAAATAGTACATCACATAAGATCAGTTGCACTTCTATCATTGATTCCAATCGTTGCCCTCTCTACTGACAGCGTTAAAAGTGAACATACTAAAGCATTAAGCAATGGTATTAACAAATGTATTTCTAAACCATTTGATCTCAATGAGTTAGTCTATATTATTCGCAACCTTACCAAAGGAGTTGAAAGCAATATCCCTATCACTGAACATCAATCGTCTCTAACAACCAATGAGAACAGCCATATACCATTATTCGAAATTGATACTGCGGTTGAGAAATGGGTAGAGCTTGATAACTTCCATACACAGTTACAACAATTCATCACCGAGCATAGTAAAGATGTACAAAAAATTTGTGAAGCGCTAAGACAAAACAACATTGAGTTAGCAAAGAATATTACTCATACATTACAAGACATTGCCAATGATTTATCACTGCTTCGTGTAGCTGAAAATGCTCGTGCTCTGGAACTCACATTTCGAAAAGAAGTAGAACCTAACAAAAGAGTTGACCATAACAAAGTTCTGACGCTTTGCGCAACACTGAATCAAACACTCAATACAGTCAATGAATATCTTAATGATTCAAAAGTTTCCTCTAATGGGACATCAACATTAACATCGTAGTTTATCCTTAATTATCAAAATCCATAATCTTAAACAAGGGGTAAAGTGACCCCGTTGACTTATGGTGACGAGCATGAAGCAAAAAAAATATTTTTTCATCAAACACTTTTTGATAATTTTTATACCAATATCGCTATTTGTGCTAGGAGTAGCCTATTTCTTTTACCAAGTTCAAGCAAGTCAACTTTATGGTCATCTTAAGCTTTCTAGTCAAGCCAGTGTTGATGCTGGCCGAACAACCATCTCCAAAAATTTTGACGTCATTACTAGCGATTTATTATTTTTAGCCAATGAGCAAGAACTAAAAAAGTCACTAGATAATACTACAACGCTCTCAATTGAAAATATTAAGAAACAATGGACAAGCTTTTCCGCTATCAAAAAAAATTATGACCAAATTCGCTGGATTGATGAAGCAGGTTTAGAACAAATTCGCATAAATTATAATAACGGAAAACCCTATGCCGTAGCAAAGGAAAATCTGCAAAGCAAAATCAGTCGAGATTATTTTATAAAAACACAACAACTCACTAAAGGTGAAGTTTATATTTCAAGACTTGATCTAAACGTAGAATATGGCAAGATCGAGGAACCAAGAAAACCAACTATTCGCATTGCTACACCCTTAATCACTAAAGAAGGTAAAAGACGAGGAGCTATAGTTCTGAACTATGCCAGCTCAGATATGCTGGAACAGCTTCGCCTTGCTAATAAAAATCACCTCTGGCTCATCAATAAAAACGGTTTCTGGCTACTTGGACCTTCAGCAGAAGACGAGTGGGGCTTCATGCTTCAAAAACAAGAGTTGAATATGGCTCACCGTTATCCAGAAGCCTGGTCTTACCTATCTGAAAAACTTAATGGTACGCATGAAACCCCTGAAGGTTTTTGGACGTTTAACACCATTTATCCTCTACACACTGTTAAAATCAGTAAATCAACGTTGAATCAACAGTTACAACCTTCCGCACTCCACCTACATAAGCTTAAGTATGCTTGGCATATAGTGCATTTTACGCCACAGAACCAGTATCGCCCACAACTTAAAGCAAAATCTTTTCAGGTAGGTACAACTAGTTGTGTGCTACTCGCTATTTTATTCCTGGGGACCTGGAAGCTTACACATTTACAGCAAAAAGAAGCTAATGCACTGACTGAAGCAACAGAAGCACTGAAACTACAGCGTGAAAATGAGCATATCTATGCAGAAAAAATGGCTAAACAAACAGAGGAACTTCAAGCCACTAAAATATCCGCTGAACAAGCAAATCAAGCAAAGTCCATTTTCTTATCCACAATGAGCCACGAAATCAGAACACCCTTGAATGCTATTATAGGTTTCACTCACTTATTGGAAAAGCAAGAAAGCCTACCCAATACTGCGGCAAGTATGGTACAGAAAATCAAAAGCTCTGGTCGTGTTTTACTCGGTATCATTAATGATATTTTAGATTACTCAAAAATTGAGGCTAATCATTTGGAAATAAAAAACGAGCCGTTTCAACTCAACGATGTACTTGATCACTTAGCAACTATAATGTCCTCTCAAGTAAATCAAAAACCTGTTGAGCTTATCATAACACCACCTCCAGAAGGCACTAACTTTCTTCAAGGAGATTCCCTTCGTCTAGAACAAATACTTATGAATTTAACAGGCAATGCTATCAAGTATACAGAGTGGGGAGAAATAGTTGTGGGTGTCACATCTGTTAATAGTGACCAAAATAGCCACCGAATACATCTAAAGTTTTCAATCAAAGATACCGGCATTGGAATACCAACACACAAACAAAAAAACATATTCGAACCCTTTACCCAAGTGGATACATCCTCGACCAGAAACTTTAGTGGTGCAGGACTTGGTTTAACCATTTGTCGCCACTTAGTGGAGTTAATGGGTGGGCAACTGCATTTAAGGAGTACGCTTGGACAAGGAAGCGAATTTTTTTTCACACTACCATTTGACCTTAGTACACCTTACGAAAACTTAACAGCAAAAGTGGCAAACCAGTATATTTTAGTTGCTGATGACAATAGCACTACTAGAGATGTACTCGCGAATATAGCTAAAAGTTTAGGTTGGAGTATAAAATCGGTTAACTCTGGAGAAAAAATGATTGAAAGTATAAATAATACTCCTGAAGAAAACTATGACATTTTATTAGTAGACTGGGGTATGCCGAACTTAAATGGGCTTGAAACCATTATTAAAATAAAAACGCTACGACCTGATTGGCAAACACCAGTCATTATCATGTTGACAGAATACGAGCAAGCGCAGTTTCTTAAACACCCAAAACATCAATTAGTGAATGCTACCCTAATAAAGCCTATTACTATTTCCAGCCTATATAAGGCTGTGATGAATGTTAAAAATAACGACAAGATAACAATAAATCAGCTTAACTCACACAAATTAAATCGCTTAGCAGATATACATATATTAGTAGTTGATGATAGTCAATTCAATCGAGAAGTTGCCAAAGATATTCTTATCACGGAGGGTGCTATTGTCGAAGTTGCCGAAAACGGGTTACACGCGCTAAAAGTTTTAGAAAACAATAGTAAAGCATCTGCGTTTGATATTATTTTGATGGATATGCAAATGCCTGTTATGGATGGATATGAAGCCACACGAAAAATACGGACTATACCATCTTTTGATCAGTTGCCTATTGTAGCGTTATCTGCAAGCACTTTAAAAAAACAACTGAATGAAGCATTCAAAGCTGGAATCAATGCGTTTGTTTCTAAGCCTATTGATGTCAACGAGCTAGTTAACGTCATACTGAGCTTATCTACACCAAAGTCATTTAAAAAACCATCGTTAAGTACTGATAAAACCACAGAAGAATTAGACTACTAATTAATAGTATAGGTGTCAGGCTAAGCCTGTTTTCTCTATAATCAATCCCCTCTGTTATTTATAGTTACAGAAGAACAACGACAATAAACTCTAAAAATGTTTCAAGTGCACCTTAGAATCGCTTCGCAGACCCTTTAGGGTAAACACTATGGATAGTGTGTATAAAAATCCTACGTCTTGGGTATATTTACGGTCAGTTCACCTGATTAATATACAAGCATTACACATCATAATTTGGCACACATGCTCCACAAAAATAACTAGTCAAACATATTAAATAATGTACAATGCTATATTTTAGCAAAATAAATAGTACATAAGTACAATATTATGAAGGATAACGGGCGAGGACGATATGTAAGTTTTAATAATCGTATTAAGGAATTTGTATAAAAATTATGATATACAACTATGACTTATTTATTTTCATAGCCGTATCGTATAAAAAACATTCAAACATAAGCAGTAGGTTATAGTTAAAAATATTAACAATGAGCGACTCATCTTTATTAAATAGATCTCAGGATAATCCTGACTTATTCTGGGACATATCTTCCATTACCAACAAAACCAAAGCCATTCATTTTTTTCAATCAGTATCATCCTCTTTTTGTGTATACAGCCCCACAGTAAAAAAAATATACAGCAACTTTGAAGTTATTCTACCTAAAGATTACCACAGTAGTTTGATTGTTTTACCAAACCCTTTTGCATTTCATGATACATTCAATCGTGTCAATGAAGAAGCCATTAAATCTACAGGAATTTTATTATTTCCTGGTGAAGTATTTCAAAAAAAAGGGTTGATTATTTGCATTACACAAACCAAAACGAAAAAAGTACAGCATATTGAACTGGATAGTGCTTCTGTTTTTTTAAACAGACTTTACCAACGCCGCTTTAATACACCATTTTTACCTATATTACTTAATGGAGATTTAAAAGAGTTCAAAGCCAAGTCACCTTATTTACACTTGCATAGATTTGATCCAACAGCTGTTACCGGGCTAAGCCAGTTTGAAATAAGATCAATCACAGCGACTATTAGCGAGCGTTTTCAAAGTATGTTAAATAATTAAAACTATAATTTTGCTTATTTACTAGTTTACAAGGGATAATTTCCTAAAGCAGAAGGCCATCCTTGACTTCTACTGCTTACAGCACCTCAATGAAAGGATTGACAGTATTCAACGTATTTATATAGATGAAGACTTTAGATATTTCGAAAAAAGTACATTATACTCTTCGTATTAGGCATAAATAACAACAACGTTAAAGCAAAGGAGGTTGGAATACTTCAATCATTACTTTTTCACCAGCCACCATACTTTCTTGGTTCTCATCTAACACAATAAAACAGTTAGCGCCTACTAAAGATGACATGATTGCACTTCCCTGCTTCCCTGTTGGTGTTACTAATAACTCACCTTCATTGTTCGATGTATAATGGCTACGGATGTATTCTGTACGGCCTTGTCGCTTCTTCAATGGGTGTGTAAGTGTTGCACATAAATAGTTTGGAGGAAGATACTCTCCACCCGTCATTTTTACCATCGCTGGTAATGCCAATTTGTAAAACGTAACCAAAGCAGATACCGGATTACCCGGTAATCCCAAAAACAAAGCGTTTGACAGCCAGCCATATGCGAAAGGTTTACCTGGCTTAATCGCTACCTTCCAAAGGTGTAATTCACCCAGCTCACTAATAATATCTTTAATATAATCAGCCTCACCAACAGAAACACCTCCTGAGGTGATAATAACATCACACTGGTTATTTGCTTTAATTAAAGTGTCTTTTATCAATTGAACATTATCAGCAATAATACCAAAATCATGAACATCACATCCCATATTCGAAAGTAACGCATTCAACATGTAGCGATTACTATCGTAAATATCCCCCAAATGGAGTGTTGTACCTAATGCTTTAAGTTCATCACCCGTAGATAATAATCCAACCTTTAACTGTCGATAACCGGTGACAGTTGAAATACCTTGCGCTGCCAAAAAGCCAATATCTGCTGCCGAGCATTGATGTTTTGCGGGTAATAATATCTTTCCTTGCTTTATATCTTCACCTTTTAAGCGAACGTGATCACCTTGCTTCACCTCTCCAGAAAATATGACTTTATCAGAACGCTTATCACACAACTGCTCTTGCATAATGACTGTATCTGCTCCAGTTGGTATGGGGGCTCCAGTCATAATGCGTACACATTGCCCTTTTTCAACAGATCTAGTATATGGCTTACCTGCCAGCGCAGTACCAACGACTGTTAAAGGTTGACCTGACTGATAATCTGCAAACCTAACTGCATACCCATCCATAGCAGAATTATGCCAAGCAGGGTTGTCCATTAGAGCATAGATAGGTTGCGCTAGATAACGATGTAATGCTTGAGGCAGTGGAAGCTCCTCATATTCAGCATGAGGCTTAACTGCCGCTAACAGCTTATTGAGGGCATCATTAACAGAGATTAATCCAGGTTGGTCACAACAACTCATTTACGTTTCCTTGCCAAGATTCTTATGGATAACTCGCTTCAGTCAACTATTAACTTCTTTTTTGTTTATTAATTACCCACACTGCTGCTTCAACACGTGAACGCATATTAAGTTTTTTTAATAAATGTTTCACATGCACTTTCACTGTTCCATCAGAAATACCTAATTCACGCGCAATTGTTTTATTGCTATACCCTTGGGCAATTCGCATTAATATCTCATATTCACGACTGGTTAAAGAAGCTAAAAGATTTTCATCTGTCTGGTCGGGCTTACGAAGCGCTGTAGCTAACACTTCAGCTAAACGCTCACTAATCACCATTTTACCAAGAACAGCCTGCTTTATTTTATCGAGAATATCTTCAGGCTCCATATCCTTTAGTAAGTAGCCATCTGCACCTGCTCGTATACACTGAATAACATCAGCCTCATTATCAGAGACCGTAAGCATAATAATTCGTGCAGTCACACCTTGATTACGCATCATTCGAAGTGTTTCTATACCATCAAGCCCTTGCATATTCAAATCTAACAAAATCAGGTCAGGCTCACTATGTTTGACCATGTCAAGCGCATCTTGCCCGCGGCTAAACTCACCAATAATCTGTAGACTATCTTCTAACTCAAGTAATTGTTTTAACCCTTTTCTAAATAAAGGGTGGTCATCGACCATTAAAATAGTAGCAACTTCAGAAGACATTACGTTGGTCTCTAAGTAGTTCTATAATAGCTATACCCTTCACGAATCGTTACAGACCAGACTAGCCCCGCTAAAAATCCTTCGTTTTGGGTATATAATTAATATCATCAAAAATTCGCATAATCGCTTTCACTCAAACGATGATAAACCTTTGATCTGTGTCAGCATTATGCTAAATACCAATTATAGTGGATAAATTGCTTTATCCCTTATGTAAATAGTTTTATACCTCTTAATTGGTATTTTTATTTTTGTATTTCATGTTATCAAATAAACATATCCTGTTCTACATACTGTCATACAGTTTACTTAAGCCCTTACTAATACAAAAATCTAACCGTCTTATATTGAAAAAATAATACATGCAGTCTACCTATTCCTGGGCATTGTCCCTTACTTACCATCCTCTCATAGTGAGTTTACATTTCGTCACGCCTCATGAGTGGGGGAGATCACTATGACAGATATAACACACTGGAACCCTGAAGATACCCAGCAATGGGAAGCATCAGCAAAAAATATTGCAACAAGAAACCTTTGGATTTCTATTCCATCATTGCTGTGTGGCTTTGCAGTCTGGTTATACTGGGGCGTTATCACAGTTCAAATGTTGAACCTAGGCTTTCCTATTGCTAAAGCGGAACTTTTTACCCTGATGGCTATTGCCGGCTTAACAGGTGCAACCTTACGCATACCGAGTAGTTTTTTTATTCGTTTATGTGGTGGTCGAAATACTATTTTCTTTACGACGGCGTTGTTAATTATTCCGGCCTTAGGAACAGGAATGGCCCTGCAAGATAAAAATACTCCGCTTTGGGTATTCCAGCTTTTAGCACTTTTATCTGGAATAGGTGGGGGTAATTTTGCCTCTTCAATGTCAAACATTAGCTTTTTCTTTCCTAAAAAAAAGCAAGGTCTTGCCCTGGGTCTCAATGCGGGACTAGGGAATTTTGGTGTAACAACAATGCAAATTATTGTTCCTTTATTTATGACCTTTGGTGCTTTTGGTACATTAGGCGGTGAGCCAATGGTATTAATTAACGGCTCAGGAACCCTGATAGGAAAAATCCCAGCAGGCTCAGAAACCTGGATTCAAAATGCTGGCTACGTCTGGCTGCTGCTACTTATTCCTCTGGCCTTTTTAGGCTGGTTTGGTATGAATAATTTATGTACTCCTGAAGTATCACCAGACATAGGCAATGCATCAAGTGCATTTACCAAGATAACCTTTATGTTTCTTATCGGTTTTCTAACCGCTGGTGTTGGGTTATGGCTGATGCTGCCAGAAACTGCAAATGGCTCTGGCTGGGGGATTCCCAAAGAAATTGTTCTCATTGGTATTATCACTGTGACCGTGTTTGCCTTGAAAAGTTTGCCTGGACAAATAAAAACCAGCCTGTCACGGCAATATAAGATTTTTAATAATAAGCATACCTGGATTATGAGTATCATTTACACCATGACCTTTGGCAGCTTTATTGGTTTTGCAGCAGCCTTTCCATTAGCGATCAAAGTCATATTTGGTTATAGCCATATTATGACTGACGGCCAGATGACCCATGATACCGTAAACCCTAATGGTCCAAGTGCACTCATGTATGCATGGATGGGACCCTTTATTGGTGCGCTCATTCGTCCTGTCGGTGGTTGGATAGCAGACAAGGTAGGTGGTGCAATAGTAACGCAATTCTGCTCAATTATTATGGTTGTCAGTGCACTAGGTGTCGCCTATTACATGCAAGCTGCATATAATTCAGCAACACCTGAAAATTACTTTGTGCCCTTTTTTATTTTATTCCTTGCTCTATTCACCGCAACAGGCATAGGAAATGGTTCCACCTTTCGCACCATTGCAATCGTTTTCCCTAAAGAGCAAGCGGGTCCTGTTCTGGGCTGGACATCTGCAATAGCTGCTTATGGAGCATTTTATATTCCGCAAGTAATAGGTGAGCAAATCACTGCCACTACGCCTGAAGTCGCTTTAATTGGTTTCGCAATATTTTATGCTATCTGCGTAGTCATCAATTACTGGTTTTATTTACGTAAAAATGGAGAGTTTTATAACCCTTAGTTTACTCTAGAAATAGTGCATTTTTTGAGTCCCCCTATAGCCTGCTTTGAGAGTACACTTTCTCAAAGCAGGCTATAAAGCACCACATCACCCCTTTTCCTGAAGGCAAAATGGTATAAACTCAAAGAAAACACCCGTTCCTCCTTGCTCTAACCGCTTAATCTCCAACACACCTTTTAAATGCCGACTGCGTTCTCTCATGATAGCCAAACCATAATGATTTAATTTTTCAGGAGATTCACTAATTCCCACCCCATTGTCTATCACAGAAATTTTTATATGTTGATCATCATTAACAACCAACGACACCAATAATTTATTGCCTAAAGAATGATGTATTGCATTTTGCATCGCTTCACGAATCAGTTGCAAAAGATGAATTTCTTCATTCGGTGTAAGTGGTAAATGTTGTATCTGATAATCCAGTTGAACTTCAAAGCCAGCATGTTGGTCGTAAGTCTGCTTCACTGTTTGAGCTAAAGCCGCCTGTAATCCTTTTTCTGGAATCTGCAATCGAAATGTTGTTAGCAACTCCCGAAGTTGTTGGTACGCAGAGGTAATTCCCTCTCGCAGCTCAATGACAATATCACTGATATGAGAAGGCTGCTCCTCCGTTGGCAAAGCGCGTTTTAACCGAGTAACCTGAATCTTTAAATAAGATAACGCCTGTGCTAAAGAATCATGTAACTCACGAGCAATCACTGTTCGTTCATTCATTAACGCTATACGTCGCTCCTGGTATAATTGACCTCGCAAGCTAAGTGCCACCGCAACCTGACTGGCAAATGAATTGATTAATTGCTCCTCCCAGGGTTGTAACTCACGATTTTCACTCATAGTAAACACTAATACGCCATAATTATTACCATCTTTTATTAAAGGAAATCGCACTTTGGTACAACCATCTTTTGATGAGAGGGTCAGTTCTGAATGCATGCATTCTTCACAATCTAAAGGAAGACAAGCATTTTCAATCGTATGTGTCTTATAGTGTTCGTAGGGAATTTGCGCATCTATCGTTTTTAAACAAAGATCAATAGCATTCACATTAATAATTCTTGCCAAGCTTTCCAGCCACTGCTTGAAAAAATTGTGGCCTTCACTCTTCTCATTAATGTCTCGTGCAACCTGATACAAAAAATTTAATGACTGATTACTTTGATTTAATGCTTTAGTCTTAGCTTCAACACGTTGTTCTAATTTAGCGTACATTTGAGAAATATCGACACACATTTTATTTATTGTTTTAGCCAACAATCCCAACTCATCATCATGACTTACTTTGATATTTTGCGAAAAATTACCCAAGCCTATTTTATGCGCACAATGAGTTAGATGCTGTAAAGGCAGCACAACATGTTGCTGAAAAATTTTTACAGAAAAATAGGCTAAACATGTTGTTGCAAGCAACGCTATAATCTGAACCAAACGTAATGTATCTATTTTCTTTTCCGCCAGCCGTTGATACAAATGTACGAGCTTATCAATTTCTACCACAAAGCTTTCTATTTTATGTTGCAAAAAATTTAGTTGTAATGAGTTCCAAGAATAAGTCTCTTTCTCAATTTGCTTTTTGATATCCGAGAACCACTGCTGCTTCACAACGTGATACTGTTTACTGAGAGCTGTCGTTTCTCCCTTAACCTCCTGTAATAAAGCAGGTGCCGTCAAACTGCGACTAAACTCCTCTATAAGCGGATAGACTGACTGACTGGTTTGACGCTCTATTGCATTACGCATAACCAGATTCAATAACCGATAACTTTGCATACGTAATGAGCCGGCTATATTGACAGCAGCTGCATCCTGATCAGTACTTTCTGAAATAAAATAGGAGGAAGATATTGTGATAAGCGTCAGCATCACTAACATCACCATGAGTGCACCCATGCGAAAAGTGATCGATTTTCTTAGTTTCTGCAGTATCATGTGATTTCCTATTTACGTGACACGAGTACCTGCCGCAAAGAGCGTTTGGCTTCTATACCATTCGCTATGGGTATATGACAAAGGATATACCACCAAAAAACCACTAGCCGCTCGTTACATTCATTTTCTGACTCAAATTTCGAGTCAACCACTTGAATTCACTTAAATTGAATAACTGTACCCTACCTATTATGGGGTATAACGCCATAGCCATTAATTTTCAGCCAATAAACTCTTTTGACGTATATCAACTTCTTACTTAACTAGCCCCATACAATCACAGTTATATTGTTGCTCAGGGATAAAAATAATTATTTAAAAAGTCAGCGACAGGTAGACACAATACCTGACTTTCATTGTTTATAAAAAACTTAATAACTAACCGTAATGCCGTTTTTTTTAGTACTCAAAAAATTAATAACACCGCCAATATATCAGCCAAGCAATGAGTCCATTTATTTTTGCAGGTGGCGATATATACCTTGGAATGACGTTTTAAGCCTGCCGTTGAGGAGTTCAGAATGAGCCATTTTCTTGACAGGTTACTGTTTTTCAAACAAAAAAAATCAACATTTGCGAATGGTCATGGTGAAACCAGCACCGCCAATCGCCAGTGGGAAGATGGTTACCGTCGTCGTTGGCAACACGATAAAGTTGTTCGATCTACACATGGAGTAAACTGTACAGGGTCTTGTAGTTGGAAAATCTATGTTAAAGATGGCCTTGTCACATGGGAAACTCAGCAAACTGATTACCCAAGAACTCGACCTGACCTGCCAAACCATGAACCTCGGGGCTGCCCTCGCGGAGCCAGCTATTCATGGTATATGTATAGTGCAAACCGTCTCAAATACCCTAAAATTCGCAAACAATTATTACAACTTTGGCGCGATGCATTAAACCAGCATTCTGACCCTGTTAATGCCTGGCAAAGCATTGTCGAAAATCCCAGCTCTGCAAAAAGCTATAAGCAACAACGAGGTATGGGTGGGTTTGTGCGTGCCAGTTGGGAAGAAGTCAATACCCTGATTGCTGCCGCTAATGTCTACACGGCCAAACAGTATGGTCCTGACCGTATCACAGGTTTTTCTCCTATCCCTGCTATGTCTATGGTCTCCTATGCAGCGGGTGCACGCTATTTGTCGCTTATTGGTGGCAACTGTCTTAGTTTTTATGATTGGTATTGTGACTTACCTCCTGCGTCTCCTCAGATATGGGGTGAACAAACTGATGTACCTGAAGCCGCTGACTGGTATAACGCTAACTATATTATTGTCTGGGGTTCTAACGTTCCTCAAACGCGCACCCCAGATGCCCACTTTCTTACTGAAGTTCGCTATAAAGGCACAAAAACCTGTGTCATCACATCTGATTACTCCGAATGCTCAAAATTTGCCGACAGTTGGCTAGCACCTCGACAAGGAACAGATGCTGCGTTAGCAATGGCCTTTGGGCACGTTATTTTGAAAGAGTTTCACTTACAGCAGCCCAGTACCTATTTTTCAGACTATGTTAGACGTTATACCGATATGCCAATGCTGGTTATTCTCGATGAATATAAGCAGAATGATAAACCAGCATTGATTCAAGGCCGTTTTTTAAGAGCATCTGATTTAGCGAATAATTTAGAACAGAAAAATAATCCTGAATGGAAAACCGTAGGTATTGATCAGGATACACAGCAAATCGTAACACCCAATGGTTCTATCGGTTTTCGCTGGGGAGAGCAAGGCAAATGGAATATTGAACCCACGAATAGTCAAACAGGTCAGCAAACGACATTATTATTAAGTTTGAAAAACAGTCACGACGAAATTGCTGAGGTTTTATTTCCTTATTTTGGTGGCCAACAACACGAACATGGTTACTTTCAACATACTCAGCATGAAGAGCTGCTTGCCAGAAAAGTCCCTGTTAAAAGTGTCACCTTAGCGGATGGCAAGCAAGTCAAAGTTGCAACCGTGTTTGATTTAAGTGTAGCCAATTATGGTATTGATAATGGTTACCACGATGAGAACACTGCCAGTGACTATGACAGTGACATTCCTTACACCCCCGCCTGGCAAGAAAAAATTACCGGTGTCCCTCGAGCAGATGTCATTCGCATCGCCAGAGAGTTTGCCCGTACAGCAGATAAAACCCAAGGTCGCTCAATGATTATTGTGGGGGCTGCATTAAACCACTGGTATCACATGGATATGAATTACCGTGGTCTCATTAATATGCTGATGCTGTGTGGCTGTGTGGGGCAAAGTGGTGGAGGTTGGGCTCACTATGTAGGGCAAGAAAAACTTCGACCACAAACTGGCTGGCTACCTCTGGCATTTGCTTTAGACTGGCAGCGTCCACCTCGTCAAATGAATGGTACTTCCTTTTTTTACAATCATTCTGACCAGTGGCGTTACGAAAAACTTCAGATGTCAGAAGTAGTGTCGCCCTTAGCCGATCCCCAAAAATGGCAAGCATCGATAATAGACTTTAATAGTCGCGCTGAACGTATGGGATGGCTGCCCTCTGCCCCTCAGCTTGGTACTAATCCACTCCAATTAATGCGCGAAGCATTTGCACAACAGCAAGATCCAATAGACTACACATGTAATCTGTTAAATTCAGGTCAATTAAAATTTGCCTGCCAGGACCCCGATAATCCTCAAAATTATCCTCGAAATCTTTTCATTTGGCGTTCAAATTTATTAGGCTCCTCAGGGAAAGGCCATGAGTATATGCTTCGGCATTTATTAGGCACTCGCCATGGATTGATGAATAAAGACCTGGGTGAAACCGGTGGTAAAAAACCGGAGGATATCACTTGGCATGATGAAATTCCTGAGGGCAAACTTGATTTACTGGTAACACTTGATTTTCGGATGTCCACCACCTGTTTGTATTCCGATATTGTATTACCCACTGCCACCTGGTATGAAAAAGATGACTTAAATACCTCAGACATGCATCCCTTTATTCATCCTCTTACCAAAGCGGTTGATCCTGCCTGGGAAGCGCGCAGTGACTGGGATATTTTTAAAGGAATTGCCAAGCAATTCAGTCAGGTGGTTGAAGGTCATTTAGGTGTTGAAAAAGACTTAGTCACTGTACCTATTTTACATGATACACCTGCTGAGTTAGCGCAACCCTTTGGCGTCCAAAGCTGGTGGAAAAAAGAGTGCGAATTAATTCCTGGAAAAACGGCGCCTAATATGGTTGTCGTAGAACGTGATTATCCTAATACCTATAATCGCTTCACGTCACTGGGTCCTTTACTGGAAAAATTAGGTAATGGTGGTAAAGGCATTTCCTGGAATACCACAACTGAAGTTGAATTATTAAGTAAGCTCAATCATACCTATACCGAAGACAGCCCTCGTCATCAACGCCCCAAAATTGATAGTGCGATTGATGCCGCTGAAGTTATTTTAACACTTGCACCTGAAACAAATGGTCAGGTAGCCGTCAAAGCATGGGCTGCACTAAGTAAAGTTACAGGGCGAGATCACACTCATTTAGCTAACCCCAAAGCTGATGAAAAAATTCGCTTTCATGATGTGGTAGCTCAACCGCGAAAAATTATTTCTTCACCTACCTGGTCTGGTTTAGAGGATGAGCACGTTAGTTACAATGCTGGCTATACCAATGTCCACGAACTCATTCCCTGGCGTACACTCACAGGCCGCCAACAATTTTATCAAGACCATGAATGGATGCGCGACTTTGGTGAAACCCAGTGTTTATATAAACCCCCCATTAACTTAAAAACGATAGAAGACGTCTATCAACAAAAAGCCAATGGACATCCAGAAATTTTATTAAACTGGATTACGCCTCACCAAAAGTGGGGTATACACAGCACTTACTCTGACAACCTACTGATGCTGACACTATCCCGCGGTGGTCCCATCGTCTGGATAAGTGAAACAGATGCCCAGAAAGCTGGTCTTGAGGATAACGACTGGATTGAAGTGTTCAATATTAACGGTGCTATTTCTGCCCGTGCTGTTGTCTCTCAGCGTGTGCCTGAAGGGATGGCCATGATGTATCACGCCCAAGAAAAAATCGTCAATACCCCTGGATCAGAATTAACTAAAACCCGAGGAGGTATTCATAACTCTGTCACCCGCGCTGTAATGAAACCCACTCACATGATTGGTGGTTATGCCCAGCAAGCGTATGGTTTTAATTATTACGGTACGGTTGGTTGCAATCGCGATGAATTTGTTGTCGTGAGAAAAATGCATCATGTCGACTGGCTAGATAACGAGTAACGGGAGTCAAAATCATGAAAATACGTGCACAAATTGGCATGGTGCTCAACCTTGATAAATGTATTGGCTGCCATACCTGCTCAGTAACCTGTAAAAATGTCTGGACCTCCCGCGAAGGTATGGAGTATGCCTGGTTTAACAATGTCGAAACCAAGCCAGGTGTTGGCTATCCCCAGCAGTGGGAAAATCAGGAAAAATGGCAAGGTGGCTGGCAACGCCATAGCAATGGCGAGATTAAACCCAAAATGGGTAGCAAGCGAAAAATACTGGCCAATATTTTCGCAAACCCTGCATTGCCTGAAATTGACGATTATTACGAGCCTTTTGATTTTGATTATCAGCATTTACACCAAGCTAAATCAGGCAACCACCCACCTACTGCGCGTCCCCGCTCATTAATCAGTGGGCAGCGCATGGAAAAAATAACATCAGGTCCTAACTGGGAAGAAATATTAGGTACGGAATTTTCCAAACGACGAGCCGATAAAAACTTCGAACAAATTCAAGCTGATATGTATGGGCAATTTGAAAATACATTTATGATGTATTTACCAAGGTTATGCGAGCACTGCTTAAATCCTGCTTGTGTCGCCTCTTGTCCTAGCGGCGCGATTTATAAGCGTGAAGAAGATGGCGTTGTGCTGATCGACCAAGATAAATGTCGTGGCTGGCGCATGTGTGTTTCAGCCTGCCCCTATAAAAAAATATATTACAACTGGAAAAGTGGTAAATCAGAAAAATGTATCTTTTGTTACCCTCGTATCGAAAGTGGGCAACCTACCGTATGTTCTGAAACCTGCGTAGGCCGAATTCGCTATTTAGGTGTCTTATTATACGACGCAGACCAAATTCATCAGGCTGCCAGCACTGAAAATACCCAAGACTTATATCAGGCGCAATGTGATTTATTTTTAGATCCTAATGATCCCGAGGTACTCAAAGCAGCTCGCCAAGAAGGTATTCCCGAAGCATGGTTAACCGCTGCTCAACAATCTCCTGTTTATAAAATGGCAATAGATTGGCAAGTTGCCTTACCACTACACCCTGAATACCGAACCTTACCCATGGTCTGGTATGTGCCACCGCTGAGTCCCATTCAAACCGCAGTAGAAGCTGGTTATGTAGGTAAAACCGGTGAAATACCTGACCTTAAATCATTGCGTATTCCCATTAAATACTTAGCTAATTTATTAACAGCCGGAGACGAAAAACCTGTCATTAGAGCATTAGAACGAATGATTGCTATGCGCGCCTACATGCGAGCAAAACATGTTGACCAAGTCAATGATAACGAGGTTCTACAGCAAGTTGGTTTAGATGAAGTGTCTGTGGAAAGTATGTACCGCTATATGGCCATTGCCAATTATGAGGATCGTTTTGTTATTCCCACCAGTCATCGAGAGTATGCAGAGAATGCTTATGATCTAAAAAATGGTTGTGGCTTTAGTTTTGGTAATGGATGCAGCACAGGTGATAACCATGTCAACCTGTTTGGCGGTAAAGCGGCAACATCACGCAATATTATTCCCGTAGTGATGAAGGAGTAAGTGATGAAAAGCCTTATTATTATTGCTCGACTACTGGACTACCCTACTCAAGATATTGCAAGCAGTATGGATGAAGTCCACCAAATTATCTTGCAAGATATCGCCCTAGATGAAAAAACTAAACAACATGTATTGTCTTTTATTGAACACTACTCACCATATTCTTTACTAGACTGGCAAAGTGAGTATGAAGGGCTATTCGATCGCAGTCGATCACTTTCCTTGCATTTATTTGAACACACTTATGGTGAATCTCGCGACCGTGGCCAAGCCATGGTCAACTTATTAGACCAGTATCATCAAGCCGGACTAGAACTTAACAAACAAGAACTACCCGACTTTTTGCCACTTTATCTTGAGTTTGTATCAACCCAGGGCATATCACAAGCTACAGAATGGTTGCACGATATTGCACATATTCTCAGCCTGTTAGCCGCTCGTCTCCAACAACGAAACAGCCCGTATCATCTTTTATTCAAAGCATTACTTACGTTTGCACACGTCAGTGTCGATTTAACAGCAATGCGAGCTCAGATCGCAGATGAAGCCAAAGATGATACTCCAGAAGCCATTGACAAAGTCTGGGAGGAAGAAGCGATCAGTTTTGGACACCAAGATGCCCTATCCAGTGTCGCTAATCATACACAAACGAATCATTGTGCTCATACTCAATTTCGCCCTAGCGAAGCTCAGCGCAAGGATCATTATTTAGCGGTTAACTGGCAACAGAATCGATCACCTCTATCGACTAAATCTGTAGCAAAGACTGCCGAAGGGGAACAGCCATGAATTATATCAATACATTATTATTTGCCATTTACCCCTATATTGCATTAAGCGTTTTTTTTGTTGGCAGCTTAATACGTTACGATCGCGATCAATATACGTGGAAAACCAGTTCCAGCCAAATATTCGAAAGTCGCCAGTTACGACGAGGTAGTATTTTATTTCATATTGGCATCATTATGATTTTGCTTGGGCATTTTGTGGGATTACTGACACCCACTGCGGTATGGCATGTCTTAGGAATATCAGCCAGCTTCAAACAATTAGTTGCCATGTTACTCGGTGGCGTTTTTGGTTTAGTCTGCTTAGCTGGGTTAATCATTCTTATTAGACGTCGTCTCACAAACCCTCGTGTTCGTGCAAATACAAACATCATGGACTTTACTATTCTTTGGTTATTATTGGCTCAACTAGTGCTTGGTTTACTTAGTATTTTTGTATCGGCAGGTCATATGGATGGGCAAGAGATGCTTAAATTAATGAGCTGGGCTCAGTCAATTGTCACCTTTCAGGCAAACGATGCAGCCTTATCCATTGCAAGCGTTCACTGGATTTATAAGCTACATGTGTGGCTTGGAATGACATTATTTTTAGTATTTCCTTTTAGTCGTTTAGTCCATATTTGGAGTGTGCCCGTAGGTTACTTGAATCGACGCTATCAATTAGTAAGGGCCAGAGTTCGCTAAAGGTTGTGATTGCCGTATAAGTAGTGCATTAATATAAAAAACACTATTTATACGGTAACATTTACCCGCCTGTTACTGGTGGAAAAAATGCGACTTCATCCCCCACTTTAATACTCGCCTGCCGCTTTACCACTTCATGATTACACGCTACCAAAGTGGTTTCTTGTTGCAGTAATTGCTGCCAAAGCTCTCCTCGTTGGCTTAATAATTTAATTAATTCCTCAATTGTTTTAACTGGTAATTTATCTAAATCAATAGTCAATGCATCACAATCTAACTGCTCACGTAATTGCCCAAAAAAAAGTACATTAATCATGCTAAAAACCCAATAAAGATAATTAGTTATGGCTGCAAACTGAAGTTAATTCACCTAATCCTGTCAGCCTATCCTCCTAACATAGAGAGATGCTGGATCATCCCTGAATGCCCTTGATGTAACAAGTGACTAGGTGTTTTATTCATAATCAAACCAGTAATTGCCTTTGAAAGCTGTTCAGCATCTCCTGCTTGAGCATATTCCCTTAAATCTATGCCCTGATTTGCAAACAGGCATAAGTGAAGCTTACCAAGTGCAGAGATACGTAGACGGTTACAGCTTTTGCAAAAATCTTTACTGTATGGCCTGATAACGCCAACACGGCCTTGAAAGTCAGGATGCCAATATTCTTCGGCAGGCCCTGCATCATGCGCCTTAATAATAGGTTGCCAACCTTTATTTATTAATTCTTCGATAATTAAAGCACCACTTAGATGCTGCTTTTTGAAAAAAGCTTCATTGTCTCCTGTTTGCATTAACTCAATAAACCGTAGGGTAACCGGCTTATTTTTTAGCCATTCAATAAACTGATCAATCTCTGATGCATTATCTTTTTTTAATAAAACAGCATTAATCTTTATGGAGCTAATACCCAAAGATTGTGCTCGTTCAATACCCACTAACACCTTATGTAAGCGATCATGGCCTGTTATTTTTTTAAAGTTGGCTGGATTGAGGCTGTCTATGCTCACATTCAGTGCATCTAAGCCAGCGTCATGCCATGAATCAATCACTGATGGCAAGTTATATCCATTGGTTGTGACAGCAACCTTTTTGATTCCTTCCGTCTGCTTACATTGTGCAATGATTTCAGGTAATTCACGCCGCAGTGCAGGTTCTCCTCCCGTGAGACGTATTTTCTCTGTACCCAAGGCTGCAAAAGCCTTTGCATATACACCAATTTCTTTTAATGATAAAAATTCAGGAATTGATTTATCACATTGAAAACCATCAGGTAAGCAGTAGTTGCAACGAAAATTGCAAACATCCGTCACTGAAAGCCGCAAATAGTAAAAACGACGGCCAAATGAGTCTTGTAGCATAAAACACCTTTCCAAATTCGGGAGGCTACCTGATTTCTCTGATAACCCGGTGGTAAAAACCACGGCCAGTACACCATGCCAATCCGGTTTAGGTATAAAAGCTCGGAGTTTTGACGCATTATCAATAAGCTAGAGGGTCACACTCATCTAAAGACCCTTCATTGTGGGTAATTGACAGTCAGTTACCCTAGCGCTAAGTATAATGACTTAGTGCTAAGGCGCAAATCGAACCTCCGCGCTGATTCACAACATGCTCTCCGTCAACAGCTCACTACAACTGACACAGGTTAAAACACACTATTACTTTTTCTGTAACCATACTGTACCTCTTATAATGAGAACATGAGTTATCACTAAAAATTTCATTCGCACATCAAATAACGTAATTTATACCTATTTAGTTGTAGGCTGTCCCTCAAGAAGCAGCATGAAAAGACGTCAATAAGGGTTTAACAAGCACCAACTCCAGATACCTATAAATAGGTATCTCTCAATATATATAACTCATTTACTCCAGTGTTTATTGATCAAACTCAAACAAACTTAACCACTTTTTACCAGCTTGTCGCGATATTCCTTGCGGCAACCAAGCCTCCAGAGGAGGATTTACGGCGTATCCGATGGGCATTATATACCCAATACGAATGGTTTTTAGGTGCGGCCATCGAGTAACGAAGCCCCATGAGCCTATATTAATAGGTGATTGGGGTGGCAGTTAAATGCTCCTGCATAAACTGCATTTCCACCATCCTTGGTGTTCAAGAGTGAAGATAACAAAACCTAGAAATCATTCGTGAAGGGTATACAAACTTTGGAGCAATGGTACTTTAGTGGGCAATGGCCCTCTAAAAAACTAAATATTCGAAAAGCAAAGTATGCGCGACTTGCCTGTGCCCTTTAATCATTAAAGGGCTAACATACATACCTTGCTATAACACTGCATGACTGATTAGTGTTCAGCCTATGCGTAGCAAAGAGATTTTTACTCACCTTTGGACTCTACGCTGAGTAAGTGCGGTTTTGCATCAGGTAACCGATAAAGATAAATGGATGAAAGGACAATGGTAGTTCCAATCACTATAATCCAAGATAACTGTGTACCAAATACAAGATAATCAAACAACATGGTTAAAATCGGTACAAAATAAAATAAAACACTCACATTACTGGCGGCATCTTTCTGCAACATAAACAGTAACAATAATACTGCACCTACTGAAACCACAACAATCATCCATGAAGAGGCTAGGACAAAATTAATATCAACTTTTGCACTCCACCCTACCAATGAGACAATGGTAATAAATAAAGCAGAAGCCGCACAGTATTGTAATAGTGCAGAAATTAATGGTGGTTGGTTACTTTGTTTTTGCTGTACCGAGCCAATAGTAATCGCAAGCACAGATAACAAACCAAACACGATACCCCATACAGTGATATTAGTCGTATCTTTTGACCCCACAATTGCAACTGCAAGCCCTGAAAGTCCAATCAACAGGAACACATATTTAGACATAGAAATGCGTTCCCGCCCAACGATAGGTGTCAGCATAGGCTGTAAACCCAACACTAACGCAAGTACTCCAGGAGACAAGTCATAATATATGGCTAAAAAGAAACAGCTCTGATACGCGCCCTGTAATAAAAGGCCCGTAATTAGTAAGCTAGAAAGATCTTTTTTAGTTAAATCACGTATTTCCGAAAACACAGAACGGAAAAAAATACAAATAATGACGAGCAGCAGAAGCAATGCCCCTGCTGCTCGTACTGCTAAAAAAGACCACACAGATGCGCTGGCTAATCCCAACTTTACAAAAATTGCGCCACTGCTCCACATCACTAGAAACAGCACTGGAGCAAACTTTTCTAATAGTTTAATCATGCTACTTGTTTTGATGTCCAATCATTTATTGAAAAACGTTCATTTAATTCTCGCTTTTCAATAAGATATCTTTGTAAGTCACGTGCTTTAAGTTCCAAATCCTGATGTCCACCTTTAACGCAGGCATCAATAAACCACTCATAGCACTCTGCCACTTCAATGTCATAAATAAAATGATATTTTGATATAGCAAACAAAATATCCTTGAACGTTTCCTTGCTCAGAATAAGCGACATGCTTTCAACAATAGTTTCTCTAACTGATTCAGGCAACGCTTGACGCTGTTTATACGTTGGTTTTACATTAAATACAACACTAGATGTTTGCTTAAAGATATCAACATCGTTAAACTCATCATTAAAAACAAAATCAAGACATAAAAACATGCGGCTTTGAGAGGAGAAATTTATAGCAGCGTGGTCTATACCTGCGTCTAAATACCACACTTCACCAGGCTTCATTTGAAAAACGCCAGTGCTATCAGAGTGGTATGCATCTTCATTTTTTTCTAGAGGGATAAACACTCTAAAATAACTTACATTGTTATCTAACTCAACAAAATCTCTATGCGGAATAACCATACCGTCAATCAAGTTTCGCGCGCGAACCATGCGCAATGAGACCATACTAAAATTGTCTTCTATAAAGCGTTTTACTTCAGGACAACGATCCATATACTCTGTAGCTATACACTGATTAGCATTTTTATACTGAGTATCATTCTTACGCCCGCTACTATTATACAATGATAAGTTTTTCCAGTACCCTTGACCAAACTCATCATACTCCTCACGTTGCTTTGGAATAGCATTTAAATAGCTTACTTCCTCACTAATGTTATATTTTTCAATATCTATAAAGCCAATAAGTTTTGACGGCATAGCAGTGACTCCTTACACAACTAAAAAAGTGTATTACTGTATTTTTTGTTTGGCACACATAGCGAACTAAAGAAAAGTTTTATTACTTAAAAATAAAACTGCATTGTCAGTCAGTTATTTATAAAAACAACGTAAAACCAAATCTTAGCTTCAATAAAGTTACACTATTATTTCATTTCTTAGTATTAGACTTTAGTATATCCATTACTATGAATTTTCAATATGGGTATAAATCTTAGTGCTCTCCACTTAAGCGGAGAGTGAGGAAAAGTTCATGTGCTACCCTTAAATGGGGATTAGCAAAATGAAACGTAATTACCAGTGAAAAGTTATCAATCGCTTATTTTACATTTAATGTTATTGTTGTTGGTAACCATACCCTTAAAAGGTATAACGGCCTGCATAAAGCCTGCGCTATCTTCTGCTTGGATTCAACTCCCACCTTTTATGCATAAAGACCCTGATGGAAGTCTGGCGCCAGCTGGATTTGATGTAATAATTCTTAACCATGTCAGTAAACAGCTGGATTGCCCGATAGAGTGGCGTAACCAACCTTGGAATCGCTCAATATATGAACTTGAACATGGTCAACTCGATGTACTGGCCCCAGCATCTTATAACCCTAAACGTGCACAATTTGCTTGGTACAGTAAACCTTTCCGAGCCGAAAGAATGC
This sequence comes from Zooshikella ganghwensis, assembly GCF_018263875.1. Classification (NCBI taxonomy): domain Bacteria; kingdom Pseudomonadati; phylum Pseudomonadota; class Gammaproteobacteria; order Oceanospirillales; family Zooshikellaceae; genus Zooshikella; species Zooshikella ganghwensis. The sequence continues at coordinate 317,321 of NZ_JAEVHG010000002.1, forward strand.
GTATTGTCGTGCGCAAAGAAACTCAACATCAATGGCCTTTAACCAGCCTAGAAGCAATGTTAAAACAAAACTACAGAATATCCTTTCACTTAGGCACATGGTATGGTCTTGAGTTTGAAAAAGTAGCAAAAAATCCTAACTTTCAAGGTTTACTTTTCTCAGGCACCAATAATCAGAAGCGTTTAAAAATGCTTCTTCGTGAACGGGTTGATGGTGTTTTAGGCGAAGTAGTCTCACTTTTACAGGATGCCGAAAAAATGGGGATTTCAGATAAATTAGCCGTCATTGATTATCCGGTGCATGATAATGAAGTACACTTTATTTTTAGTAAAAAAAATATACCAGAGCACTTTGTTCATTCATTTAACAATGTGTTGAAGAGCTATAAAAATTCATCAGACTATCCAATTTTAAACTATACCCTTCACGAATGATTTCTAGGTTTTGTTATCTTCACTCTTGACCACCAAGGATGGTGGAAATGCAGTTTATGCAGGAGCATTTAACTGCCACCCCAATCACCTATTAATATAGGCTCATGAGACTTCGTCACTCGATGGCCGCACCTAAAAACCATTCGTATTGGGTATATACATCCAAGTAAGGCTGTTTATTAATTACCTAGGGCCTGTTTGCACTATTTGAATATATAAAAAAAGCTGCAATATGCAGCTTTTAATGTACAACCTTTATTTTAAATTTCAATTAATTACTTCTTTTTCTTTTTACGCTTTTTTTCCTGTTTTTTAACATGCTGAACTAATCGTTTTTTCTTAGCAACTTGCCTATCTGTTAGCTTATTTTTTTTGCCTGCAAATGGATTTTCCCCCGTTCTAAATTCAATTTGAATGGGTGAACCTACAATCTTAAGTTCTCGACGAAAAGTATTTTCCAGATAGCGTTGGTAAGTTTGCGGCACTGCTGCTGTCTGATTGCCATGAATCACAACAAGTGGCGGATTTAAACCTCCCAAGTGAGCATACCGTAATTTGATACGATGGCCATTCACTAAAGGAGGCTGGTGGTCTGCAACAGCATCTTCCAACAAACGTGTCAGACGGTTGCTGGACCAGCGTGTTGTTGCTGCTTTATAGGCTTCATTCACAGACTCATATAGATTGCCTACTCCACTGCCATGTAACGCGGAAATAAAATGAATTCGGGCAAAATTAGCAAACCCTAACCGGTATTCAAGCTCGTCTTTTATATCTTGTTTTACGCGCTGCTCTAAGCCATCCCATTTATTGACGGCAATCACCAAAGCTCTACCTGTTTCAATTACGAAGCCTAATAAATGAAGATCTTGTTCAACCAGCCCTGTTCTTGCATCCAGTACTAAAATGACAACATTGGCATCACGAATAGCCTGCAAGGTTTTTACAACAGAAAACTTTTCAATTGACTCAGCTACGCGACCACGGCGACGTACACCTGCAGTATCAATCAAGGTATATCGCTGATCATTGCGCTCAAAAGGGATGTATACACTATCACGAGTGGTACCTGCATGGTCATAGACCACAACCCGTTCTTCACCCAACAAGCGGTTTACAAGTGTTGATTTGCCAACATTAGGACGGCCCACAATCGCCACTTTGGTTCCATGCTCACGCTCAACCTCAGATTCTGCAGAAGCTGATTGTTCAGTTAACTCAATAGAACCATCTCCAGCCGATATCTCTCCATCGGCTGATAGACCTTCAGCAAGCAACTCTTCTTCTGATACAAAGGGAGTAATTTCAACCTCAGGCTGAGGAAACAATGTCATAACCTGATTGATCATACTGCGCACATTACGTCCATGGGCTGCAGCTATACCAACTGTTTCAGTGATGCCTAACTGATAAAACTCACTCTTGGCAACATCATCATCAATGCCATCTATTTTATTCACAATCAAAAATGTTGGTTTATTTCTTGTGCGCAAGTGCTGTCCAATCATCTCGTCAGCAGCAGTCAGTCCTACCCTGGCATCGACCATGAAAAGCACGGCATCAGCTTCTTCTATGGCCTGCAGAGACTGCTGAGCCATAGCAGCATCAATGCCTTCTTCATTACCAGAAATACCGCCAGTATCAATGACAATATAATCCCGATCTCCCAACTTGCCTTCGCCATACTGGCGATCGCGAGTGAGCCCTGCATAATTTGCTACTAAAGCATCTCGGGAGCGGGTTAAACGATTAAATAATGTTGACTTACCAACATTAGGCCGGCCGACTAGCGCGATAACTGGATTCATACCACTGAATACTCAACACAAGCAGATTACTCAACTGTTTAACTTTAGGGCAGTTTCTTGTTGTCCCATCGACTACACAGATAAGCTACTACTTTATTTAATGATCAATACATTGCTACTTTGTAAAACTACTCTGCAACTAAGCTCACCAGCTTTCAAAATAGTCTTACAAAGCATATCCTCCTGAAACCCAGCAGGATACTAGCTCTACTACGAGTATAAACAAAACGGCTGCTTAACGAGTAAGCAGCCGTTTTGTTTAAGCTAACATATTAGTCTTCGTCTTTTAAGTCTACTTTCAATGCAGCCAGCTCGCCGCCTCGTCCATAAACAAAAAGTAGTACACCATCAGACTGAGGAGCCACCTCGACGCCATCACCATCGACTTTAATTCGTCCGGCAAACTGCCCATCCAGCTGAGACAAAAAGTGCACGTAGCCTTCATAGTCACCTACTGCAATGTAATTACTATGTGCGGCTGGTGGGGTAACTTTTCTATACTCAAGTTCAGTTTGCGTCCACTGTGTATCACCTGTTTCCTGGTCTAGTGCTGTAACATGCCCATTAGTACCTGACATATACAAGTTACCAAACCCTTGAGCTAAACCACCATAACTTGAGGCTTCCTGCTGCCAAAGTATACCTCCACTGCGTGGATCTATTGCCACAGCATTTCCCTGATAGCTAACGGCATAAAGCTTGTTCTCATTGAGTAGCAAAGGTCCATCAATATCAACCATTCGCTCTAGCTCATTACGTCCTTTTGGAATTGCCACCTTTTGCTTCCAGATCTGGAAGCCTCGATCCGCAACAAAGGCCTTAACTTCACCATCAGCAAAACCACTGAATACAGCACCAGATACAATGAGAGGTGTGCTGGTACCTTGCAGACTTAAAATCGGCTGACTCCCTTCATAAATCCAAACTTGATCACCATTATTAATATCAAGTGCAATCAACTTATCATCTTTGGTATGTACGACAACTACCGAACCATCTGTTGCTGCTGGCGCTAAAATCTCACTACTTAACTGGGCACGCCACAATTCACTGCCATCTGCTTGACTCAGTGCAACCAGCTCTCCCGCCTGAGTTCCAATAAAGACTTTGTCATAACCCGCAGCAACGCCACCCATCACTTTTTCGTCAAGCTCAATGGACCAGTTTTCCTCACCTGAGTCTGAGTTAAGTGAATATACGTCGCCATTAATATCGCAGACAAACAGCTTACCACCATCAATTGCTGGCACTAGCTTGACATAGCGGTGACCATCCACCCCGTCACCAATTTGTTTACTCCACACTTCATCAATTTTGATGGTTTCTTCGAAATTGGCTAACGGCTTTGGCTCCAGCACAACCTCATCTTCCGAATCAAAGATACTGCATGCTGAAAGTATTACCGCCATCGAGAGAACAGTGGTTATTTTTAAAGGTTTAGGAATATCGCGCTTCATCTACGCACCTTCCTTCGCAACAGCGATGTTATCAAGCTTAACTTGGATAGTAGGGTCAACCTGCTCGGCTTTTTCTCCTGCAGCAATTGCCTTCGTATACGCCTCACGTGCTTCACTCAGCTTATTAAGTGCTACATAGAAGTCACCTTTCGCATGTTCATACGACATTAGGTAAGCTTTGGCATCAACATTATTAATCAAATCCAGAGCCTGTTGTGCATTTTCAGCATTTTGAGCAAAAACAACACGAGCCAAGCGAAGCTTTGCTAACAGCGCTATGTTTTCTTCAGGCTTTTGATCTAATACCCATTGTAGCTCCTGCTGCGCTTTTTCCAGATCATCATCTTTTACACCCTGCTGTGCTCGCAAAAGGGCGGCAAATTGAGCATATGTTGAGCCACTATAATCAGCTTTCAGCTTACCCACTAAATGATTAAAGGTAGATAAGTCATTTTCAGATAACGTACCAAACTGTCCTTTGTTAACGACATTTATAACATCTTGAAAAAGGGCTGAAGCCTCTGCAGCTTGCGCATCTTGGTAGTTATTCCAGGCTTTGTATCCAAAAACACCCGCTAGTGCGATAGCTAGGCCAACAACGATCGCAGACCCATTTTCTTTCCACCATTGCTTGATGACTTCAATTTGTTCTTCTTCAGTACGGTAACTATCCACCCTAAGCTCCTATAAAAAGTCTGCAAAAATCTGCAAAATCTGCATGTCAACTGCTTGCATGTTGCCTGCAAGGGACATCTACGGCCAGCAAACCCGAAAAGCCCAAACCCGAAAAATCATGTGCTTTGGGTATGATGCGCTTAAGTAAAACGTATGTGTTTAGAATTATTTGACCACAATGCCACACATTTTGTTAATCAGATTTTTATACTTCACATGCGGCATTTGGCATAAAAGCCCAGTTTTGTTAAAAGATCCTTAAAAATGACTAACAAAAACCTGTCAGGAATCTAAGGTTAGCCCTGACAGGTTTCTTTATAAATAAGCCTATTCTGCAAAAGACTGCTCAGCAACCCAGGCTGTCGCTTCAGACAAAGACATCACCTGTTGAGCGCCTTCTCCCCGCAATGGTTTAATGGCAACCGTTCCTTCCTGAAGCTCATTTTCACCAATGATGATGGCGATATACGCTCCACTTTTATCGGCTTTTTTCATCTGACTCTTAAAGCTACCACCACCACAGTTCATCTGCAGTCGAATACCTGGGACATTATTCCGAATAGTCTCAGCCACTTGGAATGCATACGCCGTAATATTTTCGCCGGCAGCAACCAGGTAGACATCAACATGGTTATAAACTGTCTCAGGCACAACCTTCAAGGTTTCCAAAAGCAGAATTAAGCGCTCAATACCCATACCAAAACCAACTGCTGGTGTGGGTTTACCTCCCAGTTGCTCAACGAGACCATCGTAACGTCCGCCGCCACAAACTGTGCCTTGTGCACCAAGCTCATCAGTAACCCATTCGAAAACAGTTTTTGAGTAGTAATCCAGTCCTCTTACCAGCTTTGGATTAACCTCAAATTCAATACCTGCTGCCGATAACAACGCTTTAAGCTGTTCAAAGTGCTGTTTGGATTCATCATCCAGATAATCCAGCAACATGGGAGCATCAGTCAGAATAGCCTGAGTGTCCGGATTTTTACTATCAAGTACACGCAGAGGGTTGCTGTATAAACGCTTCTGGCTATCTGCATCCAGCTTATCTTGATGCTTTTCCAGATAAGCAATGAGTGCCTCACGATGTGCTTTTCGGCTTTCAGGTGTACCTAATGAATTAAGCTGCAAAGACACCGCTTTATCAATACCCAGTCTGCGCCAGAGTCGCGCAGTCAAGATAATAACCTCTGCATCAATGTCCGGTCCGGCCATACCAAAGCACTCTAAACCAAGCTGGTGGAACTGGCGATAACGACCTTTTTGTGGTTTTTCATAACGAAACATTGGACCCATATACCACAAACGCTGTACTTGGTTATGCAGTAGGCCTCTCTGCAGTGCAGCTCTTAAAGTACCAGCTGTACCTTCCGGACGTAATGTTATGCTTTCATCATTACGGTCAGCAAAGGTGTACATTTCTTTTTCAACAATGTCCGTCACTTCACCAATCGACCGCTTAAATAAATCTGTGCTTTCAACGAGTGGTGTGCGTAACTCGGAATAGCCATAAGCGCTCAGCACCTCATGGATATGATGCTCCACATACTGCCATAAGGGACTTTGGCTAGGGAGGATATCATTCATTCCACGAATTGCTTGAATTTGTGTGGCCAACGCTCTTTACCTATCAAATTAAAGTGACAAACTAAAACCACGACGCCGCTAAGCACCGTGGCCACAACATGTATTAAGGGGAAATAGTTTACGGATTATTTATAAGACTTCCAGCACAGCAGCACACTCTTTTTACATCTCTTACTAAACTTTGACGATGGTGTTAGCTTCTTCAGCCTGGCGCTGAGCTATTTTTTCCCTAATTTTTCGCTCAAGCTCATCCACCAAACCATTATTAGTGACTTTATAACTAGGCTTTCCATCTTCATACAATAGATTATTGGGTGAGCCACCTGTTAAGCCAATATCGGCTTCACGAGCTTCACCAGGACCATTTACCACACAACCAATAACTGCAACATCCAGAGGAGTAGTGATATCTTCCAGCCGAACCTCAAGCTCATTCATGGTTTTGATGACATCAAAGTTTTGTCTTGAGCAACTTGGGCATGCTACAAAGTTAATGCCTTTTGCCCGCAATTTGAGACTTTTTAAAATATCGAAGCCTACTTTGATTTCTTGTACAGGATCTGCAGCTAACGAAACCCTTAATGTGTCGCCAATCCCATCCATCAAGAGCATACCCAAGCCAATCGATGACTTAACTGTACCCGAGCGAAAGGCTCCTGCTTCTGTGATGCCTAAATGCAATGGCTGTTCTATTTGTGCTGCCAGTAAGCGATAAGCTGCCACTGTAGTAAATACATCTGATGCTTTGAGGCTGACTTTAAACTCCTGAAAATCCAGCCGATCTAGTATTTCAATATGGCGTAACGCTGACTCAACCAACGCAGCAGGTGTTGGCTCGCCATACTTTTTCTGCAAGTCTTTTTCTAGTGAGCCTGCATTGACTCCAATACGAATAGGAATATTACGATCTCGAGCAGCATCCACTACAGCTCGCACACGTTCTTCTCGACCAATATTGCCAGGATTAATTCTTAAGCAGTCAACACCATGCTCAGCGACTTTAAGCGCAATACGGTAATCAAAGTGAATATCAGCAATTAACGGCACATTCACCTGCTGGCGAATGGCTGCAAATGCCTCTGCAGCGTCCATAGAGGGCACTGAAACACGGACAATATCTGCACCAACTTCTTCCAGCTGTTTAATCTGTCCAACGGTTGCCGCAACGTCGCAGGTTTCAGTATTAGTCATACTCTGGACAGAAATGGGTGCATCACCACCTACGGGCACATTACCCACCATAATCTGTCTGGATTTACGTCTTTTAATGGGTGATTCAACTTGCATAGCGATTTATTCTGAGTCCTGTCCTAGTACAAAGTTAGCTACATTTCCTCGTGAACGTCCCTCCAAGCTCACGCTATTATCATTAAATGTCAATCGCTCAACAGCGTTTACATTACCTAAAACGATTTTCACCGGTCCAGAGTGTGAAACACTTATAGAATTTCCAGCCTGTTTCAAACCTGCGGCCAACATTTTATTGGTTTTTGCATCACGTACTTCTACCCAGCATTCATTTTTAAAAACAGCTGTAAGGGTATTTTCATGCTTTACCGTAACCACTGCTGCTGACTCATTACCTGATGATGTACTTTCAGTTACAGCCGTATCAGCATCATGATCTTCAGCTACCGCTTGACCAGATAGAGGTCCGCCAGAAACACTTTCAACGTCGTTTTGTTCATCCGTATTGCTAGCTTGCTCTGGTGACAAGATCTCAGTAGCTGGGACTTCAGTAAGTAGTTGCTGTTCCTCTATTGACTCTTCAGGCTGCTCAGCAGAAAGCGCATGGTCAGTTGTTACTTCTTCAGCAGGATCAGGTATTAAATCGGAAACAACATTTTCACCATCAACTGTCTCAACCATTATTTGCTCAGCACTGGTGTCTGCATCCAATGCTTCACTATTTTGACGTTGTAGTAAGTCATATCGCCACCAGACAATCGTCATAATGACTAAAACAATAATGACTAAATAGCTAAACCATTTAACCAGCGGGGTATGTGCCGCCGCTTGAGTAGATACTTTTTGAACCGGCTCAGGGCAGTGTGCTTCAGGCTTTTTCCCGGTATAGCTATCAAAGGATTTAGCTACAATATCGCGATTCAAACCAACTCTTCTTGCATAGTTACAAACATAGCCTCGTGCAAAGGTTAAGCCTGGTAACTCTTCAAAGTTATCCTGCTCAATTGCGGCTACATAGGTTACTGAGATTTTCAGTTGGTTGGCGATCGCCTCTTGCGTTATGCCTTGATCGAGGCGTGCCTGGCGCAATAAAGCACCAGGCGTTAAGACAGCTTGTTCTTGAGGGGGTAAATTGTCTTCTTTCTTAAGGTTTTTCATTCGCCATCATACCTTGATACTGCTTTAGTTCAGAAGAACCAGGATACATTTTACGCAGCTGTAAGCCATAACTTGCCATACGGTCATTATCATTGAAAGCCTTAGCTATTTGTATCCCTATCAGCAGTGAACGTGCATCTTGTGAGGCAAGTTGAGTAAAGGCCTCATAATGCTTTTGCGCTTCACTAAAGTTAGACTGCTTAAACAGAAGATTTGACAACTCTAAATGAGCGCGAGGTAAGCCTTTATTTAAGCGCAGTGCACGGCGAAAGCTAGCCTCTGCAGCCTCGTTATCTTTTAGTTTTAACAGCGTTAATCCCAAATTTTCAAAGCTACGACTCCGCTCAGAATAGTCGGTATTATCTGCAGCCTTTTTAAAATACTCAGCTGCCTCATCATAACGCCCAATATCATACAAAAAAGCAGCATAGTTGTTGTTAGTTTCAGGATCACTCCGATCTTCCCACAAGGCTTTTCGGAAATACTTTTCTGCCAACTCTACTTCACCATCTTGGTGGTAGGTTAGGGCTAAAACACTTAATGCTCTAACGGAGTCACTATCATACTTCAAAGCACGCTCAAGCTTTTCCCGAGCATTTTCGGTATCACCTTCACGCAAATAGGCGATGCCCAAATTCACATAACTCTCTGCTGCTTTTTCTCGATCAACTTCAGGTTTACCACCTGTCGTAACACACCCTGTTAACTGCCATGCTAATAAACCTGTCAACAATAACGCTTTGGCTTTTCTCATTTGATCCCCCAGATAATAAGACAATTGCCACGTGTTACTGTTATTTTTTATGATCTATCTCACACTGGCAACTGTTTAGTGTTAATTAACTGAGTTTGATTGAGATAACGTTGGCTACGACGGGTTCTATCTTGGACTTTTCCTGCTAACTGACCACAGGCAGCATCAATATCATCACCACGGGTTTTTCGAACTGTCGTATTATACCCAGCTGCCAAAAGAATCTCTTGAAAACGGCGTATAGCATTATTACTGGGCCGTTGGTATGAAGACAAAGAAAAGGGATTGAAGGGAATTAAATTTATTTTACAAGGAATATTTTTTAACAGTGGTATCAACTCTTCAGCATGTTGCTGCTGATCATTAACCCCTTTAATTAAAGTATACTCAATGGTAATACGCCGCTTATCCGCCAGGCCATTCATGTAATCCTGACACGCAGGTAATAAAACTTCCAAAGGGTAACGCTTGTTAATTGGTACAAGCTCATTACGCAAGGCATTATTAGGTGCATGCAACGACAGCGCCAGAGAGACATCAGTGTATTTGCCTAGCTCTTTTAACGCGGGTACGACACCTGAAGTACTTAATGTGACTCGACGCTTTGAGAGGCCAAAACCAAGGTCATCCATCATTAAATTCATGGATGCCACTACATTATCGAAGTTAAGAAGAGGCTCTCCCATCCCCATCATAACCACATTGGTAATGCTTCGATCTTGCTTATGAGGAACATTGTTAAAAGACTTAGCCGCAATCCACACCTGACCAATAATCTCTGCAGCCGTTAAATCAGAGTTAAACCCTTGCTTGCCCGTTGAGCAAAAACTACAGTCCAATGCACAGCCAGCTTGAGAGGATACACATAGCGTTCCTCGCCCGCTCTCAGGGATAAATACCGTCTCTACACAACTACCACTGGCTACTTCAATAATCCATTTACGGGTTCCATCTGCGGAATGATCACAGCTGACAACTTTAGGGTCTCTGATTTCAGCACACTCACTGAGTTTTGTTCTTAGCCCTTTACCCAGATTAGTCATCTGCTCAAAGTCATCCACGCCATAGTGGTAAATCCACTTCATAACCTGAGTTGCACGAAATTTTTTCTCACCAATAGACTCGAAATACGCCTCTAACATCGGGCGTGGCAAACCTAACAGGTTAACTTTTTGTGCATCACTCATCGTGAACTTACCTACAGTACAGACGTGGACATCAATCAAACTAGCGAGTGCGTGGGCATACTTCGTCGTTGCTAAAGAAGTAAGCTACTTCGCGCGCAGCAGACGTTTCAGAGTCAGAGCCGTGGACTGCATTCTCATCAATTGTTGATGCAAACTCAGCACGAATAGTGCCAGCAGCAGCTTCTTGAGGGTTAGTAGCACCCATCAACTCACGGTTTTTAACAATGGCATTCTCGCCTTCAAGCGCTGAAACAACCACTGGACCTGATGTCATGAATGCAACGAGGTCGTTAAAGAAAGGGCGCTCTTTGTGTTCAGCATAAAAGCCTTCAGCCTGCTCTTTAGACAAGTGAAGCATTTTAGTAGCAACAATTTTCAGGCCTGCTTCTTCAAAGCGGCTGAAAATTTTACCAATGACATTTTTAGAAACAGCATCGGGTTTAATAATTGAGAGAGTACGTTCTACTGACATGTTATTCTCCACAAAACCGTAACAGTTAATGGCAAATGGGTGGTTTACAATGCTCTATGCCCGTCAATTAAACAGCATCATTAATGATGGGCATAATACACAAAACCCGCGGATTATACGCAGGTTCAAGTAAAATAACAGCCTCTTGACCGATGAGGTGACCGCTAATCAGTCGGCTTCTTCAATCCAGGCAGCTTGAATCGCTTCGAGTATTTTCTCACCACAGTGCTGAGGGTCATCATCAAAGCCCGGAAGCGCCATTACCCAGTTGCGTAAATCTACAAAGTTTACATAACGCGGATCAATATCCTGATACTGCTCTACCAGCTCAATCGCAATATCATTTACATCAGTCCAGCACAAACTCATTTGTCTGCTACCTCAATGTAAGAAAATCACCTAATGTCTTTCAGAGACCTGATTAACCGTATACTTCGGAATTTCTACAACGAGGTCAGTATCACCAACCAACGCCTGACAGCTCAAACGAGACTCAGGCTCCAAGCCCCATGCTTTATCCAGCATATCTTCTTCCAAGTCATCCGCAGGTTCCATAGAATAATAACCTTCGCGAACAACGACATGGCACGTAGTACATGCACAGGATTTTTCGCACGCATGCTCTATCTCAATATCATGACGCAATGCCACATCACATATAGACTCACCTGCTTCAGCTTCAACAACAGCGCCATCAGGGCATAGCTCATCATGAGGTAAAAAGACAATTTGTGGCATTACTGTTGTTCCTCAGTATCAAAATCTACAATCGAGTGACCTGACAACGCTTTGCTGACTGCTGCATTCATTCTACGGGCTGCAAACTCATCGGTTATTTTGGCTGTTTGCTCAATAGCTTGCTTTATAGCATCAGCATCTTCACCTTCAGCTAGTTGTTGCAACTGAGCCACTTCACGGTCAACCTGCTGGCGCTCTTCAGTCGCCAGCAAGTGTCCATCCTCAGCTAGGGCAGAGGTTATAGCTTCCAGCAGTCGTTCAGCCTCTACCTGTTGCTCTTTAAGGTTACGCTGATCCGCGTCATCTTGAGCATGTTGATAAGAGTCCTGCAACATGGAAGAAATAAGCTCATCAGATAAACCGTATGATGGTTTAACTTCAACTGTACTTTCTATTCCCGTACTTAACTCTTGGGCATTCACACTCAAAAGCCCATCAGCATCAACCTGAAATGTAACCCGTACCTTAGCAGCACCAGCTACCATGGGAGGAATACCTGACAGCACGAAGCGAGCCAAGGAGCGGTTATGTTCTACCAGCTCACGTTCTCCTTGAAGCACATGAATAGACATCGCCGTTTGGCCATCTTTGTAGGTGGTAAATTCTTGGGCTCTCGCAATTGGGATGGTGGTATTGCGATGTATCACTTTTTCCATCAATCCCCCCATCGTTTCAAGTCCCAGTGATAACGGAATGACATCCAGTAACAGCATGTCATCAGAGCGCTTGTTACCTGCCAGGACATCAGCTTGGATAGCAGCGCCTAAGGCCACGACACGATCAGGGTCTATAGAAATTAAAGGCTCCCGATTCAATAACGTAGAGACCGCCTGTCGAACCGCTGGAACACGCGTTGAGCCTCCAACCATAACCACTTCATCAACTTCATTAACGTTTAAGTCAGCATCACGCACTGCTCGCTTGACTGCGCGCAATGTCTTTTGAATCAGTGGCCGAAATAATTCATCACACTCTTCACGTTGTAACAAACCTGACCAGTTTAGAAAGCTAACTTCAACCTCATTACTATTCGTTAGCGCTTCTTTTGCCTTACATGCAATCGAAAGAAGGGAACGCTGTTCTGACGTTGAAAGTGCCTCAGCCTTTAATCCAGCCTGCTGCATGATCCACTCAGCAATACAGTGGTCAAAGTCATCACCCCCTAAAGCAGAATCACCACCTGTTGCTAATACTTCAAAGACGCCTTTTGACAAACGCAAAATGGAGATATCAAAGGTGCCTCCACCTAAGTCATAAACAGCTATAACGCCATCCTGACGCTGGTCTAAACCATAAGCCACTGCGGCTGCGGTTGGCTCATTTAGCAGCCTCAGCACGTGGATGCCTGCCAGCCGCGCTGCATCCTTGGTTGCTTGGCGCTGTGCATCATCAAAGTAAGCAGGTACAGTTATAACAGCCCCGACTAAGTCCCCGCCCAGACTGGCCTTACCTCTAGCGATGAGCACCTTTAAGATTTCAGCAGAAACCTGCACAGGGTTAATTTCACCTGCACATGTCAACAGGTTAGGCATCCCATCAGTATCAACAAAACGATAGGGAGAGTAGTTACCCTGTTGCCGAATATCATGGAGTCCGCGCCCCATCATTCGCTTAACAGAAATAATGGTATTTTCAGGGTCTTCAGCTGCCTGTTGCTTGGCTTCAAGCCCCACACGAACGCCACCTGTCTGATAATGTACCACTGAGGGTAGTATGTGATGGCCTTGCTCATCAGCAAGGGTTTCTGGCGAACCACTGCGAACAGCCGCTACCAATGAGTTGGTTGTGCCTAAATCAATGCCTACTGCCAGCTTTCTTTGATGCGGCTTAGGACTTTGGCCGGGTTCAGATATCTGTAACAACGCCATCTTTAATCGTTTAACTTAATGTGGGTTAAAAATCGTCTAAAAGCTCTGCTTCAAGCTCAGTGACCTGTTGTTGTAATTTCGAGAAAAAGTGTAATTTTTGAACGACAACAACAGCTTGCGCTAATGCGACAGGGTCTTTTTGATCCCATAGGTTTGAAAAGGCTTTAAAAAGGTCTTTTAATCGCTCATCTACGGTTGTTTGCAACTCTTGAAGGGCTACCTCAGTGTCTACTGCAGAGCGCACTTCTTCTAGCGCTTCACGAAGTGCCATTTGCTCCATCAAGAACTCACTATCAAATACCGTCGTACGGTCTAGCTGAGGGTCTATCCCTTGTAATTTCAATAAATACTCTGCACGAAGTAAATCTGAACGCAATGCTTGATAGGCTTGGTTGATATGTGCTGTACACTGAACAGCTAAACGTTGTTGCTGCTGAGACTCAGCGGCAAAATTATCAGGATGGAATGATCGCTGTAATGCTCGATATTTTTCTGCAAGTTTTGCTTTATCGACATTAAAGCTAGGCGCAAGCGTAAACAACTCAAAATAATTCTGCTTTAGCTCAAGCATTTGAAGATCTCTTCACTACTTAGTTAAATTGAAAAGCTCTCACCACAACCACACTCGCCTTTCACGTTTGGGTTGTTAAACTTGAAGCCTTCATTGAGTCCTTCTTTGACAAAGTCAAGTTCAGTACCATCCAAGTAAACTAAGCTTTTGGGATCAACGTAGAGCTGAACACCGCCTTGCTCAAACAGTTTATCCTCAGGTGCTGCATCATCAACAAACTCAAGTACATAAGCCAAACCAGAGCAGCCTGTCGTCTTGACCCCTAAGCGAATCCCGACCCCTTTACCACGGTTAGCTATCTGCTGACTGATATGATTGACGGCAGCTGTGGTCATTGTGATTGCCATACATGACTCCTCTCATAGCAATAATGCTGTAAAGGCAAGCGCTTTACAGCATTGTTCGCTTCAACTGTCAGTAGCGTTTAGCCAGCAGCTGCGCTGTTAGTAATATCAGACTCAGGTGATTGCTTGCTTTTGTAATCCTGAATAGCTGCTTTAATTGCATCTTCAGCTAATACAGAACAGTGAATTTTTACTGGTGGCAGTGCAAGCTCTTCTGCGATGGTTGCATTTTTAATCTCTGCAGCCTCATCAAGCGTCTTACCTTTCATCCATTCTGTTGCGAGTGAGCTTGACGCAATGGCAGAGCCACAGCCATACGTTTTAAATTTGGCGTCTTCAATCACACCTTGACCATTCACTTTAATCTGCAGACGCATAACGTCACCACATGCAGGTGCACCAACCATACCCGTACCTACTGCAGGGTCTGCGGTGTCCATTTTACCGACATTACGGGGGTTTTCGTAATGGTCTATGACTTTATCACTGTAAGCCATTTGATTAACTCCTCAGCACGAAATCAGGCAAAATTATTAGTGGGCAACCCATTCAACCTTACTCAGGTCGACACCATCTTTATACATATCCCACAAAGGCGATAACTCTCTTAACTTATCCACGGCAGTGCGCACTTTCTGTGCGGCATAATCTATTTCTTCTTCTGTGGTAAAGCGGCCAAAACTAAAGCGAATAGAGCTATGGGCTAATTCATCAGACAGGCCTAGCGCTCTCAATACATAGGATGGCTCAAGACTAGCGGAGGTGCATGCAGACCCCGAAGAAACAGCCAGATCTTTTAGTGCCATAATGAGTGACTCACCTTCAACAAAGTTAAAGCTTACATTTAGGTTGCTAGCCACACGCTGCTCAAAGCTACCATTGACATATATTTCTTCCATGTCCTTAATCTGATCCCAGAAACGATTACGTAGCTTTAACAATTTAGCTTGCTCAGCGACCATCTCTTCTTTTGCAATTCGAAAAGCTTCACCCATACCGACAATTTGATGAGTTGGCAAAGTACCAGAACGCATTCCTCGCTCATGACCACCACCATGGATCAAAGCCTCTAGCCGAACTCTTGGCTTACGACGCACATATAGTGCACCTATACCTTTTGGCCCGTAGCTCTTATGTCCAGAAAAGGACATTAAATCGACCTTCATGGCTTCCAAGTCAATCGCGACCTTGCCAGTGCTTTGGGCGGCATCAACATGGAAAAGGATATTTTTACTACGGGTAATTTCACCAATCGCCGCTATATCATTAATCACACCAATTTCATTATTAACATGCATGACAGATACTAAGATGGTGTCTTCACGAATAGCTTCTGCTACGGCTTCAGGGTGAATAATCCCGTCTTTATCTGGATCAAGGTAGGTCACTTCAAACCCTTCACGTTCTAACTGACGACAAGGGTCCAACACTGCTTTATGCTCTATACGGGAAGTAATAATGTGCTTACCTTTCTTACTGTAGAAATGAGCAGCACCTTTGATAGCTAAGTTATCTGCTTCTGTCGCGCCAGAGGTCCAGACAATTTCACGAGGATCACAGTTAACCAGCTCCGCGACTTGCTTTCGTGCCAACTCTACAGCCTCTTCTGCTTTCCAGCCAAAGGCATGCGAGCGAGAAGCAGGGTTTCCAAACACACCATCAACCGTCAAATAATCAACCATTTTTTGGGCGACACGGGGATCTGCAGGTGTGGTGGCTGCATAGTCAAAGTAAATCGGAAGCTTCATGAGGTTAACAACTCCAACAAAAGGCTAATCTATTCAATCAGGCAAATTATATAATCTGTGACGTATTAATGCGCTCATCAAGTGAAGGATGATCTTGTTTTATTTGCTGTTTTTCATCCTGACGCGAAGCAACAAAGCGTACTTCTCGACGTGCCACCAAATCTGCGAGACTGATATTACTTAAAAAGGAATGAATCTGGTTACTCAAGTCACACCACAAGTGATGGGTGAGACAAATATCGCCCCGTTGACAATCATTACTCCCATGGCAACGAGTGGCATCAACGGTTTCATTAACAGCATCAATAACCTCAGCGACATGAATACCTGTGCTTTCACGGCTAAGACGATAACCACCACCAGGCCCACGTACACTGCTCACTAGCTGGCTACGACGTAGTTTGGCAAAAAGTTGTTCAAGATAAGAAAGAGAAATGCCCTGACGCTCAGAAATATCTGCTAATGCAACAGGGCCTTTTTCAGCATGCAGCGCTAGATCAAGCATTGCCGTAACGGCATAGCGCCCTTTGGTGGTTAAACGCATAATATCAGTCTCTTTATATGCCGCAGTTCATTAAAAAAGTCTTGCGACGTATTATGCTTTAACCAAGTAAATTGATCAAGTATTTAACCCTATGGTTTAGTCAAGTATGTGCCTATTTAGCCAGACACACTCTCTAACTCTCATTGGTTTCTTTCATTTTTTCTTTATGAACAGCCCGCTCTTCTTCATTAATAGTCTTTAAAGATGGTTCATGACTATCAACTGAATGCTCACTGACACACTCAAAATCTTCCTCTTTCAAAGCAGGCAAGTTGTTATCACAATAATCAACGCCCAAGTCTTTCAGTGCTTTACACATAACAACAATTTTATCATCCACGGCCAACATATGGTCTAAAATACCTGTCATTGCTTTCGCAACAGGGTCAGGCATATCAGATACACCATAAGCATCAAACCCCATCTTGTTTGCCATTGCTTGTCGTTTTGCATCCTCCTGAGACATTTCTGCATGCCGAATAATTCTTCCAGGTATGCCAACAACTGTTGCCCCTTCAGGTACTTCCTTGGTGACAACTGCATTAGAGCCAACCTTAGCATTATTACCGACCACAAAAGGTCCCAGGATCTTAGCGCCAGCACCTACTACCACACCATTTCCAAGTGTTGGGTGTCGTTTGCCTTTATTCCAGGTTGTACCACCCAGGGTTACGCCTTGATAAAGCGTGACATCATCACCAATTTCAGCGGTTTCACCTATGACCACCCCCATACCATGGTCGATAAAAAAGCGACGACCGATCTTAGCACCAGGATGGATCTCAATTCCTGTCATCCAGCGTCCAAAGTTAGAAACAAAACGGGCAAACCACTTAAAACCTTTAATCCATAACTTATGACTTAAACGATGGAGTAACACTGCATGTACGCCAGGGTAATTGGTCAATACCTCAAAAGTATTGCGTGCAGCAGGATCACGGTGAAATACGCTGGCAATATCCTCTTTGACCCGTTCAAACATAACCACTCCTGTAACAAATAATTGTGTAATCGCTCCTGGCTATAGCGACTTTCGCTATAAATTTTGTAGTTATTAAAAAGCCTACCCTTGAGCTAAATTATTTATTTTTCGACTTATTTTGTGTCTGGCTTAGAATACCGCGCAAGATTTGAACTTCCTGTCGCTCTAAACGAGCACGCTGATATATTCGTCGAAGTTTAGTCATCATTGAGTGTGCTGAGGCACTTTTAAGAAAGTTAATTTGTTGTAGTGTTTGCTCAAGATGTTGGTACAAATGTTCTAACTCCGCACTGGTAGCCAGTGGCGCATCATGCCCAGACAAAGCTTCAAGCGATTGGCTTTGGGTGAGTTGCAACGCTTGCATTCTAATTTCATAGGTCATGACCTGAACTGCAGCACCAAGATTAAGCGAGCTATACGTTTCATTAGCAGGAATATGAACATGTAGCTGACACATTGCTAACTCATCATTTGTCAGACCATGCTCTTCTCGACCAAATATCAATGCAACTTCTCCCTGTTGCGCTTCTGCTAAAAGCTGTTGAGCACATTCCCGAGGATTCACTAAGGGCCAGGGTACTTTGCGCTGTCGGGCACTGGTTCCAACGACTAACTGACAGTCAGCCACAGCATCTGCGAGTGACTCAACCACCATTGCCTGCGCCAAGATATCATCTGCACCGGCTGCACGGCTGGTAGCATAAGGGTGAGGAAATTCATCGGGGGAAACAAGCACCAGTTTGGTAAGCCCCATGGTTTTCATCGCTCGAGCAACCGCACCAATATTTCCTGGATGGGAAGTATTTACTAAAACAATACGAATGCGTTCTAACACTGACCTTACTATCCTCAACTCACTAAAAAATCTAGTCATCCTTTCTGAGTATATCCATTTCAAGCTGCTCTAAGCTTGTAATCAACAATAGCCGAAACAACCTCTTAAGTACTTCACCATGGATATAACTTACAGGATAATGAAAATACAACAGACGCTAACTATATACTTTATCTCGATATATCTAAATCACTGACCACTCCAATCGCTTCCAACCTATATAGCAAAAAACTGGCAGCAATTGATAAATACTAATAATAGTGACATCTAGGTTGAATGATTACGCTTAGTGTAACAAAACCTATGTTCAGGCTCTATGTAACTTTATCCGCACCTCTTAGTACAAATGGTTGACGCTATTCCCTCTCCCCACTAGCTATAAAAATAAGTAGTCATGCGGCTTATTGAACTGCAAAGTATTTGCTATAGTTAGCACCTTATGTTCTTTAACACCTCAAGTAGATGAGTCGCTATGCAACCTATGCTCAACATTGCCCTGCGTGCAGCTAGAAGCGCAGGAGAAGTCATACTCCGTGGCTATGAACAATTAGACCGCTTGGAAGTTGCTGAAAAAGCTCCACACGATTTCGTTACTCAAATTGACACTGCTGCAGAACGAACCATCATCAAAACGCTGCGTAAGGCTTACCCTGACCATAGTATTTTCGGTGAAGAGTCTGGTCATCAGGAAGGTAAAGGCAGCGGCAAAGATTATCTTTGGATTATTGACCCCCTTGATGGCACCAGTAACTTTATCCACGGTATTCCCCATTTTGCTGTCTCTATTGCCTGCCAGTACAAAGGCCGTATTGAACATGGCGTTGTACTTGACCCTATCCGGGGAGAAGAATTTACTGCCTCGCGAGGTAAAGGGGCACAACTTAATGGCCATCGCATCAGAGTCAGCAACAGAAAGCAAATGCATGATGCTTTAATCGGTACAGGAATCCCCTTCCGTCAGGATCAAATGAAACACGCTGAAGCCTATTTTGGCATGATGAAAAACGTTGCTGAAAAAACTGCAGGTATTCGTCGTGGTGGTTCTGCTGCACTTGATCTTGCTTATGTTGCTGCTGGAAGACTTGATGGATTTTGGGAATATGGGCTGAATCAATACGACATGGCAGCAGGCATTCTGTTAATCCTCGAATCTGGGGGCTTGATAGGTGACTTTAGTGGCTCTCACAGTTACTTTGAAAGTGGTCAGGTCGCTTGTGGTAACCCAAAGTGCTTTAAATCACTTTTACAATTAATTCACCCCTACCTGACACCTGATATGAAAAAAGCCTAACGGCCTTGCGTTAATTGCCAAGGTTATCGTCAGCTTTATTAATAATAAAAGCTGACGATATTCTCGCTTTTTACCAAGGAATTAACTGCCCATCATAGGCTACAAAACTACCTGAGTTTTCCAGTGATAAATTTTCCAGCAATTGTTTAATACCCTTAATTGATGTTTGAGTATCAATAAGTGCATTTGGCCCACCCATACGAGTCTTAACCCAACCTGGATGAATAATTGCAACTTTGACATTATCTCCAGCTAAATCAATGGCCAAGCTTTTGGCAGCAGCATTTAAAGCTGCTTTAGAACTTCGGTAAATGTAGCTCCCCCCACTGCCATTATCAGCAATACTACCCATCTTACTGCTCATTAACGCAATCTGTTTTAACTCACTTTGAATTACCTGCTTTAAAAAGTATTTAATAAAAATAAAAGGCGCTACACTATTTACATGCAGTACATTGAGCCATTCCTCAGTAGAAATATCATCAAACCCATACCCTTTAGGTCCATAAGCACCTGCATTCATAAAAAGCAAATCAATAGGCCGTTGTTTATACTTTTCTGCTAAACGTTGAATATCAACCTCTTGCAGAATATCCACTTGTTCAATACTAATGCTTGGATATTGCTCTGCCAAAGCTGTTAATTCATTTGCTTGCCCTGGCTGCCGACAACAGGCAATAACCTGCCAATGCTCACTGGCATACTGTTTTACCAGCTCTAAGCCTAATCCCCGACTCGCACCTGTAATTAACATTGTTTTCATAAATAACCTCATTAACTAGACGATATCTGTCTTATTTTATATTTAAAAAAAGCGGCATTAGCCGCTTTTTTTAAATATATAGAAGAAACCATTAATTTATGTTAAGGCATATCATCAACAACTTCTTCTTTCTCAGGTGGTAGCAAGTCTTCCCTGCTGACTTTCATAGCAATAAGCACATTTGCTGCAACATAAATAGATGAGTAAGTACCAATGACCACACCCACTATTAGTGCAAGAGAAAAGCTCTGCAATGACTCACCCGCAAATATTGCCAGTGCCGCTAATACTAACAATGTAGTTATCGACGTTATCAACGTTCTACCCAGTGTTTGTGTCAGCGAGTAGTTAATAACTTCAATGGGTGTTGCAGAGTGCATAACCCGAAAGTTTTCACGAATACGGTCAGAGACCACAATTGTATCATTTAACGAATAACCAATAACCGCCAAAATCGCTGCAAGCACGGTTAAGTCAAAGGTAAATCCTGTTACCGCAAAAAAGCCCAAAGTGATAATCACATCATGGACCAGAGCTAAGACAGCCCCTAAAGCAAACTTCAGCTGAAAACGCAAAGCAATGTAGATCAGCACCACAGCTAAAGCCAGCAGCATTGCTAATCCACCTTTTTCTCGCAACTCCTCTCCAACTTGCGGCCCGACAAACTCTACTCGATGCAGCTCAACATTGCCTGTAGAAGCTTTTGATAAAACCCCAGCAACTTTATCGCCCTGCTTGGGATCATCACCAGGTAAGCGAACCAGAATATCTGTTGCTGAGCCATACTCCTGTACAGTAGCTTGATCATAACCGGCTTGCTTTAGCTGCTCCCGAATGTCATCAAGGCGAACAGGTTGTTCGTAGCCTAACTCAATCAGCGTTCCACCGGTAAAATCCAATCCATATTGCAGATTATTAATAACCAGGGTACCAATTGAGCCTATTATTAGTGCTAACGAAAAGAAAACCGCCAGCACTCGAGCACTCATAAATTGAATGACACGCTCATTGTTCATAATCGTTATCCTCTTGCTGGCCGATTAAATCCATAGTTTTTGCAACTGCTTACCACCCAGGACCATATTAACCATTGCCCGCGTAAACAAAATTGCGGTAAATAGTGAAGTCACGATCCCAATCGCCAAGGTAACAGCAAAGCCCTGAACTGGCCCGGTACCAACAGAGAGTAAAATGATTGCAACGATAAATGTGGTGATATTAGCATCCAGGATAGCCACAAATGCTCGATTATATCCTTCATGAATAGCTTGCTGAGGGGACAGGCCTTGTGCCAGTTCTTCCTTAATCCTTGAGAATATCAGCACATTGGCATCAACAGCCATCCCCACCGTTAGCACTATTCCTGCTATTCCTGGCAAAGTCAGGGTCGCCGAAAACATCGACAAGACCGCTATGAGCAAGACAAGGTTAAAGGTCAAAGCAATATTGGCAAACACACCAAACACTTTGTAGTACACCAGCATAAATGCCAGCACCAATGCAAAACCAACGGCAACTGACTTAAAGCCCATCTCAATATTTGCTTTACCTAAGCTTGGGCCAATTGTGCGCTCTTCAACAAAGTACATAGGTGCGGCTAGTGCACCAGCACGAAGTAATAGCGCTAACTCAGAAGACTCAGCAACACTATCCAAACCAGTGATACGGAATTGAGTGTTAAGCGCACTTTGAATAGTCGCCAAACTAATAATGTGCTTCTCTTCCCGGAAAGACTGCTTAATCTCAGTCACTTCCTTGCCATTAACTACTTTGGTGATTTCCTTTGGGGGAAGTGGCTTTTGCTCAATAAAAACCACAGCCATGCGGCGTCCAACATTATAACGTGTTGCCCGATTCATAAGATCACCACCATTACCGTTTAAGGTAATGTTTACTTGTGGTCGACCATTTTCATCAAAGCTGGCAGATGCATCAGAAACTAAGTCACCCGTTAAAATGACATCACGCTCTAAATTAGCAGGCGGATTTTTATCATCTCTGAAACGATACTGTTCAGTTGCTGTGGAATCTGCCTTAGCTTCCAAGCGAAACTCAAGATTCGCTGTTTTACCAATAATACCTTTAGCCTGCGCAGTATCTTGTACCCCTGGTAACTCAACAACAATTCTATTACGACCTTGGCGTTGGACTAATGGCTCTGAAACCCCAAGCTCATTCACTCGGTTACGGAGGGAAGTCAGGTTTTGCTTAATGGCATAATCTTCAATTTCTATTAGCCTGGATTCCGCAAAATTGTATGCCAACAGGTATTTATCACCATTATCGAAAGCACGCGTGGTCAGTTGGTTATGTTCAGCTTTTACCATACGCTCAGCTTTGTCTCGATCAGCCGCAGAACGAAATGAAAGCTGATGAGACTTATCCTCTAAAACCGGTGCATTTCGATAACGAATACCTTCTTTTCGTAACATTGTCCGGATTTCACTATCCAGTACTTTAAGGCGAGCATCCACGGCTTTATTCATGTCCACTTCAAGCAAAAAGTGAACACCACCACTCAAGTCTAAGCCTAGCTTCATTGGTTCAGCGCCAATAGATGCAAGCCATTCAGGCGTGGTAGGTGCTAAATTTAAAGCGACAATATAATCTGTCCCTAACTGGTCATGAAGATAAGACTTGGCTAATGCCTGATTATCCATTTCAGTCAGGCGAACAAGTAAACTTTCGTTTTCCAGTTCAATGGCTTTGACAGGAATTTTCGCAGTTTCAAGAATTTGCTTGGTACGCTCAACGAGTTGATCATCAACAGTTATTGAGCGACTATTGCTACGAATTTGTATGGCTGGATCAGCGGGATATAAATTTGGCAACGCATAAATACCGCCTACCACAATAACAAACACAATAAGCAAGTACTTCCACAACGGGTACTTATTGAGCATAGCTGTGCCCTGTTCCTTTTGGTTAACAAACATGTCAGGGCACACAACACTAATCAGTTATTACACTAGCCCTGACGAGTGATGATTAAATGGCTTTGATTGTACCCTTCGGTAAACTGGCCACAACAGCAGCCTTCTGAAAGTTAAGCTGGGTGTTATCATTAACCTGAAGAGTGATAAATTCATCAGACACTTTGGTAATTTTGCCAATAATGCCACCATTTGTGACCACCTCATCCCCTTTCTGGAGCTGGGACAACATTTGCTTATGCTCTTTTGCTTTTTTCTGTTGTGGCCTGATCAAAAGAAAATAAAAGATGGCAAAAAAACCAACCATCATCAAAGTCGTCACCCAGCCACCACCAGCAGGCTGCCCTGCAGCAGCATCCGCAAACGCTTGCTCAATAAACAAACTCATGCAACAAACTCCTCAACATTCACAATGTCAAAACCTAAAAATACAGCCCCATCATACAAACCAGAGTAATTACTCAGTGGTGAGTGGCGGAACATCCATGCCACGCGCATGATAAAACGCTGTCACAAAATCGTTCAATTTACCGGCTTCAATTGCTTCACGCAAACCGGCCATTACCCGCTGGTAGTAGCGTAAATTATGGATAGTATTTAGCTGCGAACTAAGAATTTCACCACACTTATCTAAGTGATGTAGATATGCTCGACTGAAGTTCTGACAGGTATAACAATCGCAGGTTTCATCCAAAGGCCCTGTATCATGCTTATGTACTGCATTGCGAATTTTTACAACACCTGCAGCCGTAAATAAGTGCCCATTTCTTGCGTTGCGAGTAGGCATAACACAGTCAAACATATCAACCCCACGCCGCACGCCTTCAACCAAGTCTTCTGGAGTACCCACCCCCATCAAGTAGCGGGGTTTATTCTCCGGCATTAGCGGAGTAATGCCTTCTAATACACGAAACATATCGTTTTTTGGCTCGCCCACAGATAGGCCACCAATGGCATAACCATCAAAATCGATTGCTTTTAATCCTGCTAAAGACAGCTCTCGCAAGTGCTGATACATCCCACCCTGAATAATACCAAACAGTGCACTTGGACTATCACCGTGAGCTTCTCGACTTCGCTTAGCCCAACGGAGGGACATTTCCATCGACTTTTTGGCTTCGGATTCTGTTGCGGGATAAGGCGTACACTCATCAAAAATCATGACGATATCAGAACCTAGTGCACGCTGAACTTCCATTGAACGCTCAGGACTCAAAAACACCTTAGCACCATCAACGGGCGAGCGGAAAGAGACCCCTTCTTCTGTTATCTTGCGCATTTCTCCCAAGCTGAATACCTGAAAGCCGCCAGAGTCAGTCAAAATAGGCTTATTCCAACCATTAAAGTCATGCAAGTCACCATGTTTGCTGATAATTTCTGTGCCAGGCCTTAGCATCAGGTGAAAGGTATTTCCCAAAATAATTTGGGCACCAATAGCCTCTATATCCTTCGGCAACATACCCTTTACAGTGCCATAGGTTCCAACAGGCATAAAAGTTGGTGTTTCTACCACACCTCTTGGAAATACCAAGCGAGCACGCCGAGCCTGACCATCAGTTGTCAGTGTCTCAAAGCGCATAAAGCATTCTGATCTACTCATATAATTGCTAATTTGTAACCAATAAAGTCAACAGTTTACGCATTTCTGCGGCTCAACAGCATAGCATCACCGTAGCTAAAAAAACGATATTGCTCTGCCACCGCTATTTGATAGGCCTGCATGATATGCTCATAGCCCGCAAATGCGGATACTAACATCAGCAGCGTTGATTCTGGCAGATGAAAGTTAGTAACCATAAGGTCAACACACTGAAACTGATAGCCAGGGTATATAAAGATATCAGTTTCTCCATGATAAGGCTGAACATACCCTGAGCGTGATGCCGTTTCGAGCGACCTGACCGTTGTTGTTCCCACCGCAACCACTCTGCCACCACGCGCTTTCGTTGCAGCTATTTGGTCACAAACAGCTTGGCTTACCTCTAGATACTCACTATGCATTTTGTGCTCAGCAATGGTTTCAACCCTAACAGGTTGAAACGTCCCTGCTCCTACATGAAGGGTAACGAAGGCTTTTTCAACCCCCTTAGCTGCTAATTTGTCGAACAGTGCCTGATCAAAGTGCAAGCCAGCGGTGGGTGCAGCCACTGCACCTGCAGTTCGGCTGTATATTGTTTGATAGCGCTCACGATCAATTTGTGCATCATCACGGTCAATATATGGTGGTAGAGGAATATGTCCAATTTTATCCAGCAGCGCTAACACAGGCTGCTCACCTAAAAAGCGGAGTACAAAAAGATCACCTTCACGCCGCAACATTTCCGCTTGTATGCCCTCATCAAAGCAGAGTAATGTTCCATGCTTAGGCGCTTTACTGGCACGAACATGTGCAAGTACTGAGTGCTGATCTTCTAGGATACGCTCAACCAGTACTTCCACTTTCCCACCAGTAGCTTTGGTACCGTATAACCTTGCAGGAATGACTTTTGTATCATTGAGTACAAGCAGGTCACCTGGTTGCATGTAATCAGCAATGTCCACAAATGACTTATGCTCAATAGCACCAGAGCTGCCATCAACAACCATGAGGCGGCTTGAAGAACGCTGATCGGTAGGGTAACGAGCAATCTGCTCTGCTGGTAATTCGAAACTGAAATCTTTAACGCGCATACTATTCAATTAAACCGCAAAAAACGGCCATTTTAACGGAAATAGTTTTTTGAGACATTAACTTTATCAAGACACTCGATGTACAGTACTGATCAAACTGTATACAGTCAGCTGATTTAATTCACTTTTTACATCCTGCCGGGGTGTAAAAGCATTGACCTTCACAACGGGTTTGCTATACTGCGCCGCACATTTAGCCCGGGTGGCGAAATTGGTAGACGCAGGGGATTCAAAATCCCCCGCCTTTGCGGGTGTGTCGGTTCGAGTCCGACCCCGGGCACCATCGCCAAAGCTTAAGCATGCAAAGCGTTTGCTTGCATACTTAAGACCTCATTAATTAACAACTCACGATCTTACTTGATCAGCACTTGCTTAGTGCCATAGCAGCTTCGATTCCTTAATGATTCTTACGCATTCATTACAGTCTAATTAAGCATCACTGCTACCCAGTCAGTTCCTTTCAAACCTCAAACCTCAAACAAGAAAATTAAACGTCGAGTATTAGCCTCTAATACCTCATTTAACACTGTTCAAACATACTCACCAACCAACTACTCTTCTTAGCATAAACCAAAGGAGAGTTTCACATGACCTCAACTATTTTACTTTCAGAGCTTCCACACTTAGTAAGTTACCCACAAACACTATCACCATTATCTAACACTGGATTTCTACTATTCTTAGGACTGGCTCTGCTAAACATTACAGTGCTCTCCATTGCTATCATCAAACAGTAATTCAGTTTTTACATTTCATTTTTTTGCTTTTCTTGAAACCAGGTAATACCCATGGCTAAGCCATATATTGTAATAAAGGGAGCAATATATTAACGAATCTAAACAGGTATTTAGTCAGCATGACTATTTTATTTTATGCATTCATCATATCGATATTGACTTTGATAACAGCCAACAAGAAAAGCTATGCAGAACTCAGCTCTAGAAACTCAACATTTATTTTTTTAATACCTTGATAGTCTAAATTGATTTACCCCAAAGCACATTTAGCTTGTTCAGTATAAGTAAGCTATTAAAAGCCTAGATACCTTTTAGGTATAAATGATCGCTAATTGAATTGTGAATTAGTCACAGTTTTAAAATAAACATTTCCAGTATAATTTGTTCACACAGACAGCATAGACTCTGTCACTTGACTAATAAAAGCTTCTACTCAAAATCATCTTTTATTTGTGCAAAACAATTGATTTCTCAGCAAAAACAAAAGCTCATCACAGTTTTATGCTGACCTAACACTACCTATCAACAGTATCAACATCATAAAGCACCTATGGAAAGCAAAAAAGTAACAACCAACAAGGAAACAGAAGCAAACTACCATGAAGATAAAGTCTGTTTTCGTCATGGAGTTTATCAAGCACAGCAATCAAACAAAAAAACCAACAAAAATCCTACATTTATTAACACGCTTATCCAGTCTGTTAAAGACTGGCTCTATAAATAAAACCAGTCCTTTACAACTTGAAATATCTCACAAATATTTTTTTGGGCTGAACTTACTATCCACTCAAAATTGCGACATACAAACATCTACATTTAACAAAAAATAAGTCTGCACTGGTAATAAAATAGCTTTTCAAGACTTTATTCACGTTATTTATGCGACAATTCGTTATCATTATTCCGGACCATTTGAAATAAAAACACTAATTCTTAACACAATCCAACTACGAAATTGCGCATATATCATGGAACATTCAGAATTACTCAACACATTTAAAGCCATCATTGGGAACAGCTACTCCGGCTGGCATGATGAGAATATGTATGCTGCGGCTCGATTTCTACAAAACTTGTCGCCAGAAGATAGGAACTTTTTAGCAAATACAATTTTAAATAAGCCTAAATACTGGCAGGAACGTATTGCTAAAGTCATGCATCAAGCTACTTATAACGAGCGCATCACAATCCTAACAAGACTCCTTCACTCTCAGTATCTTGATGTAGCGCTCATTGCCGCATCTGCTTTAGAAAAAGCCCATGCCGTACTTGAAGAAGATGAGAAGAAGCGGGTAGCTGAAATATTAAGTGGCTTGCACTTACACCCACACCATATGGGGTACTATACTCAGCTTGAAGGCTTCCTAGAGCGCCTCGAAAGAGCCTGAGGTTCTTTCGAGACAGTCAATCATATAGAAAGATAGCGATAATTTCTTAAGTTATAGATCCATAAAGTCTATTACCATAAATTATCTAGCTGATAAGCGCTCGCTCTTTTTCTACTGCAGCAATAAATGCATGACCGGCTTCTACTGTATCAGTCACCTCCTTGACTGGTTGTACGCTTGAGTCATCAAATGCTAGCAGTGCATTTATGACTTCAATACCATACTCTGCATCAACCCAGCTAGCATACATTTGGCTTAGCTCATGCGTAGCATAAACAGCCCCCTCTAAGCTACACACCAAGTCCGTTTCACTCATAGACATCTCTAAGTTCATCTCCAGTAAAGTCTGTTGAGTTGTTTTCTCTTGCAACCAGCAAGTAGGTGACAAGTTGGTTCCCACACCCGATGCTAGCCATAAATCATCTAAGCAGACTCTCTGACCATTCACTCTAATCGGTATATTTCTTAATCTCAGCATCTGTGTGCTCACAACCTTTCATCACATAAATAAAGTGATCAAATTAAAATAATAAACCTGTTTTATTTCAAGTATTACATTCAACTCGTATTTTCTTCATGTCATCAAATCACCAGTGATGTGATAACAAGTCAACACACAACACATAAAATTTGTTAATATGGTCCGCTTGGAGGTAAAGAGGAATGTATGTCTTCAGCAAACTTCTAACATTCAATCCCATATACAAAGAATATGGGGTTGTCACTAAAGAAAGTAGGCTGGCACATAGCGACTTACCTCATAATGAGTAATAAGTCTTAAGTGTCGCTATAACTTGAGAGTCACTCTAGTTAAAGCGTCATTCGAGAAAAAACATAGATTCTGCAAGTAGGGTTAAACCGTCTTTGTCTGATGAAAATATGCTCGCATTATTTTTTAGCTCATTTCATGAGCGGTTTTTCGATCAGTGAAAAAGCCTACTCACGAAGTACCAGGAATATCATCTGATGAATGCTAAAAAAGTGACTTTAGAGGACATATACAGGCAATGAAAAAACAACCACTAGAAAGTTAGTTAATATCTATGGAAAAAACGACAATCACTTTGCCTTCCGCGCCACTCTGGCGAAGAGTAGCAGCGATGTTTTATGACGCTTTGCTGCTGCTTGCCTTAGCACTACTTACAACTGGCTTATATTTATTTCTCCTTGCACTCATTTTAGGGGCAGAAGAAGTTAAAGCGCGATCAGCTCATAATGGCTTTGACCCCCTACTCGCTTCCATACTCTTATTTGTCTTATTTGGATTTTTCGCCAAGTTTTGGACCGTGAGTGGCCAAACCCTTGGTATGCAAGTATGGCGGGTAAGAGTACAAAATCCTGATGGCTCTATGATTCGATTAAACCAGTGCTTGCTACGCTTTATGATCGGGATGGTATCACTTGGATTAGGAGGGTTAGGCTTTTGGTGGATGCTAGTGGATAAAGATAAAAAAACCTGGCATGACCGCTATTCCATGTCAAACGTGGTATTACTACCTCCCAAACCAAAAAACAGCTCAAAAGTTAAGTAGCTTATTGCGCTATCTTTTTACTGGCCGTCAACCGCTAAGAACACCAACTCCTAGCCCTATAGTCATTAAGCAATTGGGCTAGGAATGGTGAGGAAATAACAGAGCATCGTGAAGTTTGGAATTAGCCAGCCCGGCGTAAAAGAGCACTTCCAATCACGATACAAATCACAATGGGCGCTAAGATGGCAAACAGTGGGTGAAAACCAAACACTAAACTAGATGGCCCTAATAAGTCTTGTAAAATACTAAACATCAACCCGACAACAACACCAGTAAAAACTCTCAAGCCCATCGTCACAGTCCGCAAAGGACCAAAAATAAATGAGATACCAATAAGCACTAAGGCAATCACTGCCAAGGGTTGCATAACCTTTCGCCAAAATGCCAATTCATATTCTCCAGCGTTCAAACCTTGTGCTTTAAGATATGCAACATAAGTATGAAGTCCTTGTATGGCTAAATCGTCAGGCTTAACAACCACAACATTTAACAGCTCTCGGGAAAGTGAAGTTTTCCACTCTAACCTTGGGAGTGTGACCGTTGTGATCTGGCCATCCTCAAATTTATTTAGGGTTAAATTCTGCAAAACCCAGTGATCGCCTTGATAAATTGCTTGTTCAGCAAAGCTCGACTCCAACAGCTCTCGCTGCTTGTTAAACTTCATCCGTGTTACACCATGCAGCTTACCATTGGGCTCCACAGCGTTAAAACGCATGAATTCGTCACCTTCTCGGTGCCAAAGTCCCTGCTGAGAAAAGCTCTGCTTACCATCACCACTGCGTGCAATAGCTCGTCCACTATCCGCAAGCTGCTCAGTTAATGGGGCAACATATTCTCCGATTGCTAAACCAACACAAATAAGCAGCAGGGTTGGCTTTAATACTGCAAATAAAATGCGTGTCAGCGATACACCAGCAGCACGCATAACGGCCAATTCACTATTGCTGGCTAATGCTCCTAGCCCCACTAAACAACCGATCATGGCTGAAAAGGGTATAAATTGATAAATGCGCTTTGGTATCGTTAATAACGTATATTCCAACACTTCTGCCATCTGGTAATTGGCCCGCATACTTTCTAGCTGGGCGACAAAGCCAAACAGTGTATCCAGCGCAACAATGATTAATAAAACAACCAGCACTGCTCCAAGCACATGACGACCAATATAACGATCTAAAAGACGCACTGGCTTAACCCTCCTGCGCTATGGGCTTCGTTTTACGCTTTATCATACGTGGTAAGTTATCTTTACTAAGAAGCAACCACGCAACACCAATAAATATAAGATGCGCAGGCCATAACACAGGGAAAGAACTCACTTTACCGTCTTCAATTGCCCCTTTCAGACCTATTAGCAGCGCAAGATATAGCAAGTAGATTAATACCGCAGGCAGTAGTTTCAAAAAGCGTCCTTGGCGTGGATTTACTTTACTAAGAGGGACGGCTAGGAAGGTAACTACCAAGACAATTATAGGAAGCGAAAGGCGCCACTGTAACTCAGCCTGGTGTTCTGGTTTATCAGAGTGCCATAAGACACTTGTTGCGATTGCTTTTTCTTTGGGGCTTTCTTTGGTTACTTTACTTTCAGGCATCTTGATGCCGTATATCTTGTACTTCGTCACTCTATAATCAGGTTGGCCAGGTGTGCCATCATAACGATAGCCATTATGTAATACCAAGTAACGTGCACCTGTTGCATCATCAATTTGCTGAGTTCCTTCCTCAGCAACCAAAACCGTCAAGCGTCGTTTAATATCATCAGGGTTACTGTGAGAGATAAAAACATTGCGCATACGTTGCCGGTCATCAAACAATTCTTCTGTATAGGTTACACGCCCTGCACCTTCTTGCCCCTGAAAACGGCCAGGTACCAAGGTTTCAAATTCAGTCATCGCATCCTGTTGAGCAAAAATATTTTCAACATGGTTTGCCCCCCAAGGACTGACCACAATTCCCATAAACCCCACTAAAATGGCAATGAACAGCGCAGGAATCATGGTCATCTTAAGAATCTGGTTTTGGCTAACCCCACAAGCGGTTAATACAGCCATCTCGCTTTCTACATAAAGACGGCCATAGGCAAGCAATATGCCTAAAAATAAACCCAGTGGTACAATCAACTCTAAAAAACCTGGCAGCCGGTAGCCCATAATGGCAAATAAAAAGTCCGCCCGTAACTGCCCTGTAGCAGCTTCTCCCAAATAGCGGATAAATCGGCCACTCATAATGATCAATAACAGCACACCACTGACGGCTGCCATTGTATAAACAACTTCTTTTGCCAAATACCGAAAAATAATCAACGGCTGACGCCCTTTTCTATAACTGATTCTATAACCCAAAAAACCAAGAACACGGACTTTGTAGTACAGTTACCCTAAATAAAAGGGTAAAAAATACAGACTTAGATGCTTAGTACATAATTACAAAACCTCTGAGTCTATGACCACCAAGAACTATACCTGAGACCTCAAAGAGCGATAAAAGTTACGCTACTCAAGCTATTTGCACACTTTTAGTCCACCCAAAAAGTGTACGCTTGTTTTCACTCTTTTGGCTTAAAGGGATAGATTTGTGAACTAAGGAAACTAACTGATACACTAGGTCGCCAGAAGTGTGAATGTTTTTGCAGCATTGTTCAATACAAAACATAAGAAATCTCACTACTCTTCGTTCATTATCTGCAAAGCTAATCACACCTACGTACTTTTAGCATGCCCCACAGAAGATGGTTTACCACCATCATGAAGGGGACATATCCTGTGTACTGACTTATCAATAATGGAGTATTCATGGATTTCGTTACCAAATCCACTCACCCCAGTGAACAAAATACAGACTGTTTAGTGACCGCTGTTTTTGCTAATCGCTCTTTATCCACTACAGGTGAAGCACTAGACCAAGCGAGTGAAGGATTTTTAAGCCAAGTATTAAAGCAAGGCGATATGACAGGAAAACCAGGAGAAGTACTCCTGCTACCTCATGTACCTAACATTACAGCAAAACGTGTTTTATTAGTGGGTGCAGGTAAAGCAGAATCCTTAACCCCTAAAAAATTCTTTTCCATTGTCAATAGTGCTATTAATACCTTGCTGAATACCGCAAGTAAAAATGCCGTAATCACTTTAGCAGAGGATTTATCTGTAGGTGGTCATGATGCTTATTGGAAAACACGACACATTATTCAAGCTATTGGCCAGCAAAGCTACTCATTTGATCAGTTTAAAACAGATAAAAAAGCACTAAAAAAATACGCTCTCACCAAAGTTACCTTCTGTCACAGTGACAAAGATGAGCAGCAAAGCCTGAAACAAGCCTGCCTGCATGGTAAAGCCCTTATCAATGGTATCTATAAAGCCAAAGACCTTGGCAATCTTCCTGCAAATGTCTGTACACCACGTTATTTAGCAAAAGAAGCAAAAGCTTTGGAGAAAGACTTTAACAATGTTAAAGCCACAGCATTAACTGAAAAAGAGATAAAAGCTTTAAATATGGGCGCCTTTCTTTCAGTAACGGCTGGCACAGAGGAGCCCCCTCGCCTTATCGTTGTTGAGTATAATGGCGGCAAAAAAAACCAGGCGCCTTACGTATTAGTAGGCAAAGGAATAACCTTTGATAGTGGCGGTATCAGCCTAAAGCCTGCGGCTAACATGGATGAAATGAAATACGACATGTGTGGGGCTGCCAGCGTAATGGGCACCTTACGTACCATTGTTGAACTTCAATTACCCATTAATGTGGTAGGCATTATTGCTGCGGCAGAAAATCTTCCCAGCGGTAAAGCCACAAAGCCAGGCGATATTGTCACTTCAATGGCAGGCCTTACGATTGAGATTCTAAATACAGATGCAGAAGGACGCCTAGTTCTTTGTGACACTCTAACCTATGCAGAGCGCTTCAAGCCTGCAGCAGTGATTGATATTGCCACCCTGACAGGGGCTTGTGTCGTGGCACTGGGTGCACATACCTCTGCACTTTGCAGCAACAATGATGAGCTTGCCAACCAGCTACTTGATGCAAGTCAAACCGCTTATGATCGAGCTTGGCAGCTTCCTCTGTGGGAAGATTATCAGGAACAGCTTGATAGCCCATTTGCCGATATGGCCAACATCGGTGGTCCCAAAGCAGGCACCATCACAGCCGCCTGTTTCTTATCTCGCTTTACCAAAAGTTACCCTTGGGCACATTTAGATATTGCAGGTGTTGCTTGGACAAGTGGTGAGAAAAAGAATGCTTCTGGACGACCTGTTCCTTTGTTGACGCAGTATCTTATTGACCAAGCCAACTAGCCTTTTCTACTAGGGCCTGTGAACACTATTTGAGCTAGGCGAAAAAAGAGTCTTCGGCAGTGATGAGTTCAAATAGTGTTAAAAGGCCCTAGCTAAGCAAAATGGCTATTTTGGCCTCAAGTCACTAAACTATACATCACGTGTACCCAAAGCTGGTGTTTGGTGCTTATGGGTATACGGCTGATGCAAGCTCACTCAAATACAATGCTTCATGAGTATCGAGCACTTCAATTCTTTCAGTCTTTTCCTTGCCACAAATGAGTAGTAATAGTTTTTATGCCTCGAGTTGATTTTTATATTGTCCAAGGCACAACACAGGATGCCCAATGGCAGTTTGCTTGCCGACTTATTGAAAAAGCTTACAAAATGGGGCATCACATTTACGCACATTTAAATACGCAAGCTGATGCTCAACTTTTTGACCAGCTTCTGTGGTCTTTTCGCCCTGATAGTTTTATTCCACATCATATTCTTGACGCACAAAGTCCGCGTACCAAGGACAATAAAGTGGCCATTGGCTGGCAAAATCCTCCTCATCCCCCTTATGATGTTTTAATCAATTTAGCCAACACGATTCCTGAAGCATTTTCACATTTTAACCGTGTCTCAGAAATCGTTTATGGTCATGAAGAAAGTCGCAAAAACTCTCGTAAGAACTTCATGATTTATCGTGAAAGTGGTTATCCTTTGCACACACATGACTTACGAAAAACGATGCGAGAATGACTAAGCTCAAACCATCCAGAGAAAAAACAGAAGCCTTAATCCATGACCTTGAGTCAATAAAAAGCCTTTTGGATGATGAACAACCTACTTTTCCTCATACATCAGCGGCACCCGCTTTCAATCTGGTCAGTGCAAACGCTGAAATAGATAACTTGAACCACGCTAGCGAAAAGGACAATAGTGGTGAAACTGACCTCTTTTTTGTCTCTGAAAGCCTGGTGTTTGATGATGATGGCGCATCAGTCCAGCGCTATGACGATAATATTCCTATTCTGGAAGATATCGCAGAAACCAATTATCAAGCTGATCAGCAAAAAACGCCTGAGTTACAAGAAATACCTACACTCAATGGATCGATAAACCCATTTCTTCCTGCAGAAACTTTAGATAAACTTAGCTCCCCTAAATCTACCTCGCTTCAACAAGAAGCAGAACAACATAAACAGGCTATTTTTACCGAAGTGTCACAAGCAGAGTCGTTAAACCAAGCTAAAAAAAATAAACTAAAGCGCGCCTTAGAGTTAGAAAGCGAGCTTATTTTACAAGAAATTATCGATGAATATATTCCACAAATAGAAGCTGAGTTTCATAAGCGGCTGCGCTCCCAAATACAACAGATTGTAAACCGGTTCATGGATAATTAAGCAAACTCACCGTTAGTACATACTTTCTGGGTATTACTAGTCCCCTATTTCTACTAGTAGGTTCACTTTACGTTGGTTATCACGCTTTAGTTTTACTAGGGCCTGTTAACACTATTTGAATCACCACTGCCGTAGACTATTTTTTCGCCTAGCAAGGCACAAGGAATGCTGTGTAGTCATTCTACATAAATGACTTGTAACACTGCTAGGTGGAAAAATAATCACGGCCCGAAGGGTTATGACGGTAAAAGCACTACTCGTTGTTGCTCATTGTTCATTTATAACAACTAAACTTCACTCTTCGCGCCTAGATTAGTGCTTTTACCGTCATAACAGTGATATTCAAATAGTGTTAACAGGCCCTAAAGCCATTGTATTTAACTATCAACTCGATAAGCTATTCCACTCCATTACCCGTATATACCCCCATAACTATTTTAAAAGGTGTCGCACCAAGTAAAGACACGGCAAAATCAGCAAAAAAGCGGAGTTCATAGCTTATAAATGAATAATTTATACTGATATTTAACGCAGTATTTGCATGTGCCACAGTTTTGCAGCAACCTCTTTAGCTGGAGGGGACGGGTATACTCATGTTGAGATGATTAAATCTTAAACTTTTTTTAGCGCTACACTAAATAAGACACCATCTCTGAACGAATACTGGCACGCAAACCACTCCCCTATGTATAATCAGCGGTTTGCATTTCTGGAAAAACGGTGAGTTTAGACACAACCATGGAAAAGACCTACCAACCACACGAGATTGAGCGCTCTTGGTATAAAAACTGGGAGGAGAAAAACTACTTTGCACCCAGTGGTAAAGGTACATCCTATACCATCATGATCCCTCCTCCCAATGTCACAGGCTCACTGCATATGGGCCACGCTTTTCAGCAGTCCATCATGGACGCATTGACGCGCTATCGTCGTATGCAAGGATATAACTCGTTGTGGCAAGTGGGTACCGACCACGCAGGTATTGCAACGCAGATGGTGGTGGAGCGCAAACTCGCCGCTGAAGAAAGTAAATCTCGCCATGACCTTGGTAGAGATGCTTTTATTGAAAAAGTATGGGAATGGAAAGAACAGTCAGGTAATACCATTACCCGACAAATGCGCCGTCTGGGTAACTCTGTTGATTGGGAAACCGAACGTTTCACCATGGATGATGGCTTCTACAATGCAGTACAAGAAGTATTCATCCGGCTGCATGATGACGGTTTGATCTATCGTGGTAAACGACTGGTCAATTGGGACCCGAAATTACACACAGCCATTTCCGACCTTGAAGTTGAGTCTACTGAAGAACAAGGCAGCCTTTGGCACTTCCGTTATCCACTCGTAGATGGTGCTAAAACACTTGATGGCAGCGACTTTATAGTAGTAGCTACGACCCGTCCAGAAACCATGCTGGGTGACACTGCAGTTGCTGTAAACCCTAAAGATCAGCGTTATCAGCATCTTGTTGGCCAGTATGTTGAGCTACCAGTGGTAGGTCGTCGTATTCCAATAGTTGCGGATGACTATGTTGACCGCGAATTTGGAACCGGTTGCGTAAAAATCACCCCTGCTCATGATTTTAATGACTACGACGTGGGTAAGCGCCACCAGCTGCCGCTGATTAACGTCATGACGATCAATGCAAACATTCGTGAACATGCGGAAGTCTTTAATTTAGATGGTACGGTTAACACAACCGTTACGAATGTTATTCCAGAGCAGTATCACGGTCTTGACCGCTTTAGCGCTCGCAAAAAAATCGTCAAAGAATTTGATAATCTGGGCTTTTTAGAAAAAATTGAGCCACACACATTGAAGACTCCTCGTGGTGATCGCTCAGGTGAAGTTATTGAGCCACTACTTACAGACCAATGGTTTGTAAAAATCAAACCACTGGCTGAACCTGCAATTAAAGCGGTTGAAGATGGAGATATCCAGTTCGTACCCAAACAGTATGAAAACATGTACTTCTCGTGGATGCGCGATATTCAGGACTGGTGTATTTCCCGTCAACTGTGGTGGGGTCATCGTATTCCTGCTTGGTATGACAATAATGGCAATGTCTATGTAGGTCGTTCAGAGGAAGAAGTTCGCAGTAAATATAAGCTGGCTGCTGATTTAGCGTTAAGCCAGGATAATGATGTACTGGACACCTGGTTTTCCTCAGCGTTATGGACCTTCGGTACCCTAGGCTGGCCAGAAAATACAGCGCGTCTACAAACATTCCACCCAACTGACGTCTTAGTAACCGGCTTTGACATTATTTTCTTCTGGGTTGCCAGAATGATTATGATGACAATGTACTTTATGAAAGACGAACAAGGTAATCCGCAGGTCCCCTTTAAAACCGTCTATGTCACCGGCTTGATTCGTGATGAAAACGGTCAAAAAATGTCGAAAACCAAAGGTAACGTATTAGATCCTTTGGATATGATTGACGGCATCAGCCTAAAAGACCTGTTGAATAAACGTACAGGCAATATGATGCAGCCACAACTTGCGGCGCGTATCAAGCAAAGTACACAAACACAATTCCCTGAAGGTATTGCCGCTCACGGAACGGATGCACTGCGTTATACGTTGTTCTCTCTGGCCTCAACAGGCCGTGATATCAATTGGGATATGAAGCGACTAGAAGGCTACCGTAATTTCTGTAACAAGCTTTGGAATGCGGCACGTTATGTATTAATGAACACAGAAGGCCAAGACTGTCGTCAAAATGGTGGTGAAGTTGACTACAGCCTGGCAGATCGCTGGATTGTATCTAAGCTTCAGCATACCGAAAAAGCCGTTTGCGATGCGATTGAATCCTACCGCTTTGATTTAGCCAGCCAAGCTCTTTATGAGTTTATTTGGAATGAATATTGTGACTGGTATTTAGAGCTTTCCAAACCTGTACTGCGAGACGAAAATGCCACAGAAGAGCAGCTGCGTGGTACACGTTATACCTTAGTGCGCGTGCTAGAGGCTATTCTTCGTTTAGCACATCCTTTCATGCCATTTATCACCGAGGAAATTTGGCAGCAAGTGCGCTCACTGGCCGGTAAAGAAGGCGACACCATCATGTTGCAACCTTACCCCGCTTGTGACCCCAACAATATTGATGAAGCCGCGGTTGCTGAGTTGGAATGGGTAAAAGGTATCGTTGTTGCGATTCGTACCATTCGCAGTGAGATGATAATTAAGCCTAGCGCTGAAATTAATGTGCTGCTTAATAATGCCACTGAATTGGATGCAGAACGCTTGGCCAGTAATTATACCTTCCTCAAACGTATGGCGACGTTGGCTGATATTCAAATCTTACCTGCTGGCAGCAAAGCACCTGACATGGTCGCAACAAAACTGGTGGGCGACTTGGAAGTACTTGTTAACATGGCAGACCTTGTTGATAAAACCGCTGAAATTGCTCGCTTACAAAAAGAAATTGATAAGCTAACCAAAGAGCAAACCCGGTTAAACAACAAATTAACCAATGATAACTTTATTAGTAAAGCACCCGCTGTTGTTGTTGAAAAAGAGCAAAATAAACTGAAAGAAGTTGAAAATGCTCTACAGAAATTCGCTGAGCAACTCAGTAAAATGCAACAATTGTAGATACTAATTCAGAATTATCTATTTAAATTGCTTGTAAAAAATAAAAGGCAGCGAAAGCTGCCTTTTTTAAGGATAAAAATTGTTAATTGTCACAACAACATCCAAAGTGTATTAAACGATAATTTTAACGCCTGACTAATTGCCGCTGACTCAATCACAACAGCGGTAGGATAATTGCCTTCCTGTAGTGATATCATGGCACACTTTGGTGGATATATAGCAACATAACTTGCTTGCCCTCCAGCATCACCATCATCAATCCATTTTCGTTCTGAGAGTGGTGCATCTTCTCCCCCTTCCCCAATAGCAATGGCTCTTACGCGAATATTGCGTTTTACACGCTGTAACGTGTAATGAGGAAATGGGCGATAAAGATATTTACGGATAGCTTTCGAAGAATAGACATCGTAACTTCTAGATTCACTTTTATCAGCAGTATTCAAGATATCTTTTAGTACGCTTTCTATCCCATCATCACCCTCATAGTATTTAACTTGTGGGGAGCCGGTATCTGAACGCATACGATTTAAATCAGGAATAACGTCATGGACCAACTGTCGTGTTGCTGATCGAAGTTTTTCCTGCTTGTCATTTGCTAACTCTACAAGCTTCTCTGGTGACTCGGCACAAAAATGACGTCGTTTACCTTTTGGGTAAAAGCTAACGATGCCACGTTTTAGTAAATTTTTAAGAATTTCATGGGTAGTCCCTCGGTTAATACCCGATTGCTCTGCAATATCACGAATAGAAGCTGTACCTAGCGTTAGTAGTGCACAGTAAATATCCACTTCACGCGCTTCAAAATCCAGTTGTGCTAATACCTGTTTAATATTCATATTTGTCAATTTTCTGCTGACAATTGCTCTATTCGCTAAATTATCCTTTATATATCATTCTTCAGCAATACTAATGTCAGTAAAGGAATGACAATCAATGTGTGGTGTATTTGGTTATATCGGTAAAGACAATGCAGTAACAACCGTTGTCCAAGGTTTAAAACACTTAGAGTATCGAGGCTATGATTCCTGGGGTTTAGCAATTCCAATCAAAAACAATGTTGAGGTTTATAAAACACTGGATCCGCTTCATACGGCAGATACAGTACCTATCGATTTCAAAAGTACAATCGCGCTAGGCCATACCCGCTGGGCTACCCATGGTGCTGTCAATATAACTAACTGCCATCCCCATGTATCGACATCCAAGCGATTTGCCTTGGTACACAACGGTATTGTTGAAAATTTTCAGATGTTAAAAACACAGTTAAAATCACTAAATATCAATTTAATCAGCGATACGGATACAGAGGTTATTGTTCGCCTCATTGAAATAGAGCTCAACAAAATAAAATCAGTAGATAACTTCTGTGAAAAAAGCCCAATAACCGCTGATGACTATCAGGAAGCATTAAGTCGTGTATTTAAAATGCTTAAAGGGCGTAATACCCTAGTACTGATTTGTGCAGGTCTCAATCTACTGCTTGGTATAAGAAATGGTTCGCCGCTGATAGCTGGTATTATCTCAGATCACGCCCATAACCAAGACAGCTATAGTGAACTTTTTATTGCATCTGACTATTATTCCTTTGCAAAGTATACCAATACTTGCTTGCTCCTTGATGATTGGCAACTGATTCGCTGCGAGCAAAAAAATGTTAGGGTTATTGACTTAAAAACTAATGAGATAATACCCAGCAATTGGCAAGTATTTGAGCGCTACTCGTTAGAACTTTCTCGAGATGGCTTTTCTCACTTTATGTTAAAAGAAATTCAAGAACAGTGGGCAACCCTAACCAAAGCAACTGCAGTTGACCCACAGGCACTCGAAAAGCTTATCCATGCAATGAGTCAAGCACAAAATATTTACATCACTGGAGCCGGTGCCGCTTTTTTTATTGGAGAGCAAATTGCTTCCTTGTTACGAGAAATAGCTGATATTTTTGTTATCTCTATTCCTGCTTATGAGGCACAAAGTTATTTACTTACTATGCAGGCTGGTGATGTGCTTATTGCAATTAGCCAAAGTGGTGAGACGGCTGATACCCTCCACTTTATTGAACAAGCCAAACAAAAAAATGTGCTTATTGCCAGCGTCGTTAATATGCCTGGGGCGATGATGTCAAGGCTTTCTGACTTTCCATTTTTAAGTTCTGCCGGCCCTGAGGTCTGTGTATTATCGACCAAAAGCAGCACTTCTCAATTAGCCTTTGGTTACTTACTTGCACAAACAATTATCGATCAATATGAATCAGCAAAATGCAATATTGACCGGCTCTCACACCAGTTAAGTCACTATTTTACTGATGATAGTCTACAAACCATCGCAGATTTAGCCAAAACAATCACGGGTGAACATATTTATTTACTAGGCAACCAGCAATTTATCGGTGCAAGTAAAATTGGTGCACTAAATATTAAAGAAGCCAGCTATATTCATGCGGAAGCCTTTGCTGCTGGCGAATTAAAACATGGCGTCATTGCCCTAATCGACAAAGGCACTCCCGTTATTTGTTTTATGAATAAACGCAACGAAGACTATATGACAGCCATTGCCTCAGAGGTAAAAGCACGTGGCGGGATGATCATAGGCATTAGCGAACAACCAAATGAACTTTTTGATCATATGATCAGACTCCCCTCACCAGATAACCCCGCGAATGTAATCAGTCATATCATACCCTGCCAGCTACTCGCTTATTATCTGGCAACCCAAAGAGGATTAAATCCAGATAAGCCACGAAACCTTGCAAAAAGCGTTACGGTCATATAAAACTAACAAGGTATAGTAATTCAATTTCATGGTAAAAGCTGCAATACAGCTAAACCGTTATACGTCAATTAAGCAAGCTTCAGTGCATTTATTGTTAATGAAAAAAGAGCCACCGACACAACAAAACTGGTTTGTTTACCTTATTGATTCAGATGCTGGTCTTTACTGTGGCATTACTACCAATGTTAATAGACGCTTTAGTGAGCATTTGTCAGGGAAAGGCGCTAAATTTTTTCGTCGCGCCGCTCCTAAGCAAATAGTCTACGTTGAATGTTGTGCTAATCGAGCAGACGCAAGTCAGCGAGAAAATCAAATAAAACGTCTAACTCGTAAACAAAAGTTACAGCTCATTGCAAATACTCAATGACATGACGTCCAAAATAATCACATTTTAAAGCTAATATACCCTTCACGAATCATTTTTAGGGTTTGCTGTCAGCGCTCTTGATCACCAAGGATGGTGGAAATGCAGTTTTATGCATAATGACATGTATGTCATATAGTAGAGCAATGCAGGAGCTATTGCCGAGGAGCATTTAACTGCCACCCCAATCACCTATTAATATAGGCTCATGGGGCTTCGTCACTCGATGGCCGCACCCTTGTGCCCTTGGGGTATAAAAACCATTCGTATTGGGTATAACATATGGGTACCTCTAAAAATAGTGATTTTTTACTCAACAGATAACGGACTATCTGCTTGAACTCCACTCAAACAAGGCAAAGTATTCGGTGATTGCGTGCTAGAGGCATGATAATGATACACTTTGAATGGAAAGTCTTTTGTAATACCCATATGTCCACGACACTGGTCCAAATCCGTAGGCTCTTGTCCGTTTACATCAAGGCTCGCATAAATAGGATAACCATCCATAGCAAAACCAATCAATCTATTGGCTGTTTGAGGTACGTAAAGGCAACGTACATCATGTATTTTATGTGTTAATAGAACATTATTAATAGTTTCAGGAAACATATGAAAGTGATAATAACCAGATGGGTCTTGATGGCCTCCACAGGGATCTACAGCCGGTAAATCACCTACCGGTCCCTGACTACCATCTGGCATCTTAGGTCCATTAACGATTGAAGGTGCAGGACCATTAATAGGTACTCCATACACTGAAACACCAACGAGACTCAACACATTATCAATAGGGCTAGGTTCTTCTCGTAGCATAGGCCTAGCAGGTATTAAATATTTTAACTTCAAACTATAGTCAGCATCGGCTTCTAGGCAATACTTCTTCGTTCTATTTTTTTGGTGAACAACATCATCAGGATGAGCTATACGAACCCTGCCGTGATTATCGACAATATCAAATCCATCTGCTTCCATTGCCATCAGTAATTTACGATTAATCGGTTGCAACCCAGGACTGCTAGCACCATCGTAATCATAAATCCCCCCAGTTTGGTCAATACTTTTGGGACAATAAGGACCTTCCGGTAATGGGCTACTCATAAAAATAAGCTCTATACAGGTAGCCGTTTTATTTGTCTCCAAGGTGCACTCTTTAAAGTCAAAAGAAATAAGACTCGCAATGTGCTGAAAGTCATGCGGACTCATAAAGCTTGATGTCATGTACTCATTTTTTGAGTAACATATGTTTGGCAAGACAATAAAAGCCATCAATACAAATAATAGCCTTAATTGAAGTAGCAGCATAAAATTTTCACTCATCACTTGATAACAAGCAACCTTAGAAAAATGTTTTCCTCATTTTTATAGCTTTCACTTTAACATTTAATTTTTACAACA
This sequence comes from Zooshikella ganghwensis, assembly GCF_018263875.1. Classification (NCBI taxonomy): domain Bacteria; kingdom Pseudomonadati; phylum Pseudomonadota; class Gammaproteobacteria; order Oceanospirillales; family Zooshikellaceae; genus Zooshikella; species Zooshikella ganghwensis. The sequence continues at coordinate 360,769 of NZ_JAEVHG010000002.1, forward strand.
AAAAAACATCACCTCCAGTTAGAAATTTAAAAAATACTTAAATATCGCAAAAAATATCAGCCTTGTTACAAAAACCCACCATTATAAAAAAAGCATTAACTACTTTCTTTTTATGCTCTATTAATTCCATTTCTCAAGCTTTAACTAAACCCAAAGTTCTTGATCAGTTATTTTTTAATGCATTTTGTTACCCTTTAGTACAATTCAACAAGTCTTTTCAAGACACTGTCATCTCTATTTACTTTCGAATGTTATACCTAAAACGAAGGGTTTTTAGTGGGGCTAGTCTGGTCTGTTAAGACTAGCGATAGCATCAACAGTTTTTTAATGGTGCTAGCTGGGTGGTCAAGCGATGAAGCCCCCGGAGCTTATATTTATAAGTGACTGGGGTAGCAGTTAAATGCTCCTGTATAAACAGTATTTCCACCATCCTTGGCTGACAAAAAAACCTAAAAATGATTCGTGAAGGGTATATTGATTTTTCCTGACAAAGATCAACTCATAAAGTACTTCAACTATACTGTATCCAAAACGAAGGTTTTAGGCTGGGGGGGGAAGCTAAATTATAGGTTGTAGCGTGTCACGAAAACACCCTAATATAGCAGGTAAATAATTGCTTAAAATAACCCCATCACGAATCACTTATAAGTTTTTCTGTATATAAAGGCCTTAAATGACTACCACCATTGGAAGTGTATAAATGAACATGCGTACATCAACGGCACCGACAGTACTATTTTTATCTCATGGTGGTGGCCCTATGCCATTACTAGGTGATAAAGATCACCAGGAAATGGTTGGCAATCTAAAGATGATTGCTGAAACTCTACTAAAGCCCTCTGCGATTTTAGTTATTAGTGCTCATTGGGAAGAAGACATCCCAACAATAACAAGTGGCAACACCCCTTCCTTAATCTATGATTACTATGGTTTTCCAGAAGAGTCCTACCGTATTCAGTACCCCGCCCCCGGTGCTCCCCAGCTGGCTCATGCTCTTTATCAGCAACTCAATAAAGACGGTATAAGCGCAAAGCTTGATGAGCAAAGAGGTTTTGATCATGGCTTATTTATCCCTTTAAAGATTATGTATCCAGATGCAGATATACCTTGTATACAGCTCTCTCTTAAAAATAACCTCAATCCCTTGGAGCATATCAAATTAGGTGAATCAATAACCAAGCTAGCTAATGATGACTTATTAATTATTGGTTCAGGGTTTTCATTTCATAATATGAAAGCATTTTATTCTGCTAATACTCATGATACTAAAACCAAAAACGAAGCTTTTGAAGCATGGCTTATTGATACATGCTCAAATAAATCTCTCTCAGAAAAAGAAAGAACTGGACGCTTAACAAATTGGGAAAATGCACCTCATGCAAGATTCTGCCATCCAAGAGAGGAACATCTTTTGCCACTACATGTGTGTTATGGTGCAACGAAACAAGCATGCTCACAATATTTTGAATTAACCATTTTAAATAAAAAGGCCAGCGTTTATCTTTGGTAAATTGACCTGCTCTTTGCAATTCTAGGGCCTGTTAACACTATTTGAATATCACTGTTATGACGGTAAAAGCACTAATCTAGGCGCGAAGAGTGAAGTTTAGTTGTTCTAAATGAACAATGAGCAACAACGAGTAGTGCTTTTACCGTCATAACCCTTCGGGCCGTGATTATTTTTCCACCTAGCAGTGTTACAAGTCATTTATGTAGAATGACTACACAGCATTCCTTGTGCCTTGCTAGGCGAAAAAATAGTCTACGGCAGTGGTGATTCAAATAGTGTTAACAGGCCCTAATACATTAATAGCCACCGAGGTTAATAAGTGGTCTTTTTAACTTACTATTGCCTGATTATTAGACTATTAACCGCAACTTTCCTGCCGTATTATGGTCGAACCATACCCAATACGAATGGTTTTTATACCCCAAGGGCACAAGGGTGCGGCCATCGAGTGACGAAGCCCCATAAGCCTATATTAATAGGTGATTGGGGTGAGGAGTGAAGATAACAAAACCTAGAAATCATTCGTGAAGGGTATATCTGTTCATTAGTTAATAAATTACTCTATAAGATAATGCTAGTAACAATTTCTAGATTTACATTTCCCTATGAAGCCCAGATAGCATGGGCAAAGCTTGATGCTGAGGGCATTCCTGCTTTTATTGCTGATGAGCATACGATTAACATGCAGTGGTTGTATTCAAATGCCCTAGGCGGAGTTCGTTTACAAGTTCCTGAAGAGTACGCTGATCAAGCACAGCACCTTTTAAGTGAGGATCGAGCACACGACCTGCTCTCACAAGAAGGCAGTAGCAGCATACCTTGCCCTCAATGTGGTAGCACTGACACCAAATACTACCAGTTTGGAAAACGATGTGCTTTTCTTGTGTTCTTATGTATCGATTTTCCACTTTACCCAATAAAACATGGCATAAAATGCAGTCACTGCGGTCACAAATCAAGATTGTAGCCAATAACCTATGTCCGTCTTGCATTTATCAACTAAAACCAGATTATTTGCTAAGCCATCTGGAATCATGTCCTTTCCTTCATGATCATCTACACTTTGGATAAAGGCTTACCCCTTAAGCTGTGGACTTAATGAATGCGTGTGTTGAGGTTACTAGCATGGCTTTGCAAGAAGAGTTTCATAACTACTATGAAACAATGGTCATAGAGTACATTACTCAGGAATATCGAGGTCAAGCCGAGATAGATGAAATGATTGTCGATGTGGCCTGTGTTGCATTAAATCACCTTCCTCCTCGGTACATTCATCATGATATCGATATGGCCTACTACCTTTCTCCTAAAGAACGCAAAGAAATGGAGAAAAAAGTCAAAGACGCCGTAGAAGATGCAATTCAGTTCGTTTATAAGCGTCGAAGAAAAGAAGGAGAAAGCGAACGGTCAGCATCTGCCTCATGATGCTATGCGTTTTACCATTACCATGAGGCAATACATACTGCCGTTGAGCTTGATCGGCTTTTATGCTTTTAAGTTATGCAGCAAAATTTAAAGAGTGTTCCACTCCACTTGTAATCTCATTAACCTTGTTTCGCCAGAATTTTTTCCTGCCAGATTTTAGGTCCCGTTTGGTGAACAGAAATACCATTGCTATCGACTGCAACAGTCACAGGCATATCTTCAACCTCAAACTCATATATAGCTTCCATTCCCAGTTCAGGAAAAGCCACCACTTCTGCTTTTTTAATCGCTTTAGACACTAAATAGGCTGCTCCACCCACAGCAATAAGGTATATAGCCTGGTGCTTACGAATGGCTTCAATGGCTACAGGGCCACGCTCTGCTTTACCAATCATGCCAATTAGCCCTGTTTCAGCAAGCATCGTTTCAGTAAATTTATCCATACGGGTAGATGTGGTAGGACCTGCAGGACCAACGGCTTCATCTCGGACTGGATCAACTGGGCCTACGTAGTAAATAAAGCGATTGTTTAGGTCTACGGGCAACTTCTCACCATTGGCTAACATTTCCGTCATTTTCTTATGGGCTGCATCACGCCCTGTCAGCATTTTTCCTGAAAGTAAAACCGTTTCACCAGGTTGCCACTCTTTAATATCTTCAGCTGTTAACGTATCCAAATTAACTCGCCGCGCTTGGGGACCCACATCCCAAGTAATATTTGGCCACTCTTCCAACTTCGGTGGCTGTTGTAGTGCTGGGCCTTCACCATTTAGCGTAAAATGAGCATGACGAGTCGCTGCACAGTTAGGAATCATACACACCGGTAATGAGGCAGCATGTGTTGGATAATCAAGAATTTTAATATCCAGCACCGTCGTCAAGCCTCCTAAGCCTTGAGCACCAATTCCCAGGCTGTTTACTGCATCCATAATTTCCAGCCGTAGCTCTTCAATACGGTTTTGTGGTCCACGTACTCGTAGCTCATGAATATCTATGGGTGCCATTAATGACTCTTTGGCTAATACTGCAGCCTTTTCCGCCGTCCCTCCAATACCAATACCCAACATACCAGGAGGACACCAACCTGCTCCCATCGTTGGAACTGTTTTCACTACCCAGTCAACAATACTGTCACTTGGGTTCAACATAGCCATCTTAGTTTTATTTTCAGAACCACCGCCTTTAGCGGCAACATGAACTTCCACGGTATCACCAGGCACCACCTGCATATGAATCACCGCAGGTGTATTATCTCGTGTATTTACCCGCTTGCCTGCAGGGTCTGCAAGAATTGATGCACGCAGTACATTATCAGGATGCGTGTATGCCTGGCGCACACCTTCATTGACCATATCTTCGACACTTAGCGTTGCTTGCCACTGAACATTCATACCGATCTTTAGAAAGACCGTTACAATGCCTGTATCCTGACAGATAGGACGATGTCCCTCAGCACAGAGCCGAGAGTTAATCAAAATTTGAGCAAGCGCATCTTTTGCAGCCTCTGACTCTTCTTTTTGATAGGCTTCATGGACTGCCTGAATAAAATCTACGGGGTGATAATAAGAAATATATTGCAATGCATCAGCGACACTGGCGATAAAGTCTTCTTGACGAATGGTGGTCATGCGGATACATACTCCTCTTGTATACAAGATGCCGGCAACCAACAGACCTACCAAGACAATGAAAAAGACGACAGAACCTGTACAGCCTCTTTTATTGTCAGTGCTAAGCAATGACCTTTGTCGACACCTTTTTAGGCTAGTTAGGCTAGGCTATGAATCGAGAGTTACCTTTCTAATGAGGCTTACTCAAGGCTCCAAGGATCTAATTCAACAAATATCTGCTACTACCGCAACAGGTCTATCTCAGAACCTTTACATGTAATGACAGACAAGTTTTTCCTTATACTCGGTTAATTCACCTTAGTAATATTATTCGCCCGAAATAGTAACATATTTTTCATACCTGGCAGCACTTCCCCCTTTACAGGTCTGACATCTCCAGGTAATTTCAAATTAGCTTAAGATCGAATATACCCCGCTATAGTGAAATCGAGCCAACGTGGAAGATCCACCTTACTGATTCACTTCTGGCGTTGGAGATGGATAACTTAAATAGAAAGTACAACAAGTAGCGCAGGGTCTTAGCTGAAGTTAAACAGCGCTTATTGCAAGTATTGGTTTAAAACGATGCCAATTATTCAATTCAAGGACCAGAACATCCATTGTGACAAACAGCAAATACTGCTAGACGAATTACTTGCAGCAGGCTGTTCAGTCCCCTTTTCGTGTCGAGCAGGCTTGTGTCATAGTTGCTTAATGTACGCTACCGCAGGAACACCCCCCAAAGCTGCCCAGCAAGGCCTAAATCAGGAGCAGTTACAGAAAAATGGCTTTCTTGCCTGTCAGTGCCATCCTGACGCAGATTTAGTGGTACGTCTACCTAACCGCCAACACGATGCAATGCCTGCGATTATTACATCTGTTACAGCCTTGAATCAGGTCGTCAAACAGGTACAAATTTCACCCTCAAGATTAATTGATTATCACCCCGGCCAGCAGATTAAGCTTACCCACCATGGACATGAACGCACCTATACGTTGGTGAGTCACCCAGAGCAAGACCAAGAACTCATTATTCATGTGCAACGAATTGCGGGAGGCAATATCAGCCAATGGCTTTGTGAAAGCGCAGCTCCAGGAGATACTATCACTCTGTGTGATGTTCAGGGAGACTGTTATTACCAGTCGAAAAACCCTCACTCTCCCCTGGTACTATTAGCTGCCGAAGTAGGCTTAGGTGCAATGCTTGGTGTTATTCAAGATGCACTTTGGCATCAGCATCGAGGCCCTATTCACTTAATACATCATGTCCCCAGTGTTGCAGATCTTTATCTACAAGACTCCTTACGAGAGCTGTGCCAACGCAATCAGCAACTTTCCTACCACACAGTGGTTGGTAGCTGGACTAAAGATAGCTTGCCTCAACTTACCTACCTGCAACAAAGCCATTTTTTCTTTGCAGGCGCAACACCACGTATCATGGAATACTGGACAACATTGCAACAGTTTAATATTCCACTCAGCCAATGCTCTGTTATCTCATTTGGTCTAGAAGAGGTCTCTAACCAGGCTGTTGACAACCTGGACCTATCTTTCTAAGCTTATTTCAAACAGCCGTTTAAATTAAGCTTATCTCAGCATACCCGCTATATAACAAGCACTACAAATAATACTAAAACCAATAATGCGCTCTGCCATATTGAGGGTGGAGTAATAAGCAAAAAAATTAATGTGTACCTATCTGCAAGGAGTTAACCTGTGAGTGAAGTTCTAGTTGAGCAAGAGAATGGATGCCTAATTCTGCAAATTAATCGGCCTGAGAAAAAAAATGCACTCACCCATTCAATGTATACCCAACTCACTGAGGCGATACTTGCCGCGGATGAAGATGACTCCATTAAAAACCTTTTAATTACTGGCAGTGGAACGTGCTTTACCAGTGGCAATGACATAAATGATTTTATGTTAAACCCACCTAAAGATAGTGACAGCCCTGTGTTTCAGTTTTTACAAGCACTCGCTAATTTAAAAAAACCGTTAATTGCAGCTGTAAATGGCAACGCTGTTGGTATTGGTACAACACTCTTGCTTCACTGCGATTTAGTTTATGTCGGACAAAACGCTATTTTTCAATTACCTTTTGTTAATTTAGGTTTATGTCCCGAAGCTGCTTCAAGCTATTTATTACCGCTTTTGGCCGGCCATCGGTTAGCCGCTGAACTCTTATTACTCGGCCAGCCATTTGACTGCTACAAAGCCAAAGAAGCAGGACTCACCACGCAAATAGTCGAAGACCCATCACAAACACTGGTTATCGCAAAGCAAGCTGCGCTCCAGCTCAGCAAACAGCCTACACAAGCAATCCTTCTCACAAAACAGTTAATGAAGCAAAGCATTAAATCCACGGTACAAGATGTCATGCAGCAAGAAGGGAAACTATTTACGGAGCGTTTAAAAAGCCCTGAAGCACACGCGGCTTTTAGTGCATTTTTCAAGAAAACATCACAGCCAAAGTAGTCACTCACTAGTGGTCCATGGGTTAAATATGGACCACGTGGGCCTGTTTACAGGTCCATTTTCCAATAGTGCTTTATTTGCAACTCACGCAAGCTAAACAAAGCCATCTGTTTCATCACACAGCATCGTCGCTTCCAAAATACACACTTGGTGTGTTATCTGTAAACGTTCCTGAACTAAACGCTCTAATAATGTTTCATCACCAATAATATGCCGATTATTAATAATACAAAGATTATCGGCATTATCGCGTTTTATTTGATAAGGCAGTTCAAGAACTTCATATGTTTTTAGGCCTGCAGCCATAAAACTAATTCGATACAATGGCATATTTCTAAGGCGTTATTTTTGTATATTATGTATAAATACCCGTTGTACAGGATATAATGTTTTAGCCGCTATCAATGTAGCATAATACCTATATTCTTGCAGTATAATTCAGTTGCAGTAGGATTTATCCCCTCGAAAAAAAGGATTTTCTATGGCTCTTACTCCTTCGTCAATGCTGCCACTAGGCACAAAAGCTCCCGACTTCAACCTTATTAATACAATTAATCAACAATCCCTATCTCTAAACCAAGCCAAAAAAGATTTGGGTCTATTGGTTATGTTTATTTGCAACCATTGTCCTTATGTCAAACATATTTTAGATGGTCTCATTTCTTTAGGGCATGACTATCAAGATAAAGGGATTGGCATTGTGGCGATTTGCTCAAATGATGCGATAACTCACCCCGACGATAGCCCAGAAAAAATGCATCAACTCGCCAAAGAAAAACATTTTCCCTTCCCTTACCTGCACGACGAAAGCCAACAAGCTGCAAGCGCCTATCACGCAGAATGCACACCAGACTTTTTTTTGTTCGATCATAATCTGTACTGTGTGTACAGAGGCCAATTTGATGGTGCCCGCCCTGGTAATACTATCCCTGTTACGGGGCAAGACCTACGAATGGCAATGGATGCATTGTTAGGTAATGACCCCATTAGTACAGAACAAAAACCCAGTATGGGTTGCAATATCAAGTGGAAAGCCGAGTAAAGCAAGTGTGAATCAGGTTATTTCACATCATCAATGCTCGTGGAGTTGCAATGACCTTACCTATAGACCTACCCCTGATCGACTTTTTCCAGTCTCTACCCTCAGTAGCCGTCAGTGGACTTAGCTGGCTTTCATTGCTCGGCTATGGCGAAGCCTATGTGTTAATCCTTGTGCTTTTAATTTGGCGGAATCATCGCCAGCAGGCACAACCTTTATTATTTTTATTACTTTTTAGTAGTGCACTCAATCATTTACTCAAGTTACTTATTGCAGCCCCACGCCCTTACTGGCTTTATCCTGAGCTGTTACTCAACTTGCCTGATACTGCTTTTGGTATGCCCTCTGGACATGCCCTCAGTGCCACTGTTTTTTGGTTAGGACTAGCGTTATGGGTTCGGCACTGGTTCTTTTGGGTGCTGGCCATTGCCATTGTGTTATTAACCGCCATTTCACGTATCACACTGGGTGTCCACTTTCCATCGCAGACCCTGGCAGGCGTTCTACTTGGTCTACTGTGTCTGACAGCTCTGCCTCGACTCACCAGCCTATGCCAAAATGCTTCTAGTCACCGTTTTTTGGCACTCATTGGGCCAATCGTTTTGTTACTTATCACCGCCATTTGCTACCGCTTAATAAACCCTCCCTCTTTTACTGCTGGTTCATTCTCTCTTAATGACCAAACTTTCATAGACATTATTCATAGTCCATGGTCTTTAAAAGGGTTAGTGAGAGACTGTTTTCTACTCGCCGGACTTATCTTTGGCTATCTGAAGCTGATGTCTACAAAGCCAAACTCACTATTCATCATCCGCTTTCCCAACATTCTTCTGGGTTTAGGTATTGGTCTTATGTACTGGGTAACTAGCGGTATACTCTCTAAAAGCGTTTTCTTAGAGGAGTGGCTATACCTGCTAGCACAAAGCCTTCGGAGCTTTTTGCTTGGATATGGTATCAGCTATTGGATTCCCTTACTTTTGGTAGATCGCCACCATCAACAATTAAGCGCTCGCATTGTTGATGGTTAACACATAATTAGGGGATAAGTCATAGCAGCTAGACTCAACTAGTGAGATGATCTTGACTTTAGACCAGAGCAGTCATTGTGATGAAGCTATACAGAGACCAATGTAAGCAGTATATAGCTCCACCACAAATCGGGATATACACGTTTGGGTATAAACTGACGTAAACTGGTCTACTTTACTCCACTATTGGTTTAGGTAGGTGTGTTATGCAGTATAAAAACGCCGAAATGGATAAAAACAAAAAGATCGCTTTAGTTGCTCACGATAATAAAAAACAAGAGCTTATTGACTGGGTAAATAAAAACCTGCAACAACTGAGTCAACATAAATTATTCGCCACTGGCACAACAGGTGCCCTTATTGAGTCAGAACTCAATTTACCGGTTCATAAACTGATTAGTGGTCCATTGGGTGGAGACCAGCAAATTGGTGCTAAAATCACGACAGGTGAAATAGATGTTTTGGTGTTTTTCTGGGACCCCTTTGAGCCAATGCCTCATGATCCTGATGTAAAAGCACTATTACGAATTGCAGCAGTTTGGAATATCCCAATAGCCTGTAATCTGACTTCTGCGGACTTCCTCATCAGCTCACCACTCATGGAAGAGCGTTACGCCAGAAGCATTCCTGATTATGACCAGTACCTTGCTTCAAGGAATTAGCAACTTAAATTAGCAGTAAATGCTCACTTACACGCAATAATTACAGTTACTTGCTTGCGGGCTTGAGTGGTTAAACTAAATTTATCAAAGAGTCCAACCATTATTTGCTTGGTTAACCCGAAAGGGAAGGCGCTAAGGAAGGCCCATATCACAGTAAGTTACAGAGTAGAGTATGGTGTAAGTGAGAACCTATATGTTGGATATTGCCTACTTCAACCCCCCTGTTCAAGGTGATCTTGATTTAAAGGCATATGATCCCAACTACACATTCAATGCTGATAAAGTCCTGCTCAAAAAAGAAACTGAGCGATTACACCATGAGTTAAGTGCTTTACAGCAATGTATGCTCGCAGAAAAAAAAGCATCTCTGCTTCTGTTGTTCCAAGGGTTGGATTCTGCAGGAAAGGCGCATTCCATTAAACATGTTTTTTATGGACTAAACCCCCAAGGACTCGCTGTACACGACTTTCAAAGTACTGTTTTGAGCAGAGCACATGACTTCTTATATCGCTTTCATCAACGGGTACCGGCTTTAGGTCATATTGCTGTCTTCAGTCGCAGCTACTACGATGACATCATCCATGAGCTGGAAATAACAACACAGTTTCCAGACAATGCACAACTACTTAAACAGGCCCACCATATCAACAACTTTGAACAGCTACTGAGTGATAGCCATACTCTAGTGATAAAGTTTTACTTACATATCAGTAAACAAGAACATCGACGCCGCCTTGTTCAACGTATTCGAGACCCTGATAAACATTGGATGATCAATCAACAAGACTACGTTATTCAAAAAAACTGGGAGCTTGCCATCCAGGGCTGTCAGCGCATAATTATGCTCACCCATTGCTTGGCAAGCCCGTGGTATATTGTGCCTGCTAACCACCCCTGGTTTCGAGACTGGCTAATTATCAGCATCCTTCATCATTCACTCTCTCAATTAGCCCCCCAGTATCCTCGTCCACCCCTGCCTTTTACTGAAAAAGACCTTCCTTAGCTTATTTTCAGGGAAACCATATACCCACAACAAAGGTTATAAGCGACTTAAACCACTTTGATATGCCACGGTTCGTAACGAACACCAAACTGATTATCCAACGTATAACGTATATTCACATAACCAAGATCCTGCAACTTTTTAAACTCATCCGTCTCTGCAAAGTCTTTGGTAAAATTTCGCTTGCCTAAGCCTTTACAGCCCACATCAAAATCACCGATAGCATGGTAGGAGTGGCCTGGTGGAGCCAAAGAGCGAGACGCCTGAGACAGGTTGCCTTTGGCATGTACAGCCTTCGCCATAAATAAATGTAGCTGTTTCATTACACCCCGAATACCAGAAGTGAGAATGAGTGAATCACCCACTTCTGAACGCACTTTTTCGTAGAGTTTTAAAGCTTCGCCTTGAAATAGAAAGTGCCCTGTTCCAGGAATTTTATTGATGTCTTTTTCTGGCACTACTGCAGAGAGCTGGGTGATTATTTTTTCACCAAAAAAGCCATATTCTTTTGCTTCTGCAGAAAATAATTCCTCAATAAACGCAAGTTGATCTTTTGGAAAATCACCACGCTTTGAATACCGAGAATAGGTTTTCAGCATAGTATCTAAATTAATAATATTAAAATTACCGTGCCCAACAATACGTTGAGCCTCTGTGAGAGTCGCTAGTGTAGCTTTTAACAGCTCAAACTTTTGCTCAGAAAGTACTACATCACCTTCATGGTACGTATCAAAATTATCTATTTTAGTTTGGTAACTCTGGGCAAAGTTAAAGGGAGGTTCAGCCTGAGAGCTCTGAACATGAGATAACGGTGGCTGCTCATAGGCTAGCGGCTCAGGAAGTACAGACTGACTTGGCGTCAAGGTATCAATAGCAAAATACTCATGGCTTTTGCCCCCTGGCACCAACAAGGCATTGTCAGCCACTGCAGGCTGGGTAGTTACTGTCTCGATTATCGTTTGCGGGATATCTTCCAGGTCGGTTAGGACAATAGGCTGTTCACCAGGCACAGTCACTCGATGCTGAACCTGCTTTGCTAACTGCCCCCACATAAACGCACAGGATACGGTTACCGTTGAGCCTGCTAATACCCCTTCAAGAAAGACTCTTCGTTTCACAACTGATGAATCCCGTTTTCAAGTGTTGTGTATTATTTTTATTGACTGGCATTTAAATATGCCAGAATCACTACTATCCAGTGTAGCTAATAAAACTGAAAAGGATGAATGTGATTTATAAAATCACAGCAAGAAATACGCTATAAGCCGTGATTCTTAAAGTCACCTCCAAAAACACTAGCATAATCAGTATTTGACACTCAATGCAAGCAGTTCACACACTAGCTGTCGTTTTCTCTGTTGAGAGTGAAGCCTGTTAGTTGCCCTCAGGCTTATTCACTGCATTATTCCCCTTCTGGATAGTAGCGCTGATTCATTCGCTCACAGTACTCAGTCAGTATTGGTAATGATTGAGCATGTTGTTGCAAAGGTGAGGGGAAAGTAGTGCATAACGTTCCAGCCAAAAAGGCATGAGCAGTAGCATCATAGACTGAGGGTTCTTCTCCCAACAGGAATGGTGAGCCAGACAATAAATCGGCAACGGTTGATAAATCTCGACAACCAAGCTGGTAAATAATTTCAGGTTTATGGCGACCTAAACCTTGGGCTAATAACTGTCGTTTCACATGCCCTCGAGTCATCAGTGAAATAAAGCTCCCGACCCCGGGGGGCATATTCTCCATTAATAAGCTTTTAATAACAGGCCAGTTTGTCTTGTCCACCCAGCGGCTATACATCATTATCCAATAAAAATGCTCTTCCAGCATGCGACACATCATGTATCCCGATGCTAATGCTTTGGCAGACAACCCCTGTTTTATATCCAATGAAAAGCGTTCAACTAAGTAGTCAATAATCAAAAAAGAGTCAGCTATTAATAAATCTTCTGCTTTAATAAAAGGTAGCTTTCCATTTGGTCCAGCCTGAGGGTTACGAATAAATTGAGATTTGTGCTGTATATCAAACATGCGCATGAATGTTTCTACTTTCATACAAAAAGGACTTAACTCAGGTAACCCCAGGCCGGGTCCAAAGCGATATAGTTTTATCATTCCGCATGTCCTCTGGCGTTTTTATTATCAGTCTCACTTGTTTTAGACAACCCTGTCAAACAACTCACCCTATTTAGCCATCACATTTTGATAGAAAGATTGTTATTTCTTCCAGCCACTGGCCAATATACAATTTCTGTGTTTCAACATAGCATGCCTACCTACGAGTTACGTTATACTCTTCGTTTCTAACCACCAAGTAACACTTAAACTATGTTAGTACCACCTAAACTATGTAAGTACCACTAAGACTATGCTTGAAGGACTTTTTATTTGTACCTGTATTGCCGTAACCTGGCTTTGGCTTGATGGCATTCAATGCAAAGATATTGCCCGGGCCGCGGGCAAACGGGCATGTGATGATTTACAACTACAACTACTGGATGACACTGTTGCTAATATCAAAACGCGGCTCTCACGCAACCAACAAGGCTCAATCACTTTACTCCGGTATTATCGCTTTGAGTTTACACAAACAGGTGAACACCGCTACAAAGGCTCCGTACAACTGCTGGGTCACCGAATAAAGCATATACATTTAGACACCCCCGATGACACTGAGTCATCTCGGCAGACGTTTTTACAATAATGGGAGACTTCCTTAGATGCCAAAAGCAAGTGATTTAGCGAAAGGTCATGTTATCAACATAAACAATTCGCTGGGCTTAGTTCGAGATATTGAGGTAAAGTCGCCTTCATCTCGGGGTGCTCAGACATTGTATAAAGTCCGGTTTACACTGATTCCATCGCAGCAGAAGCTGGAAAAAACCTATACTGGTGATGACTGGCTTGACGATGCAGACTTCCAGCGCCGACAGTGTACTTTATTGTTTCGGGAGGATAACCTGCTAACCTTCATGGATACTGAAAACTATGAGCAATATAGCCTGGCAGCAGCTGATATTGGACAGCAAGTGTATTACTTGCCAGAAGAAAATCAGGAAATCACGCTATTACTGGTTAATAATCAAGCTATAGCCATTGAGCTACCCACAACAGTGGTACTAACGATTACTGACACCAGTCCAGGCATCAAAGGCGCCACAGCTACAGGTAGAACAAAGCCAGCCACATTATCATCGGGGTTAGAAATACAAGTACCTGAATACATAACTACAGGTGAAAAAGTAAAAGTGAATACCAGTACTGGAAAATTTATGTCCCGTGCCTAACTTAAATATCAAGGCATAAAGCAATCAATACGACAACTGTCAGAAAATTTTAATTGATACCGCACTCATGAAAACCCCGTCATTTCTTAGCCAACTAAATCCATTAACCCACCCTCAGCAAATATGTTTTGCAGCCGCCATCATTACTCGGAGTATGCCAAACTATCAGCTGTTTTTAGAGTTAACCCAAAGCGGTGACACACAGCTTTTTCGACAAGCATTAAATCTGCTTTGGGACTTTGCTTCAGGCCAACAAAATCAAGCAGCCTTAGAAAAATGGTTACCACAAGTAGAGCAGCACATTCCGGATCGTGAAGCATTTGATATGTATGGAGTACATCCAGCCACTGATGCAATACTGAGTTTAAGTATGGCGATGCACTGCGCATTATCACCTAGCACGGAAGAAGTTGATGGTATAGCACAGCTTGCATTAAAAACGATTGGACAATTTCTAAAGTACAGCGAAGCTACTGAACTTAAAGGCACAGAGCTACAGCAATATATAGAGCAACATCCCCTGTACCTTCAGCAGCTTGATTTTTATGATGAGCTCCTTGCTACGCTCACTAAAGCTAAACTGACCTCTCCTTTAATTAAAGAAATTAGGAACCTCTCGCGTAATGATGATATTAGCCACTTAGGCGTCAGTACGGCTGAAGAATAATGAGTTGTGCAAGATGATTCATCTTTAACTAAAAACATATAAACTCGTTGTAGAGGACTGACAACGAGTTTCGTATTTTTTAAATCTAAGCCACTTTCTTTTGAAACACACGTTGTAGCTTATCAGTGATGACCTGCTGAATACCACTATTGACCATTTTACTTAAATGCTGAATGGCAGATAACTCCAATCGATAAATGCGAATAGCCTTCCCTCCAGTAATACTTTTACCCGCAACAATCACAGGCAACACTGGCTTAGTATGTAACGCCAGACGTAATAGTTCACTAATCCCTTCCTTCACTGAAAGCATTGCATTCGAAGAAGTAGGCTGACGAAATGCAAGTCCATGAGGAAACTCCTGACTTTTCTGGCAACAATGGACCTCAATACCCGTATATCGAATAGCCTCTTGGGGAATATTATAAAAAGTATGATGTAATGCTGACTTATCGGGCTGAACAATTACCTTTTTCTGACTGGATAAATTACTGCTTTCTAAAATACTTTCATCACTACATTTTAACTGATAGTTGGTGATTAGCTTTGCAGCATCAGGCAAGTACACACAAAACAATAATTTGAGCAAGGGTAAAGCATTAATCTGGTTTTGATCTGAGACATGACCAAGCACTAACGACATGGCAGACTGAAATGTTTCGTTTGTAGTGTAAAACGACATAACTTTTCCCTCAGGCTTGTAAAAAGTTCCCGCAAACGCCATATGCTTTTACCTCACAAGAAGCTATTAAAGCTGTCCCTGTTATTAACCACTTGTGTACAAACACAGGATTAATGTTAGAGGTATCGAACTTAGCATATCTTACTCAACACGCTGCAAAACCACTCTCTTTAGTTGCTTCCCCAAGAGCACTTAAGCATTACATGCCAATTAAGGAAGCGTTACGGGAACGATATACCTCAACACGAGGCATAAAATACAACACTGCACTATGAGCAGTTAATGTGCCAAATTAACGCCCCAAATTAACGTTAACCTCATCACAAATTCAAAAATAAAATGCGATCTATATCACTATAGTGGCTGATTTAGTTACTTTTTTTGTCATTAACCAGGTCAACAAGTGACAAAAACAGTCACGTTTGAAAAGCTGTTGAATAGCTTAAGACAAACGATTATCAATAACCTGCTTTTGCGATACACTATAGCGCTATTTTTTTGCTGTTTTCTCTGGAGTATCGCCATGACCTGGGAAGAATACGAAGCACTTTTCATGCAAGGCCTCATCGCTGTACTTATTATTTTTATGTTTTTTATTGTCTTTGATTTGGCCAGAAAAACTAAAGCAGGAAAGTTAGGCTCTTTCGTATTATTTGGAGCGCTCTGCCTGGGAGTTATTGCTTATATAATCAAGGCAGTAGTCGTTGATAGCTTTGGTGGATACTAAGGGCAGGGAGTGGTTAACAAACAGTTAAAGATGATTACTACAGCTAAAACCAGTTCTTTTATAACAGCTATCTATCTTTAAAAAAATACCCATAAAAAAAGCCTGGTTGTTTAACAGCCAGGCGAGACAAGAACGAACATGATAAGATAAGGCTTGGTGCAGCTTATCTTGATTCATTTTGGTCAATAGCCTTATTGACTACAATCCGTACAAATACTGACTAAGTTATGATCAGCTCACAAAGTAACACTTAGTTATTGCTGTAGATTACCCCCCCTCCAGTTTTTATACTTAAGTGCCAATATCTACTGCTTCCCATACCTCATAGTCATAGAACTATCACCACATACTCAAGCCAGAGTGACCATGTTATACTCGTTGTCCATCAAATAATGTTTTCAGTAGAGACTACCCAAATAGTGTTAACAGCCCCAAATATCACTCACCTTAGTCTGACTATTAAGCCACTCGTTATGATCTCAAGGGCACCATGTTTAAGGGTTAAGACATAGCTATGCCCTTTAAGAAGTCAACGCATAAACAGAAAACTCATCGCACAGATGTCAACCAGCATGACCCAAACGTGATGGTGGTTTTATTTAATAAACCTTACCAAGTACTGTCACAATTTACTGATGGTGAACAACGGCAAACACTCGCTGACTATTTATCCATTCAAAACATTTACGCTGCAGGACGTTTAGACCGTGACAGCGAAGGCTTATTGCTTTTAACCAATAATGGCCGGCTACAACACACTATTGCTCACCCTAAGCACAAATTACCGAAAACTTACTGGGTACAAGTAGAGGGCATCCCCAGTAGTCATGCCTTACAGCAATTACGCGATGGCGTCATGCTCAATGATGGATTAACATTGCCGAGCACTGTTGAACTCATCCCCCCTCCTACAGCACTTTGGCAACGAGAGCCTCCCATTAGAGAGCGTAAATCAATCCCCACCCAGTGGTTAGCAATAACAATCATTGAGGGACGCAATCGGCAAGTCCGGCGTATGACAGCCGCTGTTGGTTATCCAACCTTAAGATTAATCCGTGCACAAATAGGCCCTTGGCATATAGGAAAGCTGCAGCCTGGTGAATCAATAATCCTACAAAACCCTTGGCAATTAATAGCGCGCTATCGGTCACAGCAATCTCAACGCAAGCCATCTAAACTTCGATAAAAAATATGATTATCAATATGTTATGCAAATGATTACTAAATTCTTACAAAATAACTATGTATTGCTAGCACGGCTGGCATTGAGCATTTGTTTAATTGCAATTTCAATACTTGCTTTCAGCCCAGCAGTCGTTGATCCCCTCATACATACCAGCGATAAACTTAAGCACGGATTTGCTTTTTTAGTGTTAGCCTATTTAGTCGATGCCGCCTGGCCCACAAGCACATTTAATTATCAGAAATGGCTTGGCTTACTAGGTTATGGTGTATTTATCGAAGCTGTGCAGTATTTTATCCCTTACCGCTCCGCCTCCTGGCTAGACCTGCTGGCTGATACTTCTGGTATCCTTTGTTATGGATTACTCATCCCTGGCTTTAAACACCTGCCACTTATTAACTGGCGTTGGCAGCATCCCATGCTTTCTAGCCCACACCAGCAAGATTAAGGACTGATATGCAGTATCTATGTCCCTCTTTTGCCACACTTGCAAAGCAACAACAACTTATCCACTTTAATGACTTTTGGGACTTAACCACACCTTGGTTTGAAGCTCCCAACCACCGACGTAATGGTTGGAGTGGTGTCATTGAGTACACATTAACAGACTCAAATGGGCATCCTCACCGCTACTTTATTAAGCGACAAGAAAATCACAATACGCGTAGTTTACGTCACCCGTTTTCTGGCGAGCCAACCTATCGTCGCGAATTGATTAGCATTCTGAAGCTTCAGGCACTCAATGTCCCTACTTTAGATGTTGTGTATTACCAGGAACGAAAAGAAAAAAACAACCATCAAGCTATTTTAATTTCTAAAGCCCTTGAGAATTATCAAAGTTTTGGCGAGTGGTACAAAAGCAAACCAGATGAACATCAGCTAGCTACAGCTTTTAAGCGGCTTGCAGCCATTATTAAACAGCTTCATCACCATAAACTCGCACACTACTGCTTATACCCTAATCATGTTTTCATTAAATCTGATGAAAAAAATACATTTGATATGCGTCTAATTGACTTAGAAAAAGTCCGTTATACCCCGATTTCTGCCCAAGGCCGCTATAAAGATTTAGATTGTTTCTTGCGTCACGCCTCGGGTTTTTCACCCAGTCACTTAAAAATGTTTTTCGATGAGTATTTCAAAAACTTATCGAAATTTTCACATATTCAGCACAAGCTCATACAGCAGCTATCCCAACAGTAAAGTTGTACTCAGAAATGGAGGGCTTTACATTTTATTTTTGAAAGTGAGAACTACATAAAAGCTATGACATTTCCCTTTTGGGGCAATGTCATTACCATACGGTGACAATAATAAATAAAAAGTGGTAGCAAAGCTGTATGAATCACTTAAGCCGTTTAAGTCACTTTATTGTTGCCTCACAAGCAGTTGCGGAGCTGTTAAAGCAAAATCAACTGAGTAGTTTTGAGCAGGTATGGGAGGCTAAACTCCCATGGTTTGAACCACCCAATCAACGACGAAATGGTTGGAGTGGTGTCAGTGAACATCAGTTACATACGGCTTCCGGTAATCACATCAACATATTTATAAAACGCCAAGAAAATCATAATACCTTTAGCATTCAACATCCTATTACTGGCATTCCTACTTTTTACCGCGAATTTAATAACTTAAAACGACTTTATCATCTTGGTATTGGTGCCCCTCAACCCCTCCTCTACGCAGAACGCACTCACCATGGCAAAAAACAAGCGGTATTAATCACCAAAGCACTCGATGGCTACTGCAGTTTAGAAAACTGGTATCAACGTTACTCAAAAGCAACATTAACAACTCGTGAAAAATTACTTAGCTCTCTGGCAATATGCTTACGGAACTTTCACAACCATCATTTAGTTCATAACTGTCTTTATCCAAAACATATTTTTGTCACTAATGCTGAAAATCCCGCATCTTTTCAAATCTACTTAATAGATTTAGAAAAAACCAAACGCGTATTCAATACAAAAAAACACTGTAATCATGACTTACAACGTTTTATTCGACACGCAAACATTATTCCTGAACAGGATATACAGTATTTTATTGACCACTACCAGCACGTGGATAAGCGACAGCACTACCTTTGTGCCAGTTAAGTCCATAAAAACAAGACTCCAAGGAGAGGGATTTGCCGCGTGTTCGACAAGTGCGACCCAAACTTTGGGCAAAAATGCTTATTAAAGAGTGGTTTTAAGGCAAATTTATAGGTGACAGCCCTGAGCAGCAGGGCCAGTCATTTTATAATAATATTTTACGTATATGGGATTGAAGAAAAGGCACAACATCAGCCTCAAACCATGGATTTTTTCTTAACCATAACGTATTTCGAGGGGATGGGTGAGGGAGTGGCAAGTAGTCAGGTAAGCATTGCTGCCAATGACTAACACGAGCTGTTAGTGTTCTATGCTGATCTTGCAAGTAGTATTGCTGCGCATATTGCCCTACTAATAAAGTAAACTGAATATTGGGCATTAAGGGACGGAGTAAGGGATGCCACTTAGGAGCACATTCAGGACGAGGAGGAAGATCACCACTTTTACCTTTTCCCGGATAACATAAACCAACAGGTATAATGGCGATGTTACTTTCATCGTAAAACTGTTCACGGTCCAAATCCAGCCACATACGCAACCGATCGCCACTAGGATCATTCCACGGAATACCGGTAGCATGAACACGCGTTCCAGGAGCTTGTCCCACAATTAAAATCTTTGCAGTTTCGGTTGCACGCAACACGGGGTTAGCTCCCAGCGGCAAGTGCTCCTTGCAGATATCACACTGTCTGATGTCTGCCAATAAGTCTTTAAGTGAGATCATCGCTCATTGCATCCAATACTAGGGCCTGTTAACACTATTTGAATGATATGATGTAGGAATTTGAGCGGGAGTCAATAACTGCAGAAGGCGCTTAATGAAAAGAGGATATACGGAAGGATCAAGCAGTTTTAACGTGAATAGCGCGTTTAAGGTGTACCATAAAAAAAGCCTCCGAGCATGAATACTTGGAGGCTTTTTTAAAGGCTTTGCGACTGTATGAGCCTTTACCTTTTTTCGGCTTTTCTGTCTGGCTGCGGAACTGTCGCTGCATCACTAACTGTTTACCCAGAGCTCGACGCTTAGGTTTTGTTGAAGTTGCCATAATAGTTTATCTTCCTGGTTTCCATTTTAAAACAATTGATCCCACAAGTTATTCGCTGCGATGCATATGCTGCAAGCTGCGAACTTGGGGCAGCATCATAATAAATTTTTACACCAAACGCAAAAAAGCAGGCCAGTCACTGACCTGCTAAAGGCAAGGGTAATGTACATCAGGGAAGATAAACTCAAAGTCCCTCGTTAAGGAGGGAAATAGTAATGTCGCTATTCGCCTTCACCAATAGGCTCTTTCGAAGTAGACAAGAAACCTCTACCTTGAGCAAAGTAAAGATAAACAGGCTTCTCGTTACGTAATACATCAATTACATTTTCAAACATAGCTGATGGTAAGTGCATCCGAATGATGCCACTACTTTCATAGTCATTTTCGTATTGCATTCCTGGATCGTTAAAGCGAACATACCCTTTTGTTTTACCATCTGAGCCATACAATGCTATTTGGGCACGGTTTGTTTGATAGCCTTCTGGGCCACCATAAAATAAAACATGATAGTTTTTAATTTCTGTGGACATAACTTACCAATCTCCCTTTGAAATAAGTTTGGCTATCTTTTACCTAAACAGGTAAACAGAATTTCTCTATGTAATTTCCTACACGCAGAATTAAAATAAATTATCTAAAAAAAACTTAAAGTCTAGTTTACCTATACTCTTCGCGAATGATTTTTAGGCTTTGTTACCATCGCTCTTCACCCCAGTCATTTAGTTTATCTAAACTCCTGGAGCTTCATCGCTCGGTGGCCTCGCCTAAATAACCCTTCGCTGTGAGTATATACCACTTTATTTTGACACCTAAAAATGATTCATTATGGGTATACTTTGGAAAAGAGCTTAAAAACTGTAAATCAACTCAACTAAGAGGTTAGCAGCTCGTTAACTAACTGCAACACGTTTTTAGCGAAAATTCATGATTATTTTATGAAGTATTTTTAACAGTTCTACAATCATGACTACTAATTATTCGCTGACAATGAGATCAATGTACTCATCAAACATTAATTACCAAGCAACCAACTTTCAGGAATTTCATAAAAACCATAAAAAGTAATTTCTTGAGTTTTACCCTTTAGCTGCATGGTATAGCTTGCCCACTCATGGGTATCGATCTCCAAAATTGATAAAAATGCACAGGAAATAATAATAGGGTATCCTGCCACCTTACTTTGCTGTTCCAGTCTCGCGGCAATATTCACATCATCACCAATTGCGCTGATAATTTGTGCCGCAGGTGGTCCCATAGTACCCACAATTACCCGTCCAAAATGTAAGCCTATGCCACATGACAAGGGTGCTAGCAACTCAGAAGACAGTACCCCATTAAGACGCTTCAATTTTTCCTGCATTAACGCCACACCTTTTAAGGCTTGCCGGCAAATACGCATGTGTTTCTCTTCAGTTAAACCATACAATGCCATCAAACCATCACCAGCAAATTGAGCATAATGCCCTTCAGTTTCATGCAATGCAGCAGTCATTTCCGCAAAAAACTGGTTCAAAATAAACAGCACATCATAGGGTAAACGTTGCTCTCCTAAACGCGTTGAATCTCGAAGATCTAAAAAGAGTATTGCGACTTCTCGTTCATGCCCATCCAGCCCACCCGGCCGTTTACTTGCGGAAGCCCTTACATCAGGAGATAAAAGCGGCTGGACTGAAATGGTACCTGTTGGATATAACTGACATGCCAAACGAGTATGTGCTGGTGCATTGATTTTATCCAAAGCCTGCTTTTCAACTGCATTAGGTGGTGCTAAAGCAGCTTCACCAGCAGTAATTAATACCCGACAAGTAGTGCACCTTCCTCTACCGCCACAAATAGCAGCATGAGGAATACCATGCTGTCTAAAGGTATCTAATAGTGAGGTATTTCGAAAAAGACGTATGTTTTGGCCATTGGCTAAACATAACTGACCGACCGTTTGCTGCCGTAACCAAAAGTAATTTAGCCCTCGCACTATTAGCGGTAATAGCAAAATAAACGCATAAACTATCCAAGCATAAGAAGTATAGTTTTCAACCACAGTAAAATAGTCACCCGTTAAGTTTGCTTGAGCTTTTATTGTTGCAATAAGCGTTTCATCGAGCATTCTCACTAACTGACGTCCGCTTGCTATAAACCCAGCAAGTGCTAAAACAGGTATTAATACTGCAACCCCAAGCCAGTAACTTTGTTGACCTTGATACCAACGATTAACTCGTAACCAATAATGAATACCCAAACAACCATGATACCAAACAAGCAGTAAAGTCACTGCCTGCCAAAGGCCTTTATCTGGCGCTAAATACCAGTAAATCAGTTGAATAGAATAATAGTCATGGTCTACGGCAAATCTATCGACTAAAACATCTGTCGCCAATACATGCTGTACCAACATGAGCGGTATCAACAAGCCTGAAACAATCTGCCGCCACTCCCACCCTGCAATACCCAGCATATTTCTTCGGGCTAAAACCCATATAGCATTTACCAAGTGGGTTAAAACGGCTACTAACATAAGCATTTGGCCAACCGGGGTATTCCAAGGTGCCAGTAACCATTTTCGGGCAGCATTTTGCCAATGAATGTCAAACAACCCCATGCTGTGATTAACTAAGTGCATCAACACAAATGCAAATAAAATCAGTCCAGAATAAAGTCTTAAATTTGCCCTTAAATTCTTCGGCTGCAAGTATCGATCTCCACAGTAGCATTTGAAGAGTCCCAAAGCGAAGAATTTTTAAGTGGAGCTAAACTGGTCTGTTAAGACTAGTCCCACATAAAACCCTTCGTTGTGGGTATATAATTTAGAATGTTCTCTATTTGATTGAATTTACGTCTGTCATTAGGGCAGCAGTTAGAATTCACTAAACTAATCAACCTCAATTAAAAATAACACTCCCCAAATAATTAAGAGTAAAAAAATGATTACTTTATCTTGTGAGTGAAACACTGTCATCGTTAGTTAAAAATTAAATATCATCATGATACTAACACTATAATGTTAGTATCATGATTACTCCATCCATCCTACATATATCCTTCATCACAAGTACAAGAACATCCTCTATTATCCATAACCAATGCATAACCTTACCCAGGTCCATGCATTTATAAGTTATACCATCTCTGATTAACTACCTGATTTTTCATTTGGGTATGCAAGTCAGCTAAGGTGACCAGCTGTCACGCAACCATTCTACTAGCGACTTTAATCAATGGTATTCAAAACCAATAGACTTCCTTACCGAGGATAATGATATGGCAACGAATGCAGCTCCTTATAACTTTGACAAAGAGCTTTTACAGAATACTCATGGACAAATAAACTGGGGACCACTTTCCCTGTCATATAGCCTGAACCTGTCAAAACTCTCTTTAGTCGCAAATGCAACGTTACTAGGTGTTAATGTTGGTCATGTACAAATTGATCCTCAGCATCCTGAAGCTCAACTTGGTGGCAGTGTTGGCTTTGCAACAGCAAAATTAATGCTCTCAGTAGATTTTGACAAAAAAGTGCTGCACTATGTTGTAGACCTTGAAGCATTCGGTCATGGCATCAACAAAAAAGGTGATATCCACTTATAATCAACCTTATATGCCTGACCAGAGATCCCTTTAATAGTTAGGGTTTCTCACTTGTAATACCTACTCCGTCAGTATAGGGCCTTTACTTAACGTGAGGCCCTTTTTTCTTAACAACTGTTCTCACCTTTACTTCTCTGACATTCACTCGGTATAGTTCACTATAAGACCAATAAATACTCTGTAAGAGAAGTATAGAAACCCAGCTTTGGATGAGAACACACAATGTTAATGCTTATTTCTCCGGCAAAAACCCTTGACTTTGCCAGCCCAATTCTTAGCAACCTTGCAGTTTTACAGCCACAATATACACAGCAAGCTGCACAACTTATTGAGATACTCCGCCAGTTCTCCGTTTCCGATATTAGTCAACTGATGAAGCTTAGCGATAAATTAGCGAGTTTAAACGTCGCTCGTTACGCTAGCTGGCAAGCAAAGCATACTAAAGAGAATAGTCGTCCAGCGATTTATGCCTTCAAGGGCGACGTTTACACAGGACTTGATATCGATGCATTCAGTCAGGAAGACCTCCAGTTTGCTAATACCCACCTAGGTATTCTTTCTGGTCTATATGGTTTACTTCAACCTTTAACCCTCATCCAGCCCTATCGATTGGAAATGGGCACAAAACTGCTTAACCCAAAAGGAAAATCACTGTATGACTTTTGGCAAAGTACTATAACCACACATGTTCGCCAACAACTCGATCAACAGGGTGATAATATTCTCATCAACCTGGCTTCAAACGAATATTTCTCAGCAATTGATAAAAAATCGCTCAATGCTGATATTATCACCCCTAGCTTCAAGGACTATAAAAATGGTACCTATAAAATAATCAGTATGTATGCCAAAAAAGCAAGGGGCATGATGGCGCGTTATATTATTCAAAACAAAATTACTCATCCTGCCGACATCAAACAGTTTAACGAGGCAGGCTACCAGTTTAACGAACAGCTCTCAACTAATGATAATTGGGTATTTACACGAAAAATAAATAATGGCTAATTACCTGTTTCATAAACAAATTTAAGCACTGCAAACAACCTTCTTGCTCTATTTTCACGTACGCCATACCCAATACGAATGGTTTTTAGGTGCGGCCATCGAGTGACGAAGCCCCATGAGCCTATATTAATAGGTGATTGCGGGTGAGGAGTGAAGATAACAAAACCGAGAAATCATTCGTGACGGGTATATATTAAACAAACACCAATTGTACTTCGATATATGTTATTAGTAAGCAACGGTTGGATAACTCAAGTTGAACTGTTTGCCGCAAGGATGCGGCAACCAAGCCTCCAAGGATCGATTCACGGCGTGTTCAACGGGATTTATCCAATTGTTGTATCACAGTGCTTTAGCTATAGGAAAATGGCTTTTATAGAAATTGCTTTAATACATGATCCCCCTGGTTACTACTCAACTACTCACTTATAACTTCCTGATTCACATTTTCTTTTATTTCAACTTTTAACTTTCTTGCTTCAGTATATAAATAGCGGACTAAATCATATTCAAATGGTGACCCCAAATCTCCATAACGAAAGGGTGTTACATAACGTTGGTTGATAGCTTGTAAAGCGAAAAGTTCATTATGATCTTTTCTAACACTAGCAACATTTAAAAAATTAATTTCTTTTTCTGTAACAATATCCACAAAGATTCCAGTCGAATCTCTCAAGTTACTGGGACCTAAAAAAGGCAAAACAAGGTAAGGGCCTTCACCCACTCCCCAGTATGCTAATGTTTGACCAAAGTCCTCTTTAAATGCGGTCAATCCCATTGCAGATGCAGGATCAAACAAGCCAAAAATACCTAAGGTTGTATTTATCAACAAACGTCCGAAGCTTTTCGTCGTATTTTTTATTTGCAATTGTAACAATGAGTTGACAATAGTGGGTACTTCACCAATATTCGAAAAAAAATTTGAAACTCCTGCTCTCATAAACTCAGGAGTTACGGTTTTATAACCTGAAACAACGGGTAAAAAAACATACTCATCAAAAAGATAGTTAAACTTATAGATTCGTCGATTAATGCCTTCCAAAGGGTCATACACAATAAGAAAGTTTAAACTATCGGGGGTCGGTGTTAAACGATCTGCTTTCTGTGTATAATCAATCGTTTTCAAAGGGTGTTTAAAGCCATCTTTAGCTGGCTCCGGGAGTTGTTTATCACCATAGCTCGAAAACGCCCATAAGCATAACACGATAGAAAGAAAATATTTCATAATGAGCTGTTTTCCTACCTACTTAACGCTAATTCAAAAAATGCGAGTATATCCCTAGCATTTTGTTTGTAATTTAAGTTTCCACAGTGACCACCATAAGGGTATATGGTGTAACGACCGGCTTGAAAAGTATCCTTAATAAATTGCAGATCGCCCTCACCCAAAATAAAGTCATCCGCATTTGTCATAACGCCAATATAATCCGCTTTTCTCAAGAAAGACTGAATACGGTATAAACTGACATTGTTCATTAAGTCATTCAATGTTTTAGTGGGGTTTTCCTGCTTCCAATAAGGGTAAACCCGTTGTTGAACATAACACTCAAAGTCACAAATAAGTACTCGCCGCAGGTAACGGGTCAATGATGTACTTACCGTTACCCGCTGACTAACCGGCAAATATATACCAGTTTTACCAAGCTGATTTGATGTAAAATTCATGTCAGCAACAGCAAAACGAAAAACAATACCAATAAGTGCAGCCATCTCTTCTCGAGTCATTGCATGACCAGAGCCTTGTAAGTCAAAAAGCAAAGCATCATCAACATTAATACGACCATACTCAGCAAAAAATTTAGCTAATTTATTAAAAATATGATTAAAAAACTGCTCAGCTGATTCAATGCCAGGGATCTTAGCATGAATCATTTTATCTAAGTTAGTGATAGACGTGTAAAGATTGACTGGAGGGTTGAGCAATAATATTTTAGAAAAGTTAATACGTTTTTTTCTAGCATCAAGATCACCTAAATATGCTGCATCTAAAGCACCAAGACTATATCCTGTCAAAAATATTTTAGAGACATCTATAGAATGATTAACCTTAATATATTCAAAAGCTTGCTGTATAACGTAATACAGATCAACTGCATCATGTTGACTAATACCAGGCACAAAGCTCGTTGAAGCCGACGCAATAAAGTCATAGTTTGTTGGAGAGGATATTTGTAATACATGTAAACCTGCTCCGTAGAAAAGCTTCTTTAAATACTCCATTTTCTGTTCATTATAACTTCCTCCCGTGCCAGCAATAATAACTATTATTGGTGCTTTTTTTTCTTGCCATGCAATATTAATAGGTAGTTCAGCTACATCCCATAGATTTTTAGGTAATTTTCGTTTAGGAAACACTTTTAATTTAAATGTCTCTTCTAAAATTTCCTTTTCATCGATAAGCTGAGGTCTAAACTCAGGTGGAGAAGTGGCAATCGTAGCAAAGAATGGGTTTTTTATCGGAAAATCATATTTGGCATAAGCTAGTGATGAGCACAGTATCAACCCCAAAAACAGGCGTAAATTATAGTGATATACTTTAAACAGTTTAATAGAAACTACTTGAGAAAATTTATGGCTAGAACATCCATCCATAGTAAAGGCTCGATTATCCTTTGTGTACTCTAAGAGTAATTCTGAATATGTTGAGGAACCTGCGTATTGGCTACCCAACGACTCAACCATGCCGACAACTTATGGTCAACCGTGTCTGTTTGATCAAGTTTAAGTTTCAACGGCTCTAAGATGCGCTTTGCATATAACTCAAGCAAATGCTCATCGATCAGTGTGGTAGAACAGTGACCAACACTTTCCATCACTGTGAGGGGTGTAAAAACTATAACGCCATAGCTTAACCCCGCTAAGATAGGATTAACCTGTTTTATTTCACTAAAAAGCTCTTGATAACCTATTGGCGCCATATTAGTAGGAGAAGTCTCACACACCAAAATAACCTGACGGTGAGGCGGAGAAACCGACGATAAAGAAGGCTGTTGTTGTTCTATAGTGAAGTGCTCAGCTGCCAATCGTTCTACAATCGTATGTACCCAGTATCGACTCTGCTTAGCCTGATCTGAAGAAACAATGGTAATTGTTGCCATAATCCTTATGTCTACATCCCTATAGGTTACTGTTATGGTTTACAGCATTAATTATTATCATTTGATATTGATTACTCATACATAGTTTATGATGTTATGAGAAAGTCGCAACCCTGTCTTTAAAATCTAACGTTAAGATGAAAGAGGCATTTCTCCTTACTTATATAAGCATACAATGCGTGTATATACCCCAATAGAATAGCTTTTATTTCTAGTTATCATACTGTGCTATGCGTTTGACAAGCATCAAGGTAGATAGCGGCCAATACTCATACACTACGCTTAGCTATTTCTCATGCATTCAGGATAACAGACTTATGACAGCGGACACCTTAGTTTACGATATAGGCAACAGTCGGTATATCAATCTGACTGACCGTTGTACACTTCGCTGCCAGTTTTGCCCCAAACACAATGGTTCTACTCAGGTCCATGACTATCAATTAAAGTTATCAAAGCGTCCAACGGCTGAAGTCATTATTCCCCTATTAGAAAACCCTGCCCAGTACAAAGAAGTCGTTTTTTGCGGCTTTGGTGAGCCAACATTAAATCTTAAAACTTTGCTCAGCGTAGCCCACTATGTCAAAGCCCATGGTGGAAATGTTCGGGTAAATACGGATGGCTTAGGTAATCGTCTTCATAAGCGCAATATTCTCCCCGAGCTTGCAGCCTGCGTTGACCGCATATCCATTTCACTGAATGCCCAAAATGAGAATGTATATAACACACACTGTAAACCTCAACTCCCCAATGCTTATCAGGAATTACTCGACTTTATAAAACTCTCTCCGCACTACATCAAACATGTTACCATCACCGCTATAGAAGGGCTGCCTGGGGTCGATACCGCCACCTGTGAAAAAATCGCTAAACAAGCAGGCGTCCACTTCAAAAAACGCTTTTTAGACCAGGTAGGCTAATTACGATACCAATAAAAGCCAATGCTAATGTTCTTTTTCTAGCCTTTTAAAGTGACTAAGCGCTTTATTAATTGTAATTGATTTAATGTCACATACTGACGGCCATTGACACGTCACTATATCCTCACCAAGTTCTTGCAGCACCTGTCTAGCCAAAGTTGGCACAAGTGGATAAGCAGCAGTAGCCACTAACCGTAACAAGTTTGAAATAACGAGGCAGGTCTCTTGTACTGATATATTATCTTTTCCTTTACTAATTTCCCATGGCGCTCGCTGGTGAAAAAAACGATTACAATGGTCTAGTGTATCTTTTAATAATAAAGAAACATTATGAAAGTCAAATCGCTTGTAATAATTAAATATCTCATTAATGGCCTGCTCACAACACTGAATAGTAAGTTTACTTTCGTCAGCCAAAGCACGCTGACTAATAACCTTTGCATCAATATTGCCAGCAAAGTATTTCAATACAATGGTGTGGTTTCGCTTTACCAAATTAGCAAAATTATTTGCTAAATCAGCATTAATACTCTCAATCAGCTCATTAATTACAATATTACCATCCCTGGCAACGTGTTTTTGCCGAAATAACGCATACCGTAAACCATCACAGGTCAGCTTATCTACTAAATCTTTAGGACTTATCAGTGTCTTAGGATTAGACTTAGCTATTTTTTGACCATTAATCGTCCACCAACCATGCACAATTAGTTTTTTAGGTAGCGGTAAGTCTGCGGCAAGTAACAGTGCTGGCCAATAGATAGCATGAAATTTTAAAATATCTTTACCAATAATATGGGTCGTTTGCGCCAATACACCCAAATCAAATCCCGCTTTTTGTATAGCCGTGATATAACTAAAAAGAGCATCTATCCAAACATAAATGGTGTGCTCTTGGTGATTAGGCACCTTGATGCCCCATGGAATATTCACACGGGATACGGATAAATCCTCTAGTGGCCCTTGATTTAAGTAGTCTAGAATCACCTGACAGTAATAGTTTGGTGTAATAAAGTCCGATGAATTTAAGTAATGCTCAATCAACTGTTGTCGGTAAGCATCAAGTCTGAACAGGTATGTTTCTTCACTTTTGTTTTCAACTGGCGCTTTATGAATCGGACAACAGTTATCTTCCAGCTCATAGGCTGTATAATACTGTTCACAACCTAGACAATATAACCCTTGATAATAGCCGAGATATACATCCCCTTTTTCCAGTAGTTTATGCCAAATAGTCTGGATTAATTTTAGGTGTTGTTCTTCTGAGGTTCTTACAAAAACATCAACTTGAACCGCTAACTCTGGCCATAGCGCTTTAAATGTTTGTGCTTTATCATCAACAAACTGCTGTATGCCTACTTGACTACATTCCGCAGCCTCAAGAATTTTTTGTCCATGCTCATCAGTACCAGTAATCAAACAACAGGGATTATCACTGGTCAGCGAATGAAAACGTTTAAATACATCCGCAAGGTATCCACTATAAGCATGTCCAAGGTGGGGAGCACCATTAGCATAAAAAATGGGGGTTGTAATTATATTAGTCATGATTAAGTCTCCATATAGCAAGGTTAAACTTGACTGAAATGTAGACTTAATAAAAGGCGGCTATTTTCCCCACTCCAGTCAACACACTTTGATCAGGAATGGGTACTACCAAAAAAAGAATCAGAAAAGCAGGCAGCCCATTCCGCACAACATTCGTTGTGTAGTCATGGGCATCATTTTGAATAGAGATATTTCTGTTGATCTGTTCATATACTTCAAGATAACAAAACTTTGGAAAGCTTGCATCCTCTTTTTTCATTAACACTAAACAGCAGATACCCTTTGATTGTCTACTCACAACGAAGGGTATAGTCTGCTGCCAAGTTCATCTAGACTAGTGCTGTAAGATTTGACTTAAAAAGAGTTGGGTTCTTTCTGACTGAGGATTATTAAAAAATTCATGTGGACAGTTTTCTTCGATAATTTGCCCCCCGTCCATAAAGACTACCCGATTTGCAACTGTTTTCGCGAAGCCCATTTCATGAGTTACACAGAGCATGGTCATACCATCTTCAGCCAACTCAATCATGGTATCCAGCACTTCCTTAATCATTTCTGGGTCCAAAGCTGAAGTTGGCTCATCAAACAGCATCACTTCGGGATTCATACATAAGCTTCTTGCAATAGCAACCCGCTGCTGCTGTCCTCCTGATAACTGCCCAGGATACTTAAGTGCCTGATCAGGAATCTTCACCCGTTTTAAGTAATTCATTGCTATTTCCTCAGCCTCTTTTTTTGGCATTTTTCTCACCCAGACAGGTGCCAAACAACAGTTTTCTAAAACGGTTAAATGAGGAAATAAATTAAAGTGCTGAAACACCATACCCACTTCGCGCCGGATCACCTCTATATTTTTAAGATCATTAGTTAAAGGTGTACCTGCAACAATAATATCACCGGTTTGATGCTCCTCTAACCGGTTAATGCATCGTATTGTGGTTGATTTTCCTGACCCTGAAGGACCACATAATACGATTCGTTCGCCACGCCTTACGGTTATATTAATATCCTTTAAAACATGAAACTCACCATACCATTTATTGACACTGCGCATTTCCACCATAACCTCATCAGAGATTGCCATAAGGTTTTGCTGTACTTCATTACTCATGATACGACTCCCTAATTATTATGATTTATGCCCAGTATCTAATTTCTTTTCTAATGCCTGGCTATAACGCGACATTCCAAAACAGAACACCCAAAAAACCAGCCCTACAAACACATACCCTTCAACCGAGTAACCCGCCCACTTTGCATCAGCCAAACCTGCTTGAACGATAGCCAACAAGTCTAATAAGCCAATAACCAAGACCAAACTGGTATCTTTAAATAAGGCAATAAACGTATTAACGATACCAGGTATCATTAACTTAAGTGCTTGTGGTAAAATAATGAGCCCCATCATTTTCCAGTAAGATAATCCCAATGCACTCGCAGCTTCATATTGCCCTTTGGGAATGGCTTGCAACCCACCTCTGACAACTTCTGCCATATAAGCTGATTGAAACATCACAATACCAATCAATGCCCTTACCAGCTTATCAAAAACAATTTCTTCTGGGATAAAAAGTGGCAACATAACAGAAGCCATAAACAATACGGTAATTAGTGGTACACCACGCCAAATTTCAATAAATAACGTACAAAACGTTTTAATTACTGGCATGGTTGAGCGTCGACCAAGCGCTAACAAAATACCAAACGGCAATGCTGCAACGATTCCCACAACAGCAAGAATCAGGGTCAACATCAGACCACCCCATTTATGGGTTTCAACAACCTCTAAGCCAAATGCACCACCATAAACCAAATAAAAAGTAATAATGGGAAATACCGTCAACGTAAAGATAACGATCCACTTTTTATAAGGTGTTTTTTCTGCAATAAGCAACGTAATTAACACACCAAAAAGAATAAAAACCCAATTGACTCGCCAATAAAGCTCCTCAGGATAAAAACCATAAACAAATTGATTCAAACGTGTCTTAATAAATACCCAGCATGCACCACCGACCGCACAATCATCACGAGTTTCTCCAACCCAACTGGCATCAATAAATGCCCATTGAATCAATGGCACTAAGCCAATATAAAGTAAGTAAACTGCTAGTAGCGTTAATAATGTATTCGTAACGGAGGAAAATAGATTCGCTCGAATCCAGCCAAAGGCCCCATCAGAACGTCGTGGTGGGGGTAAATCAGGCAATTTTTTATCACTATGAATCATGCTATTACCTCTCCACCAATGCAATTCGTTTGTTATACCAATTCATAAACAATGAAATAAGCAAACTCAACGTCAAATACACAGCCATTGTCATAGCAATAACCTCTATGGCCTGACCTGTTTGGTTTAACGTTGTACCCGCAAAAACAGATACTAAATCGGGATAACCAATCGCTGTGGCCAAAGAAGAGTTTTTAACCAAGTTAAGGTACTGACTGGTTAATGGTGGGATAATGACCCGCATCGCTTGAGGTATAATCACTAATTTAAGCATTTTAGGACGTGAAAGGCCTAATGCAAATGATGCCTCCGTCTGGCCTTTATTAATGGATAAAATACCCGACCTGACAATTTCTGCAATAAATGCCGCAGTGTACACACTCAAAGCCAGTAATAACGCAAGTAATTCAGGGATAACCGTAATACCACCCCGATAGTTAAACCCACGCAGAGTAGGTACTTCCCAATCAATGGGACTACCAACGAAAAGGTATGTCAGGGCAGGTAAACCAAGCATGATAGCAAGAGACACACTAATAATAGGAAAGCCCTTACCTGTCGTATCCTGCCTGTTCTTAGCCCAGCGCTTTACGCCTATAACCGCAATCAAAGACAATGCAAATACAAGCAGCACCCAACCAAAGCCTTCCAAAATGTTAGGCGCAGGCATGGCAAGCCCACGATTATTCAAAAAGAAAACATCAAATAATTCAATGCTTTGCTTGGGCCTAGGTAAGGGTCTAAGTACCGCAAAGTACCAAAAGAAAATTTGCAGCAATAGAGGGATATTACGAAATGTTTCAATATAAACAGCAGAAATTTTTGCAATTAACCAGTTGTTAGATAGCCTCGCGACGCCAATAGTAAAACCAAGTATGGTAGCCAGAAGAATGCCCAACGATGCCACCAGTATGGTATTTAACAAGCCAACAAAAAATGTACGCCCATATGAGTGACTTTCGTCATATTCAATAAGACTCTGGTTTATACCAAATCCGGCTTCAGACCATAAAAAGTCAAACCCTGTTTTGATACCTCTAGAGTCGAGGTTATGCAGTGTATTCGAGATAATATAAGCACCGCATATTATCAAAATCACTAACATAATGATTTGATAAAGCATGGATCGCTTTTCAGGGTCATTCCAAAAAGCCGTACGTCCCTTAGCCAGATCCTTCTTTTTTTCCGGCATAAGCAATGATCTCCACTGTATCTGTAAGTGGTCAGGTTATTGTTATTTTCGACAATTCACTTCAGGGTTATTGTTTTTTGATCGCACTTTTCCTGTGCTTACAATTATTTCAGCAACTACTTTATACCTTTAACGAGTGATTTGTATTAATGAGCATAAAGCAGCTACTGATATTTATGTTATTAGTGAATATTTAGCGCATAGGTGGCGCGTATTGAATCCCACCTTTTGTCCAAAGGGCATTCAAACCACGCTCAATTTTAAGCGGTGAACTTGCTCCTACATTGCTTTCAAAGATTTCTCCATAATTACCCACCTGCTTAACAATTTGATAAGCCCAGTCACCAGGTACACCAAGTGCTTTGGAACCCTCACCATTAATAAAGCGTTGGACTTCTGGATTCTTTGATTTCTTTTCTTTTTCAATATTCGATGAAGTCAAACCTAATTCTTCAGCATTAACCATGGCAAAAAGTGTCCATTTCACCAAGTTAAACCATTGATCGTCACCTTGCCGAACAACAGGCCCTAAAGGCTCTTTTGAAATCACTTCAGGCAATACCATTGCGTTATCAGGTTTAGATAGTTTTATACGTAATGCATAAAGTTGAGATTGGTCGCTCGTTAAGACATCACAACGTCCTGCTTCAAATCCTTTTGCAGTTTGGTCTGCCGTATCAAAAACAACCGGCTCAAACTTCATTCCATTCTGTCTAAAATAGTCAGCTAAATTTAATTCGGTAGTGGTGCCAGACTGAATACACACCGAAGCACCATCTAACTCTTTTGCACTTTTAACGCCCAACTCTTTACTGACCATAAATCCTTGGCCGTCATAATAGGTAACCCCTGTAAAGTTAAGTCCCAGGGAGGCATCTCGCGTTATTGTCCAGGTAGTTACCCTAGACAGTAAATCAATTTCACCAGACTGAAGTGCGGTAAAACGTTCTTTTGCGGTTAAGGGAGTATATTTTACTTTGTTTGCATCACCCAAAGCTGCAGCAGCAACTGCACGGCAAACATCCACATCAATTCCCTGCCATTTGCCTTTGTCATCAGGATTAGAAAACCCTGGCAAGCCAGTCGTTACTCCACACTGGACATAGCCACGTTTTTGCACAGACTTAACTGTGCTATCAGCAGCACTTGCCATCATGGGAAAAGATACAGAAACAGCTGTTAATACTGCACATATACTTATTTTTTTCATCACTTTTCCTTTATCTTATTAGAATTTTACAGGGGGTCTTCCTTTACTACTGGTCAGTAACAGCAGTACTCGCTTGTTCCTTAAATAGGCCCCTTAACCTATAAACACTCTCTTTAACATCCTTTGGTTGTAACCCTTCTCGAAAGCTACAACAGGAATTCCTTTTGTTACCCCCTTCACGAATCCTTTTTAGGGTTTGTTGTCAGCGCTCTTGACCACCAAGGATGGTGGGAATGCAGTTTATGCAGGAGCATTCAACTGCCACCCCAGTCACTTATTTATATAAGTTTCTGGGGCTTCATTGCTTGACGGCCGCACCCTTGTGCCCTAGGGGTATAAAAACCCTTCGTTTTGGGAATATTACTTTCGCTTTTTGCGTTGCACTCCGTCAGAGACCTTGATAAGGACTTTTCGCAGTACAATACGTAAAAGACGAATGTGCGTGGGCTAATTAAACAACAATCCCTTCACAATGCAACGTGAAAATCGTCTTGAAATGATTAATAAATTGAAAAGATTTGACGAACTTCAAATATTTAAAATTAAATTAAAACGAATCTACGTTTAATCACAAACAGTAAAGCAATGTTACAGTTAGAAACTTAAGTACTACAACCTTTTGTAACCTCATGCACTTACCATTAATTCGAAAAAATTTAACTTTGATCACTACTAATTTTCACTGCAAACTAAAAGTCCAGAGTAACTCGTAATAACAACTAGAAAAGTTATTTCCTTTTAGATTATGAAAGTTACAATATTTTATTCTCAAAATTTTAGAAAAATCACTTCAGTTCTAGCGCTATACATTTAACAGGCAGCGTTTGACTTGATGTCGTCACTGTTCTACTTAAAAAGATTTCGGGTAGTTTTATGCTTTCCATAAAACGTGCTGAAGCGATCACTCTTGCATTCTTTTCTTTGCTTACTGTCATCATTTTTGCTGCGGTATTTATCGTATCACCAAAAAAAACTAATTCTCGTTTAATCGTACCGACCTCAGCGACTAAAACATCTCCAGAGTGAATACTGATACGAAAGTCAGGTGCTTTACCATACCGTTTTAGGTACTCATCTTTTCTTGCTTCCATTAACGTACAAAGTGACTCCACACACTGAATACAACGCTGATTATCTGCATTGTTTTTCATTTGCCATGTCACCAGTACTTCATCACCAATTACTCGCTGCATAAAGCCACCATATTTTGAAACGATACCCGCAATATCAGCAAAAAAATGAGAAAAAAACTGTTGTGCTAACTTATCACCTAATTCTCTCGTTAAGCCAGTTGATCCCACTAAATCAATAAACATAAATACGCGCTGCTCGTTTATCGGTGTTCTATACTTCCCTAGAAAAAGCCCCCAAAATGTTGCTGTACCTAAATGAGTTTTAATACGCAAAATAAAATTCAAACCCAGCGCCAGCAAAAAACTATAAATAATATCATGCCACATTTTAGGTGCTAAAAAAGGCTGACTACATTGGGGTATAAATATCTGCGTACTCACCAAGCTATAATACTCAACAACACTGATTATCAGTGTTGCAACAACGCTTAAGACTAATGCAAATATGAGCTGATTTAACTGCACAAAAACTTCTGCAACTTTCGTCATAACCCTATTTAGCTCAGTAAAAGACACCAACAAACTAACTAAAATACTTAAGGTAATAACATGGTAAAACGTACGATCACTATTAAGTGAGTATATGTAACCTAAGATACCGCTTATCAGCATAATAGTTATAACTTTTACGATACCTTTCTGCACTAGCATACTACCAAAATACATTAATCTATCATTCATTCGTGAGTTCCTTTCAAATACTTCTTTCAATTTAATCAAGCTAACTCCCAAATCCAGCTGACTGGACCCTCACTTTAAAAACTAACACCCCGTTTTTTTACCTTACAAGCTCATAACTTTAATTTATTAAAAAATTTATTTTCTCTAAAAAAACCATTTAAAAACAAAAGGAATACACTCCACTTTATGACAATTCATAAAGAGTATATCCAATATATAATTAATTATTATCGTTGTGATTTTTGCCCTGAGTTTGGGCATATACGAGACTGTAGGCATGCCTACAATAAACTTGGCGTAGCACCACTCAAGTCTACGCTATAATATATATTTCAGGGTACTCATGCACCTAAATGCATTACTTGGGACGACAATCAATAATAGCAGAATTATCAATATCTAAATATTGATTACTCTTAAGCAGCAGAATTATCAATATCTAAATATTGATTACTCTTAAGCAGCAGAATTATCTTCAATTGCTCATAATGAGACCTAATTCTAGCTCATAAATTCCATATAAGTGAACTAGTTTCTTTTTTAGTGTATTTTTTGTGAACTATACAACAAATTTTGTCTTTAGGGCACTTCTAAGAATAGTGACT
Organism: Zooshikella ganghwensis; assembly: GCF_018263875.1. Taxonomy (NCBI): domain Bacteria; kingdom Pseudomonadati; phylum Pseudomonadota; class Gammaproteobacteria; order Oceanospirillales; family Zooshikellaceae; genus Zooshikella; species Zooshikella ganghwensis. The sequence continues at coordinate 398,408 of NZ_JAEVHG010000002.1, forward strand.
TTCTGAAAAAAAGTAAGCAGCTGCATAGAGAGCCACAGTATATTGCCTAGCGAAGAGTGTATAAGAAAACTCATAAGGATTAGCGTTCAGCACTGACACCGTTATCTAGGAAGAAGTGCATTTTTTGAGATACCTTTTAACTAATTTATGAGAATTTATACCAAGTAAGTAACCACTGAATAAAGTCAGCCACTTTAGGATTACTTTGTTGCTTTTTAGTAAGGACAAAGTAACGATAACCTGATTCATAGGTAATATTGATAGGTTGCACCAGTCGCCCACTTTCAAGGTCATCTTTCACTAGAAAGTCTGGTACTAGAGCAATCCCCAGCCCCTCACAGGCAGCTTGGATAAGCATAAAAAAATGCTCCATACCTATCCGCTGAAATTGGGGTTTATCAATATGTTGTGCATTAAACCAGCGCTGCCAGATTTTATCCCGCGACGTATGCTCTAAAAGGGTGTACTTCATTAAATCAGCGGCAGTGCTAACTTTCTCTTTGATAATATCCTGATGACAGACAGGAATAAGTTTTTCAATAAAGAGTTCGTCCGCTTGCATACCAGGCCAGCCACCCTGCCCACTACGAATAACGACATCAACACCTGGAGGAAATAACTCTGTCAGGTTATCTCGGGTAATGACATTAAGGACATAGTGTGGGTAATGTTGCTTAAACTGGTTTAACCGTGGAATCAACCAGCGTGTACTGAGTGAAGGCAATACACTAATAGTCAACAGCTCACTGGGTCGATGAGCACTGATGACACTCTGAGTGGCATCACTTAAAATATTTAAGGCACTCGCAATCGCTGCTTGATATTGAAGACCTGCTGCCGTCAGAATTAGTTTTTGACCTTGCCGAGCAAATAAATCAAACCCTAAATAAGCCTCCAGCTTTTTCACTTGCCGGCTTACTGCACCTTGTGTCACGCATAACTCTTCCGCTGCTAGCGTAAAGCTCTGAAGTCGCGCTGCCGATTCAAATGTTTTTAATGCATTAAGTGGTGGAAGTTTACGTGCCATGCATCAACCTGTTATGAGAAAAACTCATGATAGCCCTAAGTTTAATCGTTTGCTTATTTTATGCTAACTCGTTGTAATCACCATGTTTTACAACAGTAAGTTTAATCACTGAAATCACTTCAGACTTACTCTATTCTCATTACTTAGAAGTACATAGTTATGGTTAGTACTGGTTTTTTAATGACCAAAGTGAGCTTCCTATTCATTTTGGTGATGATTGGCTTTACCTTGGGCAAACGTTTCACTATCGAGCTAAAAACAATTTCTACTTTATTACTTTATTTGCTCTCCCCTATTGTGGTGTTCAGTGGCATTGCTCAAGCTAAGCTCTTACCAATGTACTCACTCATTCCCATCTTCTTTTTCCTTTTCAGCCTGACAATGGCGCTCATAGCGCTTAAGTTTGGTCGCTTGTTTTGGCAAGACAATACACGCCACCTATTTGCCCTATCATGCAGTACCGGTAATACCGGCTATTTTGGTCTACCTGTTGCCATGGCAATTCTTGACGAAACCGGTGTAGCGCTGGTTATTTTTGCCATGCTTGGCATTACTCTCTTTGAATATACAGCGGGCTTTTATATCACTGCACGAGGTCAGTATGATGTGCGCAAAAGCATACAAAAACTGATTAGGCTGCCCTTCTTTTATGCATTTTTAGCGGGCTTGCTGATAAACCTGACGCAATTAGAACTGCCCTCAATCATTACTGATCAACTACCCATTTTCAAAAGCAGCTATACCATGCTGGGGATGATGATGATTGGCTTTGCGTTGTCTTCCGTAACACGGAAGGATATTGACTGGAAATTAATCGGCCTGACCACCCTAAGTAAATACTTACTGTGGCCCTGTTGTGTCATTATAGTGATATTACTAGACCAACATTTCCATCAGTGGTTGGATGACATTATGATTCAAGTGATGCTGCTAATATCTGTTGTCCCTCTAGCTGCGAATACCATCGCGCTTGCTGTTGAACTCAATGTGCACCCCCAAAAAGCCTCTGTTGCAGTACTAACCAGCACCGCACTGGGCGTACTCATAATTCCTGTTTACCTTTCTACCTTAACGCAATGGCTCATCTAAAAGGTAAACCCAACTACTGACACAAAAAAAGCCCTGCTGTACTGATTCAGCAGGGCTTTTGATCATTCTATACCCTTCGTTTTGGGTATAAGCATCTCTAGCCACTTTGACTACAGTTGATGCGCTAACTCTTCAACTGTTTTGGCTAAGTGAGAAACATCATCAACTGTAAGCTGTTGGGTCGCAACACGATAACTGTTTTGTGGGCTGGCACAGACTAGCAATACAATAAGCCCCTGTTGCTGAAGGTACTCAGCAATACTCATCATGGACTCTATTTCTGTATCAGGTAAAGACTCCTGATCCAGCACCACAACATTACGTCCTTGATTAAATAAACGCCGCTCTAAGTGCTTAGCAGCAGTCTGGCGCTCCTGGCCAGTAATTTCAATAATCTGAGGCTGTTGATCAAAGCGTGCTGCACGCTCTTGTTGACTAACAGGCTTCACCTGTTGTTCACCAATACCTTTGACCATACCAGCCCCAACAGTAACATTGGTCATTCGGTCAATTAAAATAAAAGCTCCCGTTCCTGGGTTAGCCTGGTAATTATCTAGAGCAACCGCTTTGTTTAACGCAAAATGACACAGTGCAATCTCATTGAGTTGTAGCTGATGCCCTTGTTGTTGCTTAAGGGTGTTAACATCTGTTTTGTATTCAATACGGGTTAACGTAGCAATGGCCTTATTTGTCAGAAACTTAATATCATACTGCTTGCCCGCCTGAAGCGCTGCCTCCGCCATCCACACTACCGTAGCCTGTATATCACTCGCCACCAATGGCAGGTTGTCAGGCTTAACAAGTAAGTCTCCACGACTGATATCAATTTCATCTGTTAATGTCAGTGTAACCGCTTGCCCTGCAAAGGCTTCAGACAACTCGCCGTCATAAGTCACTATTGCTTTTACGCGGCTGCGCTGCTGTGAAGGAAATACCACCAACTCATCACCAGTTCGCACAACACCTGACGTAATAGTGCCACTAAAGCCACGAAAATCCAGGTTCGGCCGGTTAACATATTGAACGGGAAAACGAAAATCATCAAAGTTACGATCTGCGCTGATTTCTACTGTTTCTAAAATAGACATCAATGGCTGACCTTGATACCAGGGCGTATTTGCACTTAGGTTTACAACATTATCACCGTCCAGCGCCGAGATTGGCACAAAGTGAATATCTTTAAAGCCCAATTCAGCTGCAAATGCCGTATAATCTTCCTTAATTTTTGTAAAAACATCCTCTGAAAAACCCATCAAATCCATTTTATTAATGGCCACGATGATATGCTTGATACCCAATAACGAGGTCAAGAAGCTATGACGACGGGTTTGTGTTTTTACGCCATTTCGCGCATCAATTAAAATAATGGCTAAATTACAGGTAGATGCTCCCGTCGCCATATTACGAGTATATTGCTCATGGCCAGGGGTATCCGCAATAATAAATTTTCGTTTTGCTGTTGAGAAGTAACGATAGGCTACATCAATCGTAATGCCCTGCTCGCGCTCAGCTTGCAAACCATCAACCAGCAGCGCTAAGTCTAACTTTTCACCCGCATTACCACTTTTTTTACTATCGTTTTTAATTGACTCTAAATGATCTTCATAAATCATTTTAGAGTCATGCAATAGCCGGCCAATTAAAGTACTTTTCCCATCATCAACACTACCACAAGTTAAAAATCGTAGTAGCTCTTTCTGTTCATGCTGTGCTAGATAAGCATTAATATCAGTAGCGATCAGTTCAGATTGATGTGACATACCCAGGCCCCACTTTTAATGCTGCAAATGTTAATACCACACCGGTGGCTGCATTAGTGCTATTTTGGCTAATAAGACGGCAGTTATTGTCCATAGCTTAGAAATATCCTTCTTGCTTTTTCTTTTCCATGGAGCCTGCACCATCATGATCAATCACACGACCTTGTCGCTCTGAAGTTTTAGTCAGAAGCATTTCCTGGATAATATCAGGCAAAGTTGTAGCAGAGGATTCAATAGCACCTGTCAGGGGGTAACAGCCAAGGGTTCTAAACCTGACCATTTTCAGTTCTGGCTTTTCATCATCGTGGAGAGGAAAGCGCTCATCATCAACCATTAAATCCACACCATCACGCATCACAACAGGACGTTTTGCTGCATAATACAGTGGCACAATGGGAATATTTTCTAAATGGATGTATTGCCAGATATCGAGTTCAGTCCAGTTTGATAAAGGAAATACACGAATACTTTCGCCCTTATTCACTTTACCGTTGTAGATATTCCATAATTCAGGACGTTGATTTTTAGGGTCCCAACGGTGATTTTTATCACGGAAAGAGTAAACACGCTCTTTGGCACGAGACTTTTCTTCATCTCGTCTAGCACCACCAAATGCAGCATCAAAACCATACTTATTCAGTGCCTGCTTTAAGCTCTGGGTTTTCATAACATCAGTATGCTTGGCACTACCATGAATAAATGGATTAATCCCTAAAGCTTCACCATCAGGGTTTTTATGAACTAACAGCTCCATACCCACTTCGTTGGCACGTTGATCACGAAAACTAATCATTTCACGAAACTTCCACCCCGTATCAACATGAAGCAGCGGAAATGGTGGTTTACTTGGGTAAAAAGCCTTTAACGCGAGATGCAACATGACAGAAGAATCCTTGCCAATAGAATAAAGCATGACTGGATTTTCAAACTCTGCGACCACCTCGCGGATAATATGGATACTTTCAGCTTCAAGCTGTTTTAAGTGGGTCAGATTATTTGCTTGCATCTCAGGCTACCATAGCGATTCTTCACGTAGTTAACTTCAAAACGGATAATCGCAGTTAAATTTATTACACGGTTTGTTCCCTTGTGAAAGTCACAAGGTTACCGCATGGATTATCAGATCCGTTGCCAAGCTTTCATTTATCCCCCTGTCCAGCAGGGTTATGTTACTAGAAACCTACTATACCAAATTAATAATAATTATAATAAGCCGGCTATTTAGACGTTTTTATCATATAAATATGTTTTTTGGGGATAACTGTTGTCGCTGAGGGAGGGGTAGCCACAACCCAATGTCTTCAAACTATAAGCTGCGGCTAAAATACAGAACAATATAAGACAGGATTAAACAGGATTATCGATATCAACAAATACGTGTTCAAGACCAAAATGGCCCGCAAGCGCAGCCCCTAAGGCTTTAATGCCGTAGCGTTCCGTTGCGTGATGGCCTGCAGCAAAATAATGAATACCTAACTCCCTTGCACTGTGTACCGTAGGCTCTGATATTTCACCAGACAAATACGCATCAACACCCAGTTGTGCTGCTTTTTCGATAAAGCCCTGCGCTGCTCCAGTACACCAAGCGACTCTTTTAATGGGCTGATTACCAGACTGGATAACTAAGGGGGAACGTCCCAATACTTTGGTTATTTGCTGAGAAAATGCCTCTACTGTCAGCTCATCAGGCACTTCTCCCACCAAGCCAATGCTGGTATTCATATCAGCATCCATGCCTTGAGTTACCTTCCAACCTAATTGCTTAGCTAATTGAGCATTATTACCTAATTCAGGGTGGGCATCTAAAGGCAGGTGATAAGCTAACAAGTTAATATCGTTAGCCAATAACGCTTGTAAACGCTTTTTCTTCATACCTACAACCGGTTCCGCCTCACCACGCCAAAAATATCCATGATGAACCAGCAGCGCATCCGCTTGTAAACTAATTGCTTGATCGACCAAGGCTTGACTCGCAGTGACACCAGTCACAATTTTCTTAATATGCGACTTGCCTTCCACTTGTAAGCCGTTGGGACAGTAATCTTTAAATAGCTGCGGCTGCAACCATTCACTTAAAGTATTTATAAGGACTTTACGTTCAACCATAGTGTATATGTCTTACATTAGCAGAATATGGGATGACAGAATAAGTCGTGAATCCGTATAATGATTACGCCCAGGGGGTTGCAACACCTGAATAGCTTGGCCTCACTTTATAAGCCAAAGGCAAATTAATACGAAAGCATGACTATGAAAAAACTAGTGCATTTTCTTACATGGCCAACAATCTGCGGTGTCTTGGTTGCCATCATTCTGATGCAGCAATTCCCCGGTCTGGTTGGAATAAATAATACTGCCGAACAAGATACACCACAGGTTACTCAAGCAGTATACAACAGTAATAACAGTCCTATCAGCTCCACAGATCCTGTCGTGATAAAACAAGAAAATGTCACTGTTTCAGCGGCTAGAACTGGACCCAGTTCTTATAGTCATGCGGTCAAAAAAGCGGCCCCTGCCGTAGTGAATATTTATACCACCAAGATTATTCGAGAACGTCAGCACCCTATCTTTGATGACCCTTTTTTCCAGGATTTTTTTGGTTATAACCAAATGCCTAAACGGAAACGGATGCAATCGAGCTTAGGTTCTGGCGTTATCATGAGTCCTGAGGGGTACGTTGTTACCAATAACCACGTAATTGCTGGTGCTTCTGAAATCCTTATATTACTTCAAGATGGCCGAGAGACTCCCGCCCGTGTTGTGGGTACTGACCCTGAAACAGACTTAGCTATCCTGAAAATAGACTTGGATAATTTACCTTCAGTTACCTTGGCCCCCACTAGAAATGCAGAAATTGGCGACGTAGTATTAGCAATAGGCAACCCTTTTGGGGTTGGCCAAACAGTCACAATGGGTATTATTAGTGCTACAGGACGAAGTAAGCTGTATCTTAATACCTACGAGAATTTTATCCAAACAGATGCTGCCATTAACCCTGGTAACTCTGGTGGTGCACTCATTAATGTTCATGGTGACCTGCTGGGTATCAACACTGCGATATTTTCTAAGTCAGGAGGCTCCCAAGGCATTGGCTTTGCTATTCCTTCAGAGATTGCCCGTGATGTCATGCTATCAATCGTTAAGCACGGTAAAGTTATTCGCGGCTGGTTGGGGCTAGAAACACAACAGTTTACTCGTGAGCTAGCGGATGCTTTTGGTCTTCCCCATATAGAAGGCATTTTAATTACTGGCGTATACCGTAATGGCCCTGCCTTTCAAGCCGGTTTAAAGCCTGGTGATTTAATTCTTGAAATAAACAGTATGCATGCGCGGGAAGGGCGCAAAGTGATGTATCAGGTTGCTCAAATGCGCCCCGGCGAAGAAGTTTCCATTAAAATTATTCGTAATGGTATTGAGCAAGACATCAAATGTATTATTGGCTTAAGGCCATCCCTATCAGGCTTGCAAGAGCCTTCTCGCTCAAGGCATTAGTCAAACGTTATCGATCTACTTTTTCAAGGTAATGCATTTAAACACCACTCATCCAGGCTAAAACTAAAACCAAGATGAGTGTATTTCTGCTCAAGCAGGCTTAACTGGCTAACAATGCTGCTAATTCTCTTAACAACACTTCATTTTCGTTGGGTGTGCCAACAGTAATCCGCAAGCAGTTATTTAATAAGGGATGACTGCCATGTAGTGACTTGATGAGCACGCCTCTTGCCAGTAGTAAGCGCTGGATCTCTGCGGCATCATGTTCCAGTGTGCGGCAGAGTAAAAAGTTTGCCTCACTAGGCCAAACATGAAGATTATCAAAGGCAGACAACCTTTCTTTAAGTAGTTCTCGATCCGCACAAATCTGAGCAGTTTGTTTAAACAACTCATCCACATGTTGTAACGCAAATGCCGTGCTGGCTTGCGTGAGCACATTAATATTGTAAGGCAAGCGTAGCTTATTTACTTCTTCCAACCAGCCTGGATGGCCAATTAAATAACCCAAACGTAAACCTGCTAACCCGACTTTAGAAAGGGTTCGCATAATGACCACATTGCTATAGTCAGCCAGCAAAGGGTAACCATCACTTGAGGAAAATGCTGTATAAGCCTCATCTATGACCACCAAACCAGAAGTGGCTTCAATAATGCGCCGGATTTTTTCTTCTCCAAAGACATTACCCGTTGGGTTATTGGGTTGAGCTAAAAAGATTAAGGCTGGGTTATGCGTCTCAATAGCCTTCAGCATAGCACTGACATCGAGAGAAAAATCTGTGCCTAGTGGTATCCCTACGTAATTCATTTGTAGGAATTGTGCAATCATCTTATACATCACGAAGCTTGGCTCAGGTGCCAGTATCGTTCGCTTTGGGCCTGCGACTGCCATTGCCAATAGCTGAATCAACTCATCTGAACCATTGCCAAATAGCAGCTCGTAGTCTTCTGCTACATGGAAAGCCTCGCGAAAAGCCTGTTTTAACTGAGAGCAATCTGCATCAGGATAACGATTAACATGAATTTGCTGGAGCGCATCAAGCCATGCCTGCTGCATTGCTGACGGCCAATGATAAGGATTTTCCATAGCATCAAGTTTGATGACATGCTCCTCAATGGCCGGTACATGATACGCTTTTAAAGCCTGGACATCGGTTCTCACCCAGCGCTCAACACGAGCGCTTACTGCCTGTTTACGATTATCACTCGCCATAGGTGGTCTTCTTATTGTTAGCTATTATTTCGTCACTCTTTGGTTACGATCCGGTACTCAGCTGAACACGCATGGGCGGTCAGACCTTCAGCTCTCGCAAGTGTTGACGCAATTTGTCCAATTTCACTGGCACTTTCAGCAGAAAAGCTTATCAGTGAAGAGCGTTTTTGAAAGTCATAAACCCCTAAAGGAGAAGAAAAGCGTGCAGTCCCAGATGTAGGTAGCACATGATTTGGGCCTGCACAGTAGTCACCCAATGCTTCTGCCGTATAACGTCCCATAAAGATAGCACCTGCATGATGTATTGCAGGTAAGAGTGCTTGAGGATCTTCTACAGATAATTCCAAGTGTTCAGGGGCTATTTTATTACTTACATCAATTGCCGTATCCATATCTGGTGTCCAGATAAACGCGCCACGATTTTTTAATGAGGCTTCAATAAAATCCTTTCTTTCCATGGTTGGCAACAAGCGCTGTATACTTTCTTTTACCCTGTTTAAGAAGTCACGATCAGGAGACACCAGAATAGACTGAGCATCTTCATCATGTTCTGCCTGAGAAAACAAATCCATGGCTATCCAATCTGGGTTTGTTTTACCATCACAAATCACCAGGATTTCAGAAGGGCCCGCAATCATATCAATGCCTACCTGGCCAAACACCAACTGCTTAGCAGTAGCCACATAAATATTACCTGGCCCTACAATTTTATCGACCTTTGGTACCGACTCGGTACCATAAGCCAAAGCCGCTATTGCCTGAGCACCACCAATGGTGAACACTTTATCAACCCCAGCTATGGCTGCTGCAGCTAATACCCAGTCATTCACCACATCTTTGGGCATAGGCACAACCATAATCACTTCGCTTACCCCAGCCACTTTGGCAGGAATCGCATTCATCAACACCGATGAAGGATAGGCTGCTTTTCCTCCTGGAACATAAATACCCACTCGTTCCATAGGTGTAACCTGTTGCCCAAGTAATACACCCTCTTCTTCGTATTGCCAGGAACTTTGGACCTGCTTTTCATGATAACGCCTAATCCGTTCAGCCGCCGCGACCAGGGCTTGCTGATCACCAGCGCTCAAGCGTTGACGAGCTTCTTGAAGTACTTCTGCCTCAAGACATAACTCAGCTATCGAGGTGATTTTGCGTTGATCAAAACGACAGGTGTAGTCAACTAAAGCCTGATCTCCACGATGTCGCACATCACCAATAATAGACTGAACAGCGCTTAACACCTGCTGATCAGAAACAGCCTCCCAGGCAACCAATGCATTTAAGCGGGTAGAAAAATCTTCTGCTGTGGCATCTAGCCACTGAATATCAAGAGACATGAATCCACTCTCCAACCAAGACTGCTGCACGGTATTAAATAAGCAAGAATATTTGGCCTATTACAGCACTTCCTGCTTATTCACAGCTGACTCCAGGTCTTGAATCAGGGTCTGCAATAACTGATGCTTTATCTTCATAGCTGCTTTATTAATGATCAGCCTCGCGCTGACATGAGCAATCAGCTCTCTAGGCGCTAAGCCATTTGCGCGAAGTGTATTGCCCGTATCAACCACATCCACAATTTCATCAGCCAACCCTACCAAAGGTGCTAGCTCCATAGAACCATACAGCTTTATAATTTCTGCTTGCTGCCCTTGAGCAGCATAAAAGCGCTTAGCTATGTTGACAAATTTGGTAGCCACCCGTCGTCTGCCAAATTGTGGTCTTTCATCCACAGGACCAGCAGTCATTAAACGACAGCGCGCAATTTTTAAATCCAGAGGTTCATAAAGGCCATGGGCACCATGTTCAAGCAGAACATCTTTGCCAGAAACACCTGCATCAGCAGCACCATATTCAACATAAGTAGGAACGTCGGTGGTACGTACAATCAGCAAGTTAACATGAGGGTGATGGGTGGGAATAATGAGTTTGCGACTTTTTTTAAGATCTTCTGCAGGCTCTATGCCTGCAGCTTTGAGTAAGGGCAAGGTTTCATCGAGAATCCGCCCTTTAGATAACGCAATCGTAAGTTGATTTTTCATTGTTTTAGTAGCATATGCTAAGGTACACGTCTGATTTTTGCGCCTAATAATTGCAGTTTTTCTTCGATACACTCATAACCACGGTCAATATGATAAATACGATCAACCACAGTATCGCCTTCAGCAACCAAGCCGGCTACCACTAAGCTGGCCGAAGCGCGTAAGTCAGTTGCCATAACGGGCGCAGCTTTAAGCTTTTCAACACCAGTGACAATAGCCGTATTGCCCTCAATAGTAATATTTGCACCCATCCGCATCATTTCCAGGGCGTGCATAAAGCGATTTTCGAATACAGTTTCGGTGATACTACCTGTCCCTTCAGCCACTGCATTTAGTGTGGTGAATTGCGCCTGCATATCAGTTGGGAAAGCAGGATAAGGTGCTGTTTTTAAGCTGATTGCTTTCGGGCGCTTGCCATGCATATCCAACTCAATCCAGTCATCCCCTACAGTAATATCAGCACCCGCTTCTTTTAGCTTACTCAACACTGCCTCAAGGATAGAAGGATCAGTGTCTTTCACTTTCACCCGACCACCAGTCACCGCAGCCGCTACCAGATAGGTTCCAGTCTCAATCCGATCAGGCAGTACCGAGTAAACACAGCCGTGAAGCTTTGGCACGCCATCAACCACAATCGTATCACTACCGTGACCTGAGATTTTCGCTCCCATTTTAATCAAGCAGTGCGCTAAGTCGACCACTTCTGGCTCCCGAGCCGCATTTTCAATCACCGTCTGCCCGTCAGCCAGGCAAGCAGCCATCAAAATATTTTCGGTCCCAGTAACGGTCACCGTATCCAAAAATATGTGTGCACCTTTTAAACGGTCTTTAACACTGGCTTTGATGTAACCATCTTCAACCTTTATATCTGCCCCCATGGCTTCCAGACCACGGATATGCAGATCTACAGGTCGACTGCCAATTGCACAGCCCCCTGGCAGAGCGACTTCAGCTCGACCAAAGTGCGCTAGCATGGGTCCCAGCACGAGAATGGAAGCCCGCATGGTTTTCACGAGTTCGTAGGGAGCACTTAAGCTCTTAATTGAGTTTGCATGAACTTCAACGTTTAGCTTTTCATCAACCACAAGCTCAATGCCCATCCGGCCAAATAGCTCAATCATGGTTGTTATGTCATGCAGATGTGGGAGGTTACACACAGTCACTGGCTCATCAGCCAGAAGCGTTGCTGCCAGGATGGGTAAGGCGGCATTTTTCGCTCCGGAAATTCTAATCTCTCCATCCAGGCGACTACCACCGGTAATAATCAATTTATCCATTAATTATTCCTCAAGCACTTACTAAATACTGAGCCAGATCGACTCTGACAGCACAAGGAGTATTTTATTTCTATTGCTGTCCATTTTGTTGGAGATACTGTTGCCACTCAGCAGGCGAGAAGAATTTCATCGTAACCGCATGGATAGTGCCATCAGCGATAAGGTGGTTGAGGTGAGCATAAACCATTTGTTGTTTTTTCACTGGGGATAAACCTGCGAACTCATCACTGACAAGTATCAGCTGAAAATTACAGCCTTCACCCTCAACAATAACGTCAGTGTTTGTCAACTTAGCTTCTAATAGTGCTTTTATTTGCTCTGGTCCCATCGCTACCTCAACATAAAATGCTGAAAAAAAGGGGGAGTATGATATAAAAAAAAACGCAGCGGCGAAACCTTAACTGCGTTTTAATTACCATAGCAAATTTGACTTTTTACTCAATTCCTAAGGGAAGCACACTATCAAGACCACTTACTCTGGCTAAATCAAACAAATCAGCTGACATGTTTATGAATTTAAGTTGGTATGAGCTTTTCTTAGCAAAGCGCAGCCAGCAAAGTAAGACAGAAAGCCCTACACTACTACAGGCAGTGATTCCACTAAGATCAATCTGCCAGGCTGTAACTGAGTTGTCACCACTCATTAAATCCCGCCCCTGCTGCTCAATAACAACAGCATTGGCGGATTCAAGACTACCAGCAACCTTAAGCGCACCTGGCTGAATAAGCTCTACTGTTGCAGTTGTCACAGCTTAAGCACCTTTAGCCTGGGTCTTTTCTTGAGCAGATTTCATGATATTAGACCAGTCATCAATCACTTTTTGAATGTTGCGCTGGTTTTCACGCATAGCTTGATCAAACTGAGACTGGAAGACTTTCCCAATATTAATGCCATTAACAACAACATTGCGTAACTTCCACTCTCCAGCACCATCTTTAAACATCGTGTAAGTTAAAGGATAAGTTGTTCCATCAGCAGCATAAATAGTCATGTGCACGGGCACACGAGGCTTACTGAGTTGGTTAGCAGGGATAGGTTTTACATCAATACGCTGGTTATCATATTTAAGTAACGCTTTCCCATAAAACTCAATCATGCTGGTTTTAAACGCTTTTTCAAACTGCTGTAATTGAGCTGGTGTCGCTTTTTTAATGTGACGAACACTCATAACACTACGGGCAATCTTATCGAATGCAACAACGGGCGAGAGCACTTTATCCAGCTCATTAAAAAAGCGTTGTGGATTAGTTTTATAGTTAGGCTTTTCTTGTTTGATAACCGCAATCATTTTTTCAGTGGTTTGCTTCACCAACTGATCAGGGCTATCTGTTACAGCTAAAGCACTTGAGATAAGCAAACATTGCGCAAATACTACGGCTATCGCTTTAGTAAAATTATTTCGCAAATTCATGAATATACCTTCGTCTAGCTAATCCTGTTTATCTTTATTCAACTTCTTTGACTGATTGTTTAAGGAACTTTCCAATCAAATCTTCAAGAATTTGCGCTGGTTGGGTATTCCATATCTCCCCACCTTCCTGCAAAGTCTTTTCCTCACCACCTAACGAAATACCAATATACTGCTCACCCAAAAGGCCAGAAGTCAAAATGGCTGCTGTGCTATCTGTTGGAATATTGTTAACCTGGCTGTCAATTTCCATAACAACTTTGGCACGCATTTCCGTTTTATCATAGGAAATAGAAACGACTCTTCCTACATTGACACCACTAATAGCCACCTTGGAACGCACTTTCAGACCACCAATGTGATCAAAGAAAGCATGAACATGATAAGTACTTTGGGCTGTCTGAATGGATAATCCACTGACTCGCAAAGCCAACAGGATCAGCGCAAATATGCCTGCCAGCATAAAAACACCCACGCTGATCTCAACGGTTCTCATGCGCACCATTACAGTTCTCCGAACATCACTGCCGTTAAAATAAAGTCCAAACCCAGTACAGCTAATGACGAGTAAACAACCGTTCTTGTTGTTGCTCGACTTATACCTTCTGAAGTGGGCAAAGTATCGTAGCCTTGGAAAACGGCGATCCAGGTTACGACAAAACCAAAGACAAGACTTTTAATCACACCATTACAGACGTCATCCGCAAAGTTAACGGACTGTTGCATGTTTGACCAAAACGACCCCTCATAGATGCCAAGCCAGTCAACACTGACCATAGCCCCTCCATAAATGCCAATCACACTGAAAATTGCAGCGAGTAAAGGCATTGAAATAAAACCTGCCCAGAAGCGTGGTGCAACTATTCTTTTTAGTGGATCAACACCAATCATTTCCATACTGGACAGTTGCTCTGTTGCTTTCATCAAGCCAATTTCTGCTGTAAGCGCAGAGCCTGCCCGCCCTGCATAAAGCAGTGCTGTCACAACGGGACCTAACTCTCGTAATAGCGTTAACGCGACCATCTGGCCAACAGCCTCTTCAGAGCCATAGGTAACAAGTATGTTATATCCTTGAAGGCCCAGCACCATTCCAATAAAAAGTCCTGATACTGAAATGATGACCAGCGATAAAACACCTATTGAGTACAGTTGTTGTACTAATAATTGATAGCGCGAGCCAAAACCTGAACGACCAAAGATTGCGAGCAGTAAAAAGACACCTGAGCGGCCTATTGACTCAACCCGCATAATACCAGATTGCCCAAGACGACGAAGAAAAGTAATGAAGCTGGTTATTAAATCGAGTCGTTGCTGCTTCATAACAGTTCCCCCATCAGCAAATCTTGACGATAGTCTTGTGCGGGATAATGATAAGGCACTGGACCATCAGGTAGTCCCTTCATAAACTGTCTTATTCTATCGTCCGTAGAGTTCATTAGTTCACCAGGTGTTCCATGTCCTAACACACTGGCATCACCTACTACATAAATATAATCAGCAATACTGGCAGCCTCATGAACATCATGAGAGACCACAATACTGGTCAAGTTTAAAGCATCATTCAGTAAGCGAATCAGTTGAACCAATACCCCCATGGCAATGGGATCCTGCCCAACAAAAGGCTCATCATACATAATCATCATCGGGTCCAGAGCAATGGCTCTAGCTAAAGCCACCCGGCGTGCCATCCCTCCAGAGAGTTCACTTGGCATTAAGTCTCTTGCACCACGAAGGCCAACCGCATGCAACTTCATGAGTACAACATCACGAATCATAGCTTCAGGAAGCTGAGTATGAACACGTAATGGAAAAGCAACATTTTCGTACACGCTCAAGTCAGTAAAAAGAGCACCACTTTGAAATAACATGCCCATTTTTCGTCTGACTTTAAATAAATCACTACGCCCTAAAGAGGGAATACTATGCCCATCCACAATAATATCGCCAGCATCAGGCCTAAGCTGGGCACCAATTAGGCGTAACAGTGTGGTTTTACCTGTCCCACTTGGCCCCATAATAGCTGTCACTTTTCCTCTGGGAATGTGAATTGTGACATTGTCATAAATAGCACGACCTGAACGCCTAAACGTTAAGCCGTTAATTTCGACAACATTATCAGAGGCAAACGCCATAACTTATTAACCTTTGTTAAACACAAAACAACATTAACTGTGAGTCAGGTTGGACCAAATAAATACCACACTCATTTTATTTGATTACGTAAGCTTTATTTGAAAATAGTGCACAATTTATACAACCACCTACTATTTAACTACAAAGAGAGGTAACCATCTCTCCCTTTTTTACAGCAGGGAAATGGATCCATAGTTAGGTAGAAGTACTTAGTACTGACTGACAGTATGAGTAATTTGTTACTAGGGCGCGCATTTTAGCACTATTTATGAGGGAAACAAAAAGCAGCTTTTTTATACACCAAACAACAAGTGAATGTACTCACAAAAACTCTGAGCATCTAAAACACTCGTCTATTTTTCACCCATCGACACTACGCACAGTCATATAAGCACAATCATATTTTTTATGTAATTGCATCTTGTAAAATGACCGTATCGATATTGTCTCATTCCAATGAGTACTTTTTTACCACACAACTAACCTAAAAAAACAGCATGTTTAACAATAACGAAACACTTTCAGCCTATTTTCATAAACAACATGTTGTGCGACAAACATCAATACCAATATAAATAGAATGGCTATTTTTTACATTTACACATGCGTAATGTAAAAAAACATTACACAGCGTAAACAGTCAACAACAAAAATGATAACTAAGCCTATGTAAGGCGGTAGCAATATCACTTGAAAACAGCTTTAACCTCACCCCTCCTACGTTGAAATAAAAAGGAGGGGTGAGGTTGTCATTTATGAAATCTTAGTTACTCCACTGCCACTGCTGGTAGTCATTGGATAGATCATGCCAAACACCTATCCAGTCACCATACTTCTCACCAAAGTGGGTTAAGTAAAATTTTGTGTGCTCAGCGTTTTGCAATTTGCCGCCAACCAATGCCCAACGCTGGGTATTATCTGTCGTTTTACAGGCATTCAATTGAGCCATGTTGGCACCTGTAAACCAAGACTTCATAACCAAACATTGTTTTTCATCGGCTTTTGGATGAATACGGCCAGCGCCGTCCATTTTCCATTTTTGGTTTGCTGAATTATTACACTTGCTTGCTGTTATCCGATTTCCACTTTGCTTATTGACTCCCAAGCAGAAGCCCTTGCCATTTTTTAAAGTCCTATAGGAACCATCGTCCGGCGTGGTCGGATCTGGCGTATCAGGGTTACCTCCAGCACTTTTTGCCAATTCAACAGCAAAAGCCGTTGCTAGCTTGGCAAACTTAATAGCATGCAAGCCATTCCCCCCAGCACTTTCCAGCGTATCTCTTGTGGTATGAATATTATTGTTCGACTCACGCATCTGAGCTTCAAATGGCATAACAGCCGGATATCCATTGCGGTGCCAAGAAGCATGATCCGAGCAGGCATATCCACAACGTCCATAGCCCACACTGATTTCTGGCAGATAGGTCTCGGCCAGCTTAGCCGTAAACTGAGTCAGCTCATTTGATGTATTGTCTTGCATAAAGACAACATCAGCACGTGAACCATTAAAGAGCGTCATATCTAGCTGCATAACCCCAATAACATTGGTATTACCTTGTTTATGACGTGTAGCAATATCTCCTGAGCCTCTTAAACCTACCTCCTCAGCAGCATACCCCATAAATTTTATAGTTCGCTTAGGATTAAAATCACTGGCAAAAAGCACGCGCATTGTTTCAGTGATTGATGCAATCCCTGAAGCATTGTCATCAGCCCCAGGGGCTTTTGCTCGGACTTTATCACCACTGCCTTGATTAATTGAATCAAGGTGCCCGCCAACAACAACAACCTCATCAGGTGACTCACTGCCTTTCCAGGTCAACACCACTGAAGGCTGTTTCCACTGACTGTGTTTAACCAGCTCAACTGATACTTTCTCACGACCTTTGGCTAACTGCTCCCAGTGACTTTTAATCCAGCTGGCTGCCTCAACACCCGTGTCACTTTGATAGTACCGATTATTAAACCGCGTTAAATTATTAATGGTTTCTTTTAAGGATGACTCCTGCACAGAAGGAATAAGCGCAGTAACAACTTCACCTTGATCAATTGTATAATCAGGTTTTACAAAGCTATTAAGGGGGGTATTTTCATTCTGCTTTACTAGTGACAGCGCTTGTTGAAAATCATCATGAACAATAAAGCCTCCACAACGCTTCATCCGCAAGTGGATAAATTGGCTTAATGCATCAATTTTCTTCTCTGAAACTTTGGCGACAGTCGAACTACTACTTGAAAACGCTTCATCTGTTGCCACTGATGACAGATCAACATCCTCTAAAAGGAAAGGCATTTCTGCTCGTATTTTTTCTCGCGTCTCTTTATCGATGGTGATCCAAAAACCATCATCCGCCCAACCAGGAATACTGATGGTAGCTAACAGTGCACTGCTGAGAAACACACGACTTAATGGTAGAAGCTTCACGGCTAAACCCTCGTGATAGAACTAGTTCATAACAACGAATAATTTCGGCTTGTAGTGACTGTACGTAAGGCGCTTAGCTGTGCTGCTGCCCTAATATGCCCTTTGCCAAGGGTTACAGCAGATGAATACTTAAAGTTGAAAGTTTTTTATTTATAAGTGTTTTGCAAATAGAAATACCACCTGTGAAAATATCATTACCATCAACATCAAAATACTTCACAAAGAAGGTATAATTAAACCCATTTCAAAGCCTTTTTAGTAGGGCTAATCTGACCTGTTAAGACTAGCGATAGTAACCACAGTTGCTTTAAAGACAAAAAACCTAAAAAAATGATTTGTGATGGGTATAGCAAACACCTGTCGTACAGAACTAAGCCAAGCTTATCAGTTAATGAAGAGGGGGCTGCGGGGAGTAAGTCGCAAATTATTACCACTTACTTACTAAAACGCTGATCTGTATAACATATCCCACCAGAGTAATGATTTTCATCATCGTATTATTGTGAAAGTATAAATAGTGCAAACTACCAGCAAGCTTTACGGCTTAGTATCATTACACCCCCGCAACAAAGCATATATTTATTCTTTTTTCTTTACTTGCATTTCATTTACAGACTTCCTTTAATAGCGCCCCAACTACATGAGAATATAAACGAGTTGAATTTATGTCTCTGCTATTAGCTTTTATCGCCGTTTTGGTTGGTTTTGCCATACTCATCTGGAGTGCAGATATGTTTGTTGATGGTGCAGCCGCTTCTGCACGAAATCTAGGCATGTCAACCATGATGATTGGTTTAACCATTGTTGCGTTTGGTACATCAGCCCCTGAGATTTTAGTCTCAATCATGGCAGCAACAGATGGACACTCAGGCTTGGCTGCGGGGAATGCACTAGGCTCCAACATTGCCAACATTGGCTTAGTGTTAGGTATTACTGCACTGGTAGCACCGCTTCCCATAAAATCTTCACTATTACGCAAAGAAGTCCCTCTATTACTAGCAGTAACTTTGCTTGCTGGTATTTGTCTATTTGACTCAGGCTTAACCTTGCTGGATGGCACCATACTGCTATGTGGACTAGGAGCAACACTTTACTTCTTTTACCGCTGGCAGCGCAGCTCTTCAAAAGGTACAGACCCTCTAATTACTGAGGAAGAAGAAGCCATCCCAGAAATTTCTCAAAAAAAAGCTACGGTACTTTTTATTTGTGGACTGGCCCTACTCCTCTTCAGTTCACGAATTTTAGTATGGGGTGCCACAGAAGTTGCACAATGGCTAGGTGTCAGTGAACTTATTATTGGGCTAACAGTTGTTGCAATTGGCACCAGCTTGCCAGAACTTGCCGCCTCCATTGCCAGCGCCAAGAAAAACCATCATGACATTGCAATTGGTAATGTGGTTGGCTCGAATCTCTTTAATTTACTGGCCGTATTACCCATGCCTGCACTGATACATCCAGACCACTTCAGTAGCCTGGTTTTCCAACGAGATTACTTGACCATGTTGTTACTGACGGGGTTACTGGTTGGTATGATTTTCTGGGGTAAAATCCGTCAGTCTTCACTAAGCCGTGTTAATGGCTCCTGTCTGGTTGCATGTTATGTGGGATACTGCGTTGTTCTCTACTTAACTCACAGTCTTTAGTCTGTCATAATTCGCGCCAGCTAATTCTAATGAGCATTATTAGTGATTACTGCCCACAACACATATTAAATAAGCAGCCCTGTTATGCGCCTTTGATTCACTCTTTAGATAGGTAAATTATGACCAAGGCAGATCAGCTTATAGCATCAGGTAAACGCACCTTTGACATTGAGATTGAGGCACTGCAGCAATTGGCAGCTTCAGTGAATGCTGACTTTGTTGCAGCCTGTGAGCTTATTCTTGCCTGTAAAGGCCGAGTGGTTGTCGTAGGAATGGGTAAGTCAGGGCATATTGGTAACAAGATTGCCGCAACGCTTGCCAGCACTGGCACACCAGCTTTTTTTGTGCACCCTGGAGAAGCCAGTCATGGCGATATGGGCATGATTACTTCAAATGATATTGTTATTGCTCTGTCTAACTCAGGCAACACTGCAGAAGTGGTTACCCTACTGCCACTTTTAAAACGACTCGGTACCTCTTTAATCAGCATGACTGGAAACCCTCAGTCAACCCTTGCCAAAGCTGCCGATGTGAGCCTTGATGTATCAATTAAAAGAGAAGCCTGTCCTCTGGACTTAGCACCAACAGCAAGTACCACAGCCGCATTAGTAATGGGTGATGCATTAGC
This sequence comes from Zooshikella ganghwensis, assembly GCF_018263875.1. Lineage (NCBI taxonomy): Bacteria > Pseudomonadati > Pseudomonadota > Gammaproteobacteria > Oceanospirillales > Zooshikellaceae > Zooshikella > Zooshikella ganghwensis. The sequence goes on from NZ_JAEVHG010000002.1 coordinate 418,549, forward strand.
AATAGCCTTACTTGAAACCAAGGGATTCACAGCAGAAGACTTTGCCTTCTCGCATCCTGGCGGTAGCCTAGGTCGAAGACTCCTGTTAAAAGTCGCAGATATTATGCATCAAGATGATCGCTTGCCTGCTGTTCGCTCAGGTACTTCGCTAAGAGATGCCTTACTGGAAATGACTCAACAAGGCTTGGGGATGACCGCTATTGTAGATGCTGATGGTTTACTGCAAGGAGTATTTACTGATGGTGACTTACGCCGAGCACTTGACCAGAGTGTTGATATTCAGCAAGCCACCATTGACAGTGTAATGACAGCAAAGTGCAAAGTCGCTCAAGCAGATATGCTCGCAGCACAAGCGCTCAACATTATGGAAAAGCACAAAATTAATGGTTTGATTGTGGTCGATGACAACCATAAAGCCATCGGTGCACTTAATATGCATGACCTTTTACGCGCAGGTGTAGTATGAACTTACAGCATTTAGCCACAAAAGCCGCTGCGGTTCGTTTGCTGGTATGTGACGTTGATGGGGTACTGACTGATGGTCGACTTTACTTTACAGAAGACGGCCAGGAATTTAAGACATTTCATACTCTGGATGGTTTAGGCTTCAAACTTTTGCAGCAAACTGGGGTCAAAATCGCTATTATCACTGGCCGAAAATCCAAAGTTGTCAGCCAGCGTATGGCTGCACTTGGTGTCGATATTGTTTATCAGGGGCGTGAAGACAAGCTGGTCGTTTTAAAAGAAATCCTTGAACAGCTTGAACTCACACCTGCACAAGTGGCCTATTTAGGAGACGACTTACCCGACCTCCCTGCAATCCGTTATGTTGGTCTGGGCCTAGCCGTTGCTAATGCAAATCCAACGGTAAAACACTATGCAGCTGGTGTCACCCAACAGCTTGGTGGACTTGGAGCTGCTAGAGAAGTATGCGAGTTTATAATGGCAAGCCAAGGTACGCTTGATGCCCAGCTAGCTCCTTACTTATGTTGTTAACATGACGCAACTGTCTTTGACTTCTTAACGCTATGAGCTTTGTTCACCATGGGCTTAAAACGTATTACTACACTGACATTATTACTCATACTGGGGTATGGCTTGTTTACTTTTTTAAACCAGCCAGATGCATTTAACTTAACCGCACCTAAAAGTGATAAAAAAGAAAATACTGCAGTTTCTCCAGATGTTTTTATGGAGTCTCCTGTTATTACCCAATATACAACAAAAGGTGAGCAAGACTACGTTGTTGTTGCTGAGAAAGTAAGTCACTTTCCTCATAATGATATTTCACTGATTGATCAGCCTGATATTTTGATTACGCGAAAACAAAGTAGCGACTGGCATACGACCTCACGGCAAGGAAGGATACTTCCTGGTGGAGATGTGATGGAACTCTGGGATAATGTCGTAATTAGGGAACAGAAAACAACTGGAAATCCTGGCATGATTATAACCACAGAGTTTCTGACTGTTTACGCAGAACAAAATCAAGCGAAAACCAAACGTCCAGTAACCATTAAAACTGACAACTCAGTTGTAAACGCGGTCGGCATGAATGCATATTTAGATGAGGAGCGTGTGGAGTTGCTATCCAATGTTAGGGGAACATATGAAGTGCAGGATTAACCTTTTCACACTAGGACTACTTTTTAGCCTTATAAGCCAGCAAACAGCCTGGGCTTTACCTGCTGATAGAGAAAAACCAATTCACGCAAAGTCTGATAGTGCTAATGCCGAAAAAGATGGTGTGCGTATACTGACGGGAAATGTTGTCATTACTCAAGGCACCATAAAAATTACTGGTCACAAAGTCACCATTTATACCGACAAACAGGGAAATATCAACAAAGTGATTGCTCTGGGTAGCCCAGCACACTATGAAGAAAAGCCTGAACCTAACAAAGAACTGATTCGCGCCTATGGCAAGCAAATCAACTATATGATTCCTCAAGAAAAAGTTGAAATTATTGTTAATGCTAAATTATTTCAGGAAGGCAATAAGTTCACAGGCAAGCGTATTGACTATAACATGAAAACCCAAACTGTGAATGCTAAAGGCGACTCTTCAAAAGCTGGCGGCAAGCAACGTGTTGAGATGATCCTGCAACCTACAAAGACGAAGTAACTCTATGCCCGTTCTACAAGCCACAAACCTGGCCAAAAGCTATAAAGGTCGTCAAGTTGTCAAAGAAGTCTCACTCCATATCGAAAGTGGTCAAATTGTTGGTCTACTTGGTCCAAATGGTGCGGGAAAAACAACCACTTTTTATATGATTGTTGGCTTGGTTCGATCAGATCATGGTCAAGTGCAAATAGATGAACACAATATTACACATCTACCCATGCATGGCAGGGCACGTGCAGGAATTGGTTATTTACCACAAGAAGCGTCTATCTTCCGCAAGCTGACCGTCAGCGAAAATATAATGGGTATTTTGGAAACCCGTAAAGACTTAAATCGTCAACAACGAGAAGAAAAACTTAACCATCTGCTTGAAGAGTTTAATGTCACTCACCTCAGAAATAGTATGGGTATGAGCTTATCAGGTGGTGAGCGTCGACGAGTTGAAATTGCTCGTGCACTGGCGACTGAACCCTCTTTCATTCTACTGGATGAACCTTTTGCTGGGGTTGACCCCATCTCAGTAAATGATATAAAAATGATAGTCACTCACTTAAAAGAAAGAGGCATAGGTGTACTGATTACGGATCACAATGTTCGAGAAACACTTGATATTTGTGAGTTAGCCTACATAGTAAGTGAAGGACAAATAATCGCTCAAGGTACAGCGAGTGATGTAATGGCCAACCAAAAAGTCAAGGATGTTTATCTTGGACATCAATTCAAAATCTAAGACAAGTAGCCTGGTCGCGCATATAATGTGTTAATGTATGAGATGCGGCCACTCATCATTATCACTCACTGTTTACTGAATAATTAATGTGGCAGCATTATTTCACCACAACGACAGGTAATGTTAGTGGCATACTAATAGATAAACTTTAGCATTTGCTTTGTTGCAGTGTAGGTAAATCAACTAACTATGAAGCCATCCCTAGTTTTAAAAATGGGCCAACAGCTGACAATGACCCCCCAGCTGCAACAGGCCATTAAACTACTTCAGTTGTCTACGCTTGACTTGCAACAAGAAATTCAGCAAGCCCTAGACTCAAACCCTTTGCTAGAACTTATTGAAGATACCTCTGATACTGGCTCAAATAGCGAGTCCAGTGACTCTTCTGATGAACATCAGAATGAGCTTACTCAACAAGCTTCCTCAAACTCCAGTAGTGACGACAACAGCACTGATACAGCCAACACCTCTTCCCAAGATCAAGAAAACGAAAGCAGTGATTCACTCTATGAAGACCAATGGGCTGAGCAAATCCCTTCTGAACTATCGGTAGATACTGCCTGGGAGGATGTGTATGACTCATTACCTCCTTCGACTGGAAACTCATCGTCCGGCTCCGATGAAGACTTTGACTATACCGCCAGAAACAGTACAGCAGAAACTATTCAGTCGCACTTACATTGGCAGCTTAACCTTACCCCCTTAAGTGATAACGACCGACTTATTGCAATAGCAATCATTGATGCTGTGGATGAAAGCGGCTATTTAACCTGTAGCCTTGAGGATATTCATGAAAGCTTTGATCCAGAGTTAGAAATTGACCTGGACGAAGTGGTTGTTGTACACCGATTATTAAAGCAGTTTGACCCGGTTGGTGTTGCCGCGCGTGATTTAAAAGAGTGCCTGTTAACTCAGTTGACGCAACTCAGTGCAGACACACCTTTTCTGGAAGAAGCAAAGCTAATTACCCAAAAGTATCTCCATTTATTAGGCAATCACGACTACAATCAACTTATGCGAAAAGCAAAGTTGAAAGAAGAGCAGTTAAAGCAAGCGATTTTGCTAATACAAAGTTTAAATCCACGGCCTGGCTCTGTTATTCAAGACGAGAACTCTGAATATATTGTTCCCGACGTTATTGTCCAAAAAAGAAGTGATCGTTGGACTGTAGAGCTAAATACGGATGCCACTCCCCGTCTTCGCATCAATGCCAGCTACGCTTCATTAGTCAAACGTGCAGATAGTAGCTCTGATAATACTTACATTAAAAATCACCTTCAGGAAGCCCGCTGGTTCATTAAAAGCTTGCAGAGCCGTAATGAAACATTAATGCGTGTAGCCAGCTGTATTGTTGAGCATCAAAAAGGCTTTTTAGAGTATGGTGAAGAAGCCATGAAGCCTTTAGTGCTTCATGACATTGCTGAAGCGGTTGGTATGCATGAGTCAACCATTTCAAGAGTAACTACTCAAAAATATATGCACACCCCTCGTGGTATATTCGAACTGAAGTATTTTTTCTCCAGCCATGTTAGTACATCATCGGGTGGAGAGTGCTCATCAACAGCAATCCGAGCCATCATAAAAAAATTGATTGCGGCGGAAAATGCACGAAAACCTTTATCAGATAGTAAAATAGCCAAGCTTCTGGAAGAACAAGGAATAAAAGTGGCAAGACGAACTATCGCCAAGTACCGAGAATCACTTTCTATTCCACCTTCTAACGAGCGAAAACGGTTGGTGTAAAAAAGCGTTATAGGGTGACAAACACCCCAGTTAGCCCCTTTTCAAGGAGGGGAGTGTGGAGTCAGTAGTAGTACACAGTTTCTACTGATAGACTGTAAATCGGATCACCTAGGAGATCGATGCATGCAAATAAACATTAGTGGTCACCACGTTGATATTACCGATCCGCTGCGCCAATATGTCATCAATAAATTTGAGCGTTTGGAGCGGCACTTTGATAACATTACCAATGTGCAAGTCACTTTAAGTGTCGAAAAACTTCGACAAAAAGCTGAGACCACTTTACATACACGAGGTGCAGATATTCGCGCTGAAGCGGAATCTGAGGACATGTATGCAGCGATTGACATGCTTGTCGATCGGTTGGATCGTCAACTTCTAAAACACAAAGAGAAAAACCTTGACCGTTTACAGGGCGCAGGAGCCCGTTAAACTGGCGATTGCTGGAGACTGTAAAAACGCAATGAAACTCGAACAGATTCTTGCCCCGGAGTGCACCGCTTGTGATGTTGAGGGTGGCAGCAAAAAAAGAACGTTAGAGCAAATTGCAGATATCCTGGCCGGATTCCGGCCAGGCATAGGTGCTAGCGAACTTTTTGATAGTCTTATTACCCGAGAGCGATTGGGCAGCACTGGATTTGGCAAAGGTATTGCCCTGCCCCACTGCCGATTAACTAACTGTGATAAACCCATGGCAGCCTTACTAAAACTGCGTGAACCTATTGAGTTTGATGCTATGGATAATCACCCTGTTGACCTAATTTTTGCACTTGTAGTCCCTGAAGAAGCCACCTCAGAGCATTTGGCGATTTTGCAACTTGTTGCCGAACGATTTGAAAATGCCAGCTTCAGAAACCGGTTACGTAATGCTCAAAGCAACCATGAGCTTTTTGAGCTTGCTATTGCTCCTCTTCCCAATTAACAAGCCACACACAACCAACTTATTTTAGCGTTTCGTCTTTATTTACACTAAATGACGGACTTCATTGTAGCTTGGCTACAACAAGAAGCTGTCATTTTGGTGTACACTATACTTGCTGTGTAATAATAATATGGCGCAATTAACTAAAGCCGACTCACTACCAGGGTACAGATTAAAGTCGTATGAAACTTGTTATCATTAGCGGTCGATCAGGTTCAGGCAAAAGTACGGGACTACATGTTCTTGAAGATCAAGGCTTTTTCTGTATTGATAATTTACCCCTGGTTTTACTTCCCGATTTAGCGAAAGAGCTGCAAAAGGCGTATTTAGACCGAGTAGCTGTAAGTATTGATGCTCGAAATATACGACAAGAGCTATCACGCTTTCCGGAAATAATTAACCGAATTAAGCAGCAGCAAGTTGATGCAGAAGTTATTTATCTTGATGCTGATGATGAAGAGCTATTAAAGCGATTCAGTGAGACTCGGCGAAAACATCCCTTAAGCAGCCATAACTGTTCATTGGCTGAAGCACTTAAAGCTGAACAACAGGTTTTAGACCCTATCTCTAACCTGGCTGATCTCACAATGGATACTACCGGACTTACCCTGCATGATTTACGGGATATATTTAATAAACGTGTAGCCAGTAAACAGGACAATAGTATTGCCCTTTTATTTGAGTCCTTTGGCTTTAAAAAAGGTGCCCCTAATGATGCAGACTATATTTTTGATGTACGCTGCTTACCCAATCCTTATTGGGTGAATCATTTACGACAGTACACGGGTAAAGATCAACCCATTAAAGAGTTTTTAATGGCTGAACCTCAAGTTGAAGTGATGTTTGAGGATATTTATAAGTTTATTGAGAAATGGTTACCTAGCTTTGAAGCCTGCAATCGAAGTTACCTTACTGTTGCCATAGGCTGCACCGGCGGGCATCACCGCTCGGTCTATTTAGCTGAACGGCTTGCATCTTCTTTTCAAGCTAAGTACCGTAACGTCCAAGTTAGACATCGAGAACTTCCTTAATTAAACGTTAAGACTTCAGCCGTCACCATGATAGAAGAGCAACTCATCATCATAAATAAGCTAGGGCTTCATGCCCGTGCTGCTGCAAAGTTTGTAACAACGGCTGCAGCCTTTGGCAGCACAATTCGTGTTGGTAAAGCAGGCAAAATGGTAGACGGCAAAAGCATTATGTCTGTAATGATGCTAGCAGCCAGCCAAGGTACAACACTTGATGTCCTTATTGAAGGCAAAGATGAAGAGCAGGCATTTATTGCACTTAAGGCATTGGTTGATAACTATTTTGAAGAAGGCGAGTAGTTACCACCAAGTCAGCCTCTGCTTTTGCCTCTTGCCAATCTTAACAAACTACTAAGACTACCCAAAAACAAGCAAAAACACACTTAACGGTGCCTATTCCAACCTCTACATACTCTGATTTAGCAAAACAAATCAAGAAGATACTTTGGCCTATAGCAAATTTTCGTTAGAATTTGCGCTCTTATGCTTCCTGTAACTTCTGTACTGCCCAACAGGGGGGGTTATGGCTCAACAACAAAGCAGCATTTCCGATACCCAAATCCAGGTCTTAAATGAGGCACTGGAACAAGGGGTATCCCCCCAAGTATCAATGATGCTGAACAGCCTAACCTCAGCGGACATTGCTCATCTACTGGAATCCTCCCCCCCCAAAGTAAGAACGCTTATTTGGCAGCTGTTGGATAAAGAGCTTGCTGCAGAAGTGCTTCAAGAGCTTGGTGATGATCTGCGCCAATTTTATCTGGAGCAGATGAATGTAGATGAGGTGGCAGCCCTCACTGAAAATATTGATACCGATGATCTGGCAGATATGCTGCAACTGCTGCCAGATACTATTACCCGACAAGTGTTGGCATCCATGGATGCCCAAGACCGTCATCGTGTAGAGCAGGTTTTATCTTATCCAGAAGATACTGCTGGCGGCTTGATGAATACGGATATGATTACTGTCCGTCCCAGTAATACACTGGATGTTGTATTTCGCTATTTACGCCGCCATCCTGAACTACCAGAAATGACCGATGCTTTACTGGTCGTTAATCGTCGTGATGAATTTATTGGTGTATTGCCCATCAGCAAGATGCTGACAACTCACCCCTCCATCAGTGTACGAGAAGTCATGCAGACCGATATCCAGGCTATTCCCGCCAGCATGTCAGCCAACCAAGTAGCGCTGTTATTTGAGCGCCAAGACTTAGTTTCAGCCCCGGTAATAGATGAAGAAGGCAAGCTGGTGGGCCGTATCACCGTTGATGATGTGGTTGATGTCATTCGTGAAGAAGGTGAGCACTCATTGATGAGTATGGCAGGCCTGGATGAAGATGCCGATACCTTTGCTCCGGTGATGAAAACAGCCCGCAGCCGAGCAATCTGGTTAGGGATTAACTTATTAACAGCGTTTATAGCCTCAGCGGTTATTGGCATGTTTCAGGACACCATTGACAAAGTCGTTGCCCTGGCAGTGCTTATGCCGATTGTCGCCAGCATGGGAGGTATTGCAGGAAGCCAAACACTCACTCTGGTCATTCGTGCGATGGCGCTTGGCCAAATTGGTCAATCCAATGTGCGCTGGCTATTATCACGGGAGTGTATTGTTGGCTTCCTGAATGGCTGCCTTTGGGCCATAGTCGTCTCCATAGCAGCAATGCTATGGTTTAAAGACCCCATCATTTCTCTTGTGATTGCACTAGCAATGGTCGCAAATTTATTAGTAGCAGCCATTGCTGGTGCTGCGCTTCCCCTATTGTTAAAAGCAATGCGTATTGATCCTGCATTAGCCGGAAGCGTAATACTAACCACAGTCACAGATGTTGTAGGCTTTGTTGCTTTTCTTGGATTAGCCTCATACTTTTTCGCATGAGGCTAGCATCAGAGGAACTTAATAATTAATGTAACTTAAAAGGTAATGATGACTAGTGTCCAGCCACTGTCATTTGCTCAACCAGCAACGAACCGGTTTTAACATTACTTCGCCAGTCAATATCATTGCCAATAGCAATTAAGTTTCTAAACATATCTTTTAAGTTACTAGCAATCGTAACCTCTGACACCGGAAACTGGATTTTGCCATTTTCAACCCAGAAGCCCGCAGCACCGCGAGAGTAGTCCCCTGTAACTGTATTAACACCATGCCCCATTAGCTCTGTAACTAACAGCCCTCGATCCATTTTTTTCAGCAAATCCTCAAAAGAGTGGTTATTGGGTTCAATGAAAAGGTTATGAACTCCACCCGCATTTGCTGTACTCTGCATTTTCAACTTACGGGCAGAATACGTACTTAAGATATAACTTTGCAGCACCCCATCTGCTACAAAATCTTTTGCATAAGTCGCTACCCCATCATTATCAAACGCTGCACTTCCTATGGCACCCTTTAAGTGTGGCTGCTCATGAATGCGTACATTATCAGGAAAAATCTGTTGACCAAGGCTATTTAACAAAAATGATGCTTCGCGATACTGACTAGAACCTGTTACAGCAGAAAGAAAATGCCCCAGTAAACTACTCGCCAGCTCCGCCGAAAAAAGCACAGGCACCTGACAGGTTTCCACTTTACGTGATCCCAAGCGGGCTGCTGTACGCTCAGCGGCTTTAATACCTACCTGCTCAGCAGCTTGCAGGTCATTGCTATTCCGGGCAATGGTATACCAATAGTCACGCTGCATTTCATTCTGCTGCTGGGCAATCATAACGCAGCTGATACTGTGGCGGCTGGATAAATAGCTACCCAAAAAGCCATTGGAGTTGCCATACAACCGGCAGCCCTGATGACTAGCAACCGTTGAGCCTTCTGAGTTACTGATAAGCTCACTTTGTTGAAAGGCTGCAGCTTCAGTCGTTTTGGCCAACTCCACGGCTTGCTCTGGATTGATACCCCAGGGATGATACAAGTCCAGATCAGGGACTTGCTGAGCCATTTGCTCAGGATCAGCCAACCCTGCACAGTTATCCTCTGATGTATATCGAGCAATATTCACTGCTGCAGCAACAGTATCCTCGATCGCTTGGGATGAGCTATCTGACGTACTGGCTGACCCTTTTCGCTGCCCGATATACGCTGTAATACCAAAGCCTCGATCACAGTTGAACTCTACCGTTTCAACCTCGCCCTTGCGGACACTGGCAGATAAGCCGGTATCCAAGCTAACACCGACTTCAGCTGCTGTGGCACCTTGTCGTTTCGCTTCAGCTAGAATTTGTTCAACCAGGCTTTCCAGCTGTTTTTGCTCGACCTTAGGATCGATTGAGTGAGAATGTTGTTGCACAGTCATAAATATATTTAAACTTGTTAGTGTTAAACAGGCTGAGTCAAGTGATCCAGGCTCGTGATTATACCCTTCGTATTGGGTATATGAATCAAGTAGTGTTAACTAAGATGATTCAGGCTACAATTGCGCCATACTGTAACAAAGATTCCTTAGCAGAATGATGACTGACGAAGCCTTACCTGAAGAATTTGACGACTATAAAAGTAAATCCCAGCTCAAGCGTGAAATGCATGCTTTGCTGGCGTTAGGCCAGCGCTTACTAGAGCTAAAACCAGATATTCTTAACCAGCTTCCACTAAACGACAGGTTACGCCAAGCCCTGGAAGAAGGTAAACGCATTAAAAGCTTCAATGCCCAAAAACGCCACCTGCAGTTTATTGGCAAGCTGATGCGTGACCAAGATACTGAAGCAATTATTGCAACATTAGACCGCCTTGACAGTACCAGCGAAGAATCTGCACGGCGCTTTCACTTGCTGGAACGCTGGCGTGACCGGTTAATTGACGAGTCTACTAGCCAGGAATCCCTGAATGAATTAATGGCGCAGTGCCCTGAAGTTGAAGTTCAACATGTAAGACAGCTGATCCGACAGGCTCACAAAGAAGCGGCAAACAATAAGCCGCCCAGTGCTAGCCGTAAACTCTTTCGTTACCTGCGGGAGCTGGACCTGCAGCAGAACTTTTTAGGTTAAAACCATAGTCCTGCGCTATAGGTATAACTCATAAACAGGGGCTTATGCCCCTGTGCCTCCCACAGTTATTTCTGCAATTTTTAGGGTTGGCTGCCCAACACCTACTGGTACTGACTGGCCTTCTTTACCACACACACCTATACCAGGATCAAGTGATAAATCATTACCTACCATCGTGATGTTGTTCATTACATCAGGGCCATTGCCAATTAAAGTAGCACCCCTCACTGGCCGTGTAATTTTTCCATTTTCGATTAAATAAGCTTCACTGGTCGAAAATACAAACTTGCCTGAGGTAATATCAACCTGCCCACCACCAAGCTGCGCGGCGTAAATACCTCTATCAACTGAAGCAATTATTTCTTCTGGGTCATGTTCACCCGGCAGCATATAAGTGTTAGTCATACGCGGCATAGGCAAGTGAGAGTAAGACTCCCGACGTCCATTACCCGTTGCTTTCATACCCATCAGACGAGCATTTTGCTTATCTTGCATGTAATTTTTCAGAATACCTTTTTCAATCAATACCGTACACTCGGTTGGCACCCCTTCATCATCCATATTCAGCGACCCTCGCCGCCCTGGTAATGTGCCATCATCAACCACTGTGCAGAGAGAAGACGTAACTTGCTCACCAATTCGACCGGAATATGCAGAGCTACCTTTACGGTTAAAATCCCCCTCCAAGCCATGGCCTACAGCCTCATGGAGTAATACACCAGACCAGCCAGGTCCAAGCACCACAGGCATAGCACCTGCTGGAGAAGGCTCTGCTTCAAGGTTGACCAGCGCCTGACGCACAGCTTCACGCACGTAATCTTGAGCACGATTTTCTTTGATAAATAGCTGGTAATCCGTGCGCCCTCCACCACCAGCAGATCCTCGCTCACGACGCCCATCCTGCTCTACAATCACAGAAATATTTAAACGCACCAATGGCCTTACATCACCTGCTAAAGTACCATCACTCGCAGCGACTAAGACTGTTTCATAGCCTCCCGCTAAACTAACCGTCACCTGTTTTACTCTTGGATCCAGTTGTCGTGCTTGCTGATCCATATCTTTTAGCAGTGTTACCTTATCCTGCTGTGTCATCACATTAAGAGGATTACTGGCAGGATACAGTGCTAACGGGCGTGAACGCTGCCAAGCCTGTACTGACTGAGTTTGCCCTCGTACTGCAATCGACCGAGCCGCTTCTGCTGCCTGATTTAATGCGGGAAGAATGATTTCATTGGAATAAGCAAAGCCAGTTTTCTCACCGCTCATGGCGCGCACACCTACGCCACGATCAACATTGAAGCTGCCCTCTTTAACGATGCCATCGTCTAAAACCCAAGACTCAAAACGCGAGTTTTGAAAATATAAGTCTGCTGCATCAATCTGATGACCCAACATGCCATCAATAATATTGGCAACATGATTTTCTGTGAGCTCAGCAGGCATCAACAGTTGTTCTTTTGCAGAGAGTAATAAATCAGTCATAAATAATAAGAAACCTATTTCTTGATCACAGCCAGTTCATAAGGACATCGATGCGATAATGAAGGCATCTGATCACGAATTTGTTTGACTTTTTGTAAATCAATATCAGCCAGAATAACGGCTTCACCTTTTGTGGTAGAAGCAATTGCTTGTCCCCAAGGATCGACAATCATTGAGTGACCATGAGTTTCACGCTTATCCCCATGCATACCTGTCTGATTGGCGGCAATGACATAACTAAAATTTTCAATCGCGCGAGCTTTTACTAATGTTTCCCAGTGCGCAGCACCTGTAACTGCCGTAAACGCAGACGGAATACAAAAAATATCGACGTGCTGCTCAGCCAGCTTCCTGAATATTTCTGGAAAACGTAAATCGTAGCAAATAACGGGTGCTACTCGACCAAACGGGGTATCAATAACGACAAGATGTTTACCTGGCAGGAACTCCTTTGACTCCCGATACGACCCTTTGCTGTCATCCACATTGACATCAAATAAGTGGATTTTATCATAACGCGCGACTTCGTCTCCCTGATCATTATAGACAAAACAGCTGGCCAAGCAGCGATCATCTGTTTGCCCTTCGGGAAAATAAGGAATAGAGCCTGCTACCAGCCAGATTTTATGAGTTCTTGCCTGCTCCGCTAAAAAAGATCGAATAGGCCCTTCATTAGTTTGCTCCCCCTGCCCTATGGCTAGCATATCAGATGCAGCAAACGCAGCGAAACACTCTGGCAACACCACCAAACGAGCACCGAGTCGAGCGACCTGACTAATTAAACGCTCAGTATGCGTTAAGTTCTCTGCGACATCCATACCAGAGTTCATTTGTACAGCAGCTACTTTATGTTTCATTTCTTCCCTTTATTCATCTTTTGTGTGTCAGCACTGAATATTTTATCAAATGACACTTTTGGATCGGTCAGTGTTCCCGTCAAACGATAGCGCGCACTGGCAAACTGTTGGACGGTATTACCGAGTAGCTTATCAAATAAATAAATGGCACCGCCTACTTGGGGAGCACCCATCAGTACTGCAATAATGGGTAAATTGTCCGTCACTGGTAGGGTAACTACCAGAAAAGCATCAACCTTATCCGTAATAAAATTAAGCACTCCATCCATTTGAAAATCGGCTGAGGGTCCCTCGATGGTTACGGGCTTATCAAATGTCAGAATCCCTCCATTAAAACGCCCATAAACTTTGAACTTATCGAAACTCACACCAGAGGAAAATAAGTCAGAAAAATCTAAGCGTAAACGTCGAGCAATTGAATTAAAATTAAGAATACCCAGCAGTTTCAATGCATTGGCAGAACGCTCAGTTTCCACAAAACGGCCATGCTCTATTTTACTATCCACTTTACCCGTGAGCGTTTTTAACGCAAAAGCCAATGGTGAGCCGGGCCAATTGACATCAATAGAAACTTTTGTTTTTTTACTGGTCAGTGTCGCTGCATACCCCCAGTTTTCGAGGACTTTGCCAATATCTTTAGCGCGCATCACACCTTTGTAAAACGAACGATGAAAACCTCGTTGGTAATTCCACGACAAGTCCCCTGTAATGGAAAGCCCCTGCATATCCCCGACGATATTTTGTACCTGAAGCCCTTTTGGATTTGGACGGATATTGGCGGATAATGAGCCAATCTTTCGCTTGTCCAGTGTTAAATCATGTATTCGAAGGTTCATAGCAGGAATAGACTGCGGCTGTATTGTCGTATCCTGATTGCTTTTGGATGAGCTTACTTTTTTGTCCGCAAGACTTCGTATCACCGCTTTATCAACCCAAATATCCATAGGTTGAGTTCGACTAAAAGGCATATTGACCTGCCCCTTTAAATCAGCACTATCCAGTAACACCCGCCAATGATCCCTCATCGTCAGCAGCGACACATTGATTTTGTTTAGCTGCTGTTCTGCTGCAATTAACTTATCTATCGCGAAGTTGCGAATAGTGACGGGTTTAATCGATGGCGTTCCCTGACTGTCAAAGCCAGCCCATAGCTTTTGCCACTGACTAACATCAAGCACAGGTAACCAGCCCGCCACTTGAATCCCTCTGGGTATAGGCGAAATCAACCCACTGCGGCCCACCAGCAGATTGGCTGAGACTAAACCCTGTTTACCCAGTAATAGTGCTGCGCTGAGTTGATTTTGAAGCATTCCCCTCAACAACAAAGGCTCTTGAAAAGCAATGCTCAACTGTAATGGGCGTTTCTCTCTGGAAGATTTAGCAAAAGGAATAGGCAGGTTTAAGCCAACCCCTTGCAAATCCGTTTCAATGGTTAATTGTGGAGCCTGCTTCTGGGATGCATACACTTTTAGTTCAGCTGTAACATCAGTTTTGCCTTGTACCACTTGCTGAACAGGCTTCGGTGCACCCAACCAACTCATTAATGACTGGCTTTGTATAGGGCCTTGCAGCTGAATAGTTTGCACGGTTTGTTGCTTTTCTTTTTTCACCGCTAGCTTTGCAGCCAATGGACTACCTAAAAACTCTCCCCTTAAATCCTTCGCAACCATGCCCTGCCCAGCTTCATAGCGCAACGCGCCATTAATATTGTCGAAGTGGATAGCCTGTTTAGGCAGTTTTATTTGGCCATTTTTTACACCAATATCGACCGCCCCCGTTGGCTGTGCCTTTTCCTCAAGTGGTATGCTTAAACCTAGATTGACATCATAGTCACCCGCAACAGACCATGGCACATCAACCTCAGCTAACGCTTCAGCTATAGGGCTTTCATGAAGAAGCTTATTTGCATCACTGCCCACCAACTGTGCATTACCAGTTAAATTCAGCACTAGCGGTTGGCTATCTTCCAACGCGGTAAAATCTGCAGTTACCTGCAAACCATCAATTTTACTATTGGTGTATATCCCCCCCTCTTCGACCTCAACATTCAAGTGATCACTACTGACATGCACCAATGCTTTCAAGCCGTTAGCCACTGGCCATGCGGGGTCATACTGCAAGGTTCCCTGGCTAATCTTAAAAAACAAACCAAAATTGCTGGCAGAATCTAAATCCTCAGGATCAAGAGATCCGTTATAAACAAATGCGCCTGACTCAATATCTGCCCGCTTAATACTTTGATCAAGCCAGTCGACCAGTTCTTCAGATATCCCACCTCGTGCTGGCAAATACTGACCAGTGTACTGGGCATCGCCATCTGTCACGCCAACCGTTAAAGCCATTTGTGCAGGTCTATCATCAAAGGGAAACTGGAGCCTAAACTGCCCTTTAAAATGACCATCATCCCCTGACAAGGCTACGTCATGGGTATAAAGCTCATACTGGTTATCAAAAATACGCCACTCTAAGCGCCCCGCCGCCTGATCGTAGTACCAGGTCCTACGAAACAGGTTTTCCATACCCAAACTAAAGCGTTTAGTGTCCAGCAAAATCACGCCCTGGGCGGGTGTGATCAATGTATAACCTGAAATACCTGAGCCAGAAGGGGCATTCTCCCATGCATCAACACCTACTTGATCTAAGCGTGCACTGGCAACAAAAGCGGATGTGTTAGCGGGTTGCCAGTCCAACCACACCTGTCGTAATTTCCCTACCGGATTTAGCGTACTCAACAACTGGTGTGCTTCTTTGGGCAGCCATTGGGTGGAAAGTGTTATATTCTTCAGCGCAGCCAAATCAATTTCGGAAAGTGCCAAAGTAATTTGTGGTGTCTTAGTCAGGGTTTGATTAGAGCGATTAACAGAGTCAGGCTGACTGCTTTGTGTTGTTGCGGTAAGCTGAGCAACATCTCTTTGTGTAGTAGGCGGTTTAAGTCGTGTAACTTCGGTTAGCTGGCTGTCTGCCGATATATATGGCAGCGTTAACAGCGGTTGATTATTTACCGCAAGTGCTAAATCTTTAGCACGCCACTGCCACTGTTGACTGGAAGACCACTGT
Organism: Zooshikella ganghwensis; assembly: GCF_018263875.1. Lineage (NCBI taxonomy): Bacteria > Pseudomonadati > Pseudomonadota > Gammaproteobacteria > Oceanospirillales > Zooshikellaceae > Zooshikella > Zooshikella ganghwensis. The sequence goes on from NZ_JAEVHG010000002.1 coordinate 434,474, forward strand.
AGCTGGCTATTGTTAATCTTGAAATGCTGGATGACAGGCAGTTGGTAGTCAGCCCAACGGCCCTTGACCTCAGTCAGATCAAGCTTACTATGTGCATTTAACTGTTGCCCATTCCACGTTATCCATAGCTTCCCATTAAGCTGTTCTACATTCATTTGAACAGACTCAGGAAGAAACATAGCAAACCAGGGCGTTAGATGAATACCCTCAACATCGAGCATGGCGGACAGTATAGTTTTTTGCCAGGTCTTCCCCCATTGACTTATTTTGGCTGCAATCGATATCTGTCCAGAAGGTTGATCTGCATGACTATCCCGAACAGAGCCAGTCACATGAATCCCCTGACGGGTATTTTCGAATGTCAGCTGAACGTCGCTCAGCGCTTGAGTTGTGCCTTGTAAAGGCTCAAATAAAACAGTGCTGTCCAGTAGATGCAGGCGATTTTGCTGTAAAATAAGCTTCGAAATCAGGCTAAAGTCACTTTCCCCAGTGCGAGTGTCCTGAAAGCCTCGCAAGCGCCACTGCTTGGCACTGTATTCCTGTAGCTGGACATTGGCACCGTTCACTTCCAGCTGCTCAAACACTAACGACCCCGCCAAAATGGAGCCTAACGTATCAAAGGATAGGATGATTTGCTTTGCAGACAGTGTATTTTGCTGGGGGGCTTGTGGGCTTTTAACCACAACATCAGTCGCAACCAATGCTGGATTAAACCCTTGCCAACTCCCCGCTAACTGCCCAATTGACACCTCAGCACTAAAGTACTCTGTCAGTGTCTGAGCCAATTCTTCACGGTAGTCTGATAAGTGTGGCAGAAGAAAACGCCCGAGGCTGACATAAAGTGCTACGAGCACAACCAAAGTGACTGCAAGCCACCAAACAATTCGAGAAAACCAACGGGTAATCCAAAGCATTTAGCTATCCAAAACACCAAGCCTATATCCCAAACGAAGGCTCATTAGGGAATATAAAATTACACGCAACTTGCTTTATACCAAGACAACGTCAAATTGTTCTTGGGTATACATAGGTTCAACCTGAATACGTATATTTTTTTCAATAAATTCTTCCAGGTCAGCGACATTACCAGAGTCTTCCTCCAGTAGGCGATCCACCACAGTTTGTGCCGCCAATACCAAGTAGGTATCGCTATCATAAGCCCTTGCTTCTCTAAGGATCTCCCGAAATATTTCATAACAAACGGTTTCTGGAGTTTTCAATGAACCGCGTCCCTGGCAAGTTGGACAAGGCTCGCACAGCACATTTTCCAGACTTTCACGTGTCCGTTTACGGGTCATTTCCACTAACCCTAACTCGGAAACCCCTGTAATATTGGTTTTCGCATGATCACGCTCAAGGTTTTTTTCCAGCATACGAAAGACTTGTCGTTTATGCTCCTCATCTTCCATATCAATAAAATCGATGATGATAATGCCACCAAGATTGCGCAAACGGAGCTGACGGGCTATTGCTGTGGCTGCTTCTAAATTCGTTTTAAAAATAGTCTCTTCCAGATTACGATGACCAACAAAAGCCCCTGTATTTACATCAATTGTCGTCATCGCTTCAGTCTGATCAAGAATCAGATGGCCGCCAGATTTAAGTGGAACCTTTCGGCTGAGCGCACGTTGTATTTCATCCTCAACACTGTATAAATCAAAAATGGGACGCTCGCCAGGATAGTATTCAACACGATCTTCAATTTGCGGGATTAATTTCTTAACAAATTTAAGTACCTTTAAGTAGGTTTCTTTAGAGTCAATACGAACCTTTTCAATGATAGGCTCAACCAGATCTCTTAAAGTACGCAAATAAAGAGGAAGATCTTCATAAACTGCAACAGGTGCTTTAATGGAAGCAATACTTTCTGAAATTGAATCCCACAAGCGGTGTAAGAAAAAAATATCATTTAGTATTTCCGCTTCACCAACACCTTCCGCCGCCGTTCTAAGAATAAAGCCGCCTTTATCTTGAAGCCCATGCTCCTCAAGGAGCGTTTCCACCATCACCTTTAACCGCTCACGCTCCTGCTGATCTTCAATACGTAACGAGATACCAACATGGTTGGTGTGAGGCATAAACACAAGATAACGAGCAGGAATAGAAATATGGGTTGTCAGTCGAGCACCTTTGGTTCCCAGAGGATCTTTGGTAACCTGAACCACTATGGATTGACCTTCATGGACTAAATAACTAATGTGAGGTTCAGTGTCATTGCTTGAGGAAGATTCAGTCTCCTTCGCATCATTATTTTTAGGAATAATCTCACTGGCGTGTATAAACGCAGCGCGCTCTAAGCCAATATCGACAAACGCTGCCTGCATCCCTGGCAATACCCTGACTACTTTGCCTTTATAAATATTACCAACAATACCACGACGTTGAGTGCGTTCGATGTACACCTCTTGCAGTACACCGTTTTCTACCACAGCCACCCGCGACTCCATGGGTGTGATATTCATCAGTATTTCTTCACTCATCTGCACGCTCTAGTTGTTTTCTCCAAGATGAAAGCCCTGTGGGTACACCCATTAACTGGAGTAACTCAGCCGTTTCAGCCAAGGGCAGTCCCATCACTCCAGAATAACTGCCCGCTAAATGTTGCACAAAAACTGCACCTAGCCCTTGTATAGCATAGGCACCAGCTTTATCTAAAGGTTCACCACTCTCTATGTAAGCTTGTACCTCTGCCTCTGTCAGCGCACGAAAAGTAACATTGCTGATGCTCAAGCGGGTTTCCAGCTGGTTGCTGGATTGCACGGCAACTGCCGTTATAACTTGATGCGTGCGATTGGCCAAACGCATCAGCATTACCTGCGCATCTGCTGTACTTTTGGGCTTCCCCATAATACAGCCATCGACAATGACACTGGTATCTGCCGCTAAAACACAAGGGCTATTCGCACTGTTAACTACGGCATTCGCCTTAGCCTGCAATGTGTGCCACCCAGCATCTGCTTTTTCCTTTGCCATCCTCAGCACATAGGCCTCTCCAACTTCACCAGCATAGGGAGATTCATCAATTGCAGCTGAAATAACCACATACTTAACACCAATCTGCTTTAACAGTTCCTGGCGTCTTGGCGACTGAGAAGCGAGGTAAATCATCAATGCCTCTTTGTGCTAGCACAAACAAAATCCACAAGGGACTACACGAGTGATATAAGATTAACCAATATAAAATAAGATCGCTCTAGCTAATTCATCGCATCTCACTAATTCAGCACATACCGTGGCAGTAAACAACTAACCCCGCTCAAAAAAGGGCCAATACTGAGGTAGTACGCTAATAGACTATAGATTTAACGCGAAAGTAGCGGAAAGAACAACTAGCAATGTCCCCTTAGACAATACTAAATGTACCGTATACCTAGCCTTAGCAATGCTAACCCTAGCGTTGCAAGCTGTTTGCTAAGAGGACATAGTCACAGCAAAAAATATTCTTAGGACACTTTGTAGCGCCTTCTAATATCTCGAAGAATAATAAATAACCAGGGCCACAATACGGCACTCACCACAGCAGGCATCATAAACAACAAATTAGGTGGCATACGACCAACAACCGATCGTGCCCATAAACTAATCAACTGATAAATACCCACTAGCACCAGAATAAAAAGCGACTGCTGCAATAAAGGAAAAACCCGAATCCGGCGATGCAAACGTAATGCAACATACGCCACAACCACCATACCCAATGCATTTTGTCCTAACAGCACACCTTGCATAACATCAAGCAAGATACCCAGTGTCCAAGCGGTGAAAATGCCCATACGCTCTGGCAGGGCCATTCCCCAATAAATGACAACCATTGCTAACCACTCAGGTCGTCCAATGGCTAGCCAGGAAGGCATCGGCAGTAAACACAACACATAGGCCATAAATAACGTGACCCAAATTATCCAAGAGCGATTAGCTTTCTGCAGCGTCACGTTGGTCTTCCTGTATAATCTCATCAGTCAGCGCTTGTGTTTGATGATGGGTAAACACCAACAACACATGTCGACTACGATCTAACTTAGCGGCAGGTCTTACTTTAATTACAGCAAAGGGTTTACCTGGATCATGGACCACTGAAATAACTTCACCCACCGGATAACCCACCGGAAATTTTTGTCCTAACCCCGAACTCACCAGAATATCACCTTGACGAATGTCAGTAGTATCCGGCACATGCCTTAGTTCCAGCTCATCAAGCTTACCTGTTCCCACTGCAATAGCACGAACCCCATTACGATTAACCTGAACAGGAATACTATGGTGAGTATCAGTAATCAGCATAATACGACTGCTAAATGGGCTGACAGTAATAACCTGTCCCATTAGCCCCTTAGCATCCAGTAGCGGCTGGCCCACATAGACACCATCCAGTGAACCTTTATTGACTATAATCTGGTGGGTGTAAGGGTTAGGGTCAATCCCCATTAACTCAGCAATAAGTACTTTTTCATCAATGGAGCGAGAGGAGTTTAGTAACTCACGTAAACGAATATTTTGTGCCGTCAGCGCTGCCAGTTTTTGCAACTTTCGTTCTAGTATTAAATTTTTGGCTTCCAGGCGAGCATTTTCTTCCAGTAACTCAGCACGCGTCTGTAGTGCATTATCCGCCATTCCCCACATTCGCGCAGGAATGTCAGCCACCCACTGAATAGGTGTCACAATCACTGTTAACCATGCACGTACAGTGTCCAAATAATTATATTTGTGATCAACGATCATTGATGCTACGGAAAGCACAACACACAAAAACAGTCGTGTAGCCAAAGACCGCTGTTTAGCAAATAACGACTTAATAGAAAGACCTCTTATATGTCACAAAAAAATAACAAATAAAGCCCAATACCGCATCAGAAGGTATTGGGCAATTCATTTACAGAGATGTGGGGAAGCCAGATATGTTCATCAGCCCCACTCAAGCATGCAGCTATATTTTAGTGTTAACAGGCCCTAGCACTATATATCCCCATGATGAAGGGGAATAGCTTACAAGCTAATCAGTGGATAGCAAATCAATTGCATGTTTATCCATGATTTCAAGCGCTCGACCACCACCGCGGGCAACACAGGTCAGTGGGTCTTCTGCCACTACCACAGGTAAACCTGTTTCTTCGCTAAGCAGCTGGTCAAAACCACGGAGTAATGCACCACCACCCGTGAGCACCATACCACGCTCTGCAATATCGGATGCCAGCTCAGGAGGTGACTGCTCAAGCGCACTTTTAACAGATTGCACAATAGCAGACAGGGATTCTTGCAGCGCTTCAAGGATTTCATTGCTGTTTAAGGTGAAGCTACGGGGCACACCTTCGGCAAGATTACGACCACGGACGTCTATTTCACGTAATTCTTCTGTAGGGTAAGCACAAGCGATTTCTTGTTTAATTCGTTCTGCGGTGGCATCACCGATGAGACTGCCATAGTTACGACGCACATAAGTGACAATGGCTTCATCAAAGCGGTCCCCCCCAACTCGAACTGACTCAGAGTAAACAATACCGCTTAATGAAATAATTGCGATTTCCGTGGTACCACCACCAATATCCACCACCATAGAACCACGCGCTTCTTCTACCGGAAGACCGGCACCAATAGCTGCCGCCATCGGCTCTTCAATCAAGTATACTTCACGTGCTCCAGCACCTAAGGCCGACTCACGAATTGCACGACGTTCGACTTGGGTAGACTTGCAAGGCACACACACCAACACTCTGGGGCTAGGCTGAATAAAACTATTCTCATGTACTTTATTAATAAAGTGCTGAAGCATTTTTTCAGTTACATTAAAGTCAGCAATAACCCCATCTTTAAGTGGCCGAATAGCCGTGATATTGCCAGGAGTCCGTCCAAGCATTCGTTTCGCGTCCATCCCCACGGCCGCAACACTCTTTTGGTTGCCATGATGGCGAATAGCCACCACTGAAGGTTCATTCAGTACAATACCTTTGTCGCGAACATAAATGAGGGTATTGGCGGTTCCCAGGTCTATCGACAGGTCACTGGAAAAAAATCCCCGTAATTTTTTTAGCATGCGTCGCTATCTTCCCAACAAAAAAACTAAAACCAATGCTGCCGAACTCTAACAACGGCAGCAAGTTTGAGCAAGTTCAATACACATTCATCGAGGTATAGACATTTTTCGGCTTGAGATTATGTATTAATACCCCTAAATTAAACTGCTTATTTTGTACTGTATCTGTATGCTTTTCACTTTAGCCTGCAGGTATAATTGTCTATGATAAGCAATTCTCAACCCAATTTGTGGAGATACTCATGGCGCTTGACCGCTCAGATGTGGAAGGTATTGCCCACTTGGCTCGCATCGCGATCAATGAACAAGACATTGAAAACACCACCGCTACCCTCAAAGACATTTTACACATGGTTGATCAAATGCAGGCTGTCAATACTGACAATATCGAGCCTTTAGCCCACCCGCTTGAACTTGTTCAGCGCTTGCGTAGTGATGAGGTTACTGAGACTAACCAGCGTGACCACTTTCAACAGCTGGCACCCCAAACCGAAAATGGGCTATACCTGGTGCCTAAAGTTATCGAGTAAAACGTTATCGAATAACCACACCAATACTATTTAACAATACCGCAAAGTATTTACCGCTACACCAAAGATAGATAAACCATCACTTTTTTGCATCTAGCTGTTACATACCCTATTTGTTGGGTAGCTCATAGAGTGAATTCGGCGCTGCCTAGCACTCAATGAGAAACTGTTCCAGACAGCTAATGATTAAAGGCTAATGGTTCAACAGGATATTGCTGCAATGCACGAACTGACAATCGCTGAGCTGGTTCATGGGCTGGCTGATAAAAAATTCTCCAGCGTAGAACTTACGCAACACTATATCTCCAGAATTAATCAACTTGACAAAAAATACAACAGTTTTATTACGGTTAACGAAGAAGACGCTTTGAATCAAGCCAAACAGGCAGATCAACTCAGAGCCAGTGGTCAAGCGAATCAATTTGCAGGTATCCCTATTGCCCATAAAGACATTTTCTGCACCAAGGGTATAAAAACAACCTGTGGCTCTAAAATGCTGGCTAACTTTATTGCGCCTTATGAGTCAACCGTCACCGAAAAGTTCAGTCAAGCCAACTTTATCACCTTGGGTAAAACCAACATGGATGAATTTGCCATGGGTTCATCCAATGAAACCAGCCATTTTGGCTCAGTCTGTAACCCTTGGGATATCAAACGTGTGCCCGGAGGCTCATCCGGTGGTTCTGCAGCAGCCGTAGCTGCCCAACTCACACCCGCAGCCACAGGCACAGATACCGGTGGATCTATTCGTCAACCTGCAGCGCTATGTGGTATCACTGGCATTAAACCAACTTATGGCCGTATCTCTCGCTGGGGAATGATTGCCTTTGCTTCTAGTTTAGATCAAGCAGGCCCAATGACGCGTACTGCAGAAGATGCCGCACTCCTCCTTAATGTGATGTCAGGTTTTGATAGCAAGGATTCAACCTGTGTTGATCAACCTGTACCTGACTATACTGAGTCACTTAATCAGCCACTGACAGGTCTGACGATAGGGCTGCCAACAGAGTACTTTTCAGCGGGTATTGATAGTAATGTCAGCAAAGCCATTCATGCTGCACTTGACGTCTATCGCCAACTTGGCGCAACCATCAAAGAAGTCAGCCTGCCGCATACCGCTTTATCACTACCGGCCTACTACGTCATTGCTCCGGCGGAGGCTTCCTCCAACTTATCACGCTTTGACGGTGTTCGTTATGGTTATCGCTGCGAAGCGCCAAAAGATCTAGAAGACCTTTATAAACGTAGTCGTGGTGAAGGTTTTGGTGCTGAAGTTAAACGTCGTATTCTAGTCGGCACTTATGCGTTATCAGCTGGCTATTACGATGCTTATTACATTAAAGCCCAAAAAATTCGTCGCCTGGTTAAACAGGACTTTACGAATGTATTTAATGACGTAGACGTCATTATGAGCCCAACAGCACCCACTACCGCCTTTAATATTGGCGAAAAAATGGATGACCCCGTTGCTATGTATGCCTCAGATATTAATACCATCGCAGTTAACCTGGCTGGTTTGCCTGCTATGTCAGTGCCAGCCGGTTTGGTGGATGGTTTACCCATAGGCTTGCAAATCATTGGCAACTACTTTGCTGAAGCAAAACTACTGCAAGTTGCCCATCAATTCCAACAAGCCACCGATTGGCACCGCCAACGCCCTGCGGCACTTGACTAATCAACAAGGTAAACAACGAGGTTATAGCAATCATGCAATGGGAAGCGGTTATTGGGTTGGAAGTTCACGTACAACTTGCAACTAAGTCAAAAGTATTCTCAGGCGCCAGCACTGCTTTTGGTGCAGAGCCAAACACCCAAGCCTGTGCAGTGGATTTAGGCTTGCCTGGTGTACTCCCTGTACTGAACGCTGAAGCAGTTCGCATGGCCGTCATGTTCGGCTTGGGTATACATGCTCACATTAATCAAACCAATATATTTGCCCGTAAAAATTACTTTTATCCAGACCTCCCCAAAGGCTACCAAACCAGCCAAATGGATTTACCGATTGTGGGACAAGGCTATGTGGATATTCCTTTAGAAAGTGGTGAAATTAAACGCATTGGGGTGACTCGTGCTCACCTGGAAGAAGACGCAGGTAAGTCGCTCCATGAAGACTTTCATGGTATGACCGGCATTGATCTAAACCGTGCAGGCACACCGTTGCTGGAAATTGTGTCTGAGCCAGATCTTCGCTCAGCCAAGGAGGCAGTGGCTTACTTGAAGTATATCCATGGCCTGATTCGTTACTTGGGGATTTCTGATGGCAACATGGCTCAGGGTTCCATGCGTTGTGATGCTAACGTATCGATTCGTCCCAAAGGTGAAACCACTTTAGGTACCCGTGCCGAAATTAAAAACGTCAACTCATTTCGCTTTATTGAAAAAGCCATTAACTATGAAATAGAGCGACAAATTGATGTACTTGAGGCCGGTAATAAAGTTGTGCAGGAAACCCGCCTTTATGACTCCGAGCGTGATGAAACTCGCTCCATGCGGGGTAAAGAAGAGGCCAATGACTACCGCTACTTCCCTTGTCCTGACTTATTGCCCGTCGTCATTACTGATGAAGACTTGGAGTCTATAAGAGATGGATTGCCTGAGTTGCCAGAACAAAAACGCCAACGCTTTATGGATGCGTTTAAACTCAGCGAGTATGACGCAACGATTTTATCGGAAGAGCGAGAAACAGCAGAATATTTTGAGCAAGTGGCAACGCAGTGTGATGATGCCAAACTGGCAGCCAACTGGATGATGGGTGAATTAGCAGCAAGACTAAATAAAAATAACCTGGAGATTACAGAAAGCCCAGTACCTGCAGATCGCTTAGCCAAATTACTTAGCCGCTTAAAAGATCAAACCATTAATGGTAAAGGCGCTAAAGCTGCATTTGAGGCACTATGGGAAGGTGCTGATGATGTTGATGTGGTGATCGAGGTTAAAGGATTAAAGCAAGTCACCGACACCAATGCCATTGCAGCTATTGTTGATGAGATTATTGCCCAGCATCCTGAACAAGTTGAGCAATATAAAGCAGCGGATGATGCCAAACGTAAGAAAATGATTGGCTTCTTTGTGGGGCAAGTTATGAAAGCCTCGAAAGGCAGTGCTAACCCAGGACAGGTAAATCAGCTTTTACAGCAAAAGTTGTCTTAATCGGTAAAGCGTTAATTTTCATCCTGCATTAGAAGACTATCCTATGTCTTCTAATGCAGATGGTGCGGCCATCGAGTGACGAAGCCCCATGAACCTATATTAATAGGTGATTAGGGTGAGGAGTGAAGATAACAAAACCTAGAAATCATTCGTGAAGGGAATATAAGGAAATCGCACATTATGAGTGAAGAAACCTCAGTATTAATTAAAAAAAACCTTTCTGCATTTGACCGCGTTGGCTCCTATAATCAAGATCAAATTAATGGATTTGATGAAGCATTTTTAAACCAGTTTCTTCAATTCATATCCCTCAACAATGCTCAACATGTTTTGGATGCCATGGCAGGGAATGGCAATTTAACCCACCGAATGATGAGCTACTGCCACCATCACAACATTAAATTACCTTCTTTCACACTACTAGAATACTCATCCGTTCAAACTGAATTGGCACGTACAACCTTTAACGAAGCTAATGTGAACATTATTAATGGCGATGTCCTTACTATGAGCGACCGCATTTCTCAGCAAGCATTAGCTGCAAATTATTTTGATCGAGTTGTGATAAAAAGTGGTAATCACGAAATACCATTTGCCAAACAATTCCAGCTTTATAAAAGTATATTTAATGTGCTAAAGCCAGGAGGGGTATTTATAAACCTGGGGTTTCTATTCAGTAATCAACGTGAACGTGAAGAGTTTACTCAAATAACGAGAATAAAAGATAACCTTATCGGCGCAACAGACTCTGTTACAAATCGTTATTTTCTACTACGCCACGAACTATACTCTTTATTACATGAAGTGGGTTTTACCTCAATAGGCTGTGAAATAACATTTGACTACTCTATTCACTCTGACATTGTCAAAAAAGAATACTTCCCCACCACCCCAAACGCGATTAAAGACATTTTTACCGCTCAACAGCAAGCAAAAACACTGTTAAAAAACAAACGCATCAAAATAGATAAAATTACAGAATCAAGCACTATGTATCTGCCTGGAGAAATTACAATTGCCACAAAACCTATAGTATCTTGATCAATAATAGGAAACGTCAAATCAACACTATATATTCCACTGCTCATTAACTCTTGCAGTTAATATATGATCTTGCCACTGACCATTAATATTCAAATATTTTTTTGCATACCCTTCTTTTTCGAAACCAAGGCGTTGTAAAAGACGCCTACTTCTTTTGTTTTCTGGAATATAATTTGCCATTATCCGGTGAAGTTTATGTTCTTTAAACATATATTCAATGGTCTTTGATAGCACCTTAAACATCAGCCCCTGCCCTTGGTAACGATAATCTACCGAGTAACCTAAGTGGCATGCCTGGAAAGCACCACGGACAATATTACTATAATTACAAACCGCCAAAATCCGTTTACGTTCTCCATCAAATACTGACCAGTATACTCCTCGACCGGAACTATAATCAGCCAAATACAACCGTAAACGACTTTGCCAAGCTTGAAAGGTATGATAATGACTATCCCGCTTAGGCTCCCATTGAGCTAAATGATCACGATTATCCATGTAATACTGCAAAATAATGTTAGCTTCACTAGGATCAGGGAGTGTTATGATTAAATTATCCTTATTCAGACAAGGAACAGTTACTGCCATAAAAATAAACTCCATTATTCATATGCTATCCATTCAGCATAAAAGAACGCATTTAAAATGCTGAAGGCACTGGCTGATGAAGGTGTAATTCTCCTATTCCTAGCCATCCTATACCTATACCCTTCACGAGTGATTTCTAGGTTTTGTTATCTTCATTCCTCATCCCAATTACCTATTAATATAGGCTCATGGGGCTTCGTCACTCGATGGCCGCACCTAAAAACCATTCGTATTGGGTATATATTCAGCCATTATACAAACCCTTTTACATATCCACTCCTTGATTACTGGGCAGAGAATATAAGGTCATTGCCAATCATGACATAGAATATTGATGAATTCATCCAAGAACTTAAACTCTGCAGAAGTCGCTATTCATTACAAGACAGATCATTAACAATAGCCTAACTTGGTCTTTACCCTGCAAACTGGTAGCATACTGTACAAATCAACAGTTTAATAAGTGATGCAAGATACACCCTATGCGCCTGTTTATTGCCGAAAAGCCCAGTTTAGGCAGAGCCATTGCCGATGTGCTCCCCAAGCCCCATCAAAAAGGAGAAGGGTATATTCAAGTTGGCAATGGCGATTACGTCAGTTGGTGTATTGGTCATTTACTAGAGCAGGCACAACCTGATGTCTATGACCCAGCCTACAAACAGTGGAAACTAGAACACCTTCCCATTATTCCAAGCCAATGGCAACTGGTCCCTAAAGCAAACACCAAAAAGCAGCTCGGTGTGTTACGTAAGCTCATAAAACAAGCAGACCATATCATCCATGCTGGTGACCCTGACCGAGAGGGCCAAATTCTGGTGGATGAAGTAATTAATTTCATTGGTATACCTGCAACCAAACGCTCAACCATCCAACGCTGCCTTATTAGTGATTTAAATCCAAACTCTGTTCGTAAATCACTGGCGAGTTTGCGCGATAACAAAGATTTTATACCCTTAGCAACTTCAGCCCTGGCTAGGGCTAGAGCTGACTGGTTATATGGTATTAATATGAGTCGGGTCTGCTCTATTCAAGGGAGAAAGGCAGGTTATCAAGGCGTATTATCGGTTGGTCGAGTCCAAACCCCCTTGCTAGGTTTAGTGGTTCGGCGCGATCAAACCATCGAAAACTTTGAGCCAAAGCCCTACTACGAAGTATTTGCGCTACTAGAAACAGAAAAAGGCGAACAATTTAGAGCCAAGTGGCAACCCAGCGAAGCCTGCCAGCCTTATCAAGATGAAGAAGGTCGAGTACTTTCCAAAAAACTGGCTGAAACTGTCGTCAAACGGATTACCGGCCAACCAGGGCTAATTACCGCTGCCACAAAAAAACGTAAACAACAGGCCGCTCCCCTGCCCTATAACTTATCCGCTTTACAAATTGATGCAGCCAAACGTTATGGCTTAAATGCCCAACAGGTGTTGAGTACCTGCCAGGATTTATACGAAAAACATAAGCTGATTACTTACCCTCGCTCCGATTGTCGTTATTTACCTAAAGAGCATTTAAACCAAATAAATACTGTCACTGCAGCCATTCATCATGTATGCGAAACATTAAGAACAGCTACAAACGAAGCTGACTTAAGTTTAAAAAGCAAAGCCTGGAATGATAAAAAAGTTGAAGCGCATCATGCCATTATTCCAACTGAGCGGAAACTCGACCCAAGTCGTCTAGCTAAAAGCGAATTGCAAATCTATGAACTCATAGCAAAACAGTATCTCGCTCAGTTTTATCCAGCATGGCAATACGATGACCGAAAAATAGAAGTAGAAATCAGCGGCGGGAAGTTTGTCGCAACAGCAAGACAAACCGTCGATTTAGGTTGGAAAAAATTATTTATAAAAAATAACGAAAAAACAAGCGATAAACTAAATAATCAAAATAATCTCAATGAACAAGGCAGTGAAATTAAAGAAGGTGAAACTACCTACGATCAAGAAACACAACAAAAACTGCCTAACTTAAAAAAAGGTGATATTGTTCAGTGCCTACAAGGTGAGCTGGCCGAACGCATGACGCAGCCCCCCAAGCCTTTTACTGATGCTACATTACTGTCAGCGATGACAGGTATTGCCCGCTTTGTAAAAGACCCGGAAATCAAAAAAATATTAAGAGAAACCGATGGCCTCGGTACCGAAGCCACCCGTGCTGGTATCATTGAGTTATTATTTAAAAGGCAGTTTTTAACCAGACAAGGCAAACAAATTCGCTCGACCGAGACTGGACGGCAACTCATAGAAAGCTTACCGGAAGTTGCTACTACCCCAGATATGACAGCTCAGTGGGAATCGCAACTGACGTCTATCAGCAACAAAGAAACTAGCTATCAACGCTTTATGGAGCCGATGACAAACACTCTTCATCAACTAATAACTCAGGTAGATGTGCGTGCTTTTAGCCAGCTAAAAGGGAAAGGCCAAGGTTTCAAAAAACAACCAAAAAGAAATTATAAAAAAAGAAAAAAGGCTTAGTTTGTCAAACAACACTTCATATATAAGTAAAACCAACTACTCTATACTTCAACCGACTTAATTATAAAACCTACGTTGTCTAAATCAATTAAATAACTCACCTTATCCACACACCACCCTTATAGCATTTTTACAAATAAAGCCACCTTATATAAGATAAGATTTCTTTTAATTACAGAGTCTACTAATAAATAACGATATACTCTTCGCAATATATTGTAGGCTGATATAAGTCAACTGAGGTCTGATCACCTGGATTAAGATTACATGTCTGACCACTAACGCTTCCTTCACTACCCGTAAAACTACCAGAATGTGAATGCCATGTACTATCAGTCCCAGGATGTCGCCCACTTTGCATCGCATAATAGTAACCATCACCACCTTTATCATCACCTTCTTCAATGTATTTACCACTTGTATCCTTCATTGTCCAAACATAGGCATTTGCTTTTGTAGCATACCCATAATCAATTGAAATACTTCCACTTGGGGTTAATTTACCGGTTGTAACGCTTCTTTTAACTTTTGGTAAATTACTTGACGAGAGATATACATTTTGTCTTCCGTGTTTATCATTATTTTTATGAGTACTATCAGTATTTGCTATTACACTTCCTCTTGTATCAGGTGCTCTTTTACCTTTTAGTTTTGGGTGTGCCCTCTCATGATCAATTATTGATCCATCACATGGCCAATAATAGTCAGGTTTGGGTAAGCCATATTTTGCCCCATACCAAAACACTAAATCACCCACTTCTTGTTTTGTTATTAGTCCTGAATTTTCTAATACATTATAAGGAATTGTGCCATCAGAGAGATTTGAAGCATTTAAATTTGTAACCTGAGAACCATCACCAACGATTTTACCATTAACCTCTACATCTCCATTAATATCCACATGAGGCTCGGCTTTTGTCGCTTTTCCATTTACAGCTATAGCGCCATCTTCATTAATATGAAACCAGGTCGCTTGCTTTTCCTCATTAACAACCTGCAGTGATCCATTTAAATACAGTTTTGCCCCTTGACTTTCTTCTGCTCCAATCGCTACATCACCATTATTTTTAATGACAAAGGGGGTTGCATCATTATCACCTGCGGCATTAATCCCTGCATCATCTATGCGAAAAACATCACCACTACTACTTTCCATTACCACATGCAGTCTGGCTTTTGGGTAAGTGGTTGCTAGACCGATATGACCATTATCTTGTTCAATAAAAAACCGTGTTTGTGCCTGACCATCTTCTATATTAAAGCCAGCAAATTGCTTCCCTTGACTAGAATCTGGGTATTGATTGATACGCCAGTTATGTGAACCTTGCTGGTCGTAAAAATCAAAAATATTTTGCTGCTCACCACTTGCGATGATTTTTAGCGGTTGTGAAGCATCTGGTTGTTTTTCTATTTTATCATCTTGCACATTTAACAATGAGTCAAACACATCAATAAAGTCTAACTCTGTTGGACGAGCACCTGTTTTAAATAGTTTTTTTAACTCTAATCTAGTTCGCTTTGCCATTTATAATCATCCCGAATCAGCTATAATAAGTTTTTACAAAATTTTAAGCATCATTCAAAATATCCAACAACCTGGATTATCACAGAATGTTTATCTCCTGAAAATCTTGGTTGTCTATTACTAGTATCCGGAGTTAACAGTAACTCTGCATCAAATGTATTATTATCCTTAAGAGGTATTACTTGTGTACCATGAAACATTGCCTGGTTCTTATTATTGTTGCCAAAGTGGCTAAGCGTTATATCATATAAAAAATAAGAAGCCGTTATCCTGAATTCTCTTAACTCAGATGGCGTGCTATGTTTCCTCCCAAATCCATGCACAAACCAACCTTGAGCTTTTTCTGAGTAAGTCGTTATAGAAACAAGGAGAGCCTTAGATTTAGCAGGCAGTTGAGGCACTTCTTTATCCTCAAATTTCTTATTACCCTCATCAGTTAGAAGAATAATATGTTTTGGCTTTTCAAAAAAAACAACATTATTTAAAGGTATGCCAACAAACTCACCTGCTTTTATTTTACCATTAATTTCAACATCTTGATTAACTTTAATATTTTCTTCAACTAATAGACTCTTTGCATTAAAACGTTGTTGAAGGCTCCCCTCGATCTCTGCTTTTGTATCAGCATAAGCTTTTATAGCAAACTCTGTAAGTATAGTGCTATTATTAGCACTATCAGTAGGCGAAACGCTTGAAATTTTATTAATCGCAGGCCCACCATCTATAGAAAATGTCTCACCTATAATGAGAGTCTTATCCACAGACAAACTTCCACTTACCGCTTCATCGCCACTAATAGTTATGCCATTAGCATTAATTAAACCTACATTTAATCTTTGATTAATATCTGCGCTTTCTACACTCAAACTATTTCTTATAGTAGCATTTTTTTTACAAAAAATATCTTCACTTGTAGTTAGTCTTCGCACAGAAAAATCTTGATCGATATCTCCAGCCATATTGGCTTTGATTCCATCTTGTGTATCAACATAAGTTTTTATAGCTTTTTCTGTTGGTAAATGAGTATCACTATTAGTAGATAAGCTTCCATCTAGAGAAATCTTATTGATAACTGGCCCACTACCCAAAGTGACTGTTTCACCAATTGAAAGCCCCTTCGCCACTGATAGATTGGCCTCAATACTTTCATTACCTTGCACGGCTAAATCTTCAGTAACAGTTAACCTCTGTGCTTGTAGATGGCTATCAACTGTTGCATTTGTAGTCACCAGGTTACCTTTGATACTTACATCTTTTTCACAGGCCAACAGATCATTCGCTGTTAGTTCCTGGTCCACCGTCAAGGTTTTATTGACTAAAACAGACTTAGCAAAGTTTGCATCACCTTCTATAGCAATATCACCAGATACTGACATATTGCCTGCAGCATTTAGATGGTTAGCAGCAAAGTCTTGACTGGCATCACCGGCCTTATTAGCTTTGGTGTTAGCTAGGGTATCAACATAAGTTTTAACTGCTTGCTGAGTAGGTACTCTCTCCGTAGAAGCATCTACATCTAAGGATTCATCACTAAAAGCGGTTATTTTATGGCCATTTACTAGGACTAAACCACCTTGGATTGTCGTATCACCAATGACTTTCAATATGTTGCATAATAATTGATTGGCTTGAAAATCTTCTTCACCACCATTTTTTTTAGCTCGACTACTAATCGCCACCATTAAATGGTGACTAATATATTCAATATCTTTATTAGTTAGCTGATAATTTTTTAATCGTGCTGCTAAGGCTTCCGGCACATCGTAATCAATATCGTAAGGGTTGTCAGACATAGTGAAAATTACCTTATTTATCCAAAGCGAAGGGCAAGTTTACTACTGTAAAACTTGCGGTAACGCCTTTAATTTCTAAAAATGTGTTACTGGATATTTTAGGCGAGGCCGTCAAATGAGGAACCTCATGAGCCTATAAGTAATAGGTGATTAGGAATGAAGATCTCGATGCCCTATGGGTGCAACAAACCCAAAATATTATTCGCGAAGAGTATACTGTGGGTTTAACTCGATTGAGATATCACTCAACACCCCATCACACATACTTTTTAAATCTTCTTTATTCGGTAAAATCACCTTTTGATCTGTATCACCGGCTACTGGTACAGCTTTAATATTCATGGTGACTTTACCTAGATAATACTCTCTATTTTGCTTCGCGGCTTTTCTCGCTTCAGCTACTTGTTCAGAAATATTATTAATAAGTGCTTCAACAGAGATTTCTGTGGGTTGCGTTTGTTTCAATCGAGCAATTTCTGCTTCTAATTGTTTGATTTTTTCTTTTAAATCATAACAATCATCATTCAACTGTTTATCTCTCAACTCATAAAGTTGTTTAATGAGAGAAGATTTTATCCATAAATCTGCTGCTATCCATAGATCAGCACCAATTAACGATAATGCAGGTCTGTTACTATTAGAATCTTTTGCCTGGTTACCCTGTCCATCATTCAGTGGCCAATAGGCTATTAAACCAACTTCTTTGCCTGTTAAACGGTAAAAACGATCATTGATGATTCCTTGTTGGCTTCTTACCGTATCCCAAAGCCGAATATCAGCAAACAGCCCATTAAAGGCTGATGGTGTTTGATCGGGTGGTTGCGGGTTAACAATATTAGTGGCTTGCCCTATGGTAAGCATACCCTTTTGTGGCAGCAATTTACCTCTAGCGACTGTGTTTTTAATCGCAACTAAACCATCTACATAAATCAATAGTACACCAGTTAACGCATCCCAACTCACTGTCAGGTGATGCCAAACACCATCATCGACTTTAACCGTTTGGGTTGACCCATCAGAATGAAATACTGATTCTCCTATGATTGTCACCGTTAAACGATGAGCATTACTCAGCGTAACTGTAGGCTGACTCTCTCCTGCTCCACGGTACTCAAACAAAACACAACTGTCGCTACTGTTAGTCGTCTTGATCCATGCTTCAAAAGTAAAACGGGTATCAGGGAAATTAGTTATTTCCGGCAACAGCCCATAATGCTTTGGTCGGTCAAACTGAACACAAGGCTCAGTAGCCAAATGAATTGGAAATGCTTCCGTGAGTGAGTTGATATTAAATGCTGCTATTTCTCGGGTATTACTTACTTTTTCTACAAGGTACTCATGACCTTGGTGTAAAGGTAAATAGGCTAATAAACCCGACTCATAGCCCGTCAATGGATGTACACGATTGGAGCGAATATGACTTTCGGACCTGGCTTCATTCCAAACTCTCACCTCAGCTATTTGCCCAATAAAATCTTCGCCAATCACTAACGGTTCGCTCACATTAGGAGTTTTGCCTGGCTCCCCTAGAGCACTGGTGGTTTCAATTAGTAGGCCATCAACATACAGGTTAGCCATTGACTGTTGTGTTGCTTCATCATAACTCACCTGTAGTACATAATGATGCCATTGTTGGCTATCAACAGTTAGTGTCTCGCTGATAACACCATTTTCAGCATAATAGCCCTGTAACTTAGCAATATTATTCTCAAGAATAATTTGTAAGCCGTATTGTATTTTTTGTTGATTAGCTTTATGTAATAGCCATAATTTATCACTTTCCTGTTCTGGAGCTAATTTTGCCCATAACTCTAAAGTAAAAAATCCTTGCTGGGTTAAGGTTAATTCAGCAGGCAGCTTTAAAAAGCTATCCGCTAAAAAATTAATAACTTTTGACATAGCGACACCTATCACTACTCATTTTCAGAGAAAAAATAATATAGTATATACTCATAGTGAAGGGTTCTTTAGGCGAGGCCGTCAAGAGATGAAGCCCCAAGAGCTTAGACAAAACTAAGTGACTGGGGTGACAGTTAATAGCCTGCATTAACTGCATTTCCACCATCCATGGGTGGTCAAGAAAGAAGACAACAAAGCCTAAAAATCATTCACGAAGAGTAATTATTGGTTTTTATTTACTTGATAAATTAGAGCTTGTAACTGATCACGATGTACAGTCGACAGCGATTGGGCAATAGCCGCTTTATATTGAGGTAAATAGTTGGGTTCAACTTGTTGAATATTAGCACGGTATAGGTCATCTACTGTCAACGCTGTTAAATTACCCTGCTGACGATAGTGACGAATCATTACCAGTGAGTTCACAGCTTGCAGCCAACGTTGTAAACTCAAGTTATCCTTAATATCGTCTGGCTCAATACCCACAATGGTAGGATCACTTATTCCATAAACATAGTCAGTACTATTCGCCGCTACAACGGTTAGATTTTCAATACCGTTTAATTGACTAACCAGTAACGAAGGCTCAATATCACTTGTATCCTTACCGATATAAGCTAATACCTGTGCTAAGTTAATTTCATCAATAGTGCTTTGCACAAGAGCCAAATCAACCTCAGTCAGTGTATTAAGTTTTGCAAGATACATTGCTTTGTTTTCGATAATTAATCGCTCAATACCAACCGCTTTTAAATGTTCTAGCGTAACTGTTTTTTCAATGACTGCATTGGTTATTGTAATCAATCCTTGAATAGCTTGATAAGTATTATTATTAAATAAACTACGCAATTGATTAAAGCCTGCGGTTAATTGACTCCATAAGGCAGACTTTTCAAAGGTAAAGCGATATTGCTCTAGACGATCAGTGTTGAGTGCTTCAACACCGGTTTCATGCAGTAATAACATGGTCAATTCCGTTAACCGACCAGCACGCCACATGGTTGCCAGGTTATTCAATGCATTGACTTGATTAACTAAGGTTTGAAGCAAGGTCAATTGTCCCTGAGGTTTCGCTAATAATGCCTGCCAATAATCTTGAATTGCTGTATCTTGATAGTCCGTCAATGTTTCTAAATAACCACTTAATTTGGCTTCATCAATAATCAGTGCATTCGTTCGGTCTACTAAGTTTTGTAAATCAGTTAAGCGAGCAGGAAAGCCAGCCTGAAAAGCGAAAATAACTTCATGATAAATTGCTAATGGCAGGTCATTTAACTTTTCTAATCGTTGCAAGCATAGTTGGGCAGGTAAGTGTAATTGTTCCTCAGATAAGGCCAATAGCAATACTTGTAAGCGTTCCCTATCACCTTCTGAACGGGCTTGCCTTAATTCAGCCAATCTATTTTCTCTACGGATTAATAAGCCAAACCGTTCAACGGTGTTATCACTCATTATCTCGTTAAATAAAACTGATGCTTGATTCAGAGCCTGTTGATAAAAAGGTAAATAAGTCGATATCAACAACTCATCAGCGATACCTGCCTGCTGAAGCTGCGCTATTGTTACTTCCGATTGGGTGGTAATTAGCTCACCATTTAATGCATCTACCAAGTGTTGTAACTCAATAGGAGGGGTTAAGGGTATTTGTCCAATACCTGAAAAATATTCTGCAATCTTATCCCCAGCTAATAAAACCCGATAATTCTTCAACTTTTCAATTAATAGTTTAGATTTTGGTTGATATGCTCCAGTGCCCGCACTCGATTCATTCAGGATATTGTTGTAAAAGGGGATAAAGTCATCAATAAGCCGCTCTAACTGAGTACTAGCCAGTTGAGGCATAGATAAACTTTCTTGCCCGCTGTTTTGCGAAGAAAAGCTGGCTTCACGCAACAAACTTAAATTAATACGATCAATTCTGTTTTGCAATTTTAGCAGGGCAGTAGGCTCCTCATCAGCCCAACGACGATCTTGGCTAATACTGGTGCGGTAGGTTAGTAAATTATCTTCAACAACCCGTAAAATACCACTGTTTGTTAACTGGCTTGCAGTAAGTTTGGTGGCATTTTTACCAATAAATTCAGCCTCAAATTGCTGTATAATAGTAAAATTACGCTTTAGCACTAGTGCTTGCAGCTTATTAACAAACAGCTCACCGTCATTGATATTATCCAACTCGCTACTCGTTTCGACTAAGTGCTGGTAAGCAGCTTGATTTTGCTCAGAACAATGTTTAACCCCTGCCGTGGTTAACATGGCTAAACGTAATCCGTTCGCTACCCCTAGCTGATGAAAACGAATTAACTGTCGTCTGGCATTGGTTTTATCGATTAATTGTTGAATCCCTTCAAGGGTGTCCACATTAGCCGGTGTTACCCCTGCTATAGTTTGCTGATAATATTCCAACCAATTAGCCTGTAAATTTTTGATTGATAGTCCTTGTAACATCGCTATCGTTAATTCACTGGCATTGTTGTTTGCAGCAAAATCCCGAATCATATCATGCCATTGCTTAACCTCATTTTGAGTACGTTGCTTATATTGATTAACTTCTTCACCTGATAAAGTTGTTTTCTGATAATTTGCCGTAATACGACTGGTCGCACCTGGGCTACAACCATATTGCTGGCAAATATCAGGGTTAAGGGGAGCCGCCAATAGCTGAATATCTGTTTTAACAGGGTTTGACAACCCTGTATCTGCTAGCTCTTGTATAGATAAAGCAACTGCCAGATCTATTTCAGCTTGTTCTAACGAAAATTTATGTTGAGTATTATTTTCTGTCGGTAATTGTTTTTGATACGCTTCAGCAATACCATCAATAGCACTTTTTAACACCTGACCTAACGGCGCTTCAGTCAAGCGATTAGTATTATCCAACGCAGCCATTTAGCATTCCTTTTTTAATTTCACACTATCTAAAAGTACATTTTTAGAGGTGCCTTTAAATGTAAGTAACCATCTCAAACAGCCTAGCTTTCCTTCGTTCCACTTCAGTGACTGATATAGCTGTGTTTGTAAGGCCATCTAGCCATTGTTGGTATGCTGCATTAAAAAGAGTTAATCCTGCTTGATCCAACCACAAACATTGCGCAGCTAAATGAGCAGGAGTTTCCTGTCGTATTAGTTGTTGAACAAATTGACGGAATTCACTGGTTTGAAAACGACCTTTTTCTGCAGGAAATACCCAAACTACGCGCATCGAAAAAGGATCAGCTGTATCAGGTTGATAAGAACGAATAGCATAAAGTGATTTATCAATGTTAAATTGACTGGTTTGGGCATTCATTACTGTATAAAAAGCGTACTCACCATCCATAAACTGGGTTTTCCCACCCAAATCATAGATAACAATAGCTTCACCTACGGTTAATTGATGATTTCTAGCTTGGCAAGTTATCCCGCCCGAGCCATTTTTCCTTATTTTAGCTAGGTGTTTTATTTCGGCCCATTTTGCCGCTGGGGATGTTAGCCTTAAGCCGCTGTATTCACGATCAATAATAAAACCTTTGGCTGTTAAACCAATGACTTCATAATCACCGGTGATAGCTGTATTATCAAAAAGGTGTACTCTATCGCCTTTAAATAAACTGTGTTTGTCAGCTAAACAGAGGGTATACTGAAAGTTATCATTTGAATCTATTTTAGTCCCTTCAAAACCACTTACATTGCCATATCGTCCCCAGCGTCCTGTAATAAGCTCTACCCCAAAGCTATCCGAGTATTGACTATTCCCCTCTGTTTTTAACTCAATTTCAGTCACATGATAAACCCCTTGATTATCGGTGTCCTGTTGAATATCGGAAATAATATCACTAGCACGATCACTAATAGCTACCCACTCTCCTTTAGTTAAACCATGGCCAGGGGAAGCAAAAAAATGCACACCCGCTCGGGGAAAATAACTGCTCTTATTTATCAAATCATTCACATCACGCCAATGCATTCTAAAATCTACGGGGCGATCCAACTGAAAATAACTCAATAGCTCCTGCTGCTGATCTAAAGCACTTAACACATAATCGGGTAATTTATCTTTGCTTACAGGGGTAACGGTATAAAGCCCAAGCGGTGCACCCTGCTGACTTACTTTAATAACATCGCCAGGGGTCACTAACTCACCACTGGGGTTCGCCGCGGTTTTAATACGATCTGACAGGCATACTGTAAAACCCTCCCCTTGCCAAAATCCTTTTATTTCAAATGGAGTATTTGGGCTAGTCACCTCATTATCTCTAAATATTTCCCAGCTGGCGGCTAAATTGAGCTGATTATTTAATTGCAAGGTTTTATTATCAAACTTATCCCCGGCAAAAGCTCTAAAACCTACACTTTCGCTGGCCATGAATATTTCAATTTGATTCATTTCCCTGCTAGGCCGCTGAGGTACGAATAATATAGTTAAATTATTTATAGTATTATTGGCTGTTACTTCCTGCTTAGGATAAAACCCTTTTAATGGAAATACCCTTCGCCACCATAGGGTCGGTTGCTGGTTATTTTCAGTTGCCTTAATTGCTGATAGTTTTGGTATATAAAAAGATTGTTTATCTTCAGGTATCGGCGTAATAGGAAAATACCCATACGACAAATAAGGTGGTTTATCCTGCGTTAATAACTCCACCCAATCATTGGGTGCTAATTCATGTTGAGCCTTTTCTATCAAGGTAATCTTAGTTTTATTATAGCCAATTTGGGTTAACTGCTGAATAGGTTGCCAGCGCATAGTGAACTCACGCTGAATATCTATATATGCCGTATTACCTGACGCCTCACTCCCAATCACTTGGTTCACGCCTAAAAATTGCCCGCCAATAAACAGCTCAATTCGATCGTTAGCATTTAGCCCATGCTCTTGAACAAAACAGCGTAACGCTTGCTGATCTTGCTGTGGCCCAGCACTCTCTACTTGTTCCAGCTTGGTAATGGGTAGTTTTGCAGAATGCCGCCAATGGCCTTGACTAATATTAACAATATTGTCATCGGCTGTTATTGGTAAACCAGTTAATAGGGAAATATCAAAATTATGCTCATCCACTACTTTAACAACGACTACTTTATTCTGCTGAATAACATCACCAGGTGTATCATTAACCAATAAGGTTAACGATACATCAATCGCATCCTGCTCACTCAGCCCATGCTGTTTGCTAAAACAACGTAGCCCCCAAACGGTATCACTCAGCTTGACTTTATTAATTGGGTTAATAATTGCACCTTCAGTAATACGACGCCATTCACCCCTTAGTGATGCAAACTTAGGCTGAAACGGACGAGCCAACGTAAAATTATCTTCATCAATCTTATTGACTCGCCAACGGCCAAACGCTTCATTAGCAATCATTAGCTGTATTAATTGGTTGTTTTTTAAACCGTGGGCAGGTGAAAAGCAAGCTGTAGTGCCCAGCGCCGTTTGGCTAAACTGCTCAATCACTTGACGTGTTACAGGCTGCCATCGTGCCCCTAATGACAGGTCATTTATAATAAAACTATCATCATTAACTTTTTTTATAGGGTACTTGCCTTGTAACCCCATGGCATTGACTAATTCAACTGAAGCATGGTTATTAAGCTGGTGTTTTTTTGAAACACACAACAAGTCCTGACCTTGTGCTTCAATGGACT
Organism: Zooshikella ganghwensis; assembly: GCF_018263875.1. Lineage (NCBI taxonomy): Bacteria > Pseudomonadati > Pseudomonadota > Gammaproteobacteria > Oceanospirillales > Zooshikellaceae > Zooshikella > Zooshikella ganghwensis. The sequence continues at coordinate 459,127 of NZ_JAEVHG010000002.1, forward strand.
GAATGGGAAAGCCAGCGGGTCGCAGCAATATAGGCTCAACAACAGTAAGCGTCTCACCGTTTTGCTCATTTAATGCCAATAATGCACTTAATCGTTTAACAGCCCCTAGCCCATTATTGGTTGAACTATTGGGTTGTTGTAAATTAATGGCCTGACACCGCTTACTTACCAAGTGCGCGCAGGCAGTTAGATAATTTTGTTGTTTTTCCCAATAGATTTCTTCAGTCAATTGCAAAGAAGTGGCATCGGGAAATTGCTCCCCTAACCTGGCCAATAAATGGCTTAATAGCCGGCCCTTTTTGCCATTATATTCACCCTGTTGACTTGCGATAATTTTTGCTTCAAGTTTTGCTGTATCAACCGAAAATTCACGCCCTGGTATAGTGACTAATTTTACTGGATTTGCTGTATTCGGCTCAACCGCAAGCTGATTCGCTGCATTAGCTGTTTGCTCACCATAAATAGCCAGCACTTGCTCAAATAACCATAAATAAGCTTGTAATTGACTACGTTGTGCCAATTGGGTTGGATTAGAATGATCCAGTAATGGCTCTTTGCCCAATTTAAAAATACTGGGTAAATCATGTTGAATTGAACGGTAATCCTGCCAAACCAGGCTATCCCCATAGGGAATCGGTAAATCGCTATAAACCGCTTTTTCTGGCTGGTGTTTAGCAACAACGGTTGCATAATAATCCAGCACTTTTTGTTTATCTAGTTTGAGTAAATTGCCTCGCTTATAAAAAGTTAGCTCTTGCCGGTCAATTAATTCTGCTATGGGAATTAAATGGGTAGAGCGCCCTGAAGAAAGTAGAATACTCCAGGGTTCCCAGTCTTTTTCTGATGGATAATCATGTAACGTCACCATCAATTGACGAATTGTATTGACCCCACCTTGCTCCATCATTATTTTTATTAAATCTGATGTACGTACATCCTGTCGTCTTTCGGTAAGCAACAGTTGCTCAGCAAGCATAAAACCTTTATGTAGAATAGGACCCTGATGGGTTTGATCAGGTGCAAGCTGTTGAGCCTGTAACGTCGGTAATGATTGATGGTGGGGGGATGGCAATAAATACTGTTGTATTTGCCAATAACATTCAGCCAATACCTGTTCAGGCACAGCCGTTTCTGCCAAGTCAACCGCTGCCCGCAACCTCAGCGTTTCTGCCGGTAAACTAATAATCTCAACAAAGGCTTCAGCTAAATTACGATTAGCATTTAATACTGCTATCGCCTGTTTTTTTAAGGCAGCCACATCAACAGTGGTATCTTTTGGCTCTAAAATAACACGATATAAACCATGTAAATTAATGGGCTTAGCACCCCGTTGCGACACCCAACTACGGCGCTGTAAATGAGGCAACCAAAACATGACGGGCTGCGTTTGACCAATTGGCTCTAACCAAGCATTATTGACACCCTCAAGATCAAGCAACACCCGTCGTAAATCCAAACGAGAGATAGGCGATGAGGTTAAAATTTCATTAGCAGTAAAAAATTGTTTTTTGGGTTTGGTTTGTAAACTATCGAGTTTTTGGTTAACCGCCAATAAATCCTCAATAGGAAAAGACAATGTTAACCCTAACTCAGTAATCGCAAAACATAGCTGTTCTAACAGCATAATACCGGGATCACTCGTATTATGATCCGTCCAGGTATCGGGCGCTAACTTAGCAAGGGTTTTAATACCTTCATTATGTAACCATTGCAAATTACTGCTCGGAGGCAATGGTTCATCCTTAATAATTAGAGGTTCCTTCATTATTAAATACTCTATACTCTTCTCGAATAACTTAGTTGACTTTCCTTGGAGATTCATCATTCGACGGCCGCGCTTAAAAGCCATTCGCTTTGAGTATCCAGTTTGTGAATTATTATAGGTGCCCTAAACAATAAAAAAGCTAGAAGTGATTTTTAAATTAAAAACAATAGATAAAATCTTCTATAAAGTTTAGTGGAGTTCCATACCTGTAGTATGAAGTAGTAGGGTATTCTGTAACTGTGACATGGATGGCCCTTCAAGAGCAGTGGAAGACATACCCTACTACTTCATATATTTCGCATAAATAATTTCAAAATTTGGGAAAATAGTAGTTAATATTCAGGCGCAATAACTTGAAAGTCTAACCCAACAATCATATGCCCAATACCCTGAAAATCTTCTGCTTGAAAAACAGCCGTCGTGATCGTATCAATAATATGATTAGGTGCTGATGAAATAACACCATCTGGCACCCGCACGCGAACAATACCATCCGGTATATAGCCATAATTTAATTCATGATCACTCGCCCCCGGGTTTTGCAAATACACATCAACCACAGCCACATAGTCTACATATTCTAATCCCTCTAAATAATAAATTAATGCCGACCGATAAATAATGCCCCCCACTGTTGGCCGTTCTGCTAATTGATAACCCCAAGGGGATAAAAATTGTTGAATGGCACGATTTAATTGGCGCCGGTAATAACCTGCACTGCTCATGTCGTAAAATCGTACGGCTAAGCGGAATAACACTTGTTCAAACGTTGGGTTAACCACTTGTAGCCGCGCAAAAGGTGAGGTTAACGGCTGTAAATACTGTTGAATGCTATTTAAAGTCACTTGACTCACCTGGGGTTCTAACGGCACATCAGGGGCAAGATGGGTCACATCTGGCAACACCATTACCCGCACTTCCCCTTGATTATTTTCATCCAATTGGTTATTCGCCTGTTGCTCATCATAACCAAGACACTTGGCGTATATAATATCGGGAAATTGCTGCAGCACCAGTTGCTCATAATCCCTCAACATCGCGGCCCGTTGCCGATGCCCTAGCCGCTCACTGACTCGGGTGGCAAAAGCTTCATCCACTTCAGGGGAGCGTCCCCCAAAAGATGAATAAGGCTGTTTTATTTCAGCAATACTCCCCAATGACGTTACTAAGCCGGTAATCGAGTCAGCCGCTAAAACCGGGTTAATACTCTCGGGTTTATCTACAGCAACCAGCAAAGCCCCTTGGGCATAAATGGCCTCTAACCAGCTAGCTGCGTCAGCTCGATCAGTGACACTGATTTTTAACCAATATAAACCTTCATCCATTAATGGCCCTTCTGCACTAGCTGCTAACGGCAGCCGCAGTCGAAGCAGCCCCGGCTGGGTTAACCCTTGAGTAGCATCCCCCAAAAACTCCTCTGCTGATAAGGCTTGCCACCCTTGCAAGGTTCGACAGGCTATTCGCAAAGTGGGCGCGCCCAAACCAAACCGGCCTGTGCCATTCACCGTTTGCAACCATAAATTCAGCGTTTGCCCAGGTTTAGTGCCGCTAAGGCCCAAATATAAACTGCCTTCATCCACAAGTTTGGGTAATAAATAACTGCCTAATAGGCGAGCTTCTTGATTTAAAGTATGCACGATATCCAAACTACCAAAGGGGTATAAATGCACTAACTGATGGACATCGCTGGCATAATGATCAGCATACGGGTCAATCACGGCAGAGGCCGTATAGCCTACTGAAAACCGACTCAATTTAGGCGTATAAGGAGGGTATACCACCGTGGTAGTACCTTGCTGGCTATTCTTAGCCGCCACCATACTGGTGAGTGAAGGATAATAATGATGAAAAAAGTCAGGTCCCTGTAATTGCAACCGAAAATAGCGACGAAAATCTAACGGGTCCACTAACTCACTGGATTCCCCATCTAATAAGTGATAATAACCAGTGCGATTAAATCCTTGCAAATACGCCACCTGTTTTACACCTTGGCGATCTGCTTTAAACAAAGGCTTGGGGCTATCTATTGCTAACCAACTATTATTGCTGTATTGGCTTAACTGCACCGTAAAACTGTCTTCATCTACTTTAGTGGGCAGGCCTAATAAACCCGCTTCTGTATAAGTCTGGTAATGCTGCTCAAAGCTTGCTGGCAGCCCTGCCCAATGGAAAGTAAGCGATAAGCTATCCAGTTTTTTCTGCGATAACTCATTACAACCAAAATAACAATTGGCCCCTACCACTGGCGTAAAACCAAACGGCTCAAAAGGGCTGGCTGGGTCCATTAATGCGATATCAGTTTTTACCCGTAAATGCTGAATATCCGCCACGGTTACTTTTAAGCTGGCTTTATGCAGTCGAACCTGGCGGAAGAACTCATAAGGGATATCCACCTGTGGCCCAGCCATATTCGATGCCACCTCATTTTTTAGGCGAACTTCAAGCACCGGCAACCCTTTTGCCAGCCCCGCCATTTTAAAGTCAGGGCCAGGTGCCATCACCGCCGGGGCTGACTTAGGTAACACCAAGGTGAACCTTAGCCCAGGGTAAGCCGCTTTTTTTTCTACCTCCAAAGGTACTGGCTCACCAAAAGCTAAGGGGGCTGGCAGACGATGGGTTAAGGTTTTGGTGCGGGCCGTTGCAAACCGTTGCTCGGCGATATTTGAATTACTGTTGCCTGAATTATTGCCTGCACCATTATTAGAAGGGTCGTGCTCATCATTCGGCACTAGCCGATTAATTAGCAGCACCAAGCCATCGTTAAACTGCAATAGACGGTCTTCATCAGCCGCTGTAAATGCCTCGGTTTTACTGTCATCTGGAGCAAATTCAGCGCCGGAGATTGAGTAACTCCCTGCCAATGACTGGCTCTGCTGCCAAGTTAGCCCTGGGTATTGTTGAAACCAAAATCTTTCTTCTAATAAAGGCGCATCACCTATAGTCACAACCTGCGCTTTACCATTAACCACCGATTCAATCACCAGCAATTGGCCACCATCCCAAACAATAAACTCCCCTACATCACTGTCTTCAAAACGCTGGTCGGCCCCTTGGCTAAACACCACTTCTTGTTTGGCCACATCCAATGTAGCCCGAGTTAAATCGTTACTGGCTACATCCACCAGCCGAAGTGAAGCGGGTGGTTGGGCATTGTTATCAATCCGCAGCCGCCCGCTATACCACTGGTTATCTAGCCGCCCCTGAAAACTTAATTTCACGGCCTGCTGGCGTTGGGTTACCCCTTTTGCTGAAGTGGATTGGATTGAGGCTACATCCGCTGTGGCCATCACTTGCCAAATACCCCAATAGTGCTGGTGGCCAGTATCCAATATCAACACATCGTTTTCATTAACCCTTGTACCCAGCAAAGTGACCAGCAGCCATAGACGATTACTGCCATAGCGCTTAATCAGCTCATCCCCTAGCTGGTCTACCTCAACCTGGGCATTGGCATTCCCTCCCCTTGCAACTAACCCTTGCCACTCATCTGACCCACTTAAGCGAATATCAAAAGGCAACTGATTACGCTGGTTTAGCTGCTGTAAATCCTCTAATGGGAAGCCTTTGCTTTTACAGGCTAAGGTCAGCTCGATGGTTCGCACCCCAGACTCCAACTGCAGCAAAGGTGAGCTAATAGCAACCCCAGGGGCATAAAAAGCGCTGGGATCAGTAATCGCAGTCAGGCTAGGGTGATCTTGACTCAACCCAACACTGGCAAATGCCGATAATTGCCCGCCGCCTTCTGGGGTTTCAATGCGTTGCGGGTGCAAACAGCGGGTATCCGTAAACCCGGCCGGTGTATAGGCTTGTTGGCTACTGGTTTGTGCCGCTTGCTCTAACTTGGCATACACCGACTGCCATTGGTCTGGAGTAGCAGTACCAAAGTCATCCGCCTGTTTCACTACCATAATGGCAATAAAATCATCCACGCCCATGCCCAGGGCTTGTTCCACATAACGGCTGGCCAACAGATACTGATCGTGAGTTGCCGGTAATTGCAGTAAATCTAAATACAACGAATCGAAACTATCGCGATTACCAGGCAATGCAGGCATTGGATCACCTGGGTTAGGCTGACCTAATGCTCGGCGGAACATGGCCATTAGCCCGCCCGATTCCCGCTCCCGATGGTAGCCCACCATGGTTTGTTGCTGTTGTTTGTTTTGCCAAACCTGCTCTAGCAGTGCACAGCCAGCAGCCCACTCTTCCTTACTGGGTAAATCCTGCTGGGCCCGTTGCCGGCGGAGTAGTTCCATGCAGGCAAAAAAATCAGCTACCTGGCTAAAATACAACTGATCGCGGATATAATGGGTTGCTTCACTGGGGATAGGCTTACCATCACGGGTCGGGGCATACTGCTCATGTAATTCCAATAAAAAATCCACCGACACACTTTCATCCCAAAACTTCCCTGTCGGGTATGGGGGGAACTCATCCCCTTGGTAATACTGCCCTAAAACCCAGTGTAATACTTTAACAAACCCCTGCTGATAATGGCGGCGCATTTCATTTAACGTAAAATACTTGTCGTATCGCCGCAGGGTGCGCACGGCCATTAATTTGCCTTGGTTAACATTGGTATTATCAATTAATTGATAATGCAGCGGCGAGCCATCGGTTTTTTGCCCAGCCAAAAATAAGGTGCCTTTCATTAAGGCCTGTTCTTGATAACCGCCATTTAACCCCAATGCCACATGCACTTTATCAGCCACGCCTGGTTGCTTGCTCAACTGCAACACCTGTCGATAATAAAAATCAAAATGGCGTTGAGTAATGGCGGCTAAATCTTGTTTTGGCTGTTTTAATAAATGTAAAAACGTTAATAATAAAACCAATGCAGGGTTTTGAAAACTTGCTAGCACCTGTTGGGTATTATGATCAACATCAGCGCCACTTAATAATGCCTCTGGGTCATTAAAATAATTTAATAATTTTTCAGCAGGCAGGCTAAATAATTTATCCCAATGACCTGCTTGGTTATTTTGTTGGTTTATAAATGGCAATTGGCTGGCAAATGCATTTAAAAAACCCAACCAATCCTTCATAGACCGCTCTTCAATAGCGACCGTCGTTGGGTTTAACGCTGTTATTATACGATCAGTTTGGCGCAAGCCACTGCGTTCAATGGCTGCCTGAAAAGGGGATTGATTGGGCATAGGTTGTCCTACGAGTTTCCGTCTCTGTTTTTTTGGTTAAATCAAGGGAGTTGTGACAAGCCAATAACGAGTTGGTAAAGAGTCAGACTAAATGCAGCTTATAATTTATGGTATGAATTATTTTGTTTCGCTATGAAAAGGCAATCTATTAGGCGAAGGTTATTTTTTATTTGGCCCGTTAATCAACAAGCACTATGCCACATTAGGCACGCACTCCGGTTATTAATCGTTTGTGCATAGGTTTATAGAACAGGTTCAGTGTAAAACCGCTTACTGGTACCAATACCCCGCACCCTGGCGTTTCCTTGATGTTGACACCAGTGGCGTATATGATCAACCGCGCCCGCGCATCGAGAAAATCGACGGCTGAAGTGTTTCACTGTGGGTAGCCATTCGTCGGGCTTCATATTGAGCCTTTCAAGAATGGGTAATAGGTGCTTGGGAATATGTCCGATTTTATCATTCCTCATCGCACGACCAGTCCAGTCTACCAAAGCAAAATAATCAACATCATTAAAGGGAATGCCTTCGTGCACGTCAACAACACTCCGGCTTTTCATTCCCTATAAAGGGTAATAAGGTGGGGATTTTAAATTCTGTATCGGATACAGAGGTTGATGGTCAGTTATTACATTTTTTGTTTTTTGCCTCCGTTTGTAATTGTTGTTTAGACTTTTGTGTTCCGTTAACTTCAGGTAGTCGCTCAAGCCGGTTTTGGATTGACGTATAGTCAGAATTGTCAGGGAGTTTCGCCAACTTCGCGCGAATAGGATTTAAATCCACATAGGCATACAGGTTAAAATAGCCACCTCATCTAATAATGCCTTACGTTTAAAGCCCCCCTCTCACTAATTTATCGGGAATAAATTAGAACAGCTTTAGCTGGCCCCATAGGGGAAAACACCCGGTGTGTTGTTTATAAAAGCGGCCTTTGCAATTGTCTTCTTCATTGACTCATCGGGCCATATATTCGTTTTAGCAACGCATAAACCAGCTCTTATTCATTAAGCGATCACGCCACTCAGCCTCAAGCTCCTTAACGACTTGTAGTTTTGCATCGTGCTAAGGTTTTGCCTAGCTGGATAACCAACGACTAACTAATAGATTACCTTTAAATCAATTTCACCGCCACTTTGACTTGGCTTTATCCGACCACTGCTGTCCATTATCACCCTCGACTCGCACCACCACATTAAAATTATTGCCCATTCACTGCATAACCACAAACATCGATAGCGAATGCCTCCTATCATACTGCCCTCCGCTTAACTATCCATAACTTCCTATGTTTGTTACTGCGGCCCGGCACCCGATCATCCCCTCACTAGAACGCACTACCGTCACACTGTTTTACTCAGTTGTCGTTTGTTGGTACGCTTTGCTACTTGCTTCTTGTCGTGCGCTAGTCATGAGTTTTATTTTGTGTATTCCCTCCGTCCTTAAGTTTAGCGTTTTGAATCGTGATGTACTATCTTCGGGTTTCCTTCTATCCTCCTTAGTATTTTCGTAGGCGCGTCGCTAGGCTTCATGTCCTGTATTTGTTCCTCGATGGTTCCGTTCTCGAGTTGTTGAAGTGCTTTTCTCGTTGTTGGATTTGTTTTCACACACCAACTAGAGCGTTTATAATATGTTGATTCGTCATTTCCTTTTCATGAGGTTCGATGTCATCGTTCAAACCGCTGGAGGCTGTGAAGTTATTTGCGATGTAGTCTTTCCAGTCTTTAAATGCGCTATATGTGTCATCGGGAAAGTACGTACCTAGTTCTGTTACGTATATTGCTTCACGTTTCAGAGCGGGTGTTGGTATTCGCCACGACATTATTTTATCCTCGTGTGGTTTGTAAGCGAAGCCGGACCAGCGATGGTAGAGTGAGCAAAACATACAGTTTTGGTCGCGTTGTGATTGTTTGCCCTGATGTTCTATTACTGGTCGCGCATAGGGTAGCTGCGTTGTGTTGTCTTCTGCCGGCGCTACATTTAGTATTTGTGCAAGGAAAATTGCTCGAGTTTCCGCATGCATCACGGAGGTAGTCACTACGTCTTGTAGCTGTGCGTTGTAGTCTTTGTTCCGTGAGCTTAACATTTTTGTAGCCTCATCTTCATTCTTTGCTTTTTTATTTTTCGTCATTTTTTCAGTAATCCACTTATGCAGTGTTTTAGCATCAAGTTTTGGGTATATTTTCTCTTCGTTTTGCTCGGTACTATACACTCCCTGGTTATTGAAGGTTAGCCACCCTAAACCTTGATAATTGAATGCACTCACGTATCCGGCGTTGGTACCAGTTTTGAAGTTGGCTTTTTTAAGGTTGTCCATGTTTTTGCTGGCGGTTTCTTGCTCTTCTTCTAATTCCATTTCGTGTTTATTTTCCCGTGCGAGTGGCGTGTTCAAATATTGTCTTATGTTTGGGATCACACGGTTTTTCAAGTCTAGTTTGAGACTGCTTACACGGGTGCTAACTGAGGTCTTTGAGTTTTTAGAATCTGACTTTAACCAGTCTGGATGTTTTTGTTCCATTTATATTTTGCCTTCCTGTTATGTGTGGCTGAGTGTATTCTGTCAAAAAAAGACAGAGTGTAAAAAACAGGACACCCAAAAATTATTCCGCAGCAGCCAACGCCACCAAACAACCTTCAAGCGCCCCATCCAACTTCACTCCGCTTCTCACCCACTGCCACCACCGTTTGATATACGTTTTCACCGCTTCAACAGAAGCTGCTTGCTCATAAAGCCGAAGTTGTTTATCTCTATGGTTTGTCAAGGTTTTTTCGGCTAACAACACCCCAAGCCCTGCGGATGGACCCAAGCGATAGCCTAACCAGTCACAAAATTGTCAGGAACAATTTTGAACAGCTTTAGCTGGCCCGAAGGGTGAAAGGCAGGATGCCTGGAATAAACCCTTTAGTAATTCGACCAATAAATGTTTTATCTGGTGCTTTTTCCATTTTTAACACACTCAGCACCTGATTCATGAGTTTTACGCCGGTTCTTAATTGACGCTTGGTTTTAGTAAGTAACACCCAATCATCCGCTTTTTATTTAAAAAAGCCGCAGGCGCTCTACTCATAAACTAAATTATATTGTTTGGCATGGTTGGTTAATTGATTATCTAACTCAGCTAAAAATAAAGCACCTAACAAGGGTGTTAATGATGAGCCTTTAGTAATCCCTTTTTCAACGAAAAATAATTCACCATTAACATCATCTAAATGATTTAAAAATTGCGTGATTAAATCTAAAACAACTTCATCATTCATTACCCTGCGTAATTGCTCTATTAATATTGCATGATCAATACTGGCATAATAATAATTCACATCAGACTTTATTACACGGGTTTAACGTCTGCTATGTAAAGCGGTTGTTATTACCGGTGATTTGGAACCACCATGTCCCTTTAAGTGATAGCAGCAGGCGCTAATAGACAGCTTTTACGTTGTTGTAAGTACCAATGTTATTGCTTTTTGATCTAACGCATCTTGAGCATTTCTAACTCCAATGCACTGCCTGTCTTTTTTTGCAGGGTTTACATGGTGAAAATGATAGTCTCTGCCAGTTAACCGTTTTTGAATGATGTGTTTGATTGTTTGCCAATGAAAACGGCTGTGCCATTCGGAATTATTGTAATGACTATCCTTTCGGCTTTTACACAACCATTCAAAGGCTTCATCAATAATCTCATCACTGGCTAGTTGATGAATCAACGACAAAGGTCTTTATCTTCCAATGTTATACCCACCTATCATTTAATGAAATCAACAACATAATACAACTCCCGCTGCACATCACTAACTTCCACCGCTGCCCCATCAGCTACCCCCCTAAACCCAACCTTGCCTAACACCCGCTGTGAATGGCTATTATGTCCCCATACTGAAGTATAGAGCTGTTTTAACCCCATTTGTCGTGCTTGGTTTAAAGCCAACCTAGCCGCTCGGGTACCAAAGCCCCGGCATTGGTAGTCGGTGCCTATCCAAAAATAAAAGTAACCGGCACCATCTGTTTCTATGTCGACAAAATCAGGCAAGCCTGCAAAATTTTCTGTTAGCCGCTCAATGCTCACCACACCCACTAGGCCAACATTATCGTGTAATACTGCCATTATATGCCGCTGTGATTGCTGATCTTGAATAAAAGCTTGTGCTTGTTTCACATTACTGATTACTGGCAGCCGTGTTAATTGGGCTATGGTGGGGTCACGGTATTGTAAAGCTAACTCAGCAGCATGGTGTAAACCTAATGGCTCTAGCATTAATTCATTATCCCCGGCTTGGTCAGCATCATACCAACTACATTGCTGACAATAGGCTTGCCATTCTACAATATCACTGGCTAATTGAAGTACTTGTGTGTCATTAGGTGATAACTGTAGTGCTTGTTGAATGCATTGTTTAGCTAAGGGCTGAACACCAGTACTGTAGCCACAAAGGGCTAAATTATGCCATAGAGCGGTTTGATTAAGCGTGGACAGATTATTTGTAGTGCACTTAGGATTAGATTGTTCCGCCCATGCCAATACCCATTGTAAGCAATGTAAATAGATGGTTTTAGCTAGGCCCCAGCCACTTAAATCAATGGCTAATAAACCAAGGGTAAAGGCAAATTCTTCCTGCTCGCCGATTATAAAATACTGACTCCAGGTTTGCTGCAAACAGTCTAGCCAATCTAACCGACTATTAATAGGTACCCCTTGTTTTAATAACACCGGTAAAAACTGCTGGAGTACTATATAATCGTACTTGCTAAGCCGACAATAGCTGAGCATTTGCTCGCTGGTTAGCCCCTTTACTCGATTATGTAAACTACGTTTTACCATAAAAAAATCATCGGGATTAAAACCGGTCAACTGCTGTTCTACAACATGTTGCGTTGCTGGAAACTGCCTAGCAGCTACTTCATCTTTAAGTCTATCATTTGAGGTTGGCTGATTGATCATTAATACTTGATACACTAAACCCTGATCACGGTGTTGTTGTTGAAAATACCAGCTTGTTTCAGGATCATGGGAATTTTCAGATTTAGCCTTAATTACCTCTAACCATTGTGCCAATCCATGAAAATTAATGGGTAAAGAAAAACAACCATGGGCAGCTAAGCCTGGTAAGCCTTGCTGGCGCACTTGACTTAATTGGCTATAGCCTCTGTCAGCCATTAATAATAACAACAGACCACGGGCTAATTGTTGCAACTGTTGTATACAGTGCATCGCACTGGTAGGAAGTAACAATGGCTGACTGGATAAGTGTTTTAAATAATACTGCACTATCGATAATATATTCGGTTCTAGACTCGGTACTAACGTAGACGGGAATAACTCTGTATTTTCACCGTCTGCTAGCAGTGATTCACATGATACGGAATCACATAGCCGCCAGCGATAATGTAATTTCAAATTCTTAAACAACCCTTTGCCTTTGTGGTGCTTTTGAATAAATGCTTTTTCAGCACTTCTGTTAATAGACTCAATGGCAGCCTCACCCTGATAAAACTGCCCGTAATGACAATAGCCTAAGGTTTGGGGTAAACCAGTAAACACATAATTTGCAATAACGATTAAAGGGTTATTGCTTGCCTGAACTATTTGAGTTAATGCCGGGTTATCAAATGGATCTTTAGTGGCTTTTTTAACAGTGCTTTTGGGTTCAAGATCAACCTGAAGTACTTGCACTTGCCCAGACGCTAAATAAGGCGATAATTGTGGGTGTTGTTGTAAAAACTCACAATTTTTTGGTGCAAAATCACTGATAAGCAACACTAGCGGTAGATCAGCTAATCCATAATTTGGTAGCTTTTCTTCCAGTTGCTTTAATAAGTAATAAGCGAAACGACCAGACCCTGCACCTAGCTCTAACATATAGATTGGGCTATTTACATTGATGAGCTGCTGGCTCAAACAATCCAACAGGTAATGGATAATAATTTCAGCGTAACAGGCGGCCAGGGTTGGATTACTGGTAATATAATGGGGGACTTGTTTCGTTTGCCAAGCTGCCGGCCCTTGATCAATAAAATAATCCCGCTGCATTTGCCACAAAGGGGATTGACTAAATTCATAATAATCACCCACAAAGGCTGAATTAGCAGGGGGCGGTAATAAGCCTGCAGCTGTTGGGTCATAGTGAAGCAACTTCTCTTCCATTTGCTGGACATAGGCTGCTTGCCATTGTTTTTCATCTGCCTGCATTAATAGCGGTTGCGATTCCGTTAGCTGCAATTGTTGAAGTGCATGTACATCATTAATAAAAAATGTCATTTAACCACTAGCCTTTTTAACCATCCGCCTATTTACCAATTTTAAGATGACACAATTGCAAGAAATACCCACAGCGAAACTTTTTTAGGGGAGGCATCAAGCGATGAAACGAAGGAGCTTATAAAAAATAAGTGACTGAGTTGAAGAGAGCAGATAACAAACCCTAAAGATGGTTCGCGAAGGGTATTCATCCACCTATAAGCACCGTAGCTACCCCCTGCACAATAACCCCCCCATGGGCGGTAAGATCATTCTGTCGTGCTGCCCCTAACCCATTTATTTTTACATTAGTTGAGCCTTTGTTAATAGTATCTGGTGGACCTTGACAAACTAATGGGTCCCCTACCCTGGCAGCCGATTGACCACAAATGAGTACATTAGGGGAGCCTTGGCTAATGATGCCCCCTACATGGGGTTTTGGGCCAGGATCATTCACTGGGCATGTATGCTGGTGGCTAACCGTTGCTGCTGGCATTCCCATGATTTTCTCCACTCCTTAACCAATGTTTTAATTGATAAACTGCTGCTTTATTTTCTGTCTGTTTTTGTAGCTCTGTATTAATGTGATTGGCTAATAATGCTTTATCAATAATGGGTGGGTTGGTTTGATTAACCATCATTTTATCAGTTAACAGCTGGCGTTTTACTGCCTGGGTAATATTACTAATTTGCGCACCAGTTAAGGGAAATAGTAGGGCTAGCTCTTTTAAACAAATGGCATCAATTTTTGTGATTGCTTTTGGCCAATGGTACTGCCACAGTTTTTCTCGGATTTTTACATTGGGTAAATTGAGTTGAATCACCCAATCTAGGCGCCTAAAAAATGCTGGGTCGATATTATCTTGATAATTTGTGGCTAATAATAATAAGCCATTGAACTGTTCAATGCGCTGTAATAGATAATTAACCCCTAAGTTGGTGTTTTTATCTTGGGCATCTTGAACTGCCGTGCGACGTGTAAATAATGAATCGGCTTCATCAAAAAACAACACACAGGGTTGTTGCTCTGCTTGGTTAAACACTGCAGCTAAGTTTTTCTCCGTTTCGCCAATCCATTTACTGGCTATTTTTGCTAGATCCACCCGGTAGAGTGGTATTTGTAGTTCATTAGCTAGCGCTTGGGCACAGTGGGTCTTACCAGTACCCGGTGGACCATAGAGCAATACTTTTAACCCTGTTTTTATCGTGGTTGGCTGCTCTCTTATTTGGGCTAGATTATATTCAAACTGATGAATAATACTGTGTAATTGTTGTTGTATGCCTTTCTCTACAAAACAGTCTTGTAAACCAATGTTAGAAACCATCCGGGTAGCCACACCGGCCAACTGCTCTGGTTGGTTTTGAGTAGCCAAGGACATAAGGCGATCAATTATATTTTCTGGCATTATATCAGGGTCAAGATCATTCTGGCTGTTTTGCGAACACTGGTTTTCTATAAAATCCTCCTCCATAACTCGATGTGACAGCTGCATGATTTGCCCAGGTAAACAGGGAAAACGATGGACTAACGTTAGCCATTCATCTTCTGATATTGCTGCCCGTTTGATCCCATGCCGTTCATACTGATAACTAACAAAAGTTTGCCATAGTTGTGCTTGTACCGCTGGTTGAAATACATCAACAGTTAATTGGCCCTTAAAATACGGGGTTAAAACCATGGGTAAAGCTATTGAGTTTATTGTGGTGTTTTCTAATGGGTTATGGGTTAATTCACCAAATAAGAGTAATCTTGGTGCTTGGTTTAGCCAATTGGCAATAAGTTGCGCTACTGCTTTATTTTCTGCTAAGTAAGCCACCCCATTGGGCCAATATAAAATCCCATTGGTTAAAATCAAATAACGTAAGCAATCGATAAGTACCGTATGAAACTCTTGATATTGAGTTAACACTGCTTGATTTAGTTCATAAATCGGCTGGGATAATTGTTTAGCAAGCAATATCCCATAAGTACGCTTCCCTACTCCTTGGCCACCATTAATCACCAGAATTTGACCGGTTTGGCTTGTAGTTAATTTTTCTTGAATACTATAAGCTTTACA
Source organism: Zooshikella ganghwensis (assembly GCF_018263875.1). Taxonomy (NCBI): domain Bacteria; kingdom Pseudomonadati; phylum Pseudomonadota; class Gammaproteobacteria; order Oceanospirillales; family Zooshikellaceae; genus Zooshikella; species Zooshikella ganghwensis. The sequence goes on from NZ_JAEVHG010000002.1 coordinate 474,338, forward strand.
ATCGCTATTAAAAATATCCACCACTGGCCAGGGTGGCTCTTTAAGGGGGGTTAATACCTCCTGAATTTCAGGTGGTAATATTTCGGTGGGCAATTGATGTAATTCATTTAACTGGTTTAATCGTGCTAAAAACCATTGTAGTAGGTCATGGGCTACCCATAAAGGCTGATATAGCTTTGCTGCACCTCTCCCCTGGACAGTTAATAGCCGCCAATGAAATAAAGGGGAATTATCCCACAGCTGGGATAAATAAGTATGGTGTGTCTGCTCAGTATCACAAATCATGGATATTAATAAGTCAATAGTAGGCTCTGGCTGCCCATGAAGCTTTTGGTAAATCACCCGATAACGAGGGTAAACACTAGGTAATACGGCTAATAATAAAATCATTAGCTCCAACCCGGTTAAATGGAAGCTTCGTTTTAAAGGCTGCAGCTGCGGAGATTCCGCCAATTGAACCTGCAACTGCTGAATATGCTGTTTAAGCATTTGCTGCTGTTCAGCAGTGTGCTCATGTGAATTAACATCAGCCAATAACCATTCATACAACTGTTGTGGAATGATTGCTGTCTGCTGAAAGAGGTCAGATAAGTTCATAAAATTGCCATTTTATAAATAAACACCTTCTTTTAATAACTCCCGCTTAATTCCCTGTAGCAACATTTCCTTTTGAATAACCGGCTGCTGATCATTAGGCAAGCTATTATCAATAGCCTCCAGGGCAAGGTTAAGCATAATATTGGTAATTAATCCACCACTGACCGGGTACTTCTTAGCAATTTCACGAAAATCAATATCATCTGCAAAAGCAATGGTTTCAGGCATGGCTTGTTGCCACAGTTGTAGCCGCTGTTGTTCATCAGGTAAGGGAAAATGTACTATAGACTGCAAACGCCGGGTAAAGGCTTCATCAATATTATCTTTTAAATTACTGGCTAAAATAATTAGCCCTGGGTAGGCTTCTATACGCTGTAATAAAAAACCAATTTCTTGGTTAGCATAGCGATCATTGGCCGTCTGTACGCTGGTACGCTGACTGAAAAGCGCATCCGCTTCATCAAAAAATAAAATCCATTGGTGCTGTTCTGCCGTATCAAATAATAACGCCAGGTTTTTGCTGGTTTCACCTACCCATTTAGATACCACTTGGGACAAGTCAACCCGATAAACAGGTAATCCAACCGACTGTTTAGCTGTATGATTCCCAAAGGTACTCACTTTACCTAATAAAGCTGCTGTTAAACTTTTACCTGTACCGGGGGGGCCATAAAACAAGGCACGATAACCAGGTTTAATGAGTTTATTGAGAACGGTATCTTTTTCCAATTGCTGCTTATACTGCAACCAACGTTTAATATCCACTAAACTGGTCGTCACACACTCTGCGACTACTAAATCATCCCATGTAAGCTGCGTCGCGAGGTGCTGTGCAGGAAAGTCAGCCAATGGGGTCAGAAACTGCGTTTCAGCGATACCCAGCCATTGCTGACAAGTGACAGGGTTTAATTGTAAAGGCTGTAACCAAAGGTCAGCATGATTACTCGATGACAACAACACTTTATGTTGCTGTAACGAATCCTTACCCTGCATATAAGGCAATAGTTGTAAGTGTATAGACAACCGTTGCTGACTATCATTATGAATGGTCAATGTAGACAGATTTGGTTGACCAAGCTGATTAGATTGCCTAGGCTGACAACTTGCCAATAACCAGGAAGCAGTTTGCCAGCTAGGTTCGATAGCGCCCTCCTCCTTACTATGCCCTTGGTTATTGACCCTTAATCCCGCTTGTGGATGCTGTTTTATTGGCAGTAATACCGCTGGTAATAAATAAGCAGCGAGTGCCAAATTAATAATCAGTCGCACCTTATTAAGCTCAGAATCATTTTGATAGTGTTGGTTTAACCATTGATGATAACCAATTAACTGAGGCTTTAATGGTGGAGGGGGGATTATTTGATACCATTGATTAACGTCACCTTCAACGGCATCACCCGTATTTAATCCATCAGTACTACACTGATTGTTATTCCTTTCTAAACGCAGTGCAGAGTCTATTAGTGCAGATAGCCAATCAAATTCATCAGCTAAATATTGTATTGAAACGTCATTATTCACAGGGTTTTACTCCAATGCACCGCCAATACTGAGTTCATCCATGGAAGTTTAACCGTATTAAATGACCAAGGGAGATGTTGTAATAATACATCTTGATTTTCTCTAGACACAGTTAACACCCAACCCGATTCAATAGAGGTTAATACCCCAGGCCGACGAATAAACAACTGTTGCAAACTAGTAATGGTTGCCTGATTAAAATGTTGCCAATGAGCTATCACTGCTTGTTGTAAATGAACCAGTTCAGCTTCGGCCTGTTCGGGTAGTTCAAGCACATCTATAGTTTCATCAACCCCAAGCCCACAAAAGATTTGGTGTAGAGGATTAGTGAACCCATTAGCATCAGGATTCAGGTTAAGCCTATTGAGTAAATTAACTCCCAGGTATGCCGTATACTCTTCATTATCATTAATAAAAAACTGATTATTTTTCAACCATCCTAGTTTGTTAAAAAGTGAGGTAAACCACGGGGTTAATAACACGACGCCAGCATTTTCAATTTGATATTCACTAATCATTGGATGAGACTGATCTGCGCTAATATTGGCCTGTAACTCGCCTGTGATATATCGATGGAGATCTTTTAACATCTGTAACCCAGGGTTTGATGGCTTTAGACTTGAAAAAGATTGTTTACTTGCCTGCTTGAATACTTGATAGGGTTGATTAGTTAATTTACCTGTTTTATTTAGCTTATTACTGAGCTGATTAGAAATATTAACGATTGCTGTATTGTTATCTGGATTCTGTTCTGATTGTTTATCTGTATGCGCTATAGCCGGTTGATTACTTTCACTATCGGTGGTGTTCGCAATATAATGCTCATTATTATTTTGATCACTTACTTCTATCATTAACTGTAAGTGTTGGAGCCATTGAAGTGGCAAGGGATAACCAAACAGTCTTTCGAAACGGTATAAAAATGCTTTATATAGGTCTACTATTTTAGTTTCTTGTTTATTTGAACTACCCGCATCAGCCATAGAAATCTGTATATATTGATCTAAGCTATTGATTAGTTGATCAAACTGTTTCTGGTAATTGTCAATATCCATTGAAGCAGTTTGAGGATGTGGACTTTGTGGTTGCTCGATGTCGTTAAAACCGGGGGAATCACTTGAATGAATCACTACTTGTTGTTTTAATTCTTTTAGCCGGTTATAGAGATTCAGTATTTCATTTTTTAAAGCATCAGCATTAATAACATTCTTATCTTTAACCAGCCAATTCAACGTTTGTCGTAGTTTTGGACATTGTGTTGGGGCTATTTTCATAAGAGGGTCGTTGTAGTGAATAATAAAGCGATTAATTAACTCACAAAGTTCATCTTGTATTAGATTGAAAGTTTTCGCCTTATCTGATCTAAAGTCACCCTTTTCAAACCCTGTTATTATCTTATTTATAAAGCATATCACTTCATCAAGTTGTGTTACCAACTTATTGTAAACAGTACTAGTGAATGGTTGATACATCCTTTTTTTATTGGTTGAGTCTACATTGTTGATAATTTTCTGCTTGGCTGGTTTGTGATTAATTGCTTGAGAGTCTGCGGGTTTAATAAGTAACCTGTTACTATCATTCTGGATAGTTGTTATCAGACTGCCCAGCTTCTCGTTGTAAGCTTTCCTTAACCATTTGATAAACTCATTATTGCCGTTTTTAATACTTACACTGGTTACTGGTTTGCACTTGTCTTCCTTAATAGATAATTTTTTTTTGTGTGATTCTTGGGTTTTATCTATAACAGGTTGATTATGCAAACTGATTATATAGCTTTCAGACCACTGCTGTAATAGTTTGTTTACAGAGTCTGGAAGTATTTGGTGATAGTTTTGTTGCCAGTGCAACTTAATTAATGCTAGAAAATCATCGGTATTTAATCTCATTTTAACTTCATTAGTATTAGCAACAAACTCACCGGCAATAGCATCTACTTCTTCAGTCATACTTCTACTAATAACACTATGAAGCAGAGAGCGAAGCTTTCTCAATAGTTGTTTAGACAAAAAGGAATTCAGCTTAATTGGGCTTTGCTGACTATCAGCTGGATAGCCATGCTTATCAATAATTTGTCTACCATTATTAGATAACTTCTCATCTTTATTAGTACTATAATGCTCATCATCTTTGAGTTCACCATCCAATTTTTCAAAGAATTGCTTAAATGCCATTGACAATGCTGTTTCTAATGAGCTTTTTAAAGTAGCAATATTGATTTCACCCAAGTTAATGGTTAACTCTTTAACTTCAATAGACTGACCGGATACTTTAGGCAAATATTGTTTATCGTATGCTTGGCAAATCATCCTCTCCAAACTGTTTTTATTTAATAAAAAGCCAAATTTGTTAAGGTTTCCAGGGTTATTTGAATCAATTAAAAATTTGCATTGTTTTATTACTGACATATAATCTATCCATCAACTTTTATTGTAATATTAACCGCTTAAAGTGATGTTGCAGGCTGAAGTGACTCATTTAAATAGTATGGAAACACTTGATTATAGCGGCTGTTGGTTTGAATAATTTGATACGCTATATTAATCCGTAATTTACCTATTATGGCATCTTCAATTGATAAAATAGTATCTTCTACGATTATTCTTGGCTCATAGTATAACAGAGAGTCTGCTACGGTTCTTTCAATGGCATTCAAGGTAGACCGATTAAGCTTTTCAAATACATACTGGCTTAAATCACAACCAAAATCAGGACGAGTAATAAAGGTACCCGGTTGGGTATTAATTATTATGTAAATTGACTCCGCTATTTTTGCTTCCCCAGACATGGTTGCTAAAGCAACTTCTTGCTCACCTGTTTTATAGCTACTGGGCTGTAACTGAAATAACGGCGGCATTGACCAACCGGAGCCGAGAAAGCTTTCTAAATGATTTATCATAATATACCCTTCTCGAATGGTTTTTTAAAAAATATATAGCCTAAGGCTTGAAGCTTATTAACATTTCATATTTTAGAGGTGCTCTTAGTTGATATTAACAGTCTGTCCTTTTACATTAGTAACAACACTTTGGTCACCGATTTCAGTTGGATTACCTTTGGCTTTGAGATTAGCTTTAGACTCTATAGCTACATTACTATCTGCATTAACAGTAATATTTTGTTTTGCTTTCATAGCAATATTAGCATCGGTATCTAATGTGATTTCTTTATCTGTTGTGACAGCAATGCCCTGTGGGTTTAATTTTAATGCTTGATTTTTATTAGTTGCGATAGATAACTCCCCAGTGGGTGTACCTAACAGTCCCCGTTGTATTTGCATTTGTTGATATTGCTTACTGACATCCTCTGGTTCTGCTCCTTGCTGGTCTGCTAAAAGCCCACCTAAAACCACAGGTTGCTTTGGGTCTTGGTTTAAAAACCCTACCAATACCTCGTCATCAATCTCTGGTCGTACAATAAATCCGTGGTTTTTTCCTGCTTCGGGATGACATAAGCGCGCAGTAATAATTTGTTCATTATTGGGTACCCCCATGGCAGGCAGTGCCACTTTAACGTCGAGACCAATTATTGCCTTCACAATACCAAGTTGTAAACCAGGTACTTGCCCTGTACGGTTGTTGTATTCATCTTTATTATTTATTGTTTGCCACATATGATTGGGCATGCCAATTTGCAACTGGGTTGCCCAACCCAATTGGTCTACTCGATGGGTGACACCTGTTACCCAATGTGTACCATTAAATACCTTTGAAAACCCATCCAACTCAATACTATCTTGTAGTTTAATAGCACTAGTGCCTTTAAGGGTTATAGAACCTGTAATTAGTTTTAATGCATGTTGTGTTGCAATAGCATTGGCCCACACTTGAGGCTCGCCTAATTCGGCAAAGGTTGTTCCCAGGGACTGGTGTATACTATAGCCCAACTCAGTTGCTATTTGACTTAAGGGAGGGTGCTGTGCAGTTAATTTAATATCTTGAGCTGGAGCGGGTGGTGTTAATAATGGAGCTTGATTCGCTCGTTGTTTACTGTTATCTAACGCATGGGTTTGAAACTGACCTGCTCCCCATTCAGGGTTATAAGTTAAATCAAAATCAACATTTGAACTTATCCCAAGTTTTAGTTTTCCCGCCTCACTAGCTGCAGGTGCAGGCCATTTTAGTTTACTAATCGTTAGTTCATTATTATCAGACCAAATAGAAAGTCCTATTGCTCGGCAGCGCTCCAATAAGAATTGCCAATCAGTCGTATGATACTGCACTAACTGTGTGTGCTTAAAAGCATCTGCAGGGGTTGCTTTAATCTGAAAATTAAGGCCGTTGGATTGATAATCACCTAATATTTTTTTAAAAACATCAAGGTCGGTTTGTTGATGGTATGTTGCAATACGGTAGTTATGACACAATAAAAAAGCAAGGTCTTTAGCAGTTATATAATGAGCACCTCCTTCTTCACTGCCTTTAAAACGGTGCTTAACAATGTTACCCTTGAAAAGTACCGCACCCGCCTGACCATCATTCATTTCCTTAATTTCTAATGATTTACCCGCCTTGAATTCATCTTGATCTAATGTGTTATATTGGTAACTGCTAAAATCAATATTTTTAAATAATAGTTCTGCTCTGGCTATTTTATTCACCGATTTACTGACTTCAAACTGTACCAATGAAAAATTACTAGCGGTCTGTTTACCATCTACAAATACTGTAAAGTAAGTGATTGACGAACTCATAGTACCCTCTAGCCCACAACTGATAAGGGTGGAATAATAATTCGACTACCTGTAACCAAGTTGGTCACATTATTTAACTTATTGACTTTAGCCAATTGCATATAAAACCGTGTACTTCCGTAATATTTTTTGGCTATCATAGGTAAGTTTTCTTTTGATGCAACGACATGCAGGTGAGTTAGATCAGGGGAACTTTTCTTATCCTGAGCACTTCGTTTTGCCTCCGATAAATCTTCTGTAAAACTACAATCAATGGTTGCTGCGATAGGTACCCCTTTTGTATCAAAAGCGGTATAATCAATAGAAGCATTATCCAATCGACAAAAGAACTCCTTTATGTCTCCCCAACTTATATTTAAAAAAGGAGGTTGATGTATTTTCCCAACCATACTTTGAGTTATATTTATAAAACTATCTACTTGCTTTGCAATTGGTTCATCTTCTTTAGTTCCTGTACCATCAAGCCTTAATTGTAAACTCAACTGTCTATTTCTACCATGTAGAAATCTCATCTGACTGCCTGAACTACCAATTGCATTATCAACTGTATAATTATTTTTTATCGAAAAGATAAATTTAAGGGGGTTAATTTTTAACTCAAAACTTCTAAGTACTTTTTTCCTATCAATATCCTCAAACGCTTCAATAGTCAGCTTTTCTGTGCGATTCTCACTCACATCATGGTTCCTTGAGTCGATTTAGGGCGTCTAAAGTAGCTGAAACACACTTATTAATCAGTAATTTTTCGCTAACTTGTTGTTCAACATTGCCTATATATAATAAGCTATCTTGTTTGCTAGCACTTTGCTTATGAGTACTTTCTGAAGGATCATTAACGCTCACATTAATATTCATTCTATTAATTGATAAAGCCATTTTTTACTATACTCCAATAGGCTCTATATCTGCATATGAAAACGTAATCGTTTCCATAACTAAGTTATTACTTTCAGCATCAAAATCTGATAATGACCAGTCAATCGACATAGCACCATATACCAACCAATTTTTTATTGGCAAATAAGTAAAATTGTATGCCGAAATTAAAATATCCATTGACTTATTTACTTTTGGATCACTCCAATTGATCAATTTTTCAAATTGCAATAATGACAACAGAGCTTGCTCTACTTTAATATCACCATATTTTATTTTTACTGGAAGGCTAAGCTGTTCTTTTGCATAACCAGCACCTTCTATTTTCTCTGTCTCAATACTGGCTGATAGTCCTGAAACCTTTTTCACAAAAATTGTAGATAATGGATCATCCATAAATACAACAGAAAATTTATACTCTGCTGGTATTAACGCTCCAAATATATTTTCCTGAGAAATACCCAAGCTAGTACTCATACAGTATATTTATCTATAAAGTTTATTAAACAGTATTCCTTCGTATCCGATTCAACGCATACGAAGGACTAGTTATACCCTTTGTGAATCATTTTTAGGGTTTGTTGCCGTCATTCCTCACCCCAATCATCTATTGTTTATAGGCTCATGGGGCCTCGTCACTCGGCGGCCTCCCCTAAAAACCCTTCACTATGGCTATATTAATGATATTCTACACTGATTTTTTTACAGATAAGCTCTAAGGTCTCTACTGCTGCATCAGAAGAGTCAGCACTTAAAGACGGTGCTTCCAGCTTGGTTGGTAATGCATTATCAGCTGTCCAACTAACCACTGGATTACCTTCACTGTCGACCAAAGAAATCCTAACATCTTTCCTAATTCCCCCGTTAATTGCATTATTATTGACCCAGTCATACAGCTGACTACCCTTAGTTATTACTCCTTTCTTAAGAGATATTGTTGGTTGGTTAATCTGCCCAGGATAAATCTGAGGTCCAGTGATAAAACTCATTCCATGTTTATAGGTAATGGTTTCATACTCAACGCTCATTCCTGATGCTTCGGAAAAATACATTTCATCCATATCAGGTATATCGACAATATACTGAAAGGCTGGTAATGGGTAACTTTCTTTAACATCTTTGGTTGTGTCTGCCATACTAAATCCCTATTTTATATCTTTCTATAATCACTTGCTAAAAATATATAATGTATTAACTGGTTTGCATCATTTGCGTAAAAGTAAATTCAATAAACTCTGCAGGTCGGCTAGGGGCCATTTTAACCGTAATTTTCATCATTCCTTCTAAGATATCATTGCCTGTCATTGTTGACCCCAACCCTATACTAATTTGATAGGCTTCATCTTGGGTTAATCCTACAAGTGCACCTTGCTTCCACATTTTATTTAGCAGTGAATCAATCATCGCCTTGACTTTTAACCAAGTGACTTGATCATTGGGTTCAAATACAAACTGATGAGCTGCTGACCGGCAGGTGTCTTCCACAGCTAAAAATAAACGCCTTACGTTGATATAGCGCCAATCTAAGCTATCTGCATTTAAGGTTCTAGCCCCCCAAACTAGTGTTCCTTTGCCTGCAAAGCTACGAATTACATTAATTGCTTTACCACTATTCGGTGCATTTAATTTTTCCTGAGCACTGTCTGTTACTACTCTTACAGGCTCAGATACATCCAACAATGGAGTATTTGCTGGGGCTTTCCAAACACCGCGAGAAGCATCAGTACGTGCATATACACCCACGACTGCTGCTGATGGGGGTAATACAATACGTACCTGTTGACCAAGACTTTGTCTAATTTTGGCATATTTTGCCGGGTTAGTTGTTTTTAAGCTATCAAGATAAACAGGGTCTGCACTACTAATCAATGCCTCTGTTTCTAAGTGGCTTGCATGACTATTGTCTTCTACAACAGATAACGTATGAGAATCTGTAACTTCAACTTTTGACTCATCTAGCGCCAAAGGAATATTTGTTTTTAAAAAGGGATAATACGCTGTACCATAACTACGATGTTCGTTTTGGCTAATTGCCGCTTCAAAGTTGGTAAAACTAATGCTTCCTGTTGCACTTTCTTCTGGCATTGCATCTAATACGGCTAGTCGACTTCGTGTACCATTTCGACCAGCAGAATCGTGACCTTCTTGCAATAGTTTCGAGCAGACTCCTTTATAATCATCCCATGAACCTGCTGTATCTGTAGCCAAAGGCGCTAATTGTATTGCTTCAGGCGCTAATACCAAAGTCGCTTCTTCAAGCGTATCAAGCTTTTCTAGCACTTTATTAAAATGATCTTTGTTTATTACTGCCGTATTTATATCATCCTCTGGTAAGGGTACTTTTTGTTCGTTAATAGATGCAATATAACATTTACCACCACCATTACTAAAGTAATGTTCAATGGCATAGTAAAGGAAGAATTTTGGCAGTAACTTACTATGTTTACTACTATAGTCTTGATTCATTTTAAAACTACTATCATTTTCTGCATAGTTGCCACTTACTAATAAGGGACCACCAAACATCTCTGTAAACTCAGATAAATTATTAACAGCGATTATTTCACCATTATTTTTTTGTGTGTACCCTATAAATACTGGCACGGCTGTACTATCAAGCCCAATACTTAACCCAAACGCATTTTTTTCTTTTACATAAACACCCGGTGTTTTATACTCACTCATTAAAATATCCTTTATATCTCTATAAAAATTCTATTTATTTTCTTTCTACACTGATATCTGCACTAACTAGTTTATCTAGTTCAACTGTACTGAGTTGCTCATATACAATTAAGGTTACACGATAAAGAATGGAAGGAATATAGCTTATCCTAAGTGCATTCCAGATATCGTTTTGCCTTGTAAAGTCCATTGTCACCAGATCAAGTTCAAGTTTTATTTTATCTAAGCTGCTCTCATCTGATTGAATGATATGATTTTTTTGGAAGCATGTTATTACTAATGATAGCATTTTTAAAGCTTGCAAATAATTATCATGCTTTGATAAAACTGCCAGATAAATACGCAAGCGGACATCCCTATATTTTTTTATTAGCTTCGTATCAACTTGCTTATATCGATTATTATTTCTTAATACATTTTCCTCCTCAGTATTAATCAAGCATACTGTTAAAGCATTATTTTCAATCTTTAGTTCATTATTTTCATTTTTTGGATAAGTAACAATTTGCGAGGCAAGCCCACCCAACTCTTTTTTCAAGTACTCTGTCAGCACAGAGGTAAATAATTCAACTGACTTTGACAGCATTATTTATTCCCAATATATAAAGCTAGCTAGCAAGTCGATCAATACGACTCAGAACATCCTTATGGTAATTTTTTGTTTCATGACTAATATTGTCAATTTTTGATTCAACTACTAGAAATTGGCTTTGGCAGTCTTGTTTTTTCATATAGGTTTCAGCTACGTCTTTTTGATAACTGAGGAGTTGCTTTTCGATTTCATGTATAAGTTTACCTTGTTGTTGAATAATTGCTTTAAAATCAAGGTGAAGTGTTTCTAACTTTCGGCTTACATCTTCAATCTTGGTTTCAGTAGCCTGCTGTAGTAGTTGCGACTGACGACTCAGACTCCATCGAATGGTGCCCATGGTAATGCCAAGAAAAGTTAAAAATAGACCAATATATGGTATGATATTTTTTTCCATTTTTAATTAAATCTATAGTCATTACTTTCATGTCTATCAATACCCGCTAACAAATCCTCAAAATCTTCTTTATCAGGCACCAAGTCGACGTCTTCATCAAAATCCATTAAATCAGCAAAGCCTTCTATATTATTCAGCGCGTCCAATTGTTGTAGTAGCCTATTAATATCTTCCTCATTTTTTTCCCGAATGGAGTCAATCGTATTATATTCATCCGCAGGCTTGAAACGGTTATTACTATTCATAGGATTTACCTTTTGGGTTAGTATTATTCTTGGGTAATTATTTCCTACTCACTTTAAACAAATCTATCTCAGTATAGTTGATGATTTAAGTGCATCCTTAACACATAGGCAGCATCGCCAATAAAGTTCAATAATTGCATGTACCTCCCTTGCCAACGCCTGTGCCATGCTTGATAGTTTGCACCTATAAATTGATACTTTTCTCTTTCAGAAAAACTTTTCCAACCATAGCCCTTACAACGCTGACAATCTTCACCATCACTTTCAAAACCTAGTCCCTCACAATAAGTACACACCGTCATAATTTTTAATTCATTACAAATCAACGTTGCCATGGCAGGCAAATTAACTTTACCAACTTGCCATTCTTTCATGACCGCAAGATACTTAATTTCTATTGTCAGTAACTCCTCTAATTTCTGGATATCTTGTTCATCATTAAAAATAAAATATCGACCTAAGTAATAGGACTCAGCAGGTAAGTTGCCCATCCCCAAAGCAGCCGCAATATCTTCCCAACGATGCTTTTTAGTCAACAAGCTGTTATCCACATTGAGTAATTTGGACTCTTTATTAAAGGTATTAATAAGGATAGGTATGTTCCATATCATATAACTACACTTTTTTTATCTGTTGTCTATGATTAGTCTATGACTTTGAACTGATGAGGATTCAACGAAAAGATAATCGACTGGCTTAAGGCTGTTATCTCGATAGCAATATTTTTCTGGTCACTATCCCTAACCAAAACGCCTTGCTGTCCAGCAAGTGTCCCTTCAGTCACCTCAACTTTAGTGCCTTTTTTAAGCACTCTGCTTTCCACCCACCATGCATACCTACTAAGTAGTAGTTTATTAATTGCATCAATCTGTGTATCTGGAATTGTAGCTGGTTTGCCTTGAAAACAAATAAAATGGGAAAATCCAGCACTGCTTGTGACTGAGTAATATTCATTAGTATTAATATAAACAAAAATATACGAAGGAAATAGCGGTTTTTTAATATTTTTTTTCCGGTCACTCCAAAAGTGTTGCTTTTCAATGTAGGGATAAAGTACTTTTATTCCTTTTTTCTTTAAAATGCCTGCAAGCTTTACTTCACAATTTACTCTTGTATAGACCGCATACCAATGTTTCTCACCCATGTGATTACCTGTTTTAGAGCAAGGCTTCGCCCTATCTGTCCCATTCAGATAACGTATTGATAAATAGCAATTTTTTGTATATAAAAAGACTCATCTAGCTGGCCAAAGTATCACTTAAAACGTTGACGATATCCACAGCATACATGCTGTTAATTTTTATTAAAAATAATAATACAGTTGTATTATTTATTGCTAGCGGTGATATACATGGAACGTCAACTATACTCTGGCTTAAACTTAGATAACATTGGTGACATTTGTAGGCAATTGAGAATTCAATCAAATATATCACAAGAGGAAATGGCAGCGAAAGTGGGTCTTGCAGTATCTACAATTGAACGAATCGAAAATAAAAAGGTTATTCCAAGAGCTGACTCAATGTTAAATATTTTAAGTGCTCTTAACTGTCAAGTGAACATATCCAAGTTGATTATTCCATATACTGGATAGTTTTTTTCATGTTTTTTATTCACTTCTTTCCTTTTTGATATCTATGCCCTTCACGAATCATTTTTAGGGTTTGTTGTCAACACTCTTGTCCACCAAAGATGGTGGCAATGCAGTTTATGCATAATGACATGGATGTCATGTAGTAGAGCAATGCAGGAGCAATTGCCGAGGAGCATTTAACTGCCACCCCAGTCACTTATTAATATAACCGCCCAGCAGCACTGTTATATCAATTAAAGTGGCTACCGCAAGTTTCACAGCAGTAAACTTGCCCAGGGGCTTCATCGCTTGACGGCCCAGCTAGCACCATTAAAAAACTATTGATGCTATCGCTAGTCTTAGCAGACCAGACTAGCCCTACTAAAAAACCTTCGTTTTGGGTATAAAAGCCCTAAAAATAAGTTTCTTGCAAGCGTAAGTTAACACAGCCTTGATAACTGCAGTGTAAAGCGTATACATAAGGTTTAAACTGCTACTGCATTGTTATCAATAGCAACCTTAAGTAGTAAATAAGTGATTATAGCGTCATAAGTCAATACTATACCCATAATGAATCATTTTTAGGTGTCAAAATAAAGTGGTATATACTCACAGCGAAGGGTTATTTAGGCGAAGCCACCGAGCGATGAAGCCCCAGGAATTTAGATAAACTAAATGACTGGGGTGAAGAGCTTGACTCTAAACGATTGTCTTTCTCTCCACTTGACAGGACTCAATTGAGAACAAATAATTTTGGAATATCAATCATCAGTTATTTTCAACTACTAACATGTTAGTGACAGTACGTTTAACAATAAGTATACCCTGCATTTTGAGTATACCCCCCTCCTCCATTAGCTAACTTTATCATAGGATAGTGATCAAAAAGTGAACTCCACTACATCTTCAACATCATCATTATGGACAGCTCGACTCGCCAGCTTAGTCATTATTGGTGGCCTATTTATTGGCTGGAACAGCATTTGGATTTACCCCTTTCAGATGTTGACGGTTTTCTTTCATGAGCTTTCACATGCCATAGCAGCCTTGTTAACTGGTGGTGAGGTGCTTGAGTTTTTTCTCGACCCTCGTCAAGGTGGTCATGTGATTCATCGAGGGGGTAATCTGATAATTACGGCTACTGCGGGTTATCTTGGTTCATTAGCTTGGGGGGTTGCGTTGTTTTGGGCTGCGCATTTGTCACGTTTTGATAAGGTCATTAATGGCCTACTGGCATTGATTATATTGGTAGTACCTTGGTTACTGAAAGGACAAGGGTTTGCACTGGTATTTTGTTCTATTTTTGGTATTTGTCTATTGCTTACAAGTATTAAGGCATCACATTGGGTCAATGACTTTTTACTCCGGCTCATTGGGCTTTCATGTGTATTATATGTACCTGGTGACATTTACAGCGACACTATAGCGCGCAGCGGTACGGTTGTTTCAGATGCAACAAACATTGCGGAACTTTTAGGTGGGAGTACCATGATGTGGGGTATTATTTGGCTTGTAATATCATTGGTTATACTACTCATTATGTTTATTCAACTTTGGAAGTCACCTGGCGCTAATTAGTGATTCGCAAACAGTATCCAATACTCACTTTCAATCGTAACACGTCTCCTATTTGATTTCTCAAACCAGTGTTTTAATACACTGGTTTGGTTGGGACCACACCTATTCTGTTAATTTCCTCTTTTATTTACAATTTTTTCTTCTGATTATCCATTACACACTTTTATTTGTGTATTCAATCGCGTCTTACCACGTCTTTTTAATTTAAAGTATTAACCATTGTGATCTGTATAAGTACTGCGCTACCTATTAATTAGATATAAGGCTTTAACTGTCTGTTTATGATTAGTATGAAGGACTGGAGGCAGAGAAAAAACTAATACTTGTGGCACAGTAGGAGGTGCAACCGCAACCTGATTATCATTAATTTAATCAAGCTGCAGTCGTTTATCAAAAAATGGACTCATTAATAGTGTTCGATAAAGCTATACCCTTCACTAATCACTTTTAGGGGTTGTTGTCAGCGTTTTTCATCACTTGACGTCTACCCCTAAACCCAATCGTCTGGGGATATAAATCAGATCATAATTTAATTTAAAAAGATAACTGCTTCCAATTAAGAAATTGCATTAGAAGTTTCATATATCTCAATTTATAAGCTGAAGAGTCCACTATGAAGAAATCGTTATACCACAAAAAATCGACAATATCGCTCGTTCCCTTGCTGTTGGCAACGACCATACAAGCCCCTATAGCTCTGGGCAATACGTCCACAACCGCAATCGCGCCCACGGAATTATTTTCCAGTGAAACCACAGCCTCATCAGCAGCCACTTATACTCAAGAAATAAATAACAGCATTATCGAACATGCCGATTATTTCCGTGAAGCTGACCTGAAACTCAATAAACAAAATGGTCGCTACCAATTCCCAGACCAAATTACACTTAACTTATTTTCAGGCGAAGCCTTTGATTTAAGAGTAATCAGCCGCGAATCAACGGATGGCTCCCTTGAAGTCATTTATGGTCAGGTTTTTGATAGTGGCTTTAGTCACCTTGAAACTTATAGTAATGCCATTATTACCTTGAACCATTTAACAGGAAAAATAACGGGTATTATTGAAAATGAGCAAGGATCTTATTTAATTCAGCCACAGGACAATGGTCGTTACCTGTTGGTGAAGCAAAAACAACCTGAACATATTGATGAAGTTTTACCTCCTACCAGCCAGTCTGAACTTTATTCAAAAGCAGCAGCAAAGGCTGCAAAAGGTGAAAAAGATAAACACGGCAATATTATTATTGACGTATTTCTAGGTTTTTCTGAGTCCGCAGCCAAAGAAGTTGGTGATATCAAAGCAACCGCTGCAACTTACGTTGCCTCTGTTAATAGCGGATTAAAAAACTCTGGTATTAAAGGTATTAAGCTCCGTTTGGTTGGTACCGGTACTACCAAACACAACCTGGGCATCATTACCAAAGTTTTGGATAATGCCGAAAAATGGTTTGCGAGTGATATTGAAAAGTTAGCCCCTGATTTAGTGGGTGTTGTCCAAACACCCACTAAAGCACCGAATAGTGCAGCAGGTTGGGCAGGTGTCACCGGTTATACTCAGGTGGTCGGCGCCCCATGGCCTGGAGCTTGGCGGCACGAAGTCGGACATAATGTCGGAGGCCTACATTGCAGTAAAGATGGTGGTGCAAAATGGAAATATGCTTATGGCTTTGATAACGGCAAACTCACGACACATATGTGTGGTAATGCTGCAAACTTCTATTCGACACCTGATGTTAAAGATGCCAATGGGCTACCAATCGGTGATGCAGAAACAGCGAATATGGCTAGGCTCTGGAAAGAGCGTGCTGCATTAATTTCAGAGCATCGCAAGCACACTGTGCCATTCCCCGATGAAGATCCAGATGGTGACAAGCCTGGTGATGGCGACAAACCTGGTGACGGCGACAAACCTGGTGACGGTGACAAACCCGGTGACGGCGATAAACCTGGTGATGGCGATAAACCCGGTGATGGCGATAAACCTGGTGACGGCGATAAACCTGGTGACGGCGATAAACCTGGTGACGGCGATAAACCTGGTGACGGCGATAAACCTGGTGACGGCGATAAACCTGGTGACGGTGATAAACCCGGTGATGGCGACAAGCCTGGTGACGGTGATAAACCCGGAAAAGCATGTCCTAAACCAGACTTACTGAAAAATAACCTCATCCAACAGCCTGACTTTAATGACCTTACCCAGTGGCGTGCTTATTACACATCAGCAGTTAAACTTGAGAAAAAAGCTGAAACGAAAGACTGTGGTACTGATTACAAAGTCAATATTACAGGACGCACAAGCTACTATGATGGTGTTATTCAAAAAATACAAACTCCTCTGAAAAAAGACGCTACCTACCAGTTCAGCGCAAACTTCCAGCTTGCAGATGACCAGCAAAAAGACTTCGGTCTGGCAGCACTAGCACTGAAAAGTGAGCTAGGTATTTTCTATTATCAGTACTTGGCTATTGATCAAATTTCTAACGCAGAGAAAAAACTAAGTGGTGAATTCCAACTAAATGCTCTGGGTGAGATCAAGGCAGCACACTTATTACTTTTTGGTCCTAAAGGTAAAAAGTCACTCATTATTGATGAAGTTAAAATAAGTGAAAAAGATAATAATGTGCCTGACCCCAATATTGTTTTTGAACACAGTTTCGAAACCGATACTCAAGGCTGGCAACCTGCTTGGAAAATGGGCAAGTTAAGTCAAAGTCAGGAGCGTGGCAAAGACGGCCAGTTCAGTCTACATATTACTGAACGCGATCACTGGTATGCAGGTGGCTTGTTAGCCGGTTCTGAGCTTATTGAAGCTAACCAGGCTTACACACTCTCTTTATCTGCCAGCTTAGGGAAAGAAGTGAAAGCCGCTCAAACACTCGATATTCAAATATTCTATGTCGATGATGAGGGTTATCACTGGCAACGTGTCAATACCAGTAAAATACCCACAGGTGATGCCTGGTTTGATATTGCGACAGACTTTGCCATTAAACCAAAAGGTAAGCTAAAACGTGCTGATTTATATGTCTTTGGGCCAGAGCCTGGTACCGACTTCTATATTGATGCCGTTAAGCTGGTCAAAACTGACAAGGGTCCCGGTGATGATGATAAACCTGGCGACGGAGACAAGCCCGGTGATGGAGACAAGCCCGGTGATGGCGATAAGCCTGGTGACGGAGATAAACCCGGCGATGGCGATAAACCCGGTGACGGCGATAAGCCTGGTGACGGTGACAAGCCCGGTGACGGTACAAAACCTGATAACGACAAATAGTCAATTCATATTTAACCTCTGATAGCCAACCATCAAAAGGTAGAAATCTGCCTTTTGATGGTTTTTTTATGGATTGTTGTCATTCGGCTTAATAGCCCTCATCAAGATATCCGATCTATACTTACTTTTAATTTGCTGAAAAGGTTTATTCTTGAATGTCTGAAGATCAAGGCATTGAACAACGCCGACACCCCCGAAGGGGGATAAAGTGGAAAGCACTTATTCGCGATAAAGCAAAAGAGGTAGTTGTAGGCCGGACAGTGAACGTCTCAGTCAGTGGTGCACTTATTGAGGTATCACACAAATACAATATAAATGAAGCCGTAGATATACAAATTGCTGCAGTATATCTAGGAAAGAAGATAAAAATTCTTTCTCGCGCAGTTGTTCGTCATACCGTCGTCAGAACATCTGACTTTCAAATCGGTATCGAATTTAACGGTTTAAAACCCGAGATGGCTCAATTCTTAGATGATTTTGCCTCAGGAGTGATTTAATACTCATTGTCTTTAATTTCTGCTGTATTATGGAATAAATACAGTGACTGTCTTTACGTCGCAAAAAATTAATTCGCCATTGTTAAGAGTATACATAACAACTTGGTAATACATCATCCTATACATTTGATATTATTAATACTTTTTAAAAAATGTAACGCAAAACCATATAAGTATGAACAAGTTTACATAGTTAAACATTCTTCCCAGTTATAGTCTCCTCTCGCATATACACCCTTCACGAATCATTTTTAGGGTTTGCTGTCAGTGCTCTTGAGCACCAATGATGGTGAAAATGCAGTTTATGCAGGAGCATTTAAATGCCTCCCCCTAAAAACCCTTCGTTTTTGGGTACACCTTTAACCACATATTTCCCATGTTAAAGGCATACTGTTCTGTCGTTTACCTTTTTAGGAAAGCTGCAGTAATAGTTAATAATTAAAAACATATACCCTCTGCGACGGGTATTAAAGAAGATACGAGCCGTATAATGAAATACTCATCCTTGCTATTAATTGCTTCGTTAGCATCCAGCTGTGTGCTAATGAATAGTTACGCAGACAATCTCAATCAAACTGATACACTTAAACCCATTAAAATTGCGGATAAAATAGATTCAAATTTATCGTTAAGTCCAAAACAAGGGTTCGACTCAAACTCTACATTTACAGTTTCTGAATCAGGTGCCAGTTATATTAAAGTACACTTTGCAGAGTTTAATATCCCTGATGGTGCTGTGGTCGAAGTTCGAAACCCTGAAGGTACTGAAAGCTACCGTTATAGCAATGCTAAGCGTGATGGTTTTACCTACGATCCAGAGCTGGGTGAGGATGGAAAAACCTCGTGGGCAAGTATGTCAGTCAGTGGTGATACCGCAATTATCCAGCTGATCATGCCTAATAATCTAAAAGCAGCAAATGCCTGGGATGACACCAAACATTCTATTAAAATTGGTCACTATATGCGTGGATTTCCTGAGAATGTTATTGAAAACTTAATGACTCAGGAATTTTCAACCTGCGGCGGTAACGAGCGTAAAGATGCTGTGTGCTATAAAGATTCGCACCCCACTGAATTTGCCCATAGCCGTCCTGTAGCAAAGTTGGTCATGCGCGGGAGTGTATGTACAGCATGGCGAGTGGGACCAGATAATAAAATGTTTACCAATAACCACTGTATTGGAACCCAGTCCTCAACGACTACCTCTGAAGTCTGGTTTAACTATCAACGCAGTAGCTGTCGTGGCAGTAAACCAAATAACATCACTAAAGTGCCTGCAGACAAAATGCTCGCGACCAGTCGCAGTAGTAGCCTGGACTATACTCTCTTTACCGTGAAAGACTTCAGTAAAATTGCCTCGTTCGGTTACCTAGGCCTTGATCCCAGAGATGCAGTAAAAGGTGAGCAAATTTATATTCCACAACATGGGTCAGGTAATCCTAAAGAGCTTTCGATTGAAAGTGATTCTAATAGCAACAACCGCTGTCAAATTGATGCGCCAAATAGTAGTCGCCAAAACCTTGGTTACTATTGTGACACAATAGGTGGTAGCTCTGGGTCTCCAGTTATCGCCAGTAAAACAAATAAAGTAATAGGCTTGCACCACTGGGGTGGCTGTCCTAGTGGCCCTAACCAAGCAGCTCGCATTAAAGATATCTGGCCGGAAGTTGCCAAGCACTTTAATAATAAAGTCCCTGGAAGCAGTCCGAATGGTGATAATGACCCAGGCAAACCTGACACACCCGATAACCCTGATGATCCCAATAAGCCTAACTACTCACCATTAATGAACAAATTAAATGCTTGCCTAGGATCTAAGGCAGGTAAAGTCACCGCATCTCGATGTGACAACAGCAAAGCGCAAAAATGGCATATCGATAGTAAAGGATTACTTCATCCTGCAGATGCCCCCAACAAGTGTCTTCAACTACCTTCTTGGTATAAAGGCACTAACCGTGCTGTTGTCGGCAGCTGTAATGCAGATAAACTTGATATGCGCTGGGTACTGGAAAATGGGCGAATTCACAATGTGGCCTACCCAACTCTTTACCTTAATCACTTTAAAGCCTATGGCGAGTGGATCGGTGTTTGGACAGAAAAAGCCGATGGGAAAAATGAACAGTTGTGGGAATGGAAATAAGCATGACTGATTTGTAGGGTAGTCTCCCCTTTTTCAGAAGATGTACAAACAACAGGTGTCTATAGGGCACCTGTTTTTTTAGCGATACCCTTCGCTATAGATTTGCTGCAAATTCGTTTCACTTCACATAGCAAACTCGTTTCAGCACTCACTACGGAAAGTACTTAACCACTACGCGTTAAAATTACGTAAATTACAGATACCACTTGCAACATATTGCTTACAAATAGTGACATTTCATTAACTGAGTTACAATTTGAGCAACTGGAATAGACGAAAACTGTTCCCCTCTTTACTATACCCTTCACACATTACATCAGCTGTCTTTATTTATTTTTTCTAACTATCACTAAGCGTTATTTACAAAGCCCACAACCAAGGGCACACAACAACACAGTAAACACTATACCCACAACGAGGTTTTTTTAGGGAGCTGGCTTACTACTGTAAAGCTAGCGATAGCAGCACTAATTGAAATAAAAAAGTGCTAGCTGGGCCGTCAAGCGATGAAGCCCCTGGGCAAGTTTACCACTGTGAAACTTGCGGTAGTCACTTTAATTGATATAACAGCGCTGCTGGGCGGTTATATTAATAAGTGACTGGGGTGGCAGTTAAATGCTCCTCGGCAATTGCTCCTGCATTGCTCTACTACATGACATCCATGTCATTATGCATAAACTGCATTCCCACCATCCTTGGTGGTCAAGAGCGCCGACAACAACCCCTAAAAATGACTCGCGAAGGGTATATTAAAGGGTAACCTACCAGGTTAACACAGGCCGCTATTAACTGGCCGTTGGAAAAGGATGCCGATATGAGAAAACACGTTTTTCATTTTGCTCTTTTTATATCTACTTTTTTTATGTCTGGTGCGCTTCTTGCGTCTCAGCTTCATCGAGTCAATGTAGGCTTCTTTTTTGATAACATCAACATAAAGGAAGATAAAACAGTAGCAAGCTTTTTACTTGAACGGGCTAATGCCGAACTAGAATTACAAGATATCCATCAACGTCTACACCTGATGTACACAACAAAGCGCACACAAGCACTTTCTAACGATATGCTGTTGCGTATTCAGTCCAAATATCAGTTAGATCTGATGATTATTATATCCCCTGAAACCAATAAATTTATCGCCTTAACGGATACCCCAGGCACACTGGTTCTCACTCCTTACGAAGTCACATTTAACTTTGCTCAAAACTTTTTTAACTCATTAGAAAAAGCTGCAACTCAGCAATGGGGAGCTAACACGCTTACAGCATCGGAAATTTCCTCTCATCGCTGGCGTGAACTATCTCACCTTGCAAGTGAGATATTTGAGAGATTTATTGCGTTACCAAATAATCAGTTATCCGTTGATGAGCATAATGTTGAACAGCATTTTTATGAGCTCAGTATTAACTGCCAACAGCTACAACAGCAATCAGAAAATTTAGTAAAAAATGGTGACTTCAATCTCGGTACTGATTATTGGCAAAATGCCTTCCGTAATAATGCTATTATTCATATTGCACCTAATCGAGAAGAAACGCCCTGCTATAACAATGTTGCGCGTATTGTTCATCGCCAACACTATAGTGATGGACTTCAACAATATGTTGAACTTGAACCAGCACAACAATACCAGCTATCAGTATCCGCTCGACTATTAAGTCGTCATGAGCAGCATGTTCGCGATAAATTAGCCGCAGTAATGCTTATCGAGCTTAAAAATGGTTTATTCGACTACCAGTTTATTGATTATTTAAGTATTACAAATCAAGAGTTTTCAACACTTAATACTGTTTTTACCTTTAATCCCGCGCTTAACCAAAGTGAAATAGCTAAAACATTACTACTTATCTATGGTCCCAATCCAATCTATGATATTGAAATTGATCATGTATCATTAGCTATTGCACCCAAGTTATAAAACGAATCTCTAACGCCCTCACCTACATTATTCTAATGTCCTTCACCCTCAAAAGAAGATATCGCAATAATTTTGCGATATCTTTCACAGAGAACAAGCATTTAATCATTTGCTTCCTCACAATAAACAATTAATTATAAATAACGTATAGCGGTTCACTATATTTATTAAACCAAACTTGTCTCATGCTGCTCTTGTGAGATATTCGATTATTTATATGTTTACTTCCCCCTATAATCCTCTTACTTAAACTCAGCTATTCCCTTCATAGTGGATATAGTTTCTGTCAAACCAAGCATATTTTTTATTTACAACGCCAAAAGGATTTACCATGAACAAGTCAGTCTTAGCATGTTTACCTGTGCTAAGTTTTTTAATTGTCACGCCAACCTTGGCTGACGATAACACAGAACAGCCATCACTTGTTGATAAATGGGATGCTTGGATTGCCATTGACGGATTACTCACATCAGACGAAGATGCTTTATCAGTAGACTCCATGTTGCCTATTTATGAAGAGGACGATGGCTTAGTCTTTATTAAGTTTGATGCCAGCAAGGGTAAAGGCCGCTATAAAAGCTATAGTATTGGTAGTGGCTATCGTCATATGCTTAGTGATGAGCAAATAATTGGCGTTTACGGTTTCATTAACTACCAACAATCAGAATATGGTAATGGCTTCCATCAGTTTAATCTTGGTGCAGAATACCGTACGGTTGACTGGGATTTTGGTGCCAACCTCTATCTACCGGTTGGTAGCACTAAACAGAAAATAGGCTCGCATACAGTAACTAGCAATGATGGGCGTACCTATGTTGAGCACCAGTATGAGCAAATGCTACAAGGAGCTGATATAGAAGTTGGTTATCGTCTACCATTTTTCACAGAAAATGAAGACCAACAGTTAAGACTATATACCGGTCTATACCACTTTAAAGGCGAACAAACCAAAAGCTTTACCGGCCAAAAACTCAGCCTGGAATACCATCTGGAAAACGTGATAAACCAGCTACCTGGTAGTCAGCTAACCCTGGGTACTGGAGCCAAACATGACTCAGTAACGGACAATGAAGGATTCGTATTCGCACGAATTACTATGCCCTTTGATATTATGGGCATTGGAGCCTATCGTAATCGGCTGTCACCTTTTGCAAAACGTATGACAGAACGTGTACGCCGTCAGCCTGGTTTTGTGGCTATTGCTGAACCCGAGTACAGTGCTGTTGAAGTTACTTCAGAGCCACCGAGTAGCGAAGCGTTTTAGAGACATAAAGTCTTCCGAACACACCCTAAATCCCTCTCCGGAGGCTTGGTTGTCAGCTTACGGAAGCAGTTCGACGCGCTTTATCTCGCAAAAGACCAAGGATGGTCGCCACTGCAGTTGAAACAAACATATTTTATGTACAACGACTTAGTGTCTCCCTCTCGGGATTTAACGATATCATTTTCAGACTACTTTTCCTGTGATTTTCACTCACTGTAACTTTAGTGGAAAACATGCCATTTTATTTCCAGGAAAATACACCCAATCACAGTTAAAGAAATTAGGTATCAACGACAACAGTATTTCTGGAATTTTTATCCCTGAGGGTTTTAAAGTCAGCTTGTTTACAAATGATAATTTTTCAGGAAAAAAATTAATAAAAAAAACCAGCAACCAGTGCTTAACCAAGCATAATTTTAGCAATATAATCTCGTCAATTATTGTTGGAGATGTTTTTATTCAAACACGTGTTGGCTTATAAGAAAACGAAAGCACTAACCACCTTATTTTTTAGAAAAAAATGATTACTCGCTGGTTAAAAAGCAGGCAAGCTTTGCAAAGTTACATGAATCGGGTTCCCCCAAGTCTTTGTTTACGCTAAACTTAGATCACTTTTTAAACAATAAGTAGGTGTATCCTATGATCAGCAAAAGTATCAGCAAATCACTCAGTTTACTGGCATTAGCTGCGTGCATAGGTTTTTCAGCCAACACCTACAGTGACTCTATGCGCTGTGGCAGTAAACTGGTTAAATCTGGAGACTCAACAACTAAAGTGTTGTTAACCTGTGGTGAGCCTTTACAAAAAGAATATTTAGGTACCCGCGTAACAGAAGAGCGAGCTCATACTCGTTACACCAACCCCGACTACAATGAAACCACAGGCAGAACTTATATTTCTAGAAAAGAAATCATCGTAGAAAAGTGGACCTATGGCCAAAAAGGTCAGTTTTTAAAATTTTTAATTTTTCGCGATGGTGTTTTAGACACTGTTGAAACAGGAGGACGTTACTAACGTTCCTCCTCATATATTTATTTTAAAATTTTCCCTCTCAGTTTATGCCATAGTCCTTGAGGCCTCGGCAATTGCCCTCCTCCCGGTGAAACGTTGTACACGATTCATCAACTGTTTCGCATCAGCCAAAATGATATACATACATGGTAGAAGTAATAAGCATATGGCTGTTGCAAATAAGACCCCAAAACCAAGCGAGATAGCCATTGGCACTAAAAACTTCGCTTGTGCCGCCGTTTCAAACATCATAGGCGCCAATCCCACAAATGTAGTTAATGTTGTCATCATAATTGGCCGAAAACGACGTTTAGCGGCGGCTATAATAATGTCAAATTTATTGGTCGTTTCTCGCGCTACTTTATTCGCATAGTCAATCAATACCAAGCTATCATTAACCACCACCCCACTTAATGCCACCATACCTTGTATGCTGATCATACTTAAGCTTTCCCCCATAATAATGTGGCCTATGACAGCACCCATCAAGCCAAAAGGAATTGCCACTAATACCAGCAATGGTTGACTGTAACTATTAAACGGAATTGCGAGCATTGCATACAACACAATTAGCACGATAATACTACTGGTAATTAAGCTCGATATACTGTCTTGTGTTGTTTCCTGTTTGCCCCTTAAACTAATGGATAAATTTGGGTATTGTTGCTTAAGAATAGGAAATGCTTCCTGCTGCAAGGTATTTAATAATTGCTGCGTATGAGAAATAGGCTCAATATTCGCACTCACCTGTAATACTTGTTGTCCATTATTCCGCGTTATTTGTTGATAACTTCGGCTTTTACTCACACTCACCACTAGATTTAAAGGCACAAAGTGGCCGCTGGGCGTCAGCAATTTAAGTTGATTTAGTGTAGATAGTGATTCCCGTGCCGCTCTTGGTAAACGAACCATTACTTTGACTTCATCTTCACCACGGAGCTGACGCAAAGCTTCTGCACCATAAAACGCGGCTCTGACTTGCTGAGCGACCATCTCTGGCGTTAGGCCAAGGCTTTCGCCTGCAGGTAATAACCTAAAACGTAATTGTTCCTTCCCTAGTAAAACACCATCGTTGACGTCTTTTACTTGCGCGTATCCTGCTAACTCAGCGGCTAATTGTTGAGCGGCTTGCTCTAAAATTATTTGATCCTGGTGAGATAACTCTACGGTCAGCGCTGCTCCCCTTCCTGGTCCCCCTGCATCCGCTTCAAACTTTAACTGTTCCAAGCCAGGAATAGTGCCGACAAAAGCCCGCCACTGCTGGGTTAATTGTTGTAAATCCACCTCTGCTTGTTGTTCTGTAAGCAACATCAAACGCACTTCAATGGTATTTTCTTCAACCTTGGTACTAATGCCGTCAATCACATCATTGTGCAGTTTTACCTGTTTGGCGCCGTTGACCAGTTGCTGCTCTACTTCCTGGATAAACTCTGCTGAAGCACCAATGGGGACAATGGCTGTTGCCAGTAAATAATCACTTTGGACACGCGGCATTAAACTAAACCCCATGCGTCCACTGGCACAATAACTCATCACCACGCCAGAAATGCAAATAAACAACAACAAAGATAAATAACGATACTGCAGGCAACGACTGAGAACCCGTTCGTAAATACCATGAATAAAATAATTAAGCATTTTATCCACTCGCAACTGTATTTTCTGTAAAAGACTAGGGTTTGAATTTGTGGAAGATTTTATCGCTGCCAAATGCGCAGGTAAAATAAATAATGCCTCAATCCAGGATACAATAAAAACAGCCGCAATAACGAGAGGTGTTACCTGGAATATTTTCCCTAAAAATCCAGGTAAAAAATACAATGGCGAAAATGCAATAATATTCGTTAAAATACTACAAGAGAGAGGAATAGCTACCGATTTAGCACCGAGCAAAGCCGCTTCAAAAAAAGAGTAACCTTGCTGTTGATAAGCATAAATATTTTCGCCAGCAATAATCGCATCATCCACGACAATACCTAGCGCCAAAATAAATGCAAACATGGAGATCATATTGATTGAAACATCCATCACGGGTAACAATAACATCCCCCCAAGAAATGCCGTAGGTATCCCCATTGTTACCCAAATGGCCAGACGCCATTGTAAAAATAACCCCAATACAATAACCACCAATACCAAACCAATAAAAGCATTACCCAACAATAAATCTAGGCGCTCCTGAAAAACATCCGTCAGGTCTCGGGTAACTTTTAAAGTTAAGCCAGTGGGCAATTCCGCCTGAATAGTAGGTAACAATGACTGTACCGCATTTGACACAGCCATAGGGGACTCATTCCCTTGCCGATACACTTGTACAATAATTGCAGGAAAACCATTGTAACCTTGTGCATCTGCTGACTCTTCAAAATCTTCTTTAACGTCCGCAATATCACTTAGCTTAATGACAGAGCCATCTGCCAGAGTCTTTACAGAAATACCCGCATAATCCGTTGCCCACTGTTTTTCTTCATCTACTTTGAGCATTAACTCGCCAGAGTTTGCATACAGACTACCTCCTGCACCATCTACTGACGCCTTCTTAATAATTTCAGCTACTTGAGTTGGACCTAGACCGTATCGCTCGATACTACTGAGAGGTAATGCTATCTCCACCTCATAATCTTTCATTCCAGACAAGTCGACTTTGGTAATGGAGGGGTTTGCTAATAATTTGCGCCGAACTTGACTGGCATATTGTTGCAAGACCTGTTGACTAACCTCACCATAAAGGGTTAGGTCAACTACCTGATGATCTCTAGATGCTAATGTAATCTGTGGTTGCTCAGCCCCTTCAGGAAATGTTGTGATACGATCAACTGCTTGCTTTACATCTTGGTAGACAGCCATGGCATCGGCAGATTTTTGCAGCTCAGCCGTCACTGAAGCTTTACCTTCTTTCGCAGTAGCAGAGATATCACTTAAACCACTTACGCCACTCAGTGCCTCTTCAATCGCTAACAACACCCCCTGAGAAACTGCCTCAGGCGCAGCGCCAGGATAACTCACGGTGATGGATAT
Source organism: Zooshikella ganghwensis (assembly GCF_018263875.1). Lineage (NCBI taxonomy): Bacteria > Pseudomonadati > Pseudomonadota > Gammaproteobacteria > Oceanospirillales > Zooshikellaceae > Zooshikella > Zooshikella ganghwensis. The sequence goes on from NZ_JAEVHG010000002.1 coordinate 502,211, forward strand.
CTCGTCCAGTGAAAAAGCAGGAAAAACCTCTTTCTTAATTTGCCAGGTGACGGTTAAACCGCCCACCAAAAACACCCACATTAATAAGTTAGCCGCTACGGTATTCCGTAAAAACCAGGCAATAGCGCCTTTCGCCTTATTCTGGCTCATGACTTATCTCCAGCCAGAGGTTTTACCTGCTCAGGCACAGACAACTGTTGAGGCGTTATAGACGGCTGTTGAGGGTTTATAGACACGGTATTATTTTTTTGTGCCGTCATTTGCTTTTCAGCCTCTCTGCGCAGAGGCATCCCTTCAATGGCAACACTGAGGTGGCTTGATATAAGCTCATCTGTTGGTTTTAAATTACCACTCACTAATACCTGTTGACCTTGTTGATATACGACATTAACAGCCTGCTTTTTTAACCGTCCTTTTTCTTCAAAAAGCCAGACTACATTGCCATCCCGTAACATACCTTCAGGTAAGGTAAACACATTTTCCAATGCAGGTCCCTGAATGCGTAATGCCACAAAATCATTAATAAACAAGGGTGTTAAAACTTGCTTTTCTGATACAGCACCCTTTACAGGCTTTGTCCCTAACGGATTGTTCACTTTAATTAAAATATTAACTTGCCTGGAATCTGCACTTAGCGCAGGCAAGCGCTGCCAGACGATACCATTACGAATATTGGTTTGACTCACAGTCGCTTTTGAGGTCCCTGAAGTTAACATTACTTCCACCGATGAGCCATTGGTCCCTTGCTCGGCCCCAAATGACAGCCAGTTCAATACATCAGCCGGTATGGCTGCATTAACCCAAAAAGCCTGGGTATCCACTATCGTAAATAGCGACTGCTGTGTTGTGACCCGCTGCCCTACTTCAACCTGTTTATGGCTGATCACACCACTAAAAGGTGCAACTAATATCGTACGTTCAACATTTAACTTAGCCAGCTCAACATTTGCCTTAGCCTCTTCCAGTTTCGCTTCAGCGGCTTTTAGCTGCGGTTCATAGCGTTCCAAAGCCCGCTGCGCTGGGGTCATATCCCCCCCTAAAAACTTAAATTCTTTAGTCGCTTTATCTTTTAAGCCTTGTGCCTGCTGATACTCTGCCTTGGCAATGGACAAAGCTGCCTCCGCTTTGCGCAGTGCTGTTTGGTATTCTCTTGCATCAAGCTGAACCAACACATCGCCTTTTTCTACCCCGTTGCCTGGTGACAGTTTTACTGAAACCTTTTTAACCATTGCCGTAACTTCAGGGTTTACCGTTACTTGATGGATCGGCTCAACATGACCAAAACCCGAAATAATAGGCTGAGCCTTAGGCTCTCCGACTTTCATGGTTGTTACTATGGGAGGATGTACTTCTATTTGTCGCTTTGGAATTCTGGAAGGATGAACAAGCCAGTACGCCGCAATGCTCGCGGTAATAGCAAGCACCAATAAGCCGATAAACACTGTCACAAGAGTGCTTTTTTGACTTACCTTGGGCGTAGTTTGAATACCTTCACTGTGAGGTGGAGGAATTACCCGTCCTGCTAATTGAGTTGATGGCTTGGACTGCTTAGCATTTCCTTGACCATTATGCACTTCACTCATAAAAAGCGTTCCTCAACACAGTGAGACCTTGAGCTGACGGTCTATAATTCTATTTAAGGGAGGTAGCAGGGAAAATCTTAATAAATGCAAGTAATTAGAACACACGTCTGTCGTAAAATTTTGTCATAAACTTATTAAATTGTATGGGGTAAATTACGACAAATTGCGACAATTATATGCTTCCACAGCGATTGCGGCTTTTCTTATAATCTGTAATTCTTAGGACATTTTATCGACATAGCGAAAAAAGCAGTTATGAAACAACACATTCTGGTTGTTGACGACCATAGTGATATCAGGGAGCTAATTGGCCGCTATTTAAAGCAACAGGACTATGAAGTGAGCTTGGCTGAAAATGGTGAGCAAATGAAAGAAGTGCTCGCTAAAGAATCTATTGATTTAATTATTATGGATTTAATGATGCCTGGAGACGATGGACTCACTCTTTGTCGCGAAGTGCGCCATGAAAGCAACATTCCGATAATTATCTTATCTGCCCTGGGTGAAGACACAGATAAAATCGTTGGCCTAGAAGTAGGCGCTGACGATTATCTGGCTAAACCCTTTAATCCACGAGAATTATTAGCTCGTGTAAGAGCAGTCCTAAGACGCCACCAACAACCTGCTACAGCACCTACCGATAATAAAAACAGTAAATTTATTTATTTTGATCGCTGGGAATTTGACTTACATAAACAACAGTTAGTGCGAGATGATGGAGTGGTTGTTTCATTGAGCACTGGTGAATTCCGACTACTGAAAGTATTTGTTCAACAACCTCATGTTATTTTTAGCCGTGATCAACTATTAGACATGACACAAGGACGCCAGGCTGCACCTTTCGATCGCTCAATTGACAACCAGATTAGCCGCCTTCGTAGAAAAATTGAAATTGACCCTAAAACACCCAGCCTCATAAAAACGGTGTGGGGAGGAGGCTATAGTTTTAATACTGATGTTCAACATCCATAATGAGTTTATTTCCACGCAAAATTGCATCCCAGCTTATTTTACTCATTTTATTTGCGCTTGTTGCTGCTCAGTTTATTAGTACCGTCGTTATAGGGCAGCGACAGTTTAAAAAAATCAATCAAAATTTTATCAATGAATTTGAATATCGCCTCAATCAATTAAATCAATTAATTCCTACTTTAGATAATCAGCAACGACAACTCGTACTTAATGCCGCTTCCACCGGCATTATCAATTTTTCATTGGCAAATAAGCCCATAATCAATAAAACTGTTGGAAAATGGCAACCCATTTTCCAACACGCCCCTAAAACACTTTATGTCTGGCATCAAGAGCCGTGTTATTTTCATGCAGGATTACTGTGTGATCCTGATGTACTCGACTTCAGTGACAATATTAAAAAAAGCATGTCCTGGCCGGTGATTAACGAAGAAATCTTTACTAATTCAAAAGTAACCCATGCTGCCTCCTTTCAAATCACCGATAACCAATGGCTCAATGCAGCGTTACTTCCTCCACCACGGCTGTCTGCACTTTGGACAAATCGTACTATTACTTTTTTAGTGATTTGCGGGCTTATTATGATTGCTGTCGTCACCGCAATTACCCATCACATTACCTCCCCCTTAAGATTACTAAGTGAATATGCACATCGATTTGGCCGTGGCGAATCGCTACCGCCTTTACCTCCACAAGGTACGATTGAATTACAGGAAACAATTAAAGCTTTTAATGAGATGTATACGCGAATTCAACGTTTCACAAACGACAGAACCCAGTTACTTGCAGCGTTATCCCATGACCTGCGAACACCCATTACCAGCCTGGCTCTAAGGCTGGAGTTTCTGCCCGACTGTGAAGATAAAGACCGTATGCTACTTACTCTAAAAGAAATGCAACATATGGTAGAAACTACATTAACCCATGTCCGCGTGCTTGCCGATACTGAGCAGTTTCAGAGTGTTGACCTTGCCTCGTTAATCTCCAGTGTTGCTACAGACTTAGTAGATTTAGGTATGCCAATACAAACGCATCTGAATAAATCTATTACCGCTAAATGCAAGCCTATTGCTTTACGTCGCGCTATTCGAAACTTACTAGAAAACGCAGTACGCTACGGCCAACAAGCTCAAGTTGCCCTGTTTGAAACAGAACATTATGTGAAAATTAGTGTTAGGGATCAGGGTCCTGGTATTCCTCAAGAAAAATTGAATGAAGTACTAAAACCGTTTTTTCGTTTAGAAAGTTCTCGCAATAGCAATTCAGGTGGAATTGGTCTGGGTTTAACCATCACTAAAGATATTATTCAAAACCATGGAGGACAATTAACACTCAATAACTTATCGCCCAGAGGACTGGAAGTCATCATAAAACTACCCAAATAAACCAAGGAATGAAACAATGAAAAGAAGAAGTATTCTAAAAGGAATCGGTGTAGGTTCAGTTTCGCTCATCAGTGGCCAAGCCATCGGCCAGAACCTAGCCTCTAGTTTATCGCAACCTAACAAAACACCTAACTACATCCCTAACTGCACATTTACACCAGAACAAGTAGAGGGACCGTTCTATATAGATACAGGTTTAGTTCGTCATGATATTACCGAGGGTAAACCTGGCGCACCACTTTTTTTAAATTTTACCGTTGTCGATACCGCAACCTGTGCTCCGATGAGAGATGCCGTCGTTGATATTTGGCATGCAAATGCAATTGGATATTACTCAGGTTTTCCAGAACAAGGCAAAGATGGTGATGTCGATACCACAGGAGAAAAATTTCTACGCGGCACACAAATTACCAATCCCCATGGACAGTGTTGTTTTAGGACTATATACCCAGGACATTATACTGGCCGCGCAAACCATATTCATCTAAAAGTGCTCCTGAATCAGTCAACCTTGGTCACTACCCAACTTTATTTCCCTGATGATCTGACAGATCAAGTGCACCAAGCACCGCCGTACAATAAGAATACTGAACGACGGGTGCGAAATGATGAAGATATATTATTTACAGAGGAAATTTTATTGAACTTTAAAACACAAAAGCAAGCTTATGGTTATGAAGCCGAGTTTGTGCTTGGAGTGAATACTCAACAATCTTAATGCACAGTACTAAATTCCTTTAAAAGTAATAAACTTATACCTATACAGATGCCCACTAGGCATCTGTTATCAACCCCATCAGTCTTTGTAATTTGGATGATATTTTCCTAGCAGTACATTATCCATGATTTTTTCAATTAACCCAGACTGCTCAATGGAACTCAAACCTTTATTAAAATTTTCTAACCAGTAGAGTGCTCGAGGTGACTTTTTAGAGATAAGGACATACCATTTTCGTGCTTGAATCGGCCGGTGATTATTTGTAACTAAGCTTTTTACTGGTTTAGTAAAGTGCTCATTCAATATTTCATACCCTACTTCCGGTTCAATAATAAATAGTTGGATTCTACCCGCGATGAGCTTCTTGAAGTTGATTAAATCAGAATTTGCTATCTCAGTATGTAGTAGGCCATTTTTTATACCTTTATCAATCATTTCTCCATAATAGTAACCTCTGGTTATCCCTATTTTATAACCCTTCAAGTTTTGAATAGTATCCCATTCAAAATCCATATCGACTCGATGAAAAAATACATGACTTAATGTCATCACAGGGATACTGTAATAAAAATAGGACTCTCGCTCCTTATTTTTAGACCAAAGTAGTGTTGCATCCACTTCGCCTTTTTTAGCCATTTCCATTGATCGCTTCCATGGGTAAAAGCCATATTCAACTTTAATACCCTGCGTCTTGAAGGCCTCAGTTACAATATGAGAGCCAGCACCATACTTTTTATAGCTACTCGAAAGAAAAGGAGGCCATTCACCACTTGAAAAGGTCACCACCTCACCGCCTTGTACAGGCATTACGATAAGTAAATTAATGATAACTATATAAAAGTATTTAACGATCATACAAATAAATTTTAGATCAAGCTTCAGCTTAGTTTAGGCTACAGAGTGTCTTAATAAAAATAATCACCTATAAGGATAAATCAATACAAAGCATATGGTCTAAACTCAAGTATACCCATCACCAACCTTTTTAAAGGCTATAGATTGCTTACTTGTTAGATATCTATAAATGAATAAGAGAGCCATAACATGTACTCCTCAATCATCAAAAAGCTAGTATTTGTAACACTCATTATTTTTTCATTGAATGGCTATTCAGAATCAGTGGTTAAATTAACCAATGGTGAGTGGCCACCCTACATGTCTGAGAAATATAAACACTATGGTGTTATGAGTCACATTGTCTCAGAAGCATTCAAAACTCAAGGTATTAAAGTTGAGTTTGGTTTTTTCCCTTGGAAACGTGCTTTTAAAGAAGCTGAAGCAGGGAAAGAGTGGGCTGGCTCTATCGGCTGGGGTAAAAATGCAGAGCGAGAAGAAACGCTTCTATTCACAGACCCGATTATTGAATTAAAAGATGTGTTTTTTCATCGAAAGGACTTTCAGTTCGATTGGAATACCATTGAGGACTTAAAAAAATATAAAATCGGTGCCTCAACAGGCTATTCCTATGGCAAAGAGTTTGACGAGGCTGAAGAAAACAAAACCATTAAAGTATATCGCACAGCAAAAGATGAAAACAATCTAAAAAAAGTACTCGATAATAAAGTTGACATTTTCCCAGCTACAATGGAAGTTGGTTATGAAATTATTGCCAATAAGCTACCACCAGCGGCACAAAACATGTTAACAAATCACCCTAAACCTCTCGATGTCCGTGCCTATCACGTTATCATCAGTAAAAATACGGCTGATGGTCCCAAGTTAGTGGAAGCCTTTAATAAAGGCTTACAAATGCTAAAAGATGCTTGTAAAAATGAAAGTAAAGATACTCCTTGCTACGAAAAATTACTAAGTGATAACTTGGAAGGCAAGTATCGTCCTTAGTATCTTAATTACACATCCCCTACTCTGTATAAAAGAGAAGGGGATGATTTACTAATACCTACTCAGTATCGGGTCACTGTAAAGTGTACTGGAAAGTATATGATGCTGATACTGCTTGCGTAGTAGGACCAGGATTTAATACTAATGTATAAGTCTGTCCATCAATCAAGGTGCCAGGTGCAAACTCCATTGAAACAAGGCCTGATGAGCGTGATGGTGGTCTTGTCTGTTGAATCATAAGATTACCACCTACCAGTTTTTCCCCTTCAAATAGTCTAAACCAGGTAATATTTTGATCTGCAACTACGTTAGCTGGGCTATTGTATACAGCAGTAATTCTCCCTTTAGTTTTTGCACTGACAAAAAGGGTACTTCTGCCCGTATGTGCTGGCTGCCCAACAATCATTGTTTTGGTTGCAGCTACCGTGTTATCAGCCTGACCTGCTGTAATGGCAATGGTGTAAATACCTTGTTGAAAGTTAATGCCACGATCGGTTAAGACAAAGTCATTACCTTTATGATTTGGCAAATTCATGGAAAAATCTGGCTTTCTTGTTAAGTCTACATCCATGGCTTCATACCAAATTAGCACCTTCCCAGGTTCACCATCATTTGGTAAGTTATAATCAAAAGATACTGTATTTGCCGCCAGTACTTTTAAATCAGTAATAGATGAAAATTCCGCAGCAGTTGCCAGATTCGAGATAGAGAAACTATTTGCTGCAGCAGCTATATCATCAACACTAAGTACATTACTACTAAAAGTATCTGTTTGCGCATTCGCACTACTACCAGCAATTAACAAGCCTAACGCTAATGATTTCAAAGTAAATTTGATCTTTTTATTCATATATACATTCCTTGTTTTTATTATTAACCATTTAACTCCAATGGCAGGCTTATAATTATATAAAACAAAGAATTATTCAACATCAAAGCAACATATTTTTTCATTTTAATATAAACTTCAAACAGTATATTCAAAACTAAGATTTTTTACTGAGGCTAGTCTGGTATTTTAATACTAACGATATCAACCGCATTAGTTTTAAAAACGCTGCTGGTTGGTTATATTAATAAGTAACTGGACTGACCGTTAAATCCTCTTCGACAATTTCTCCTGCACTACTCTAATACATAAAAATTCCATACGATTATGTATAAACTGAATTCCCACCATCCTTGGTAGTCAAGAACACTGATTTTGACGCCCTTTAGGGGGCAACAAACCCTAAAAATGATTCATGAAGGGTATATCTTACTTATTAAGCACTCTTATTATTACAAAGTTACGACTTAGCTTAATTTTTTTAAGATCAGTATTTTCTACGTAATTAATCCCTAAGCTCCCAGTTCATCAGAAAATTTGCATATATATCCAATACGAATGGTTTTTAGGTGCGGCCATCAAGTGACGAAGCCCCATGAGCCTATATTAATAGGTGATTGGGGTGAGGAGTGAAGATAACAAAACCTAGAAATCATTCGTGAAAGGTATATCCACAGCAAAAAATTTTTAGTGGAGTTAGTTTGGTCTATTAAGGCTAGCGATATCGCGTCAATAAAATGCTTAATTTATTTTTTCTTTGCACAGAAAAAAACTCAATGAGTTTTACTGCCAGCAATGCCCCAACACTTGTCTCTCAGACCAAATCAAGCATTGTAAACCCATTTTGCTATCCTCTAATCAATTTTGAAAAATCTCAAAGTCCTACTGACAGTATGCTGTCAGTGGGGTGCCTCATAATACCACCCAAGCCAATAGTGTTGCTATTGATAATTCGCTAGCTCTCGTTTACCAAGAAGTTTTTTTAACCACAAGGAAACCTATAATGAACACAACAATGCCTGGAAATGTCGCCTGGTTTGAAATTAATACTCAAGATGTAGAATCTACTAAGCAGTTTTATTCTGAACTCTTTGGCTGGACCTTTGCTGCCGTACCCATCACAAGTGACCCGCAACAAAGCTATATTATGATAACAGCACAAAACGCTCAGCAACCTATGGGAGGAATACAACAGGCCTCATCAAATATTCCTAAAGGTACTATGCTTGCTATTCGATCTGAAGATGTCCAGGCGGATTCTAAACAACTGGTACTTCTGGGGGCTAAAATCATCCACAAACCGACACAAGTAAACGATGTCACTTTTGCTATTATGCAAGATCCATTTGACAACCTTTTTTCTATTTTTAAGTGCAATGGTCTTGCTAACCAAGCCAGCACACCTCCAGTATTAGGAAGTTTTACTTGGTTTGAGGTGGGTACCTGTGATACCCATGCAACTCAGGAATTTTATCAAGCAGCGTTTAATTGGCAATTTAGCCAATATGAAACCGGTACTGACCGACCTTATTTCAGTATTGCAGTTAACAATGAAGACCCTACAGGCGGAATGGCTGACCACTCATTAAGTACAAAAAACCAGAATTATTTAATTCCTTATTTTCTTGTTAGTGATGTAAGCACTATTGCGTGTAAAACACAGAAACTAGGTGGACAGGCAATCAATGCACCAACATGCACTGCCTCAGGCTTAGTTCATGCTTGCCTTTTAGATAATCAGGGAAATTTATTCGGAGTTTTTTCTCAACCATAATGGTTCGCAGTTTCCAATAGAATTAGCACTATTTCACCTTACTCAATAAATCAAGGTAATATTATGTTTATCGCCAATATTTTTGTATTAATGTCATGCGTAGAGCCGATCGTTTAGTTCAAATTCTTCTTTTACTACGTGGTCGTCGGCGGACGACCGCGCAACAGCTTGCTGAATGGCTGGAAGTATCACCACGAACCATTTACCGGGACATGGCTGACCTCATGATGAGTGGTGCCCCTGTCAATGGCGAAGCAGGTGAAGGTTATTGGTTAGAGCGGGGATTTACCCCCCCGCCTGTAAAATTCACCGCAAGTGAGTTAGCAGCTCTCGAAGTGGGTGCTCGTATGTTGGCTGCCCGTGCGGATAAAGAAACAGCCGATGCAGCAAAGAGTGCATTAGCCAAAATTCACACCACCTTAGGCTCAACAAATTTACCCATTCCACCACTTTATGCCCCCCCCATGTCTTCATATCCACTTGAACGTTTAACACCAATACGACAAGCTGTTGAACAAAATTTTGGTTTATGGATTGAGTATACTGACCTTCAAGATAACACCAGCCAACGGCTTGTCTGGCCTGTAGGTCTGGTTTTTTGGGGAGACCGTTGGACATTTACCGCATGGTGTAAATTACGAGAAGACTATCGTACTTTTCGAGTGGACCTCATGCAAAAATGGGAAAAGTCAGAGGCAGAACCACCCGAAAATATCTCTATGCAAGACTATCTTTTAAAGTCAGGCGCCGATCAGGATACAATAGCAGCATTTCAACGTATACATAAACAACCCTGGCATATCCCACAAAAATAAGGAAATCGCTAAAAATGCTTATCGAATGAAAAAGACTGTAACTCTTTAACAAGTGAACGGTGAAAAATAACAGGTCCCATCCAACTATATACACAGAAAGCTAACCAAGTAATGGTACAGATCGTGGCAGCATTACTCATTTCCAAATCACTGAATAGTTGATCCCCCAAGCGATAGAAAAAATATAGGCTAATCAGGATCAGAATTTGTTTTGCCTCACCAATCTTGCTCATAAAACTATTAAAGCGCCACCATAACCCTAACCAAATGCTTTGTTTAGCTTTAATAGCACTCATTAAAAATAATGGTTTTACTGCCATAGCATTATGGCTCAATGCCCACAACGCGTGGTCTTTTGCTTCATCCATATTACCCAGCTGTAAATGAATAGACCCCATTAAGGTAATAGCGTCCTGGTCATCTGAATCCAAATGCATGGCTTCAGTCGCATAGGTTTGAGCTTTTTTATAATCACCTCTTTCTAAATAGTACTCCCCCAATGCAACATAACAGTCAACCAGCTCAGGCTCAGCGGCTATAGCTTGTTCGAGTAAAGGTAAAACCTGTTTATTTTTCCCGCAAAGCGCCAACAGGTTCGCTTTTGCCAATAAATAAGTTGCATTGGTCGGTTCTAGCTGGATAGCCTGATTTAAATTATCTTCTGCAACAGTGAACTGGCGCGCAGCGGTTAAGATAACGCCTTGGGCATAATGAGAAAAACTAGAATCAGGTGCTAATTGCAAAGCAATACCAGCTTCATATTTTGCAGCTTCTAGTCGCTTACTATGAAATAAGCAAATGGCTAACAGTGCATGAGCATCTGCAATATCAGGCTCATAAGACAGAAGTTGTTTTAAACTGTCAATAGCCCCATATGTGTCACCATGATGCAGTTGTTGATTGGCGTGTATCAGCAGCTGTTCAATTCGATTATCGTTCATACTTACCTTAACACCAAATAAATATAGCTGGGTAGTAGCTGATAAAGTGAAATTTGTTGAAATATAATAACCATTGCTATAAATGGAATAGCGCCATTGCTGACAGACTCTTGGAAATACTCAAACAACTCAAAACTGTTATTTTGTAGTACAAATACTTTGTAGGAAATGCCAAGCTTCCAAACGGTTAAGATAATAAGCAAATAAGGAATCATTGATTCATCAATAAAACCTTGACTAAGAGCAGTAGCGATTGCAAATACGCCCAAGCATGAGCCTGCCAAGCCTAAGGCAATCCAGGCAACTTCTTTTTTTAGATAAGGACTGCCTTGAAAAAAACTATTAGCAATAAACCATAGCCAAGATACACCCGTATTAACAAACATTAACGCAAATAGTGGCCACATAGGTCTAACAGCCAGTTTTGCCAAGGTACTAGGAGTGGGTTCGTCAGGTATTGTGTAAGTCATGTTGTTTTGTGATTACTCAGTAAATAAATAGCCTATTTCCATTTTTTAATGTTTACCATGCTTTTTCATAAAGCTCAGTACATCATTATACAAGCCTGATTCATTGGCATACTTAGCATAATTCCTGGCTGAAGTCAGCCAATCAATCGTAGTCGCTTTCACTTCTTTCATTGCTTGTTGAAGATGTTGTTGACTCAAAAGAACATCCTCCTGACTGCTAATCGAGTCTTCTATTGCATTGTCGATAGCCGTTTCAACGACATTTTGTAAGTCTGCTCCTGAAAAACCACTGGTAATTTTTGCCAGTGACGCTAAATCCAAATTACGCTCAATCGGGCGATCTTTAAGCAAAATGTTCAGGATATTTTCTCGAGCTGTTTGATCCGGAGGAGGAATAAAGATCAATCGATCAAACCGACCTGGCCTTAAAAAAGCAGAGTCAATTGCCCAAGGCACGTTAGTAGAGGCTAAAACTAAAACTCCATGATTATTTTGAGCAAATCCATCCAACTCAGACAAAAACTGGCTAACTAACTTTGAGGAAGTACTTTCTCTTGAGTATTGACGTTTTCCACCAATGGCTTCAACTTCATCAAAAAAAATAACAGCAGGTGACTGGTTTCGGGCTTGCTCAAAAACAGTATGCAACCTCTTTTCTGACTCCCCAATATACATATCAAGAATATCAGCAAGCTCAATGTTGAAAAACTTTGCTTGACACTCACCAGCTGTTGCACGTGCTAACAGGGTTTTACCACATCCTGGTGGACCATATAGTAAAATGCCTCCCCCAACACGTTTACGAAAACGCTGAAAAAGAGAGGGTTTTTGATAAGGCAAAATAATTTTTTTATGAATCTGTTTCTTTACTTCAGATAACCCACCAACATCAGCAAAAGTCACTGTCTTTTCAATAGGCGCAATAATTCGCTTAAGCTCTGTTATATTCGTATCATCATTGGCAATGACTTTGAGCTTAGGGCGACTCTCCTGACGCTCATGGTCAGCTATACCCAGCCTTGCTTCCAGTGTTTTGTCCTGTAATGCTGAACTGGCTTGAATAGCCTGTTGATAGTGGACTTTTGCCTGCTCTGGCTTCCCACAAGCAAGCTCAGTTTTACACAGCAATAAGTGGGTTGCAGGAGTATCACTCATACAAAATTGCTTTGTTTTTTCAGGTAATCCAGCTTCTAGGAAAGCTTCAGCAATAACTAACTGGTCCTCAACATTGGTAACGGCTTCAGACTTAACATGACTAAGGTGCTGTATTGCCTGATCAATACCATGTAATCGTTTACTTTCACGAAAAACTGTTAAGCACAGCGGCAAGTTATCTGGTGATACCGCTAGAGCATCAATTAACGATTGAAGCGTCTTTTCATCCACAATGGTTGTCATCCATAGGTATGTATTGATTGACTGATTGAAAGTATTTTATCTGAAATCAATAATAGAGCAAAAGTTAACATATCCCCATCGCCAAGATGACGCAGTTTCGGATAAAAACAGAGCAATTACATATATTTTTGCCATTCCAAAAGCAGGCTTTTAAATCACTTTTGTTCAAAGGCGGGATAACACGCATCGAACACGCCGTGAATCCATCCCTGGAGGCTTGATTACCGCATCCTTGCGGAAAACAGTTCGATGTGTGCTATCTCGACATTTGGCTAGCAAATGTACAACCAGTAAGTATAAGTGAAAACGAAGAGCATAAGACTGATGCTTTAATGATTCTTTTTGTTTCACGGTTCATAATCAAATACCGTTTATCCTTGAAGCATTAAAAGTAATAATTATTTATTACATGATAAAGCCCTTATTTATAATGGAATGGGGTATGTTAGCAAAGTAAAATGTAATGCATTTAATCCAAAATGTACTGCAATAGCAGTTGATAATTTGCCTGTTAATTTATAGATAATTCCATAGCCTAATCCAGCTAATATTGCTAGTACAACTAATTGAGCTCCCCCATTAAAGTGGGCTAATCCAAACAATAAACTTGTTAAGCATAACGCTAACACTGATCCATTTTTAGTATGACGCGTTATTGCCTGTGATAAGCGCTGCTGAATGCACCCACGAAAAAAGGCTTCTTCTGCAATACAGGTTAAGAGCAAGTTGACCAAAAAGAATTCAAGTGTAAAAGCAGGCCACTTTGGTTCCCAATTCAAGCCTGAAGTCAACGCTAGCAAAAAAAGAGTTAGCAATATTAATGGAATTAATAACCAATACTTCAATAGGCTCATACTTGATAACGATCGTGAAGATATTAAAAGCAATAATACAACCCCAGCAATGCCTTTATCAAAATTTGCATAAAGAGTAATGGTTTGCGCATTTTCAGAGATCGTCACATTCTCATAGAGCAGTACATTTTCTATGCCAGGTATAATATGAATAGCAAGCAACAGGGAAAATAAGCCACAAATAACAAACAAACAGTTGTATAACAATTTATTTTTAATAAACTTTAAATAGTATCCTGTTATTAACAAGGCAAATAATAAAATTGATGTATACAGTGTTAGCAAACCAACAAAGATAAAAAGTACGATAGATACCCCAGAAAAACCAAAGGCAAACTCCCGCATAAAGCGAATACGGGTATCAGCTGCTAGTACTCCCACGACTAGGGCAATCGCTAAGCTAATATATGTTAACAATGTAACGTCGTTCATTATTTCGTCAACTCAGATTGTATTTTTATTTTTAAACGAGCCACGTATCATATTAGCGACCCACCACAAAACACAAGCAGATAGTGATTTAAATTCATATATTAGCTGTTTATTTACTAAAATTTAGCCTGTTACACGGCGAGTTAAGCAAAGAGATTTTTGCCCTAAAGAGGTTGTCACAAAAGCTCAGGAATGAAGCAAAGACTAGGCAAAAATCAGTACACAAAAAAACAACTATGTATGGCATAAACCAATACGATATAATAAAACTCAAGCTTCTTTCACTACCATTAAAATTTGTGGTACGTAAAGGGCAATTAACTTACCATTTAAAACTGCGAGGCATTATTTAGGCTATCAATATGATCTATATTCAATTAGCAGTAGCAGTCATTGCAGAAGTAATTGCAACCAGTGCATTAAAAGCGGCTGAAGGCTTTACTAAACCAATTCCCTCTATTATTGTTGTAATAGGTTACGCTGTGGCGTTTTACTTTTTGTCACTAACATTACGTACACTTCCAGTTGGCGTCACGTACGCAATTTGGTCTGGCCTTGGAGTCGTATTTATCACCATTGTCGGTATGCTGATGTATAAACAAATTCCTGATTTACCTGCAATATTAGGCATGGTTTTAATTACATCAGGTGTTATTGTCATACAACTATTTTCCAAGACGGTCAGTCATTAACTCAGCGGCTTAGCCGCTTTAGTCTGATTTATTAAGCTTCAGTAAGTTATTATTACTCACCAATATCTTCATTCCACAACTCAGGGTGGGTACTGATAAATGCTTTCATCATTTCCACGCAGTGTTTATCCTGTATTACATCTACCCTTACACCATGCTCCTTAAGCCATTGCTCCTGCCCCATAAACGTTTGGTTTTCACCCACGATGACATGAGGTATACCATACAGAATAATTGCGCCACTACACATCGCACATGGGGATAGTGTTGTATAAAGTGTACACTGCTTATAAATAGATGCTGGTAAACGACCCGCTTGTTCAAGTGCATGCATTTCAGCATGCAGCACAACACTCTTTTGTTGTACCCGTTGGTTATGGCCTCGACCGATTATTTTCTGTTGATAAACCAGTACGGAACCTATCGGGATACCCCCTCGCTCTCGGCCTTGCTCAGCTTCTTCAATGGCTGCTTTGAGGAAAAGATCTGTTTTACTCATACTTTGCTCCTTTTTTGCAACACATTTGCTACCTTCACTTATACGTCTTATGCTTTATATATTTCTATCATCGCGAACAATCTACCCTTCCCTTTGAAACCATTTCACAACGAAATGTTGTTTATTTAAACAGATTAGCCTATATCCGTTATAACCATCACAAAATTGGAACGCGATTACCACGCTTCCACTGACGATTTGCTAAACTTCTTTTCGGTATTATTTACGACAAAGTGTTACAGGCTGTCATAATTTATGAGTACCGCCTCAAGTCGTGTTAATGGGCGCTATTGAGTTAGCCTTATTACTTAGTCATTAATTAATCACAACATTAAGTAGAACTGTTTTATACATTACAAGCCGTTTTATTAATTATTAACCAAATATCTGACTCTGGCCTGCAATGAGCTTTATATTTGTATATGACAATTAAAGCTTCAGGATCAACCTGTTTATTTTTCAGGTGAGATGCACGGAAAAGCATAGATAAATTGTTCACGATAGATAGTGCGACTTGTTCAAACTCTATTTGTGCAAAAAGTAGTTGCCTAAAAGCGTTCAACTATACCTATAACGAAGGGTTTTCAGATTCGTGAAGGGTATATAACGCTTTTTTTATTAGGTAAATGCATTAAGGAGAAAATCTGTATGCAAACCAAGCAAACTAAACGCTGGTTGCCGAATAAATTAGCCATAAGCATTGCAGTGGGTTTGGGTTTATCAACCTTAACTCAAGCGACTCCACTCTCAAATGATTCTGCATTATTTGAAAATAACGCCAACAAAGTCGTCGGCACTTACTTTGTGGAATGGGGTGTTTATGGCCGTAACTTCCATGTTAATGATATCCCTGCCAAAAACCTCACCCATGTGTTGTATGGTTTTATCGCAGTCTGTGGCCCGAACGAATCATTACAAAAAGAAAATCCCCAAGGTTACAGTGCGTTAAAACGAGAGTGTGCTGATCAAGCTGATTATACTGTCACGATTCATGACCGCTTCGCAGCATTAGAAAAAAGCTATCCGGGTG